>JADBKU010000009.1 GCA_014896235.1 bacterium | reverse complement strand
GATGCGGCATCGGCCCGCTTTCAGCGTGACGGATCAGCAAGTCGTGTGCCCTTGCCGCGGGTGCGGGGGCGCGCAGGCGAACGGCCCCACCCACGCAGACGTGGCGGAGCCCCTTATATTCGCGGCGGAGAGTTATTGATTTGCGGGAAGCGGCGCGGCGGAAGCGCCGCAAGCAACTACAACTCGACCCAGAAGGTGTCCTTGAGGCCCGCCGCATATGAGATGCGCCGCGGCGTGATGCGCATCATTCTGAGCGTGTCCGATCCGAAAAAAGGCGCTTCGAAAGAATTCTTCTTCAGGAAAATCGCCTTGTAGCGCTCCCAGTCGGCGCTCTCGCGCGGCACCTCGGCCGCTTCGCCCTGAATCGAGGCGCGCGTGATTTCGAAGGTCGGAACGTTCCCGACGTCTCGCGTATCCACTAGCACCGTGGCCCGCGGATGTTTTACCAGGTTCTGATATTTCTCGACGCCGTAACGCATGATGAACAGAAGGTCGAGTTCCTCGGTTTCGGCGAACGCCTGCAATGTTCCGGTCGGCCAGCGATCGCCTTGCGTAATCAACACGGCGACGTGCTCCTGTCCGAGCAACTCCAGTATTTTGCGCTTTTGTTCAGCGTTCATCGCCGCAATCCTTTATGGTTTCGCCCGATTTCCGTGAGCCTGATTATTTCGCTGCGGTGCGCGCGAATCCAGTCGCGGTCTATTTTTCGATCGCCACGCGCCAGCCCCCGGCGCACGCTTCGACCGCGACCACCGCATGGCCTTCGGCCTCGGCGGCGCGCGGTATATCGCGCACGCCGCGCGGATCGTCGATCAGCAACTCCAGGATTTCGCGGCGCGCCATCGTTTCCAGCCGCACTTTCGCATGCGCCCAATTCAGCGGGCATTTGACGCCGCGCAAATCCAGCCGTTGCGCCATCTCCGGCTATTTCGCCGCGCCAAACCGTTCGCTGGCGCGCTTGAGCAGCATCCGCATCACGTCTTCGCTTTGCGCTCCGACCATCGGGAATTCGCCGGCGAAAAACGTCGGCACGCCGCTTACGCCTCGCTGATGCGCCGCGGCCGCGGTTTCTTTCAGCGTCGCCTGATAACGCCCCGATTCGATCGCTTCGCTCATCGCCGCCGCGTCGATTCCGGCATCCGCCGCCAATTCCTTGATCACGCCGATCTGGCCTATATTCAGCCCCTCGCTGAAATAGGCGCGATAAATTCGCTCTTCAAAAGCTTCCGCTCGATCGGTTGATTTCGCGAACTCGGCGGCTTCCAGCGCGAGCCGGGAATTCGCATACGTCTCCGGCGGCTTCATCGCGATTCCCGCGGCTTCGCCCATGCCCACGATTCGCGTCCAGATCGCCTTGCGCGTCTCCGCATCCATCCCGCCGCGCCATTGCGCCGCCGGCATGCCTTCGGCCGGCCACTCCGGATGGATCTGAAAGCCCTTCCATTCGAGTTCGAAATCGAATTCCGGTTTGAGCTTGCGCACGACTTCAAAGCCGATGTAACAGAAGGGGCAAATGAAATCGGAGAACATTTCGAGCTTTAAGGGCATGGCCGCCGATGACCTCGATCGAACGATATAACGGCTGCGACGGTTGCGTCAAAAGTTTCCTTGCCGTCCCGGCCGGAATCGGCCGGCGTTCCGCATTCTTCGCCAACCGGCTAAGTTTGAATCCAATGCGGACTGGGAGGTTCGCCCGTCGCGCGGAGGTTCCATGATACTCGACCGCTTCAAACTCGACGGCAAGGTCGCCATCATCACCGGCGGCGGACGCGGCCTCGGCCGCGCGATGGCGGTGCGCTTCGCCAATTGCGGCGCCGATATCGTCGCCGCGTCGCGCACGCTCGATCAACTCAACGAAACCAAGGCGCTGGTCGAAGCCGCCGGACGCAAATGCCTGGTCGTGCCGACCGACGTTGGCCGTTCCGCCGACGTCAACGCGATGGTCGCGGCGGCGATAAAGGAATTCGGCCGGATTGACGTGATGGTCAACAATGCCGGCATCGGCGAGGACTCCTTCGGCAAGCCGATCGATCAAATCACCGACGACGAATGGCGCCGCGGCATCGACGTGAATCTCTCCAGCCAGTTCTTCTGCGCGCGCGCCGTGATTCCGCATATGCTCAAGGCGGGCCGCGGCAAAATCATCAACGTCGCTTCCGGATACGGCCTGCGCGGCGGCAAGCACAACTACATGTACGCCTGCTCCAAGGGCGCCGTGCTTCAGCTCACGCGTTCGCTGGCCCTGACCTATGCCGACAACAATATCCAGACGAACTGCATCGTCCCCGGCATCTTTCCGCACAACGAAGCGATGATGAAGTTCTTCAAGGGCGGCAAATTCATCCCGATCGGCCGTCCCGGCAACGACGAGGACGTCGGACCACTTGCGGTGTTTCTCGCTTCCGATGCGTCCGACCATATCAACGGCGAGTTGATCATCATCGACGGCGGCGGCTTGGCCGGCGGCATCGTGCCGACCGGCGTGGCGCCCGGCAAGCCCGCCTGACCCTGCCTCCGCGCATCATCCGAGGTCGCCCATGGCTGATCAAAAAAACCTTCCACCCGGTTTGCGGGATTATTCGCTCGCGGGCAAAGCGGCGCTGGTCGTCGGCGCGGAGCATCCGGTCGGCCGCGTCGCCGCGCTCACCCTGGCCGAGGCGGGCGCGAACGTGATGCTTGCGTCGCAGGACGTCGGCGCCGACGAGTCTCTGAAGCAGGTTGCCAAGGCCGCGCAAGCGCTCGGCGTCAAGGCGGCGGCGCGCACGCAGCGCGCCTCGATCCGCGCCGATTTAGCGGCGACCGCCGACCGCGCCGTCGCTGAACTTGGCGGCCTCGACATCCTTGTCACCGCGCTCGATGCGCCCCTCTACGCGCCGGTCGAAACGATCGATGATTCTGCCTATGACCGCGTGATGGACGAAAACTTCAAAGCGGTCTGGATGGCGCTTCAAGAGATCGGCCGCGTGATGCTTCAGCGCGGCGGCGGATCGATCGTTACGATTACCAATGTAATGGCGGAGCGGGGCGTTCCCAACGCTTCGCTTTATTGCGCCGCCAAGGGCGCCGTTCGCAACCTGGTGCGCGCGCTTGCGCTCGAATGGGCGCGGCGGAAGGTGCGAATCAACCTGCTCGAATGCGGCTGGACCGAGGAACCCGGCAGTCCTGCGCTGGAAGCGGGCGAATTCGGCGAAAGGCTGGTTAAATATCTGCCCTATCGCCGCCTGCTCAAACCCGAAGAGATTTCGGGCGCGCTGCTTTATCTGGCCTCGCCCGCTTCCAGTTTCGTAACCGGCGAAGCGATCGCGGTTGATGGCGGCCTGCTCTGCCGCGTCTAGTTCGTTCGGCTTATTTGAGCGCGGCGGTCAACAGCAGCGCGCTTTCCTCGAGCGCCTCGACCGCGTGCGGAATCTCGCGATCGATTACCGCGACGTCGCCGGCCGCGTAATCCGCGCCGTTGAGCCGGATCGCGCCGGCAAGAACCGTCACCGCGACCGTGCCGCGCGCGTGATGCTCCTTGAGCGCCGCGCCGCGTTTCAGCGCCATCAGCGTCACGCTCAATTCGCCGTTTTTGGCCAGGCTCTCAGCGGCGCGATCGCCATTGGCCCATTGCGCGCTTTGTTTCAGCCGCGCGATTTCGTCGCCGGTCTTGAGATGCACGACGCCGTTGACGGGCGCGCCCGCCGTCCATGTCGATTGATTTTCGCTCGCCATATTAAAACTCCATCCGTGCCAGTGATGGGCTGGCGAATCGAAGCGCTCGCCTCGTCAGCGCGCCAGCGGCGACGCCAGCGTCAGCCCGCCGTCAACCATCAGCGTCTGCGCCGTCAAATATCGCGCTTCGGGCGTGCACAGCAGCGCGACCACCGAAGCGATTTCGTCCAGTTCGGGCAGACGGCCCAATGCGGTGCGCGCGGCAGTTACGTCGAGCGCGCGTTCGAAATCGTCGCCGAAATAGATTCGCGAGGAATCACTGTCGATCATCCCAAAGTTCACGCCATTTACGGTAATTGCGCGGCGTCCCAGCTCGAACGCGAAGTCGCGCACCATCGCTTCCATCGCGGCTTTGGCGGCGCCGAGCACGCCGTGTCCGGGCAGATGGCGAATAGAATCGATACCGGAAATCATGATGATTCGTCCGCCCTCGCCCATGAACTTGCTCGCCTCCTGCACCGCGGCGACGAAACCTCCCACGCTCAGATTGAAGGTGCGCGTCAGGTTGTGCGGTTTCGCTTCGAGCAGCGGCTTGAACGCGGTCGCCGCCGCGTTGACGATCAAAAAGTCGAGCCGGCCGAATTCCTGCGCCGCCGCCGCGACCATCGCGCGCACTTCCGCGTCGTGCTCCAGGTCGGCGCGGATCAGAATCGATCGCGGCGCATGGGCGCGCACCTCGGCGAGCGTGCGTTTGGCGCTTTCCTCGTCGCGCCGGTAATTGAGCGCAATGGTAGCGCCGCCCTTGGCCAGTTGCATCGCGATCGCGCGGCCTAGTCCGCGCGTTCCGCCAGTGATCAGCGCGACCTTGCCTTTGAAGTCGAACATTCAGCCCTTCCGTAAACTGATTTGATGCGCGCCCGCGCGTGCCTCAGGGATTGAAAATAAATCGCTTCCGCCGTCGAATTCAATTCGCTTCGACAGGATCACCGCGATTGGCCGCCGATCGATTCTACGGCGCCATCGGCAGGGCGACGATCGACATGATCCTGATCCAGCCGCCCGGTTTTACTTCGATCGGTTTGCTTCCGCCCGGACCGCGCACGACATAACGGCCGGGCTTCAGCCGGACGCGAAATCTTCCCGGCGCACTCTCGATACAGTCGCCTTTGGCGACCTGATTGCGATTAGCGGCGTCGTATATCCAAATACATTCGCCGATGACTCCCTGCGGATCGCTGTCCGGAACTCTTGCGCCCGAAAAGCCATAAACGCCGGAATCTCCGGGCGCGCTTCCGGGCGGCGCGGGCGCCGCCATCGAGGAACTGGCGTTCCCCGGCGCATTCGCCGGCCTGCGCGTGCATCCCGCGCCGACGATCGCCGCCACGCCGATCAGCATCGCGCTCAATTTCGCCAGCAATCCGCGATTCATGCGTACGATCCCTGAAATCGCCGTTAAAGAGCGGTATCACGCAGCATAACACAAGTCCCTATCCGCGGAATCGTGAATTATTCCGCAGGCGCCGATTTCGATTGCCCCGCTCATCCATTCCCGGCATCATTGCGCTTCAGTCGCGAAAAGGGGGACCGACTCGGATGGCTGCGATCGACGAAACCGCTTTCAATTCACGCATCGGCAAGGGCGCCAAGGTTTCCGGCAAACTGATCTTCAAGGCGCCGGCGAAAATCGAAGGCGAAGTCGAAGGCGAGATCAGCGCCGACGACCTCGTTATCGCGCAGGGCGCGATCGTAACCGCGCGCATCGCAGCCAACCGAATCACGATCGCGGGAACCTTGAGCGGCGAGATTATCGCGCGCGAGCGCGTCGAAGCGCTGCCCACGGCGCGTTTGCGATGCACGATCAGTACGCCCCGATTGGTGCTCAACGAGGGCGCGATCTTCGACGGTGATTGCAAGATGCCGGTGGAAAAAGCCGCGGCCTGAACCTTACTTCGGCTTGGCGGGAGCGAACTCCGCCAGACGGGCTTCGCTTCCCCACTCATCGCGAATTCGCACGATCCGGCCGTCGGCGTCGAGTTCGATCGTTTCACTTTCGCCCATCCGCGCCTCTCGACGCCATCGCATGCCCACATCATCAATTTGGCTGTAGGTTTGCTTGTAAGATGCGGCGACGAGCGTATTCGGATCGATGACCGTCACCCTCCCGGTAAAGCGACGCTGGCCGCGCGCGCGCGTCCGCGCGATGATCAGCGCCCGGCATACCACCAAGTCCGCATCGAGCTCACGAAAACGCCCCAGCTTGACGATGACTTCGTTGCGTCCGGCCATCGCGCTCACACTGCCTCGCAATGTGTCGTCCACGGCTTCGTAAACGGCGTCGCGTTTGAACATCCCGCGCTGATAGCGCAGCCCAATCCGCATGATCGCGCCGTCCGCCGCCAGCGTCGCCTCGACCGCGTGCAGATTGGCGCCTGTGGACGAACGCCTCTCGCCGCGCAGTTGCCCCAGCGCGACAACAGCTTCTTCGACGGCGGCCAGCGCGCCTGCGCGCCAGATTTCGTAGCGATAGGTTCCGTACGGTATCGGCATCGCGAGTTTCGGCCATTTTCGCGGCAACCCGTGTCGCGCCGCAAGCGCGGTCGAACCTCCATAAACAATCCCTATCTCGCAATTCACGCCGAAAAGATTTTTGTAACCGAACTGGAGAATGCGCGTCTTATAAGGCGTAAGCATCTCGATTAGGCCATTGAATCGAGCCATGGCTTTCCGGGTTAGTTCAGAATAGCGGAATTTGCGCCAATAAAACATCAATTGACTTTATAAACTGAGCGATACATCCTGAAAAAACGTCAAATGATGGCTTGACCATGGCTTGTGAATGTCTTAATCCAATTGTGTATAACCGCGTCGATAAAATGCCGAAAACGAGATTCAACAGACGGTATGGTTTTTAATTCGGGCTGTGAGCGCCGTGCGGCTGGCGCGACGCAAGAGACCGATCGAGGCGGACGGTTTGATCATGCGAAATTCGAGGCAAAACAGTGTCCCGCGTCCAAATTCCGCCCTCCAGCGGCATGATGAGGCGGATGGTGTGCGGCAAGAACCCCAGAAAAGGAAGAAATCTGCGATGTTGGCTGATGCAAAAGTTCTAACTGTTGGTGAACTCTCCGATTATCTGCGCGTCCATCGCTCGACGATCTACCGGTTGCTGAAGAAGGGGCAGTTGCCCGGCTTCAAAATCGGCAGCGACTGGCGCTTCAACGTCGAGGCGATCGACGAGTGGCGGATGCATCAAGGCGCCGCGCAACTCGAAGAGCTGCGCAATCTCGGTGAATAGCTCCTCCGCGACGCACTAAAGCGCGCTCGTGGACAGCGGCTATAGCGCAATTCACAACCAGAGAGGGGGGCGGGGGCGGAATTTGCCCCCGCTCGACGACGCAGTTTGCAGTTTTATTCAACCGTCACGCCGTTATTTTCGGCTCTGACGCGTTCCTTTTGTTGCAAGTGCGCCGTGTCAGGCGATTCCAGAGCCGCTCCGTGGTTCCCTAATCGCCGATCATGCGACGTCGTACGAACACGTCGCCCAGCATCAGCAGAATCGCCAGCGGCAGCAGAATCGGCGCGAGCGAACGATAGCCGGTCACGGTCGCGCCCGAACGGCGCACCAGTCTGGCAATTGACGGCGCGAACGCGCCGCCCGATTCGCTTGCGATCTCACGCAGCAGCCGCTGATTTACCGGCCTGATGCGCATCTCAGCCGTGTCCGAAGGTTCCGAACCCGCCACCGCGATCGGTCTTTCGAGCAGCGCCTTTTCGGTGTCGCCCACTTTCAACATCAGCGTGACGGCGTACTTCCCGCGCGGCAGCGGCGCCGACTCGCCGCGATAGCGGGCGGGCCCGACTTCCGTCATCGCGATATCCGTGGCGTGGCCGCCGCCGGCGATCCGCGCATAGAGGTTCGGCTCTGGCGACGCGTCCGCCGAATCCGCTTCGATCGTCAAGGCGCCGTTGGCGGCGGGCCGCACCCGCACCGTGAACAATCCCGAATCGCCCGGCCGCGCCACCCAATCCACCAGTTGCGACCAGAACTCGGCGTAACGATCCCAGCGCAGCCACGCCAGCGAACCGATCGAATCCGGATCCGCCACGAACACGGCGCTGCGGCCAAGCTGATATTGCCAGGTCACCAGCAGCGGAGTGCTTCGGTTCGGACTGCGGATCAACAGGGGAACTTCGGCGCCCTCCTTGGGCTCCGTGGCGGCGAAGAACTCCATCGTCGGCACTTCGCGCGGCGCGATTCCGTTCAGAATCGCGCTGGCCGAGGCCATCTCTACCGTGGTGCGCTCGTGATGCTTGAAGTTCTGCGCTTCGTGCGTCAGATGCACCAGTAGTTGCGGAAGCTTCGTGATGTCCTCGACGCGGTAAAAAATTCCGCCGGTCGCATGCGCGAAATCCTGCAACAGGCGCAGATTCTCAAGGTCCGGGCCGATCCGGATGGTCGAGACCGGGATGCCCTCCTTGGCGTAATCGGCCATCAACTGGTCATGGTCGTGATACTGGCGGTTGGTGTCGCCGTCGGTCAGCAGAATCACTTCGCGCACCGGCAATCCGGTCGCCAGGATTTCGCGCTCGGCGATCTCCAGCGCCTCTTTGAAGTCGGTTCCGCCGCCGGGCTCCAGCCGTTCGACCCGGCCGATCAATTCCGCGCGGTCTTCTCCCAGGGGCTTCAGATGGCCCAGCACGTAGGGTTCCGAATCGAAGGCGATAACGCCCGCGTAATCGGTGTCGTCGAGCTGGTTGAGCAGGGCGATCGCCGCTTCTTTCGCATAACGGATCCGCTCGCCGTCGCGCACCGCTGGAAAGCGGGAGTTGTAGCTCATTGAATTTGAGCGATCGATCAACAGATAGACCGCGATCGGCTCGCGGGTGGGCGGCGGCGGTTGCGGCTCGAATTTGATCGGCAGCGCCTTTTCCAGCGGCGTGCCGTGAAAACGCGAATCGCGCAGCGTATCGCCCGTGACGATCAGCCCGCCGCCGTAATCGGCGACGTAGCGGTTCAGCGCCGTCTCGGCCTCCGGCGAAATCGCGTCCGCGGCCACATTGGCGATGATCACCGCCTGGTACGCCAGATAGGCGCGCGGATCGGCGGGCAAGCCGCGCGGCGGCGCGCTGGAAACCTCGTAATGGCGCAGGCTGAGCGCGCGGAGCACGCTTTCCGGCGGCGTCGTCGCGACCATCAGGACGCGCGGCGGCGCGATTACCGAGACTGCCGCCGTCGCCGATGGATTCACGGTTACCTCGGGAGCATCGACCGCGACCGACGCAGTCATCAGATGCGCGCCCGGCCGATCGATCTGGTAGGGAAGTTTGAAGCGGTTGATGCCGGGATGGAGCGCCACGGTTTGATCGCCAAGCCGTTCGCCGTCCGCCGCCAGCGCGATTCGCGCGGCGACCGGATGCGGAGCTTCGCTGTCGAGCTCCAGGTTGAGCGCGAAGCTTTCGCCCGCGTGAACGGCGGCCGGCGCCGCGAATTTGACCAGCGCGACGCGCGCGTTGGCCGAGGGCGGCGGCGCCGCCGTGAAGATCCGGATGCCGGCTTCCGCCAGACTGGCGGCGGCCGACCGCGCGTCGCCGGCCGTCTGATTGCCGTCGGTCAACAGATACACGCGCTTTTCCGCATTCGGCGCGAACAGGCCGGCGGCCATCGTCAGCGCGCCGCCGATATCGGTCGCGCCCGGGTCGGCGCTGGCGCGCGCCAGCGCCAGCAGCCGCGGGTCCCGCAGCGGCGCGAGCAGGCGGGCGTCGCGTCCGAAGCCGATTACTCCCAGCCGATCGCGCGGATCCATCGCCGCACGCAGGTTCGCGATTTGCCGCGCCATCCACGCCGCCTGATCGGGCGCGATCGACGCCGACTGGTCGAGCGCCGCCACCACCGACATGCGGCGCGCTCCGGTCGTACCCGGCCGCTGCGCGCCCGCCAGCATCATGACCAGCGCGGCGAGCGCGCCCAGCCGCATCACGAGCGAAAGCGCCCCGGCCAGACGCGCGCCCGCCCGATACGCCAGCCACGCGGGCGCGGCGATCAGCGGCGCGGCCGCCAGCAGCCAAAGATATTCGGGCCGCTCAAACATGACGCGCGCTCCATCGCGCCGCGCGCCGCGCCAGCACGATCGATTCGAGCATGAAGAGCAGCAGCGCGATCGCGGCCAGCAGGGTTCCGATCGTGCGCGCATGGAAATGGCGCGCGCCCGCCGGCGCCGGGGCTGCGTGCGGCGGCCTGGACACGGCTGCCGCCGCCGGCGCCGCAACTCCGCTCAAGTCGGATTCGCCGGCGTCGTAATAATTGGCGTAGATGGAAATCGTTTGGCCGCCGCCGGCCAGCGTATAACGCCCCGCCAGCAGCGGCTGGAAGCGCACGCGGCCCCATCGATCCGGCGTCAGCGTGCGCCGGCTCCCGTCGGGCGCGACCAGCGTGGCGCGCGCGAAAACCGGCGTCGTGACGATTGCGCCGGTCGGCTCGATCATCACGTCCGGGGGAGCGATCAGGCGCCGAATCGTTCCGATCGCCGCGAGAAGCGCGTCGAGCCGGTCGGGATCGAGCAGCAGATGATGGCGCACGTCGAACGCGATCATTCCGACCTCGCCGGCGCGCGCGCGCCCCGCCGCGGTCAGCGCGAATTCGTCGCGCCCGCCGGCGCCGCCGCCCTCCGACGTCGCCTCCATCCATCCCGGCAGCCTCACGATTCGCGCCGGGCCTAGCAGCACCGGGGTCGCCAATTCGCCCACGCCCGCGCGCCGTCTCATCTCCGCCGCCGCGACCGAACCGGCCACCGGCACGAGCGGCGGCCATTTGTCGCCGATCAGCGGCGGTTCCGGAAAAATGTACAGCCGCGCGTCGGCGGCGACGCCGGCGCCGCTGCAATCGTGCAGCATCGCAAGCGCGAAATGCTGCCGGCGATCGAAGGCGTTGGCGAGGTTCGGATCCGCCGCCGTGACCAGGAAATTCGGATTGATCGCCAACAGGATGCGCGCGAGATCGTCGCGAACGCCCGGATCGGGCGACAACACCAGCGCGCGCATCTGCGCGATCGAGGGTGCGAGGGCATAGCGGACGTTGTCCGCCGCCAGTCCGTCGCGGGTCAGGATCCGCGCCTCGACCAGTCCGCCGTCATGCACCGGCCCGAACGGCACGACCAGCTCCGCGCGCGGCTCGACGATAAAGCCCGAATGAAATACGGCGCGCCCGCCGGCGGTGATTTCAAGCTCGCAGGTCTGGGGATGGTACGAGAAGTTGCGAATCAGCGCGCGGCCAAGGCTCGCTCGCGGCACGCCCGGATCGAGCGAGACGATCGCCAGATTCGCGGCGGATGCGCCCGCGCGATGGAACCGCGGCGGCGCGGACAGGCCCGCGTCTTCGACGATCACCGGCGGCGCCGGCCGATTTGCGAACAGGTCGATCGTGTCGGCTGCGCGGGCGTCAACCAGCGCCGCCCGCAACGCCGCGGGATTCGCCGCGACGTCGGTCGGTTTAAGGCCGTCGAGGATGCGGTTCAGCGCGGCGCGGTCGGCAGTGGGCGCGCCGGCGGCCCCGGCCGCGAGCGCGTACGTGACGATCGCGAACGAATCGCCCTCGGGCGCTTTCGCGATCACGCGCCGCGCCGCCGCGCGGGCGGCGTCGAACGCCGTGCCGCCGTCGCCCCGCGCGTTCATCGCGGCGCCCAGATCGAAAACCAGGGCGTGCGTGCGATGGCCGTCGGCCGAGCCGTAAACCCGGAAATAGAGGCCGGCGAGCGCCAGCGAGAGCGCGCCCAGCGCCAGCGCCTCGAGCCAGAACGGCAAGTCGAGCCGCAGCACGCGGCTGTTGGCGACGGGCGCGGGCGCCTCCTCGAAGATAATCAGGCTCGAGACTTCAATCGTCGGCCGCGAACGCGCGCGCAGGTAGATGGCGATCAGCGCGGCGATGCTGAGCGCGTAAAGCAGATTGGCGGGATTGAGCAGGCCCATCGTCAGGCGATCACTCCCAGCCGCGGAAATTCGCTGGCGACAATCTCGTCGAGCTTCGACGCGCCGAAGGCCCGCGCATACATCACGCCGCGCCGCTTGCAGAAGTCCGCGAGCGCGTCGGCGTGCGCCGCGATCCGCCGCCGGCACGCCTCCATTTCGCGCGGCCCGAAACTCACGTCGCGCACGACGCCGGTTTCGCAATCGCGTACCCGATAGTTGCCCGGCGGGTAGTCCACCGCGCTTTCGCGATCGCCCATCACGTGCACGGCCTTGGCTTCGAAGCCCGCTGCGAGCAGGTCGTTGAAGGCGGTTTCGTAATCGCCCGGACCGACCAGAAAATCGGAAACGATCATCGCGACTCCAGGCGCGCGCCGCTGGCCCAGGAGCCGGGCGGCGGCTTCGCTCAAGCGGGTTTCGCCGCCGCCCCGCACCGTGGCGAAGAACGGACGGAATTCGGCATAGCTTTCGTGGCGGCGGAAAAAGGGCGTCGTCTCAAAGCGGGCCGCCGGCCCGTGACCCGAAAAAATCGCGATCCGCACGGGGTCGTTCTCGCTCATCCCGATATACGCGAGTCCCGCCGCGAGCGTCAGCGCGAAGCCGAGCTTGTCGTCGTCCGCCGGCAGGCCCATCGAGGCGCTCGCGTCCACCATGATCGTGACTTCGATTTGCCGTTCGGGGCGAAAAGTCCGGATTTTCAGATCGTCGAGACGGGCGAGCGCGTTCCAGTCGAGGAAGCGCAAATCGTCGCCCGGCGCGTACTCGCGGAAATCCTCCAGTTCGATTCCCGCGCCCTGGCTGCGGCCGAGGATGCGCCGCCCGGCGCGCGGCGCGCGGCTGCGTCGCGCCTGAATCATCAGGCCGTCGAGGCGGCGGAGAAAATCGGGCTCGAACGCGCGCGCGGCGAGCATGGCTGCACGACCGGATTACGCGCGTGTGGCGCGTATGGCCCTGACCACCTGATCCACGATCTGGGCGGCGTCGACGTTGTCGGAATGGGCGGCGTAGTTGAGCATGATGCGATGTTCGAGGGCGGCGTGGGCGAGCCGATCGATATCGTCGTAAGCGACGTTGGCGCGTCCGTCGAGCATCGCGCGGACCTTCGCGCCCATGATCAGCGCGAGCGCGCCGCGTGGACTGGAGCCGAACGATACGTAGCGATCGACCGCGTCGATTTTGACGCGGTTGCGCAGGTCGCCGAGCGCCCGGGAATTGTGCGGCTGCGTCGCGCGGACCATCCGCGCCGCGTACTGCTCGATTTGCGGCGCTACCAGCACCTCGCGCACGAGCCGTTTGAGACTCTCGATTTTCGCCGCCGCCTCGCCGGCCGCAAACACCGGCTCGACGCCGGACGCCTCCGGCCCGGTGGTCGCGGTGATGATGCGGACCAGCTCTTCCTCGCCCGGATAGGCGAGCCGCACCTTGAACAGGAAGCGATCGAGCTGCGCCTCGGGCAGCGGATAGGTGCCCTCCATCTCGATTGGATTCAGCGTCGCCATCACGAAATACGGCGGCGCGAGCGGGTAGGTGGTCGCGCCGACCGTCACCTGCAATTCCGCCATCGCCTCAAGCAATGCGGATTGGGTTTTGGGCGTGGCGCGGTTGATTTCGTCGCCGAGCAGGATATGGCAGAAGATCGGGCCGGGTTGAAAACTGAACTCGCGATGGCCGTCGGCGGCGGAAAGAATCACGCGGGTGCCGGTGATATCCGCCGGCATCAGATCGACGGTGAACTGGATCCGCCCGAAACTCAGGTTGAGCGCGAGTCCCAGCGTTTTGACCAGCGTGGTCTTGCCGGTGCCGGGCACGCCTTCGATCAAAACGTGGCCGCCTGCGAACAACGCGGCAAGCAGTTCTTCGACGGCCTCTTCGTGGCCGATAATCGCCTTGTGGATTTCCGCCTGAATCCGGCGAAAAGTGCGGGCGAAGTCCGAAATCGTGGGCTGGGCAATCGCCGTATGGGCTTCGCTCATCGGTCGAATACTCGCTTGATAATCGTTTGCTCGCCGGCCGGCACCGCGGCGCGCGCGATCGGCTCGTCTGGCAACTGATTCGGGTTGAGCGGCACGCGCACCTTGGGCGGCAGATAGGCCGGACTGCCGGGCGCGCTGGCTTCGTCCGAGGGTTCGGCGTCGATCGCGATTTTGAAGCTGTCGCTACCGAACGGCTGCGGCGCGGGCGGACCGAACAGATGTTCGGGGTCGGCGCCGATGCCGTGATTGGCGCCGCCGAAATCGTTCGCGGCGTCCTGCTCGGGCGGATTCGCGTTGTCGTTGGCGCCGGCCTGATTGGAATTCGAGCTTTGATTCGGTTGTGAAGTCGCGCCAGCGCTATCTTTCGCCATTTGATCGGCCTGCGAGCCGGGAATCGCAGCCGGCGGAGGAGCGCCTGATCGCTTTGCGTGACGACCGTTGGCGGCTGCTCCGGCGGCGCCGCGATGGGCGCCCGCGTCGCCGGAATTTTTGGCCATCTGCCGCGGCTGGCCGCCGCCGTTGCGCCCGCCCGGCGTATGGTCCGGATTGCGGTCGGTCAGGCGGAGATTGAGCGGCGCGCCGGATTCCGAATTGCGTCCGGTCAATTGATGTTGAAAGGCGTCGGCGAATCGCCGCGCTTTATCCATCAACCCGCCCAGACCCTTGCGCTGATGCGGCGAACCCTCGGCTGCGAGCTTCTGTTGCAGGCGGCGGAGGGTTTCGGGATCGGCATAGATTTGGGCGTTGGGCTGCAGCGCGGGGTCGGCGGGCTGGATCTGGAGTTGGCTCAAATCGGCCGTGACTTGGCCGCCTGCGGCGCGACCGGCAGCGATTTGGCGGGCCATGGCGCCGCCGCGATTCAGGTCGGGCAGCGCCAGCAGGGCGAGCAAAAGAGCCGCCAGGAGCGCGCCCAGAGAGCGCGAAACCAGGCGTGGTTCGATACGCCGAGGCTCGAAATCGTCACGCATCGCATAGGTGTCTTCGACCAGAAATGGCCACAATTGAGCCTGTTTAGCCGATTCTGAAAGTGCGAGAACGGTCGTCAGACGGCCCTTCAGATCGGCGCGCCGATCGGCCAATCCGGCCGCACGTGCGACGTCAACCCGCGCCGCCCATCCACGCCGTGCGGCGGCGAAGATTCCGCTCGCGACGACTAAAAATACGGCGAAGGAAACGCCCAAAAAGCCAAACGGGCCTAATTTGGCGGCGGCGATCAGGATTAACGCCGCACCGCCAATCATCAGCGCGAGCGTCGTAAACAGCCATTGCTGGGCGGCGAGCAAATTCAGGCGAGACCGTATGCTTCTGATCTGGAAGAGGATCAGCCAGAGTTTTTGCTCGTCGCGGCGGGATTCTGGCACGTGAATTGATCGGAGGTGCGATCGTTAATGGGAATTTTGTCTCAACATTAATTTAGCCTAGTTCGTTTCGCAATCAAAATGTCGCCGCGCAGCGATTGTGCGACATCCGCTGGATATACGGACCGCGCGGCGATTCGGATTCGAGGCCGCGCGATTCCTATCGCGCGACCGAATCTCCGCGCGCAAAGTTCTCCCGATGTTTCGACGATTTTCGATTCGGTTCATTCGATGCCCGCGTCGTCGCGCACGCCGAGCGCCAGGGCGGACCAGTCCATCCCAGCCCGGCCATGCGCCAGCGCCGCGATCAGGCGGTCGCGGACGAGCGACGCCGTGGGCATCGGCACGTTCACCTCCCGACCGGTTTTGAGCACCAACTCAACGTCTTTCAGGCCCAGCGGCAGCGCGAAGCCGGCGGGGAGATGTTCCTTTTTCGCAATCGCTTCGCCATAGCGCTGATAGACAGGACATGCAAAGAGCGTTTTGCCAAGCATCTCGGCGACTTTGGTTCGCTCGACGCCGTTGCGTTCGGCCATCGTGAACGCTTCGCCCATCGCTTCGAGCGCCGCCGCGATCAGAAAATTGCCGGTCAATTTGGCGACGTTGGCGGCGCCGGCGTCTTCGCCATAATCGAACACGGCGCGGCCGACCGCGTCGAGCAATGGCCGTGCTCGCTCCTTGGCCGCGGACGGCCCGGAGACGCATATGACAAGCTGGCGGGCGGCGGCGTTGTCGGGACGCCCGAACACCGGCGCGGCGAGGTAAAAACCTCCGTGCGCCTGATGAATCCGCGCGAGGCGGCGCGCCGTGGCCGGAGCGATCGTGCTCATCGACACATGCACGCCGCCGGCGCCGAGCCGCGCGGCGATTCCGTCTGGCCCGCTGGCCACGCTTTCCACCGCGGCGTCATCGGCCAGCATCGTTATCACGATGCCGCCCGGCTGCGCGGCGTCGCCGGCGGTCGGCGCGATGCCCGCGCCTTGCGCGCGCAATGGTTCGGCCCTGGCGGCGGTGCGGTTGTGGACCGTCAGCTTGACGCCGGCGGCGAGCAGATTCGCCGCCATCGGCGCACCCATCGCCCCCAATCCGATAAATCCTGCTTCGATCGCCATGATTGGACTCCTGAAGGTCTATCTTTCGAAAGTTGCGCGGATTGGTTTCAGCGCGATCGGGTCACGCCGATGCGCGGACAGATTGGCGCGACCGGACACTGCGAGCATCGCGGCGAAGTGGGATGGCAAATCGTCTGTCCCAGCGCCACCAGCAGCGGATTGATTTCGAGCCAATAGCGGCGCGGCAAGACTGCGCGCAACGCCTGCTCCGTGTGATCGGGAGTTTTCGTGCGCGCCAATCCCCAGCGGTTCGCGATGCGGTGGACATGGGTATCGACGCAGATGCCGGGCTTGCGGAACGACTCCGTGATAACGAGGTTCGCGGTCTTGCGGCCGACGCCCTTCAGCGTGACGAGCGCGTCGAGGTCGTCGGGCACGCGTCCGCCGAAGCGCTCGAGCAAGTCGCGGCAGATGCCGAGAATCACCCGCGCCTTGGTGCGGTAAAAGCCGACCGGGAAAATCAGGCGTTCGATTTCCGTGGCCGTAAGCTTCAGCATCGCCTGCGGCGTGCGCGCGCGCTCGAACAGCCGCGGCGCGGCGACCGCCGTCGTTTCGTCTTTCGTGCGAAGACTGAGGATGCAGCCGATCAACGTTAAAAAAGGGTCGTGCTTCTCCGCCGCCATCAGGGTCAGCACTGGAGCATTCCAGTTGCGCGCTTCGCGGCGCAGGATCCGCAGGGCGCGGCCGGCTGCCGCGGCGTCGAGCGGAGGGGATCGCCGCGGCGTGGCCGCGGGTCGCGGCGAGCGGGCGCGCGAACGCTCTTGAACTGCATCGGTTGCGGTCGTTTCGGGAGCCATCGCCGATGTTCTAGCGCTGCGCGCCGCGCGATCAAACCATCGGCGAAGCCGGTTTGACCGCAGCCGCCGGATCGGCGCAAAGTAGCCGCGAAGTTACGCCGCCAGCGAGGTGACGACCGATGGATCTCGGCAAAGACAAGATGCTCGAGATGTACCGCATGATGACGCGGATACGGCTGTTCGAGATGCGAGTGCGCGATTTGGCGACGGCCAACGAAATCCCCGGCTTCGTGCACGTTTCGATCGGCGAAGAGGCGAGCGCGACCGGCGTATGCGCGGCCTTGCGCCCGACCGACCGCATCACTTCGACCCATCGCGGCCACGGCCACCTGATCGCCAAGGGCGGCCGGCTCGATCGCATGATGGCGGAGATTTTCGGCAAGCGCACCGGCTACTGCAAAGGCAAGGGCGGCTCGATGCACATCGTCGATTTTTCGCTCGGGATTCTCGGCGCCAACGGCATCGTCGGCGGCGGCATCCCGATCGCGACCGGCTCGGCGCTGGCTACGGTAATCGCGCAGCGCGACGAGGTGACGGCCTGCTTTTTCGGCGACGGCGCGTCGAACGAGGGCACCTTTCACGAATCGCTCAATCTTGCGGCAGTGTGGAAGCTGCCGGTCATCTATGTCTGCGAGAACAACGGCTTCGGCGAGTTCACTCCGATGCAGACGGTGACTTCGGTCACCGATATCGCGGTGCGCGCGCAGGCATACGGGATTCCCGGAGTCGTAATCGACGGCAACGACGTGCTCGAGGTCTATCGTTGCGCCAGCGAGGCGATCGCGCGGGCGCGCGCCGGCGAGGGACCGACATTGATCGAGTGCAAAACCTATCGCTGGGAAGGGCACGTGGTCGGCGAGCAGGCGTTCCTTGGCAAGGCTTCGTATCGCAGCGAAGCGGAAGTCGCGGAATGGAAGGCGCGATGTCCGCTGCTTCGCTTCGAGAAGTTCGCCGCCGAGTCAGGCAAAATTAGCGCCGCGGAACTCAAGAAAATCCGCGAAGAGACCGAGGCGGAGCTGGAGGCCGCGGTCAAATTCGCGCGCGAAAGTCCGCTGCCCGATCCGGCGGAAGTGACCGACGACGTTTTTTCCGGCTGAATTGGCAAGTTCACGAATCAGGCGCGGCGGAGGCGATTGGCGATGCCGACAACATTCATTCAGGCGATCAACCAGGCGCTTAGCGAAGAGATGGAGCGCGATCCGCTGACCTTCGTGATGGGCGAGGACGTGGTGCTGAGCGCCTTCGGCGCGACCAAGGGTCTGATCGATAAATTCGGTCCGCGCCGCGTGCGCAATACGCCGATTGCGGAGGCCGGATTCGTCGGCGCGGCGGTGGGCGCCGCGATGGCCGGCGCGCGCCCCATCTGCGAAGTCGAATTCGCCAGCTTCTTCTATTGCGCGATGGATCAGGTCTGCAATCAGGCCGCCAAGCTCCGCTACATGTCGGGCGGGCAAGCGCGGATGCCGATCACGTTTCGCTGCGTTTATGGCGCGATGGGCGGCGCGGCGGCGCAGCATTCGGAGACCGTCTACGCGCAATTCCTGAGCGTGCCGGGAATCAAACTGGTCGTACCGTCGAATCCTTCCGACATGAAGGGGCTGCTCAAAAGCGCGATTCGCGACGACAATCCGGTGATCGTGTTCGAGCATGGCGCCCTCGGCGGCCATCGCGAGGAAATTCCCCCCGGCGAATATCTAACGCCGCTCGGGCAGGCCGCGGTGAAGCGCGCGGGCGAGCACGCGACGGTCGTCGCGATCGGCGCGATGGTTCCGCGCACGCTCCGCGTCGCCGAGAAACTCGCCAAAGAAGGCATCAGCGTCGAGGTGATCGATCCGCGCACGCTGGTTCCGCTCGACGAAGCGGCGATCCTTGCATCGGTGGAAAAGACCAATCGCGCGGTGGTCGTTGACGAGGGCCATTGGCGCGGCGGCGCCGCCGCCGATATCGCCGCGATTATCGGCGAGAAAGCGTTCGATTTCCTCGACGGTCCGGTCCGGCGCGTCACCACGCTCGACGTTCCGATTCCGTTCAGCCCGCCGCTGGAAAAGGCCGCGCTGGCCAACGAGGCGAAAATCGAAGCGGCGATCCGCGCCGCGGTCGGCCGCTAGAGGTACGAGTCGCGCCGCGCGCCGCTTGCACCGGAAAATCCTGCCATGGCGGTCGAAGTCACGATGCCGAAGTTCGGCCTCACGATGCATGAGGGGACGATCCAGCGTTTCTTCAAGCATCCGGGAGAGCCGGTCGCGGCGGGCGAGCCGCTTTACGAGGTCGAGACCGAAAAGGTGCTCTACGTCGTGGAAGCGCCCGCGGCCGGCACGCTCGCGGCGTGGCTCTATCCAGAGGGCGCAGTGGTGGCGTGCGGCCTCGTGGTCGCGTTAATCGCCGCCCCCGGCGAAGACGTATCGGCGATCGCCGCCCGCGCCGGGGATGGCGCGCCGGCGGCGCGGGCCGCGCAAGAATCAGCGGCGAACGGCGGCGCCGAACGATCGGCCGCGGCGACCGCCGATCAGGCGGCGGCAACCGGGGCGCGCCGCGCGATTACTCCAATTGCCCGCAAGCGCGCCGCCGAATTGGGCGTGAATCTCGATTTGGTCGCCGGCAGCGGACCCGGCGGACGGGTCACGCGCGAAGACGTGGAGCGCGCGGCGGCCACGAAGGGCGCCGAACCGCCGGCGGCGCCCGCCGCGCCATCCGCTTTCCCCGGAAAGCCCACGGTGCGCATGCTGCCGCTCACCGCGATGCGCCGCACGATCGCGCAGCGCATGCATGCGAGCCTGAGCGCTTCGGCGCAGCTCACGATTACGACCGAGGCCGACGTGAGCGCGGCGGTGGAACTGCGCGAACGGCTGAAGCCGCAATTCGACTTCACCTATACCGATCTGCTGATACACGCCGTCGCGCGCGCCTTGATTCGCCATCCGCGGATGAACGCGCGCTTCGGCGAAGGCGCGATCCTGCTCAACGACGAAGTGAACATCGGGCTTGCGGTGGCGCTCGATGAGGGTTTGATCGTGCCCGTGATCGCGGGCGCGAATCGGATGACGCTCAAGGAGATTGCTGCGCGCACCCGGGAGCTGGGCGAACGCGCGCGCGCCGGCAAACTCACGCTTGAAGAAGTCGGCGGCGGCACTTTCACGATCACCAACCTGGGAAACTACGGAATCGACGCCTTTACGCCGATTCTCAACATCGGCGAGACCGGCATTCTCGGCGTCAGCCGGATCGTCGAAAAGCCGGCGGTGTGGCGCGGCGAAATCACGCGGCGTTCGATGATGACGCTCAGCCTGACTTTCGACCATCGTGCGATCGACGGCGCGCCGGCCGCGGCGTTTCTGCAGACGGTGATCGAGATCTTCAATTATGGCGAGCGTTAGCCTTGTGCGAAGCCGCCTTGTCAGCCGCCGCACGAATCGAATGACCAAGTCTCCACCGGCTCGAATCACGCCTGTGTTCGCGCTAATCGCGATCGCCGCCGCTGTTGCCTGGCCGGCGCTTCCAGCCGCCGCCGCGCCTCACGGCCGCCATCGGCTGGTCGAGCCGGCGCCTCCTCCGCGGCCGATCGATTACGCGCAACTCACGCGCGAAGCGACCACGCTGCTGCAGAATTACATCAGGATCGACACCACGAATCCGCCCGGTAACGAACTTGCCGCGGCGCGGATGCTGAAAGAAAAGTTTCTTTCCGACGGCGTGCCAGCCACGGTATGGGAACCCGCGCCGGGGCGCGGCGTGATCGCGGCGCGCCTGCACGGAATCGGCCGCCATGCGAAGTCGATCATTCTGCTGAGCCATATGGACGTCGTGCCGGCGAATCCCAGCGAATGGGAAGTCCCGCCCTTCTCGGGCGAGATCAGAAACGGCGACATCTGGGGGCGCGGCTCGCTCGACGACAAAGGTCCGGGCGTGATCGAGCTGATGGCGATGCTGGCTATCAAACGAGCCGGAATCCTGCTCAACCGCGACGTGATTTTCATCGCGACCGGCGACGAGGAAGAGGGCGGCAAGATGGGCGCGGGCTGGACCGTCGCGCACGAGAGCGACGTCTTCGCCGACGCCGGCTACCTGTTGAACGAAGGCGGAGCGATCGAGAAGCGGCCCAACGGAAAAGAATATTTCGCCGTTTCGATCGCCGAAAAGACCCCGCTCTGGATTCGTGTCAGCGCGGCCGGACCGGCCGGCCATGCCGCGGCGCCGCCCGACGAAACGGCGGTGACGCGGCTTGTGCGCGCGCTCGATCGGCTCGACAACTGGCGCGCGCCGATTCGCTTGGTCGATCCGGTGCGCGACTATTTTCGCGCAATGGCCGCGCTCGACGGCGGGCCGCCGCAATATCGCAGTCTGGCGCGCGCGCTGCGCGACCCCGCGTTCGTACGCAAATTCACCGCGGACCCGCATCACGACGCCCTCGTCCGCGACACCTTCACGCCCACAGTGCTGCGCGCCGGCGACAAGACCAACGTCATTCCGCCGTTCGCCGAGGCCGAAATTGACGGGCGCCTGCTGCCGGGCGAGAATCCAGTCACGGCGATGGCGGACGTGCGCAAGGCGATGGACGATGCCAACCTGAAGACCGAGGTGCTGCTGAATTTTCCGTCGGTCTCCTCCCCGCGCGACTCCCGGATGATGACGGCGATTCAGGAGTTGGCGGCGCGCGAACACGCCGCCGTCGTGCCCACGATGATCGCCGGCTTCACCGACAGCCATTATTTCCGCGAGAAACATATCGACTGTTACGGCTTTATTCCGATCCAACTGACGCCGGGCGAAATGAAGGGCGTGCATGGCGTCAACGAGCGGATGCCGGTGAAGGAACTGGGCGCGGGAATTCGCCGGATGGTCGAGCTGCTGGAGCTGATCGGCGGGCGCGCGCGCGCCACGGAGGGGCGGCGTCAATGATCCGCGCGGGCGTGGGATATTCGACCGCCGCGAATCCGCGGGCGGCGGCGCTCGAAGCGACCGGCGCCGCGCTCGCGCAGGCCGGTCTCAGAGCCGCCGCAGGGGCGCTCTGCTTCGCCGCGAGCGCCTACGGCGGCGCCTTTCCGATGATTATGCGGGCGGTCGCGGAGGCCGCCGGCACGCGCGAGGTGGCGGGATGCGGCACGCTGGGCGCGATCGCCAACGGACGCGAATTCGAGTCTGGCAGATCGCTTGCGGTGATGGTGGTTGGCGGCGACAGTCTCAAGGCGGCGCGGATGTTCACGGCGCCGGCGCGCGGACGGGCCGCTGAAGCCGCGGCCGAACTGGCCGCCGCCGCGCGGCCCCATCTCGGCCCGAACAATCTCCTCTGCCTGTTTCCCGACAGCTACAACCTCGAAGCCGAGCCGTTTCTGGCGGCGCTGGCGCGCGAGCTGCCGGGCGTCGCGATCGTCGGCGGCGGCGCCACCGAAGACGGCTCCGCCGGTGAAACGTTTCAGTTCTGCGGCGACGTCGTGAGTTCCAACTCGGTCGCCGGGATGCTGCTGAGCGGGCATTTCGAGGTTGCCATCGGCGCGGCCAACGCGTGCGCGCCGCTGGGCCGGCTCCATCGCGTGACCGCCGTGCGCGACAACGTGATTTTCGAACTCGACGAGCGTCGCGCGTGGGAAGTGTTCGCCGACGCGGCCGGTCCGCTCGCCGACGATTTGCCGCGCGCGCTCGGCTACGTTTTCGCCGCGATTCCGCTCGACCCGGAGGCGCAAAAGCTGGAACGCAACCGCTTTTTCGTCCGCAACGTCGTCGGCGCAAGTCCCGAGCACGGCGCGATCGCGATCGCGCACCGTCCCCGCGCGGGCGATTTGATCGGTTTCGCCCTGCGCGACGGCGAGCGCTCGCGCGTAGAACTTAAAGCCGAACTCGAACGCCTCGGACAGACAGTCGCCGGCGCGCCGCCCGCGCTCGGACTTTACTTCGATTGCGTCTCGCGCGGCTCCGGCCTGTACGGAATCGCGGACCACGATTCCGCCTATATCGGCCGGCAATTTCCGAATCTTCCGCTCGCCGGATTTTTCACCGGCTTCGAAATCGGCCCGCTCGCGGACCGCGCCGGACTGCTGCAATACTGCGGCGTGCTCGCGCTGCTTTCGCCGCGCCGCCTGCATTGAGCGGCGCGCCCCGGCTCAGAGCTTGCGGCAGACCACGGCCAGCGTGCGCTGGATGAAGGTGAGCTGGCCGTTCTCGATCGCCGGCCGCGCGCCGCTGAGGTCGCGCAGCGCGTCTTCGTTGAGCAGTCGCCGCACTTCCTGAGCCTTTTCGGGCGGGGTTTGCGCCGCCGCCAGCCATGGCTCGGCCTCGACTCTGCCGCCAAGCGAATAAAGCCGCTCGATTTCCAATCCCGCGCGCGCCGTCATCGCGATCAACTCCGAGGGCGCCAGCGCTCGCGTATGCGAACTGTCGCGCAGGCGCTCGACGTGGTTGTAGCGGCGCGCCCGTTCGGGATGCTCGCTGGCGAACAGGTCTTCGATCGCGATCGTTCCGCCGGGCGCGCATACCCGGCGCATCTCGCCGAGGATCGCCTCGGGATTTTCGAAATGATGGAAGGCGAAGCGGCAGACAACGATTTGAAATTCGCCGTCGGCGAAACGGAGCCGGTCGGCCTCGCCGAGTTCGAAGCTGACGTTCGCGATGCCGCGCTCGCGGCTCAAGCGCCGCGCGATTTCCAGCGGCGCCGGCGTGAGATCGACGCCCACCACCTCGCCGCATCGCGCCGCCAGCGCCATCGCGACGTGTCCCGGTCCGGTCGCGACTTCAAGCGCGCGGTCGCCCGGCCGCGGATCGATCGCCTCGACCAGCCGCGCCAGCCGTTGCGCGTCGGTAATCACCGCCGCGGTCGCATAGACCGGGGCCTGGCGCGTGAATTCGTCGCGCACCGCCGCCTTGTGTTGTTCGGTTTCGCCCGCTGATGCGTTCGCCATCGAGAGACTCCTTTCGCGTCCGGCGCGCGCCGCGCCGCTGAATTTTCGCTTGCGACGCCGCGCACGATAATGCTACCCCAATTCGAGAAAAACTCAGCGCTGACGCGGCCGGACGCCAGTGCGCTCCGGGCCAAGAAGGAGATCGCCTTGGACTTCGGGTTTTCAGAAGAGCAGGAGATGCTGCGGGACGCCGCCAAGCGGTTCCTGGCCGACAACTGTTCCACCAAGTTCGTGCGCCAGATGATGGCGCATGACACCGCCCATGACGCCGCTTTCTGGGACAAGTTGGTGGGACTCGGATGGCCTGGGTTGATTATTCCCGAGAATTACGGCGGGCAGGGCGGTTCGTTTCTCGATCTCACCGTAATCGCGGAAGAGGCCGGCAAGGCGATCATTCCGGGACCGTTCTTCGCCGCGACGATGCTCGGCGGGCCGGCGATTATCGAAGGCGGATCGGAGGCGCAGAAAAAAGACCTGCTGCCGAAGATCGCGGCGGGCAAATTTATCGCCACGGTCGCGATCGCGGAAGCCTCGGGCCGCTTCGACGCCGCCGGAATCGAGGTCAAGGCGGCGAAGAAGGGCTCAGGCTATACGATTACGGGCGAAAAATTCTTCGTGCCCGACGCGCACGTCGCCGACGCGATTATCGTCGCCGCGCGCACCAGCGGCGCGGGCGAAGACGGAATCACACTGCTTTGCGTGCCGGCGAAGGAAAAAGGCGTCACGGTTACGCAGCTCAAGACCGTCGATATGACGCGGCGGATGTGCCACGTCAAATTCGACAACGTCGCCGCCAGCGAGGTTATCGGCGCCGCCGACGGCGGATGGCCGATTCTGCGCCGCACGCTCGATATCGCGACGGCGGGCCTTTCGGCCGAGATGGTGGGAACGGCGCAGAAGGCGCTCGATATCGCGGTGGAATACGCCAAAACCCGCGTCCAGTTCGGCAAGCCGATCGGCTCCTTTCAGGCCGTCAAGCACAAGTGCGTCGATATGATGGTCGCGGTCGAGAACGCCCGCTCGCTGACCTATTACGCCTGCTGGACGGTGGACGAACGCGTCGCCGAGGCGGCGTCGGCCGTGCCGATGGCCAAGGCGTACGCCTCCGACATGGCGAAAAACGTCACCTCCGAGGCGATCCAGGTCCACGGCGGCATCGGCTTTACCTGGGAGCACGACATGCACCTGTACCATCGCCGCGCGCTGGCCGGAGAGGCGAATTTGGGCAACGCCCCCGTGCATCGCGAGACGGTGGCAAAATCCCTGCTCGGCTGATTCGCACGAATCGTTTTGACCGAACGAAAACGGGGCGGCGACCATCCAAGCTCGCCGCCCCGTTCATTTTCGCTGGAGCCCGCTTGCGGTTGGCGATTACTGCGCCATGTAGCCGCCATCCACTGGCATCGGCAATCCGTGCACGTACGAGGCGCGGTCCGAGCAGAGCCACGCCACCGCTTCGCCGATCTCCGAAGGTTCGCCGAGCCGCTTGAGCGGTTCCGACCGCGCCATTTTGGATTCGGCCTCGGGACGCGCGTTGAGCAGCCGGCCGAGCATCGGCGTGCGGATCGGTCCCGGACAGACCGCATTGACGCGGATATTGTGCCGCCCGTATTCGATCGCGGCGGCCTTGGTCAGTCCCGCGACGCCATGCTTGGCCGCGACGTAGGCCGGCAATCCGGCGACGCCGATCAGCCCCGCGTCGGACGAGGTGTTGACGATCGCGCCGCCCTTGCCCTGCTTCAGCATCTGCGTGATCTCAGCCTTCATGCAGAGCCATACGCCGGTCAGATTGATCGACATCACGCGGTTCCAGTTCTCTTCCGTGCACTCGTGCACGCGGCCGCCCTTGCCGTCGATGCCGGCGTTGTTGAACGCGCAATCGAGTTTGCCGTAGGTCGCGACCGCCTTGGCGACCATCGCTTCGGTCTCCGCCGCTTTCGAGACGTCCACTTTGAAAAAGATCGCGTCGCCGCCGGCCGCCTTGACCATTTTGAGCGTTTCGGCGCCGCCCTCTTCCTGCAGATCGGCGAGCAGCAGCTTCGCGCCTTCGCGCGCGAAAATGAGCGAAGTCGCGCGTCCGATTCCGGATGCGGCGCCGGTGATGATCGCCACTTTGCCGTCGAGTATGCCGGCCATATTCTAAATTCCTCCGCGTGATAGATAATTTGCGCGCGTCAGCGAATGGCTTGGCGCGGCTTGTCGATGTCCCGATGCGGTCCCCTGCCGGGGCGGCCGCGTTTTGGAACTCGGACCAACCGGTCGCGCACGCGCCGCGCCTCCCTTTCATAGGCGATCAGACGGATTGCCGACAAGCGCGTCCATCACCGACCATTTCGATACAGGCGATTGGCTGAAACGGCGCCGGCCGGCAGCCGCGACGAACCTGGCAGGGTAATTCCGTCATCGGCGTGTCGGCCGGCGTTTGCTGATTCTTTAGATCAGGTCCGTGATGGTTAAGGATGCGGGCTGCGCCGCTTCCGGGAAGTGGCGTTCATCCCCTGTGGCTGGGGCGGTGCGTCAGAGCCCCCCCTCTTGCCCCGTCCCAGCCGCTCTGACGCTCATCCAAGCCCCAAAAATTTGACGACGGAAAGAAAATCGGCGCGGGTCGCAAAGGCCGCGTCCGAAACCTGTCGAAACATTTCAGTCTCATTCGCGATCACTGGACGGCCCTGAGACACGTCAAAAAACAAAGGATCGTCGGGTCCGGGGTCGCGGCCAAATCGCTCGCGGAAAATCTGATAGCGCAATCGAGCTATGCGCAAAATCGCGCTGCCTACGTCCGTGGTCTGGCGCCGAGGCGAGCGAAATAGCCGACCGGTCGCATGTGCTGGTCCCCGATGTTCGATTCTGACGCGCCGAATTGCCATTGATATTCTCCCCACTGCTCGAAAGCCAAATGGAGCAATTCGGATGCCAGCCGCCAGATCGACTGGGATATCTATAAAGGGTTGAATTTATTGGATTGTATAGACCCGCTGGCGCCAATCATCTGGCGTCCTCCGCGCGGGCGTAAAGTTATCTTTCCGGCCGCTGCCGGAAAACTTATCGGAGGTGATAGGTTTTTATCTTTTCCTGCAGCGCCGGGCGCGAGATTCCCAGCGCCTGCGCCGCGCGCGAGACGTTGCCATGATGGCGCGCGAGGGCTTCGTTGATAAAAGCGGCCTCGAACTCCGCGCGCGCTTCGCGCAGCGACCGCACGCGGCCGTCGCGCCCCGTAACGGCGTCGGCGGAGGCTGCGGCCGTGATTGCCGCGGACGCCGGCGCGGCGCCAGCTTTGATTGCCGTGGGGCGGTTTGCGGCGGCGCGCAGATCCGGAGAGAGCTGCGAGACCCCAATGATGTCGCCGTCGCGCGCCATCGCGACCGCTCGGTCGATTTCATTGCGCAACTGCCGCACATTTCCCGGCCAATCATAGTTCGCAAAGATTGCGAGCACGGCAGGATCGAAACCGAGCACGCGCTTGTGATGGCGCTCGGCGGAGACAGCCAGGAAACGGCTCGCCAGCGACTCGATATCTTCGCGCCGGTCGCGCAGCCGCGGCAGTTCGATCGGGAAGGCCGCGAGCCGGTAATACAGATCCTCGCGAAACGCGTTGGCTGCGACCTCGGCCTTCAAATCGCGATTGGTGGCCGAGATGATTCGCACGTCAACGCGCACCGGAAAGGTTTCGCCGACCGGAATCACTTCCTCCTGTTCGAGGACC
Source organism: bacterium (assembly GCA_014896235.1). GTDB lineage: Bacteria > Desulfobacterota > Binatia > Binatales > Binataceae > JADMIL01. The sequence goes on along the minus strand of JADBKU010000009.1, from coordinate 153,092 downwards.
CGCAACAGCTTGGCCTGCATCCGAAGCGGCATCTCTGTTACTTCATCGAGAAAAACCACACCGCCCGATGCGGCCCGGAAGACGCCCGGGTTGTCCCGGATCGCGCCGGTAAAGGCCCCTTTGCGATGGCCGAACAATTCGCTTTCGAGCAGCGTCTCCGGCATCGCCGCACAATTTACCGCGACGAACGGCGCTTCGCAGCGCGCGCTCGCGCGATGGATTCCGCGAGCGACCAGTTCTTTGCCGGTTCCGGTATCGCCCTGAATCATCACCGCGATCGACGACGCGGCCGCCGCTTCCATGAGTTGGAAAACTTCGAGCATCGGCGGGCTTGAACCGATGATTTCCGTGAAGAGATTGTTCTTGGCCAGATCGCGCCGCAACGCGCCGACCTGAGTGCGCAGGATCGCCTCGGAATCGCGAAGCTGCGCGTACAGGCTGGCATTTTCGATCGCGATTGCGATGCTTTCGGAAACCGCTTCGAGAAACGCGACATCGCTGCTATCGAACGCGCCGCTGCGCCGGTTGAGCACTTCCAGCACGCCGATTGCGCCGTTGCGGCCTTGCAGCGGCGTGGCGATGAGATTGCGCGTCACGGCTCCGGTCTGGCGATCGATCGCGCGGTACAGACGCGGGTCATTCTGAGCGTCATTCACAACGATGGTTTGGTTGTCGCTCAGCGCCGCGCCGGCGATCCCTTTATCGGCGGGCAAACGCAAGTTGCGCAGCGCGTTCGCCACCGTTTCATTCAAGTCGGCGACGTACGGGAAATACAATTCACCGCGGTCGCGATCGAGCAGCAGCACCGAAGCAGCTTCGGCGTTCAGCGTTTCGCGGCATTTTTCGATGACGTATGGAATCAGCTCGGCGAGTTCGGTCTTTGCGGAAAAAGCGCAGCCCAGCTCGTAGAGGGTGCGGAAACGTTCGGCTTCAGGTGAGGAGATCATCGCGCCGTCAGTCTTGATCAACATATTATCAGCCGGCAACTCGAAAAAGTTCCGGTCGCTAATATGCGGCGGCGCGAATCTTTGCGATTGCGTTCAACGATTTCTGGCGATACGGCGAATCGCCAAGACGATTGGATAAAACTCGATAAGCCGCGCCGACGACGCGCTTGGCGGACTATCAGATCAACGCTAAACGAGCGGGCATTTCAATCCTTCGGATTCTCGATCGCTCCGCCACGCAGGCATCGCCGTTTTGGCGCGGTTCGATCGCAGAAATCCGCCGACGGTTGTGCGATCAACCGGCTCGCTTGCCGCGCCGCGCCTTAATCTCGATCGAGGACTGCTCTTCCTCGGAACGCCAACGCTCGATCATATCGATGCTGAAGCGCCATTCGCTGCCGACCCGAAATCCCGGCAGTTGCCGCGCGCGAAGCAACCGATAAACGGTCGTCGGATGAACCCGAAGGTACTCCGACAATTCGCGAACTGTAAGAACCTTTGGCGGCAAATCGTGAGCCCCGTGTTTCTTTGTCCGATTTTCTTCCACGATATCTCCTTATTCTCGGCCTTGTAGAAAAAGAATTAACCAAATCTAATTTTATCGTTGACGTTATGCAAATTGCCAGAAATCTCGCCTCTTTTCGCCCGTTTCTATCCACAAGCCGCGAATTACAGCGGCATCCTAGCGTCTTTCTCCGATACTTCTGAATCAATCGTTATGCGACCTTTATAGACTGTCCATGTCGCAAATTCAAGCTTTGACCATGTTTTGTGCCGCAATTCCATGAAAGCGGAACCAGCATCATCTTCAACTGGCCTGAAGACCTTTTGCAGCGTTCTAAGAATATCGACGATCTTGGCTCATAATTGTTTCAAGTTGATTCAGATTAAGCTGGACCGGCATCCAAAGTTTAAGCTTGACCGTAATCGGCATCGAGCTGACAGAAACCGCCCGAACGTCGCTCAGCGGCGCATGGAGGCGTCCATGCCGGAGTCGGATTGTCGGTTGGATAGCGCGCAAAATCCGCGGATATAGCTCACCAATCCGGCGATTTCGTCGTTTGTGAGGCGGTCGCCGAACGCCGGCATCGACGATCGGATGCCGACCGCGCCGCCGCCGCTTTTAATCGCAAGGAACAGCGTCGCGTCCGACATCAGGCTCATCCAGGAGCAATCACGCAGACTATGCGATGGCAAGGCGCTGTTGTTAACGTAACCGTCATCTGCCGCCCCATCCGTGGCCCCATCCACGCCGTGACATCGCGCGCAATGCTGTCGGTAAAGGGCCGCGACGGAATCCGCGCTTTTCGCGGGAGACGAAAACGCGACGATTGCGATCAACGATGCGGCCATCGCCAGCCCGCGCTGTGAAAATCGCCGCTTCAAACGAACCGCCGTAACCGTTCGCGACACGCCGTCCAGCCGCGGCCGCCCGGCGGCGGCGCGGCGACTGAAGTTACCGGCCAAACGCTTTGCCCAAAAGCGGATCGGGCCGGAGCGTGGACCGTTTTTGCTTCCATTTTCGCGCGGCGGCGGCGATGTTGATGCATAGAGGCGCGATCATTATCGCGGTAGACAACGATGTTCCAGAATATTTTGTGTCCGGTCAATTTTGATCCGATATCGCTCAGCGTGCTCGACGCCGCGGTCGATCTCGCCCGCGCCAACCATGGCAAGCTGCATCTGCTTTACGTGGTGCCGACGCCGCGCGAATCGTTCGGCGAGCCGGTGCCGCTGGAACAATTCAGTCCACCGGAACACGAAGCGCGCCAGCAACTCGAGCGCGTCGCGGCCGAACGGATCAAGGAGCGCGCGCCCTACGACGTCACCGTCGCTTCGGGCGATCCGGCGATGGAAATTCTGAACGCCGCCGCCGGTCAGGAGATCGACGTAGTGGTGATGGCCACGCACGGGCGCAAGGGTCTCAAACGTCTGGTGCTGGGTAGCGTCGCCGAACGAGTCATCCGCGAATCGCCACGTCCGGTCCTGACTATACGGCCGTCGTGAAATTGTCGATACTCCGCTCCCGGCCGCGGAATATTTTGACCTGCGCTAGAGCAGCGCGCCGCGAAACGGTTCGTCGCGCGGCGGCGGGTTCCGCAGCAGATTGATCGCCCATCGCCGCGCCTGCTTGAGCGCGTCTTCGGCGCGCCGGAACAGCCGTTCGCGATGCATCACGCTCCAGACGTAAACGTCGACCGACGGTTCGTCGCTGAGCGTTACATCGATCATCCAATCCTCTAGCTGCGGGCCGCAAATCAGCAGGCGCAAGAGCCGGCCATGGTCGAGGATCACGCCGCGCGCCTCGCGCGGGATGCGAAACTCCTCTTTGATCCGCTTGATCATCCGGGGCGGAAAATGTTCTTCGGTCATCGGCACGTAGGCCCAATCGCCGGTCGGCGGATTGGCGGCGCGCGCGATCCGGAGATTGTTGTCGGTGAGGTCGTCCTTCGCGCGATCCTGATCGTAATCCTTGGCGACGGCGTAAAAACTCATCGCGATCGGCAACTGCGGAAGTTCGGTTTCGGCGCGCGCCTGGCGCGGCTTTTTGAAGCTGGTTTCGACCCACCAGCGATTTTCCACGGTCGGCTTTTGCGACATCGCCGATAATCCAGCGCGCACCGCTGCCTAGCGCACGGCGCGCCGGGCGGCGCGCGGAGTGATACGCGCACCCGCGCGCGCTCTGGCGGCGCGCGTCGGCGCAATTCGTTCGCGTCCGGCGCGGCGGGCGCCGGCGGTGCGGATACGGGCCGCCGTGGCGGTCCGACGGCCACCCGCGATGCGTGTGGTTCTTTGCGCGGCCGCGGGCTTGGCCGTCCGCCGCGCCGGACGGCGCAAACCCCGCACCATCCGCCGCGTAAACGCCTCAGCTTTGCGCTCGGCGTCGGTCCAGAAAAGATAGTGTGCCAATTCGTGATAGACGGCTTGCACCCACATCCGCTCGGAATTATAGACGCGGCCCCGTTTCCAATTTTCAGGGTGAACCAGATGGATGCGGCCGTCTTCGAATGTCCGGCCGGCTGTCTTACCCCAATCTATGTATTCGTACCATTCGATACGAGGACGGCGCAGATGATAAAATGCGCAAAAATCGGCTATCGCACGCCGAAACGCGCTTTTTCGATGGCTATGGAAGAACTCCACCAAACCTTTATCCATCTCGCGGCGACGCACGATCGGCGGTAACAACATTCGCACTGGAAGATGCCTCCGGAACAGACCATCGCGATCATACGGAGGCCGGCGCGAAGCAGTCAATCGCGCCCGGCTGGCGCCGGGCGCGCAAGCGCATCAACTCGCCGCGACCATCCGGTGGCGTTTGCGCCGCCGGACGCGATTCGCCGTCATATGCTGCGCGCGGCTGGATTCCTTCAGGCGCAGCCGTCCGCCCATCCGGTCGATCCCGCCATGACCGATCGCCAGCGGTCCAAGCCGGCCACGCAACACTTCGGAATCGATTCCCAAGGCATCGCAGACGCTGTCGAACGAAAACGGATAAGAGGTGCCACGCGCCCCCACCCATTGTCCCGCTTCGGCAAAGGCCCGCCGCTTGCGCGCGCTCCCCGTGCGGTTCCATCCCTGCAGGATATTGATCGCGTCGACCAGCACCGCGAGCATCAGGCGTTGTTCGCTGCACAAACCGCCCCCGCCCATCGCGCCGTAGAACTGACTGGGAAGAATGATGTCGGCAAACCCGATCGAATCCGTCGCGTCCATTTCGTGTTTCGCCTGATCCATCGCCATCCGCTCCTTCCTGAACGAGCGATTTGCAATATCAAAAACCGATCCAACTCCCTGCGTTGCGGCTCCGCCTCTTCGGACACGTCTGACGACTTCAAGCACCGCTAAAGCTCTATTAGCACTAACATAACATGTACACAAGTCATAAATCATCGAATTTTTTGTGATTTATCGCAATTCCATGCTGTATGGATTCAATGGTAGATTTGCGCCTAACTGGCCAGAATAGACCGGAATATCCCATAATGAGACATTGCTGCCGAACCTTGATACGGCCTGTAGGCGTGGTCAGAATCGAGCGGTGAGCGGTTCCGGATGGCCGTCGCGCCGCGGTCTGCTATATTTATCGGGCTGGCCAAAGCGCCACGGCGATGGCGGTTGGCGAAAGCGTGACGCGACGGCATCCGGACGCTGTGGCGCGGCACGCGGCCGGCCAAGGAGGGTCTGCGATGGCCGAACTGTTCGCGCGCGACACGATCAAGAGCCTGCGCAAACTGCGCCTGCTCAAGCCCGACCTGTTCAAGAGCTTCATGGATTTTGACCAGGCCGTGTTCAAGGACGGCGCCGCGGCGCGGACCAAGGAACTGATGGCGGTGACGGCGGCGCACGTCACCCAGTGCATGTGGTGTATCGAGGACCATACGAAGCGTGCGAAGAAGCAGGGCGCGACCGACGAGGAGATCGCGGAGGCCGCGTTCGTCGCGATGGCGCTGCGCGCCGGCGGGCCTTTCGCGCATGCGTGCGTGGCTATGGCCGTGACCGATCAGGTCAACGCGGCGGCAGAGGAGCGCAAAGGCTGAGGCGATGAGCGAAGCGGAACGGACGACGAGGCGGATTCGGATCGGCGGCGTCGAGGTCGGCGGCGGCGCGCCGATCGTGGTGCAGTCGATGTGCGCGACGCGCACGATGGATATCGACGCGACGATTGCGCAGGCGCGGCAGTTGGCGGCGGCCGGCGCGGGCATCGTGCGAATCGCGCTCGACAATGAAAAAGAGGTCGCGGCGCTCAAGGAAATCCGCGCGGCGACGACGGGCGTGACCCTCTCGGTCGATTTGCAGGAGAATTACAAAATCGCCGACAAGGTCGCGCCGCACGTCGACAAAATCCGCTACAACCCCGGCCATCTGCATCATATCGAGAAGTCCAAAACGATTCCGCAGAAGGTCAAGTGGCTGGTCGAGGTGGCTCGCGACCATGACCTTGCGATCCGGATTGGCGTCAATTGCGGATCGGTCGCGCCCGCGTTCCTGGAAAAATATCCCGGCGATCAGTTGACCGCGATCGTCGAGTCGGCGGCCTGGCATTGCGCGCTGATGGAGGAATACGGATTCGACCGCTTTGTGGTGTCGCTCAAAGACAGCGACCCGGCCAAGGTGGTGGAGGCCAACCGGCGGTTTCATCAGCGCCGCCCCGACGTGCCGATTCATCTGGGCGTGACCGAGGCGGGCCTTCCGCCCGACGGCATTATCAAGACCCGCGTCGCTTTCGAACAACTGCTGGCGCAGGGAATCGGCGACACGATTCGGGTTTCGCTGACGCTGCCGAACGAGCGCAAGCACGAGGAAGTGCTGGTCGGCCACAAGATCGTCGAGGACGTGCGGGCCGGCCGGTTCATCTCCGCGCCCGATTTCGGCTCGGGCTTGAATATCATCTCATGCCCGTCGTGCTCGCGGGTCGAGAACGAGAAATTCGTCGAGCTGGCGCAACAGGTGAAGGAGCTGACGGCCTACGCGGCGAAATACAAGATTACGATCGCGGTGATGGGCTGCAGGGTCAACGGACCGGGCGAGACCGACGACGCCGATCTGGGACTCTGGTGCGGTCCGACCACGGTCAACCTGAAGCGCAAGGCGCAGAAGCTCGGCAACTTCAAATATGACGACGTGCTCCCGCGCCTGAAGTCGGAGATCGACGATCTGATCGCCGCCCGCTCCCCAGCGAATTAGGCGCAAAGCGGGTCACCCGGAGGTTCGCCGGATCGAGAGATCTCTTCAACGCGAGAGATCGTCGAGCAGGCGCTTGATCAGATTTTCGCGGTCTTTGAGCTTGCTGCGGAACGCGCCGCTTTCGGTGCGCTCGATCTCCATCCGCAGCTCCGCAAAATAGTTCTCCAATACGAAACGCAGTTCTTCCGCATCCTCGGCGGTCAGTTCAAGGGTTGGCATCGCGGATTCCTTTCGTTGCGGACCATGATCGATCGTTGGCGCGGCCCGAATCGAACGTCAAGGAATTGGCCGGCGGATTGTTCGAACGGATTCGCCGACGCGGGATCGGCGAAATTCGCGCCTGCTCGACGGTCTAGCTCATGAGCGCGGCTAAAATCGGATCGCTGCGAATGGCTTCGGCAGGCGCGACAACCCGAACCGTACTTAGCGCGCGGGTAATTGCGATGTACATCCGCTTCTCACGCCGATCGGCGATAAGATTCAGGTCCGTGACGATCACGGCGGGTCGTTCGAGCCCTTTGAAGCGGAGAAAAGTGTCGTCGACGATTTCGCGAGTCGCGTTCGGATCGTCGGCTTTGACGAGCCGATAAGCGCCAATTCGGTCCATGCCGAATGTGCGCGCGCCGGTCTGACCACGCACGGATATGATAGCGATTTTATCGGGCGCGAATCCGGCCGATCGCAGCTTGCCGATTTCGTTGGCAATTCGATCAGGAACCGAGCTCTCGCTTGGACACTCTACGACGCCGATAGTCTCGTTCGCGATTCCCTCGCGGAGGATGGGTTTCGAGGGTTTCAGATTTTCGGGGATGCGATAACAGTCGGCCAGCGCGATGATTGCCGGGTCGCATCGATGGTTCTGCGGCAAATCAAGCTTGAAGAAATTGGCCTCGGTTAAACGCTTTGGCAGCGGCCGGTCATCCCAAAAGTGCTGTGCCGGATCATGAAAGACCCACAGACGTTTATTGCGCGCCAATTCGAAGACCAGCTCCCAGTCGAATTCGGCAAGATCCTGCGCTTCGTCAACAATAACTGCGTCCCAGGTACCGGAAACTTGCGGCGCGGCTTCGGCGGCGGCCCGGAAAATCAACTCGCGCCATCCCGACATATCGGTAGGTTCCTTCAATCCCGGTTCAACCAATCGAACGAGATCCAATGCGTACTGTCCGAGCGTGGAAACTTGCAGATTCGCCGACGTGAACCTCCCGCGCAACCATTCGGCCAAGGCCCGCGTGAAGCAAAGGAACAGCACCCGTTCGCCACTGGCTGCGAACCTAACAGCCGCCTCCCTCGCGACGAGGGTCTTGCCGCTTCCAGCGCCGCCTTGGATCAGCAGGTTCGTGTTGCGCTCGATCATCTGCAGGATGCGCATCTGCTCGGCGTCGAGCTTGACGCGGTCCGAATCTTCGATTTCGCTGCGTGTTCCGAGCCTGAGCGCGGGAATCCACGTGTCGCCCCAAAGGCCGTGAATCTGCTCGATCCACTTCCCGCGCGGACGCCGTGAAGCTGGAAGCGCCTTGTCGAAGAGAGCGGGCAACGCTTTTTCCAGCCAGGCAAGTTCTTTCTTGCCGATGGTGGTGTCGCGAAGGTCGCTCTGGTCAGGCGGCGTTTCGAATGCCGTATCGGGAAAGCACGTCGCGACTCCGTAGGCCGGCGGATAGCATCCGCTCAACTCCAACCGATGAATCAACTTTCTAACGAAGCGATGAGCTTGTGCGAGCGGGTCGATCTTCATCGGCGCGCCGTTCTGAAACCATCGTCCGTCGCGCTGTTCGATAGAGCCTCCCTTGACTTCGAGCACGAGCAGTCCACGATCCGGATTCGCAATTACGAAATCGCCCTCGCCGAATGTTCCATCGTCGTCCATAAGCCTGAGCGAATGCCACGCATACCATCCGCTCGGCAGGCTCTCCTTGAGCGCATTGTAAACAGCGATTTCAGTCTTGGAATCGGTATTACGCGGCTGTTCGGAGGGATATAGGCCGGGCTTCGGATTCATCGAGGACGCCACTCCGCGAATAATCCAAGATCGGGAATCAGCATTTGCAAAGGTCTCCGCTGAATTCAACGGACGGCTTTGATTTTGCGGAGGTGATCGAGTTCCTCGGGCGTGTAGCCGAGCGCTGCGAGGACATCCGCCGTATGCTCGCCGACCAGCGGCGGGCGCGACGGCCGGCCGGGCGTTTCGCCCAGCTTGACCGCGAGTCCCGTGGTCTTGATTTCGCCGAGCGCCGGATGCGGCATCCGCAAAAGCAGTTCGCGCGCGGCGGCCTGCGGATGATTGAACATCTCCTCGATCGTCAGAATCGGGCCGGCGGGGATGCCCGCTTCGTTGAAGCGATCGATCCAGTATTGCGCCGGATGGTCCTTGAGCGCCGCGTTGATTTCGGCGGTGAGCGCGTCGCGGTGCTTGATGCGATGGCCGAGTTTGTCGAAGCGCGGATCGGCGGCGAGTTCGGGCCGGCCGATCGTCTTGACGAACGTGCGCCACATCGCTTCGTTCCCGCATGAGATATTGAAGGGCCGATCGGCGGCCATATGGACGCCGTGCGGCGCGGAGAGCGGATGGTGGTTGCCGGCGGGCCCGGGCGTTTTGCCGGTGTCGAAGTAGATGCCGGCGGACCAGCTCAGGATGCTGACGATCGCCTCGAGCAGCGAGGTTTCGACCTTCTGGCCGCGGCCGGTGCGATGGCGCGCTGCGAGCGCGAGCAATATTCCCTGCGCGGCGAAGATGCCGCCCAGCAGATCGCAGATCGCGATGCCGACGCGCATCGGCCCGCTCTCCTTCGTACCCGTCACGCTCATCAGGCCCGAAAAGCCCTGCGCGATTTGGTCGAAGCCGGGATAGTCGCGCATCGGACCGCTCGCGCCGAAGCCCGAGATCGAGCAGGCGATGATGCGCGGATTACGCGCGGCGAGCGCCTCGTAGCCGAAGCCGAGCGCCTCCATCACGCCGGGGCGGAAATTGTCGATGACGACGTCGGCGTTGTCGAGCATCCGCTGCAACACGGCGCGCCCTTCGGGAGTCTTGGTCGAAACCTGCACGCTTTTTTTCGAGCGGTTCGTGCTCAGGAAGAAATAGGTGTCCTTGCCGCTGTAGTCGCCCATTTCGCCGCGCGCGCCTTCGACCGGCTCGATTTTGAAAATCTCGGCGCCGTAATCGCCGAGAATCTGAGTGCAGAAGGGTCCGGCGAGATAGCGGGTGAAATCGACGACCTTGATTCCGGCGAGCGGTGGATTTTCGGGCATGGCCAACTCCTGGATAGCGCGGCGGCCGGACTGACGCCGCCGCGGCGGACCTATCCTCGCGATTTACGCCGATTTCGGCGCCGCCGTCAAAGCCGCCCTTGCGCGGCCTGCTATTCGACGGTGACGGATTTGGCGAGATTGCGCGGCTGATCGACGTCGGCGCCGCGATAGACCGCGATATGATAGGCGAGCAGTTGCAAGGGCACGGTGGTCAACGCCGGCATCAGGAAGCGGTTCGTCGCGGGGACGTCAATAATTTCCCATGCGACTTCTTCGAGTTCGGGCGTGCGCCGATCGGTGACGGCGATAATCCGGCCGTTGCGCGATTCGACCTCTTTCAGATTCGACAGCGTTTTTTCGAAGACGTTGTCGTTCGGGATAATCACGACGACCGGCATCTCCTCGTCGATCAGCGCGATCGGCCCGTGCTTCATTTCGCCGGCCGAGTAGCCCTCGGCGTGGATGTAGGAAATTTCCTTCAACTTGAGCGCGCCTTCGAGCGCGACGGGATAGTTGACGCCGCGGCCGAGATAGAGGAAATCGCGCGCCTTGCCGTACTTGCGCGCGATCTTCTCGATTTGGCGCTCGCGCGAAATCGCCATCTCGATTTGCTGCGGAATCGCGAACGCGGGCCGCAGCAACTCCTCGGCCTCGCGCGAATCGATGCGGCCGAGGGCCTGCGCCAGATGAATCGCGAAGAGGTAGAAGGCCTCGATTTGCGTGAGGAAACACTTGGTGGTGGTGACGCTGATTTCGGGACCGCAGCGCGTGTAGAGCTGGGCGTCGGCCTTGCGCGCGATCGACGAATCGACCGTGTTGGTGAGCGCGAGCAGCCATGCGCCGCGCCGGCGCCCCTCTTCCATCGCGGCGAGCGTGTCGGCGGTTTCGCCGGACTGCGAAACGGCGACGATCAGCGTGCGCTCGTCGATAGCCGGGCGGCGGTAGCGGAATTCAGCCGAATAATCGACCTCCGCCGGGATGCCGGCCAGCTCCTCGATCATGAATTTGCCGATCAACGAGGAAATCCACGACGCGCCCGCCGAAACCATCACGATGCGCCCGATCGCCTCGGGACCGGCCGGCGGCAGGATCGGCGTCTCGAAGCGCACCTCCGCCGCGCCCGCGCTGGCGCGGCCGCTCAGCGTATCGATCCACGCCTGCGGCTGTTCGCCGATCTCCTTGCGGAGATAATGCCGATAACCGCCCTTGGTCGCGGCCACGGCGTCCCATTCGACGACTCGCGGCGCGCGCGCGATCGGCGCGCCGTCAAACGCGGTCAGACGGATTCCGTCGGCGGAAATTTCGGCCAGCTCGCCGTCCTCCATCACGAGCGCGCGGCGGGTGTGCTCCAGCAACGCGGGAATATCCGAGGCGACGAAATTTTCGCCGTCGCCAAAGCCGAGCACCAGCGGCGTCGCGGTTTTGGCGGCGACCAGCCGGCCCGGATCGCTTTCGGCCAACGCGACGATCGAGAACGATCCTTTAAGCTCGCGCACCGCCGCGCGCACCGCTTCGGTCAAATCGTCGCCGGCCTTGAGCCGCTCCTCGATCAGATGGGAAATCAGTTCGGTGTCGGTTTCCGATCTGAGTTTGTGGCCGCGCGCGAGCAAGGCGGCGCGCAACTCCACGTAGTTCTCGATGATGCCGTTATGGATTACGGCGACCGGACCGGCTTTGTGCGGATGCGCATTTTCTTCGGACGGACGGCCGTGCGTAGCCCATCGCGTATGGCCGATCCCGATATGGCCGCGCACGGGCGCGCGCTCCAGCGCCGCGCACAAATTATCGAGCTTGCCGACCGCGCGGCGGATTTCCAGCCGGCCGGCGCCGTCGAGCGCGGCGACGCCCGCGGAATCATAGCCGCGATATTCGAGCCGCCTGAGGCCGCCAATCAGGATCGGCGCGGCGTCGCGCGAACCGACGTATCCGATAATTCCGCACATAGCGACCCTATTTTAATCTTCCGTTCGCGATGAATCTGCCGGCGCGGCCGATCATTCGCCCGCGCCGTTCTTCAGCGCTTTCGGATGCCCGGCGTGGCGCGCGCGCCAGCCCGCGGTCCATCCGGGCTTTTCGCGTTGCGGATGATGCGAGACGACGAGCGCGCCGGCGCCGACGTCGCGCAAAATCGTCGTGCCCGACGCGACATAAACGTCGTCGCCAACAGTTACCGGCGCGACCAGTTGCGTGTCGCATCCGACCATGCAGCGATCGCCGATGCGGGTGACGTGCTTGTCGTAGCCGTCGTAATTGACCGTGATCACGCCGCATCCGATATTGGTTTCGCGTCCGATGATCGCGTCGCCGAGGTAGCTCAGATGGCTCGCCTTGGTGCCGCTGCCGATGCGCGCCTTCTTGGTTTCGACGAAATTCCCGATTCGGTTGCGGCCCTCGAGTTCCGTGCCTTCGCGCAGGTTGGCGAACGGGCCGATTTCGCAATCCGGGCCGATTTCGCAATGCTCGGCGCGCACGCAAATCTTGAGATGCGATCGGTCGCCGACGGCGACGCCGTTAAGCCATGCCGTGCCTTCGATTATCACGCCCGCGCCGATTCGCGAGCGGCCCAGAATCTGCACGTTGGGGCCGATAATCGTGTCGCGGCCGATTTCCGCTTCCGGCGCGATATACGCCGTCGCCGGATCGATCAGCGTCACTCCCGCGGCCATCAGGCGGCGGTTCACTTCATGGCGAAGCGACTCTTCCATGCGGGCCATCTCCTCGCGCGAATTGATGCCTGCGAATTCCGCCGCGTCGGGCGCGCGCCAGGCGTTGACGCGCGCGCCGCGGCGGCGCGCGATCGCAACGATATCGGTCAAATAGTACTCGCGCTGCGCATTGTCGGCGCGCAATTCCGCGATCGCCGCGCGCAGCAAGCGGGCGTCCGCCAGATAGACGCCGGTATTGATCTCGCGAATCGCCAGAATCGCCGGAGTCGCGTCGCGCGCTTCGACGATTGCCGCGACCGCGCCGGACGGGTCGCGCGTCACGCGGCCGTACGCCCCCGGATCCTTCATTTCGGCGCTGATGAACGAAAGCTCCGCGTCGCACGCGCGATGCGCGCGGACGAATTCGCGCAGCGTTTCCGCCTTGATCAATGGAGTGTCGCCGTACCCGATCAGGATCTCGCCCGCGAATTCGGGATCGATCGCGCCGAGCGCGGCGCGCGCGGCGTCGCCGGTGCCGCGCTGTTCCGCCTGCCGCGCGATGGCGATCGCCGCGTTCGGAACGGCGGCGCGCGCCGCGCTTTCGACGGCCTCGGCCTGATGGCCGACGACGACCACGATCGGCCGCGGGGCGAGGCTCGCGATCGGTTCAAGCGCGCAGTATCGTGCGGCCCAGATCTCGGGAGACCTTGGCGCGCTCCGAGCGCATCCGCGTTCCCCTCCCGGCGGCAAGCACGATAGCGGCTAGCTGGCGTTCCATCGCTTCAGGACTTCTTTTTGAAGAGCGCATCGAGCCGCGCGCGGGCGTCGTCCGTTCTGGAGACGCCGCGCGCCGGCGCTGCGGCGCGCGGCCGGAAATACTCGCAGAAATTGGCGCGGTCCTTGTCCGCCACCAGATCGGCCTGCGTTTCGCGGCACTGGTTGTGATATGCGGGGTCGTGATGCGCGCAGTTGAGGCATGCGTGTTGCGGCCGGTCGCATCCGGGACATCGATCGCGAAAGCCCACCCGCTCGTCCACCGCGATCGCGCGGCCGCAATGAAAACAGGTCATCGCCACAGGGCGTCCGGGCGTCGCCTTTTGCCTGCCCGAAGCTGCTGATAGCATAAACCGAATGACGGGCACGGGCGAGGCGGCGGCGCCGATGGAACGCGAGCTTGAACGCTTCGGCGAAGCGCTCGGAATGGCGTCGCGGGCGGCGGCGAACACGGTCAAAAGCTATCTGCGCGACCTGCGGGATTTCCGCCTTTACCTGCTGGAACGCGCGCCGTCCGTATGCGGCGAAGAGCGGCGCGACGTGTCGCCCGGGCTGATTTCGGCCGACCATGTGCGCGCCTATCTTGCCGAAACCATGAAGCACGCGAGCCGCGCCACCACCCAGCGCCGCCTGTTTGCGATCAAGGCTTATTTCCGCTGGCGCGAGACGAACCTCGGCGCCGATAATCCCGCCCGTTCGATCCGCGCGCCCAAAGTCGGCCAACGGCTGCCGCAGGTGATGCCCGCCGCGGATGTCGCGCGCCTGATCGAGGCGCCGGAGAGCGTCGCCGGCGCCGCGGCGGCGCGCGACCGCGCGATTCTGGAAACGCTTTATTCGGCCGGACTCCGCGTCAGCGAGCTGGTTGGATTGTGCTGGCGCGATCTCGACGAAGAACTCGGGATGGTCACGGTGCGGGCGGGCAAAGGCAACAAGGATCGGATCGCGCCGATCGGCGAAGTCGCGCTCGATGCGATCCGGGCGTGGCGCGCCGCCGTGCCGGCCGCGGCGGCGCCTGACAGCCCCGTCTTCACCAATTTGCGCGGCGGCCGATTGTCCGTGCGTTGGGTGCAAAAACTGGTCGGGCGCCGCCTGCGCGACGCGGGCTTGGATTCCACGCTCACGCCGCATGGTTTGCGCCATTGTTTCGCCACTCACCTGCTCGACGCGGGCGCCGACCTGCGCGCGATTCAGGAGATGTTGGGCCACGCCAGCCTGAGCACCACCCAGCGCTATACTCACGTCAGCGTCAAACATCTGCAGGAGGTCTACCGCCGTGCCCATCCGCGCGCATGACGCCGACGCGCCCGACGTTCGGGTGCGCGCCACCACGATTCTCTGCGTGCGCCACGGCGGCAAGCTGGTGATGGCGGGCGACGGACAGGTCAGCGTCGGCCAGACGATCATGAAGCGTGGCGCGCGCAAGGTCCGCCGCCTGCACAACAACGCCGTGCTGGCCGGATTCGCCGGCTCGACCGCCGACGCGCTGACCCTGTTCGACAAATTCGAGAGCAAATTGCAGTCGGTGAACGGCAATCTCCGGCGCGCCGCCGTCGAATTGGCGAAAGATTGGCGGACCGATAGGATTCTGCGCCGGCTGGAGGCGATGCTGATCGTGGCCGACGCCGAAAGCTCGCTGCTAATCACCGGCGCGGGCGACGTGATCGAGCCGGACGACGGCCTGATCGCAATCGGTTCGGGCGGGAACTATGCGCTGGCCGCGGCGCGCGCCCTGATTCGCCACGGAGGCGCGCTCGACGCGCGGACGATCGCGGAGAGCGCGATGCGCGTTGCGGCGGAGATTTGCGTGTACACCAATGATCAATTTGTTATCGAAGAATTGTAGGCGCGGCCGCCTGCGCGCGGCCGCGCCATGGCTGGAGAGATGGGATCACCGAATGTAATGACGCCGCGCGAAATCGTCTCCGAGCTGGATCGCTATATCGTCGGCCAGCATGACGCCAAGCGCGCGGTCGCGATCGCGCTCAGGAATCGATGGCGCCGGCAGAACGTGGCGCCCGACCTGCGCGACGAAATCGCGCCGAAGAACATCCTGATGATCGGGCCGACCGGCGTCGGCAAAACCGAAATCGCCCGGCGGCTGGCGAAACTTGCTCAGGCGCCGTTCGTCAAGGTCGAAGCCTCGCGCTACACCGAGGTCGGCTACGTCGGCCGCGACGTCGAGTCGATGATCCGCGACCTGGTCGAAATTTCGATCAAGATGGTGCGCGAGGAAGAGCGCGAGCGCGTCGCGGTGAAGGCCCGCGACAGCGCCGAGGAGCGCCTGCTCGATATCCTTTACCCGTCTTCGCCGGGCAAAACCCGCAAGCCCGCGACTGTCGACGCCGAAGGCGCGCTGCGCGTGGCCGAGTCCGATTCGCACAACGAAACGCGCGAAAAGCTGCGCCGGTTATTGCGCGACGGCTATTTGAACGAGCGCGAAGTCGAAATCGAAGTCACGCAGCAGGCGACGCCCATGCTAGAAGTGCTCACTCCCCAGGGGATGGAAGAGATGGGCGCGAGCATGAAGGACCTGCTGAGCCAAATGATGCCGCGCAAGAGCCGCAGGCGCAAAGTCAAAGTGCCGGAAGCGCTCGAAATTCTCGCTCAGGAGGAATCCGCGCGCCTGGTCGATATGGACAACGTAACGCGCGAGGCGATCGCGCGCGCCGAGCAGTCTGGCATCGTGTTCATCGACGAGATCGACAAAATCGCCGGCCGCGAATCGGCGCACGGCCCCGACGTTTCGCGTGAAGGCGTGCAGCGCGACCTGCTGCCGATCGTCGAGGGTTCGACCGTCAACACCAAGTATGGCGTGGTCCGCACCGATCACATTCTTTTCGTCGCGTCCGGCGCCTTTCACACCTCGAAGCCGTCGGATCTGATTCCTGAGTTCCAGGGGCGGTTTCCAATCCGCGTCGAGCTCAACGCGCTGACCAAGGAAGACTTCATCCGCATCCTGACCGAGCCCGAAAACGCGCTTACCCGGCAATATACGGCGCTGCTGGCGACGGAAAAGGTGCGGATAGGATTTACCGCCGAGGCGATCGCGGCGCTGGCCGAAATTGCCGCGCAGGTGAACGCGCGCTCGGAAAATATCGGCGCCCGCCGGCTCCATACCGTGCTCGAACGGCTGCTTGAAGACTTGTCGTTCGACGCGCCGGAAATGGCCGGACGCGAAATTTCGATCGATGACGCCTATGTGCATCAGCGGCTCGATCCGATCGTGAAGAACGAAGACCTGTCGCGATACATCCTTTAGAGAGGCAACCTTCCGGCGGTTCCAGCCAATTCAGGCCGGAATGGCCGGCGCCGAACCGGCGACTTCAAAAACCAGTGCAAAATCTGATCGACAAAGCCAGCGTTCTGATCGAAGCGCTGCCCTATATCCAGCGTTTTCGCGGCAAGACCTTCGTCATCAAGTACGGCGGGCACGCGATGCTCACGCCGGAGCTGCGCGCCGGCTTCGCTGAAGACGTAATCCTGCTGCAGGCGGTCGGGATCAACGTCGTCGTCGTTCACGGCGGCGGTCCGCAAATCACCGAGTTGATCGGCAAGCTCGGCCTGAAATCGAATTTCGTGCGCGGGATGCGCGTGACCGACGCCGCGACCATGGACGCGGCCGAGATGGTGCTGCAGAAGATCAATAAGGAGATTGTCGCGCTGATTTCGCGCAAGGGCGGCCGCGCCGTCGGCATTTCTGGCAAGGACGGCGATCTGCTGATCGCGCGCAAGCTCAAGATGGTCGTCAAGGACGGCGCCGGCCGCGCGGCCAACGTCGATGTCGGCCTGGTCGGAGAAATCGCCGAGATCAATCCCGCCGTGCTGGCGACTCTGCGCGAAGCCGGCTTTATTCCGGTGATCGCGCCGGTCGGCCACGGCCGTGACGGCGAAACCTACAATATCAACGCCGACGTTGCGGCCGGCGAAATCGCCGGCGCGCTCGCGGCCGAAAAGCTGATTCTGCTGACCGACGTCGAAGGCGTGAAGGACGCCAAAGGCGCGCTCATTCCGTCGCTCGAAGCGGCGCGCGCCCGCCGGATGATCGCCGACGGCTCGATCGGCGAGGGGATGATTCCCAAGGTCGAGTGTTGTCTCAAGGCTCTCGCCGCAGGCGCCAGCCGCGCCCACGTGATCGACGGGCGATTGCGTCACGCCGTCCTGCTGGAGATATTCACGGACGCCGGCATCGGCACCGAGGTTCTGGCGCGGACGGGTTCGGCCAAAATATCGCGCGCCCGCCGGACGGCCGCGGCACGCTGACGAATCGGCGGGTTTGCTAAAGCGTCGGCGACTTGACGATCATGCGGCGGCGGCGCAGGTTTGTCGTTCCGACCGGGGAACGTCGTCGGCTGAGTGAAAGGAACTGCGATGAATAACGTGGAAATTGTCGATTTGGCCCATCGCCACCTCGTCAATACCTACGGCTGCACGCCGCTCGCGTTCGTGCGCGGCCACGGCGCCTATCTTTACGACGCCGACGGCAACCGCTACCTCGATTTTTTCTGCGGCCTTGCGGTGACCAGCCTCGGCCATGGCCATCCGCGGGTCGTCCGCGCGATCAAGGAACAGGCCGACAAGCTGACCCACGTCTCGAACGTTTTCCATACCGAGCCGATGGCGCGGCTGGCGGAGAAGCTTGCGACGCTGTTCGGCGACGGGCGGGTTTTTTTCGCCAACTCCGGCGCGGAAGCGAATGAGGCCGCGATCAAAGTCGCGCGGCGATGGGGCCACGGCTCGGGCCGCTTCGAAATTATCGCAACGCTGGGTTCTTTTCATGGCCGCACGCTCGGCACGCTCAGCGCGACGGGTCAGGAGAAGTACCATCAGGGGTTCCAGCCGCTCGTTCCCGGTTTCAAGCTCGTGCCCTACAATGACGTTGCGGCGGTCGAGCGGGCGCTTACGCCCCAGACGGCGGCCGTCATGGTCGAGCCGATTCAGGGCGAAGGCGGCGTGGTCACGCCCGCGCCAGACTATCTGGGACGGTTGCGCGACCTCTGCGATCGGGCCGGGATTTTGCTGATTGTCGACGAAGTCCAGGTCGGAATGGGCCGGACGGGCAAGATGTTCGGCTACCAGCAGGCCGGCGTCAAACCGGACATCATCACGCTGGCCAAGGCGCTTGGCGGCGGACTGCCGATCGGCGCGATGGTCGCGCGGGCGGAAATCGCATCGGTGATGACGCCCGGCACGCATGGTTCGACTTTCGGCGGAAACCCGATCGCATGCGCCGCCGCGCTTGCCGTAATCGACGCGCTCGAGCAGGATCGAGTGATCGCCAACGCCGCCGAGGTCGGGGGCTATCTTGCCGATCGTCTGCGTGAAATCGCCAAAGGCTGCCGCAATGTCCGGGAAGTGCGCGGTCAGGGGATGATCATCGGCGTGGTGCTGAGCCATCCGGCGAAAGCCGTGGTGGATGACTGCCTCGCCGACAAGCTGCTCGTCAACGGTACGGCCGATACTGTGCTGCGCCTGCTGCCGCCGCTTAATCTTACGCGCGAGGAGGCCGACGCTGGACTCGAAATTATCGAGCGCGCGCTGCGCAAGGCGGCGGACGCGGCGTGATGCGCCCTGAATCGCATACGGGGGTGGATGCCTGACGTGGCGCAAGCGACTCAAAACCAACGCGAAGCTTTGCCGGCGCGCGCGGGAACCCTCGCGAGAAAACGCGACTTCCTGGACTTGGGCGCGCTCTCGGCGGGCGAACTCGACGGGCTGCTCCGCCTGGCGGCGCGTCTGAAGGCGGAGCTTAAAAGCGGCCTCGAACATCCGTATCTGCGCGGGCGCACGCTCGCGATGATTTTCCAGAAGCCGTCGTTGCGCACGCGGATTACATTTGAAACCGGGATGGCGCAATTGGGCGGCCACGCGATCTATCTGGCGCCGCAGGATATCGGAATCGGCGAGCGGGAATCGGCCAAGGACGTCGCGCGCAATCTTTCGCGTTGGGTCGATCTAATCATGATTCGCACCTTCGCCCACGCCACCTGCATCGAACTGGCGCGCGAAGCGGCCGTGCCGGTTATCAACGGTCTTACCGATTTGCTGCATCCATGCCAGCTTTTGGCGGATTTATTGACGCTGCGCGAACGCTTCGGCGCGTTGCACGATCTGAAAGTCGCGTTCGTCGGCGACGGTTTCAATCTCGCGAACAGCTGGATCGAGGCCGCCGCCATCGCCCGGTTCGAACTGCGCCTGGCCTGTCCGGCCGGCTACGAGCCTGGAAAAGAGTTCCGTAACCGCCTGCGCGATTTGCGCGGCGGATTGCTGACGCATGATCCGATCGCCGCCGTCCGCGACGCCGACGTGGTATATACGGATACGTGGACCTCGATGGGTCAGGAGCGCGAAGCCGCCCGGCGCCGGCGCGACTTCAAGGAATTTCAGGTTAATCGCGTTCTGATGAAGCATGCGCGGCCGGAGGCGATCGTAATGCATTGCCTGCCCGCGCATCGCGGCGAGGAAATTACGGACGAGGTGATCGACGGACCGCAATCGGTGGTTCTCGACCAGGCCGAAAATCGGCTGCATGCGCAGAAGGCCGTGATGGTCTGGCTGTTGCGCCCGGAAATTCTTGCTCATCAGGGGCCGGTCGCGAGCGATAATTTGTAGAAGATCTATTTCATGTCCAAACAAGCGATCCGCAAAGTGGTTCTGGCCTATTCGGGCGGTCTCGACACCTCCGTAATCCTGCGATGGATAAAGGATTTTTACGGATGCGAAGTCGTCGCCTACTGCGCCGACGTCGGCCAGGGCGACGAAACCGAAGGGCTTGAGGCCAAAGCGCTCGGCACCGGCGCGAGCAAGCTTTATATCGAAGATCTGCGCGAAGAGTTCGCCCGCGAGTTTGTCTTTCCGATGATGCGAGCGAACGCGGTTTACGAAGGGTATTACCTGCTTGGCACGTCGATCGCGCGGCCGGTAATCGCGCGCAAGCAGGTCGAAATCGCGCGCCGCGAGGGCGCGGACGCGGTCGCTCATGGCGCCACGGGTAAGGGCAACGATCAGGTGCGCTTCGAGCTTACATTTGCGCGCCTTGGCCCGGAACTGAAAGTGATCGCGCCGTGGCGGAATCCCGACTGGCCGTTCAAAGGCCGCGCGGATATGCTCGCTTATGCAAGCGAAAAGCGAATTCCGGTGCCCGTTACCGCGGAAAAGCCGTATTCGATGGATCGCAACCTTGTGCATATCAGTTACGAAGGCGGAATCCTGGAAGACCCTTGGCGGGAGCCGTACGAAGACATGTTTCGCCTGACCGTAGCGCCCGAAAACGCCCCCGCCGCGCCCGAATATGTCGAAATCGAGTACGCCGGCGGCAATCCGGTCGCGATCGCCGGCGAACGGCTTGGTCCGGCCGCGATTATCGAACGCGCGAACCAGATCGGTGGACGACACGGTATTGGCCGGGTCGATCTGGTCGAAAACCGTTACGTCGGCATCAAGTCGCGCGGTGTTTATGAGAGTCCCGGCGTGACGATGCTGATGCATGGCCATCGCGCGGTCGAACAACTGACGCTGGATCGCGAAGTGATGCATCTTCGGGATAGCCTGGCGCCGCGATATGCCGAGATGGTCTATAACGGTCATTGGTTCGCGCCGGAGCGTGAGGCTCTGCAAGCCTTGATCGACGAGGGGCAACAGAACGTGAGCGGCGTGGCGCGCCTTAAGTTGTTCAAGGGCGGCGTATGGATTGCCGGCCGCAAATCGCCAAATTCGCTTTACGATCCCGCGATCGCGAGCTTCGAGGAAGCGGGCGGTTACAATCAGGCCGATGCGGAGGGTTTTATTCGCCTCGGCGCGCTGCGTCTTAAGGCATTGGCGCGACTGGAGGCGAATCGCCGCCGCGATTCTTAGGAGCCGCGCGTCGTCACGGATCGAACCGGCCATGGGCAAGGTAATCCAATTCAAGCCGCCGCGCCCGACGCCCAAGCTCGTTCCGCGCGTGCGTTCGGGAGAATGCCAAAAGTGCGGCCACAAGATGGACGTCCACGTCACCCATCCCAATGGCGCGACAAGTTGCGCGGCGCGCGGATGCCTGTGCCGGTCGAGCCCCCCGCGATGAGTCCGCGCGCGTGAATTCGCATTCGCCCGCTTGTGGGCGCGCCGGGCTTCGGGCAACTTCATTTCGTCACCGATGAGCCGGCGCCGACCTACCGAAAAATCCCGTACGCCAGCGGACCCCGCGAACTTGATTCGCGGCCGGTTCAAACGTCAGCGCATCCCGGAGGTCGAAGCGTTCACCGCGTCGCTGCCGTTCGATCGGCGCCTGTATGCGCATGACATCCGCGGTTCGATCGCGCATGCCCGGATGCTGGCGAAAGTCGGATTGCTCAAACCGTCGGAGGCGCGCGCGATTGTTGCAGGGCTCGAGCGGATCCGGACCGAAATCGAATCCGGCGATTTCCGTTTCGTCGTCGCTGACGAAGATATCCATCTCGCGATCGAGCGGCGGCTGACAGAGCTGATTGGCGCGCCCGGCCGCAAGCTGCATACCGCGCGTTCGCGCAACGACCAGGTGGCGCTCGACCTCCGGCTTTTTCTGCGCGAGGAAATCGACGCGCTCCGCGCGCTGCTTGGCGGCCTGCGGGCGGCCCTGCTTGGCGTCGCCGGCGACCACCTCGAAACAGTGATGCCCGGCTATACTCATCTGCAACGCGCCCAGCCGGTGACGCTGGCCCATCATCTGCTTGCCTACGTAGCGATGTTCGAGCGGGACGACGAGCGGTTCGCGCAGGCGCGCGCCCGCGCCGACGTGATGCCGCTTGGAGCCGGCGCGCTCGCCGGCACGACGCTGCCGATCGATCGCGCGATGGTCGCGCGGGAGCTGGGCTTCGCGCGCATCGCCGAGAACAGCATCGACGCGGTTTCGGATCGCGATTTTGCGGTCGATTTTCTGGCCGCCGGCGCGCTGCTGGCGGTGCATCTGTCGCGGATGGCCGAGGAGATCATCCTCTGGACCAGCGCCGAATTCGGCTTTGCCGAACTGCCCGACGAATTTTCGACCGGCAGCTCGATGATGCCGCAGAAGAAGAATCCCGACCTGCTCGAACTGATTCGCGGCAAGAGCGGCCGCGTGATTGGCGATCTGACGGCGCTTCTGGCCACGCTGAAAGGATTGCAGCTCGCCTACAATTCCGATTTGCAGGAAGACAAGGAACGGGTTTTCGACGCGCTCGATACGCTCAAGCCGGCGCTCGATTTGCTGGCGAAATTCTGGCCGCGGCTGGGCATCAAGGCGCCCGTGATGCGCGCGGCGGCCGGCGGCTTCGCGCTCGCGACGGATCTGGCGGAATACCTGGTCGCGCGCGGCGTGCCTTTTCGCGAGGCGCACGAAGCGATCGGCGCGTTGGTGCGCGAGACCGCAGCGGCCGGCAAAGCGCTGGAAGATTTGACGCTTGGCGAACTGCGCCAATACTCGGCGAAATTCGGTCCGAACGCACCGGGGGACGCGACCGACCCGCCGCTGGTTCGGTCGCGGCGCGCGCCCTGCCGGGCGGTCCCGCGCCAGGCACGGTGCGCGCGCGAATCGCGCGGCTCGCCGCCGCGCTGGAAAAGAGACGCGCGAGGAAGCGATCGCGATGACGGCCGGAATTTTCCGCAAATCGATGTTGGCGTTGGCGATCGCCGCCGCCCTTGCCGGATGCGGCGTAAAGAGCGCGCCGCTGCCGCCGGAGATGGCGCGTCCGCAGCGTATCCTCAATCTGCGCGCCAGCGCCGCGGCCGGCGGAATCAATCTGACCTGGGGACGCCCGACCCGTTACGCCGGCGGACACGTGATGCGCGATCTCAACGACTTTGTGATTCTGCGCGGCGAAGGCGATGGGCAGATGAAGGCGCTGGTCGAAATTCCCGTTACCGATCAGCAGCGCTTCCAGTTGCAACATCAATTCAGCTATCTCGACAACGAAACCAAAATCGGCGAGCGCTATCGTTATGTCGTGATCTCCGAAACTCGCGACGGATATCGCAGCCTGCCTTCGAACGAGGTTGATTTTATTCGCAAACCTCCGCCGTCCCCGCCCAATCCTGAAAATTTCAAGCTGCCGAAGCCATCCCCACTGCCGACCAACTGACAGCGCACGCGCGCGCCGCTGATAACCGGCCGGCTCGGCCAATCGTCTGATCTTACGAGAAGCGGATAGGGTTCCGAAAAAAACGAGCGCGGACCAAGCGCGCCATTGGAACCCTTGGGGTTCGCTATCGTAGGAGGTTTGTATGCAGTTCAAAGCGTTATCGGCAGTTGCGGGAGCGGCGCTCGCGTTCGGAATTTGCGCCACGGCGGCGTTCGCATATCCCGGTCATCACGGCTTTCGGACGCCCGGCATGAAAGCGGTCTGGACGGTGCTTCAGCCCGATCAAAAGGCGCAGGTGAAGCAAATCTTCCAAACCGCGCGCCCGACTTTGAAGGCCGATTTCCAGAATGTCCGCACCTCGCGCGAAGCGTTGGCGCAAGCGCTGATTTCCGGCGGAGACGTAACGACAGCCGAACAGAATCTCGAAACGGCGCAGAAAACGCTGATGGAAGAGAAGATCAGCGTTGCGCAACAGGTCGCCGCGCTAATGAACAGTTCGCAGCGCGCCGCCGCGGCCCAGCTTTTGACCGAACTCGAAAATACCCATAAGCAGGTCCATGGCTATTTCCAGCAGGCGCGGGCGCAGGCGGCCGGGTCCGGGTCGTCCAATTCACAGCCGTCGTCCCAGGTTGCTGAATAGTTTCTAAGCAGCCCAAATCACGCATCACTGTCAGGCGCCGCGTTGGAGATTGGCGAAATCTCCGCGCGGCGTCCGCTTTTCGATTGCCTGCCGGGGCGTACGAACGCGGTTGAGCACGTTCAGCGCCATCCATTCTTGCGAGCGAATAGTAATTCGTCTAAATGTCATACGTCGCCGCGAATGAATGAATAATTTGCGGTTGATAAGCTTGGCGGCGCGTATAAACAATAGCCGCGCCAATTGGATTGAAAGAACGGGGGGCCGGTCTGGATCGCCTGCGGGTTCGCGAAGAAATTCATCTGATCGCCTGGAAATTTGTCAGCGCAATTCGTCGCGCCTCCAATTGACGGCGCGGCGTCGCGTTGGCGTGCGTCCGGCGAAAGCGCCGTTCGCGCAATGCCCTCGATAGGGATGTCGCGCCCGTGAGTAGTGGAGGAGTGACCATGAAATTTGAAGTTCCGCGCGCAAACCTGACAAAAAGACTCGCCTTTTCGCTGATGCTGGCGGCGATGACGTTTGCGCTGGCGGCCTGCGGCGCCGATTCCCCCGGTCCAACGTCGGCGGCGACTTCGTCGCCGTTCAATGGCGCGAAAGGCGAAGGCCGACTAATCAACTC
This sequence comes from bacterium, assembly GCA_014896235.1. Lineage (GTDB taxonomy): Bacteria > Desulfobacterota > Binatia > Binatales > Binataceae > JADMIL01. The sequence continues at coordinate 128,463 of JADBKU010000009.1, read as the reverse complement.
CGAACTGGTTACGACTTATCCAACCGCTTCGTCGAATTCGACGACCGGCCTCGACACTTTCTACAACAATTTGATTTGCGCCGGCCTGAACCAGACGGATTGCGCGACCAATATCGCCGATCTTAATACGCCGCAGTTCGGCAACTTCGATCTCAGCTCCGATCCGATCGCCAACAATCCCCTTGGCATTGCCGATGTCGACGCCGTCAAGATCGATTACGGCGCGATCAATGTCGATCATGCGGCGGTCACCGTCTCCGGCGGAATCGCCATTCCCGAGCTTTCGCCTGATCAACTGAAAGGCGTGATTCTCTATTTTCACGGCACAACCGTGCAGCGCACCAACGTGCCGTCGAACTTCACGGCGACGACGAACGTATCGAGTTACACCGACGGCATCCTGCTCGCCGCGCTGTGGGCGTCGCAAGGATACGTAGTGGTGATGCCCGACTATATTGGTTTGGGCGACGACGTATCGCATGTCCATCCTTACGTCGTTTATCCGCGCGAAAACGCGCAGTGTGGTCTGGCGATGCTCAAGGCGGCGCGCACGTACCTGGCGCAGAATTATCAGGTTATGGGCCGTCTGCCGCTGTTTATCACCGGCTATTCGGAGGGCGGGGCGTATGCCCTCGAAGCGGCGCATCTGATGCAGAGCAATCCGGCATATGGTTTGACGCTTGGATTGTCGCTGCGTGCCGACGCGCCGATGTCGGGCTTCTTCGATCTTTCGGGTACGGGGGTGTCGTACTTGTTCGACAATATCTCCACGACAAACAACAACTGGTATTCTCTGAATCCCACGGTTTCCGCGCTCAGCAAGCCCTACCTGAGCGCCTATCTGGTGCTCAGTTTCGCGAATTATTCGGGCATCGCGCCAACCGACATTCTGGCGGCGAACTTCTATAATTGTCCGTCGAATTCGCCATGCGGCCCGTCCAACAATCTCGATGGGCTTTACTTCACCGCGCCGCAGTCTCCGGGTTACGACAGCCAAGTGGCGTTTTTGACCTTCGCGCTCGCCCAACAGACCGGATGGAGCATCACTAACAACGCTGTTACGCCGCTGTTGACGGATACCTACGCGCAGCAGCTGATGCAGCGCGACCGGACGAATCCGCTTTACAGCCAACTTGTACGCGCCGATACCTATAAGTTTGTGCCGCAGTTTCCGCTTGATCTCGTGTCGCTGGAGCAGGATTCGGTGGTGACGCGCAAGAATTCCGACGTCGCGTACGCGTACTTCATAAAACAACGTCCGCATGGACCGTATGCGGAGACGTTGGTTCCAAATGACGACTTTCTGGCCGCTCCGCTTGGCAGTGCGGGACCGATCGACCATACGACCGAACTTCCATTCCTGACTGTGCTGGTGCTGAACGACTTCAACATGGTTCCGTGAAATCCGCGCGGCGGGCGCGCGCCCCTGCGCTTGCGGCGCTCGGCGGGGTTGGCTAATTGCCCTTTGCAAAGGGCAAATCCCGCCACGATTGCTGCGTTTTGATGAAAGCGTCGGGCGAGATGCTGACAGCGCCGCGAAACGGCCAGTCGAGTGCGATAATCAACACGATCACCAGCGCCAGCGATGTCGAGACCGCGGCCGTCATCGTCAGATGCATCCGGAAGTCGTGAAAACCGAACAGATAGGTGTATCCGGTGGTGATGCCGCCGCCGATCAGGATAATCCACCAAATCACGCTCGGAATATGGCCGGTCACGGCGGCCAGGCGGCTGGCGCGCGCCCGATAGAGATCGTTAAGCGTCTTCAACAGCTCGGCCTGAATCACCGCTTCGCCGCGGGTCGCCGGCTGCATCGTGACGATCGCCGTATGCACTTTGCGCAGCGGCTCCCACGCCTGCGAGGGAGTCTTTCCGAGTTGCTGCGTCGGCCATTCTTCATCGACCACCATGCGCACGTATTCGCGCATATCGGCGCGGATCGCACGGCCCATATCTGGGGGCAGGCCCTGCGTGTCGCGATAGATGCTGCCGACGTAATCCGCCTCGCGATCGACGATCAGCTCCGCGTTGGTGAAAGATTCCCACGTCGCGATCGCGATAAACGCGAGCAAAACGGCATACGTGACGCTGATTACCGCGATCGTGAAGCCGGCAAGTTCGTTATGAGTGCGGCGCACCTCGATATGCACCAGCCGGTCGAACACGAGGAGGCCGGCGCACGCCGCGCTGACGAACAATGCAACGAGAATCGATCCCCATAACCAGGTCGGATTGCTGTAAATCCAATCGAGTAACATCACGTCGCCCCGCCGTGTGCGTGTTCAGGCGGTATTCGATACGCTCCAATCGCGCTGCGCCAGCCGCTTCGGATGCATCTTAAAGACCAAAACCGTTAGAACGCGCCCGCGCCGGATTCATCACTACCGAAATGCCCCCGATGCGGCAATCGAGCCGGGCGCGCGTTTCGGGGAAGGCTCGGCGTATGATAAAAACGTCGTCTACCGCGGTTTAGGGCGGAACTGCCGGCCGCGCCGAATGAAATGAATTATTTCACCTATCGCGACAACCAACTTTATGCCGAAGACGTTTCGCTGAGCGACCTTGCGGCGCGCCTTGGCACTCCGCTCTACGTCTATAGCGCGCGCACTTTGCGGCGCCATTACCGGGTTCTGGCCGACGCCTTCAAGGGCACGGACAGCCTGATCTGTTTCGCGATGAAGGCGTTGTCGAACCTGAGCGTGCTCAAGCTGTTCAACGAGATGGGCGCGGGCTTCGATATCGTTTCAGTGGGCGAGTTGATGCGATGCCTGAAGGCGGGCGCGGATGCCGGCAAAATCGTCTTTTCGGGCGTCGGCAAAACCGACGAGGAGATCGAGGCGGCGCTCAAGGCGAAAATCCTGATGATCAACGTCGAGTCGCGCCCGGAGCTGCATCGTATTTCCATGATCGCGACGCGGATGAAGCTCAAGGCGCCGGTCAGCCTGCGCGTGAATCCCGATCTCGATCCAGGAACCCATCCGCACATCTCCACCGGCCATCGCGACAGCAAATTCGGCGTTCCGCTTTCGCAAGTGCACGAATATTACGCCGAGGCGCGCACGCTGCCGAATCTGGAGCTGGCGGGATTGAGCACGCATATCGGCTCGCAGATCACCGAGACCGACCCCTTCGCGGAGGCTGGCCGGAAGACCGCAAAAATCGTCGCCGAACTGCGTGAAGCTGGAATTTCGCTCAAATATCTCGATTTGGGCGGCGGGCTGGGAATTCCGTATCAGGAGCAGCCGCCGTCGCCCGCGGATTATGCGCGCGCGCTGCTGGGGCCGCTCAAGAATATCGGCCTGAAGATCATTATCGAGCCGGGCCGGGTGCTGGTCGGCAATGCCGGCGTCTTTCTGACCAGGGTGCTCTACGTCAAGGAGACCGACGTCAAGCGCTTTATCGTGGTGGACGGCGCGATGAACGATCTGATCCGGCCGGTGTTGTACGAGGCGTATCATGAAATCGCGCCGGTCTCGCCGCGCAAGGGCGGCGCGCGATTGGTCGCCGACGTGGTCGGACCGGTCTGTGAAAGCGGCGATTTCTTCGCCCGCGAACGCGAACTGCCCGCCGTCGAATCCGGCGATTTGCTGGCGGTGATGAGCGCGGGCGCTTACGGGTTCGTGATGGCGTCGAACTACAACAGCCGTCCGCGCGCGGCGGAGGTCCTGGTCGAGGGCGATTACGCTCATGTGATCCGCGATCGCGACAGTTTCGACGACATTGTCCGCAACGAACATCTGGTCACGTTCCGGGGCGGTCCCGATGAGTAAGCTGGCGTTCGTCAAGATGCACGGATGCGGCAACGACTACATCTATGTCGCGGCCGACGCCCTGCGGCCGGCCGATCCGGGCGCGCTGGCGAAGCGATTGTCGGACCGGCATTTCGGAATCGGCGGCGACGGGCTTATCCTGCTTTGTCCGTCCGCGCACGCCGACGTGCGGATGGAGATGTACAACGCCGACGGCAGCCGCGGCGAGATGTGCGGTAACGCGATCCGCTGCGTCGCCCGCCTGCAATACGAGCTTTCGGGCGGCCGAAAGAATCCGCTGGTCGTCGATACCGATTGCGGCGCCAGGACGATCGTGCTCAAGACGGTTGACGGCCGCGCCGTCGCCGCGACCGTCGATATGGGCGAGCCGATTCTCGAGGGGCGCGAGATTCCCGTCGCGCGCGACGGCCGCATAATCGATTTTCCGCTTGAGGTCGCGGGCCGCGAATACCGCATCACCGCGGTCTCGATGGGCAATCCGCATTGCGTGACGTTTGTCGCGGACGAAGGAATTTTCGCGCTCGACGATGTGGAATTCGCCCGCTTGGGCTCACAGTTCGAGCGCCATCCATTTTTTCCGCGGCGCGTCAACACCGAATTCATCCTGCCGGTCGCGCGCGATCGCCTGCGGATGCGCGTATGGGAGCGCGGGTCGGGCGAAACGCTCGCTTGCGGCACGGGCGCGTGCGCGGCGCTGGTCGCTTCCGTCCTGACCGGACGATCCGCGCGGCGCGCGACGGTCGAACTGCGCGGCGGACCGCTGGAAATCGAATGGCGCGAAAGCGGCGTTGGCGCGAACCACGTCTTCATGACTGGCGAAGCGGTCGAGGTTTTCCGCGGCGAGATTGAACTCGACGACGCCGAATTGATTCCGGCCGTACCCGGCGGGAGGTAGTCGGCATGTTTCACGGCGCATTTTCGGCTCTGGTCACGCCGTTTCGCGACGGCGCGATCGATGAAAAAGCTCTGCGCGAACTGGTCGAATGGCAAATCCAGTCGGGCATCGACGGACTGGTGCCGTGCGGTTCGACCGGAGAATCGGCGACGCTCAGCCACGCCGAACATGAGCAGGTAATCAAGGTCGTCATCGACCAGGCGCGCCGGCGCGTGCCGGTGGTCGCCGGCACCGGTTCGAATTCGACGGCCGAGGCGATTCGGCTGACCACCTACGCGCGCGAGGCCGGCGCCGACGGCGCGCTTTTGATCTCGCCGTACTACAACAAGCCCACCCAGGACGGCATCTATCGCCATTACAAGGCGATCGCGTCGGCGGTCGATCTCCCGCTGATCGTTTACAACATCCCCGGACGCACCGGCTCGAATATCGCGCCCGAGACCTTCGCCCGCATGTGCGACATCCGCAATGTTGTCGGCATCAAGGAAGCGTCAGGCTCGATGGACCAGTGCTCGGACATCCTGAAGCTGTGCGGCGAACGGCTGACGATGCTCGCCGGCGACGATTCGTTGACCCTGCCGCTGATGGCGATGGGCGCCAAGGGCGTGATTTCGGTGATCACGAATATCATGCCGCGCGAGATGCACGAGCTGGCGGCGGCGGGCCTCGAAGGAGATTTCGCCCGCGCCCGAGATCTGCATTTCCGAATGCTGCCGCTGATGCGCGCATTGTTCATCGAAACGAATCCGATCCCGATCAAGCAGGCGTGCGCGTTGATGGGCAAATGCTCGAACGAGGTCCGGATGCCGCTAGTGCCGATGACGCCGCCGGCGGCCGAAAAACTGCGCGCCGCGATGAAGACGGCCGGCCTGATCTGAACGCCGCGTATGGCTGGCTGCTCGCGTCTGGGCGGCGCCGTTCGCATTCCATGCCGAAATTCGCCAGCGCAATCTTCGCTGGACACGGCGCGGAACGCTGAATAGTCTTGAATAGATAATTTTATCGGATCCTACGATTCAGCCACGCTTATGACGGAGGAAGCGATGATCGAGGAAACCAGTCAGACTGTCGACGTCAACAATCAATGGCGTCTTGAAACCCCCGGCCATCAGGGATGGACGCGCACGGCGCGCCCCGGCGACCCGCACAAATACCTGATGATCTCCACCGACTGCCACTGCAACGAGCCTTCCGGCCTGTGGCAGGAGCGGATGGACGAAAAGTATCGCAAGCGCCTGCCGCATATTGAGGTCGATGAGAAGGGCGTCAAGTGGATGGTCTCGGAGGGATGGCAGCGCTCGCGCGCGCCCGAACACGCGTTCAAATTCGAGGGTGAAGACGCGCTGCGCAACAAGACCGGCTATACCGTGGCCGAGCGCATCAAGGATCATGCGCTGGACGGAATCGACGCCGAGATCATTTTCCCCAACAAGGGCTTGCTGATGTGGGCGACGCAGGACGCCGAATTCGGCGCCGCGCAGTGCAAGGTCTGGAACGATTGGGCGTGGGAGACCTTCGGACCGTACAACGAATTCATGTCGCCGATGGCCGCGATCATGACCGCCGACGTTAATCTCGCGATCGCGGAAATCAAACGCGTCGCGAAGATCGGCTTCCGCGGAATTTCACTGCCCTGCAAACCGATTTTCGGCAATTACGATGCGCGCCATCCGAATTATAACCTGCCGATCTACGACCCGATGTGGGCGGCGATTCAGGATTGCGACCTGCCGATCACTTTCCATATTTCGACCGGACGCGACCCGCGCGCGGCCCGGAAAGACGGCGGCGCGGTGATCAATTACGTTTCGCATTCGCTTTCGCCGACGATCGAGCCGATCGCGAACCTATGCGCGTCGGGCGTGATCGAGCGGTTTCCGAAAATCCGTTTCGCCGCGATCGAATGCGGCATCGGCTGGGTGCCGTGGGCGCTCGACGCGATGGACGAGGCTTACCGAAAACATCATATGTGGGCGTTTCCGAAACTGCCGAAACTGCCCAGCGAATATTTCCGCAGCAATGGCGCCTGCACGTTCCAGGAAGATCGCGTCGGTCTCGATTTGGCGGTGAAGTACAACCTGGTCGACAACTTCATGTGGGCCAACGACTATCCGCATCACGAAGGTTCGTGGCCGCATTCGGCCGCTGCGATCGAACGCCAGATGGGCCATCTGACGGACGATCAGCGCGCGAAGATCTTGGGCCTTAACGCCGCGAAGTTCTTCAAGTTCGACGTGAACGCGCTGCTGAGCCGCCGCGCGAGCGCAATTAACTGACGTTCCTGATTTAAGCCACCAACAATGAAAGAGCCGGCCCCGCACGGGGCCGGCTTGTTTTCATCTTGGTTGACCGCGGTTCGCCGATACCGCGAATACCATTCGAGATGACCGCTCGGGACTGGCTAAGGCGCGCGGATGAGTTTTGCGTCGGAATGCAAACGGCCGAGCCGGTCTCTTGCTCCCTCACAGCTCTCATATTGGCGGCGATCGCAGCCGCCGCGATCGGGCTGATCTTTTCACTTCTTCCTTATGCTCTCTGGTTCCATAGCACTGGTTCCGTCGCTTACGTCGCCGACAAAGACAATCAGTATTATCTTCAGCTCGCATCGCAGGCCTATTTCGGTAGCGGCTTTTCCTTGAGCGACGTGACCGTGCCCGCCGCCGCGACGATTTATCAAGGCGCGCAATTCGTTCCCGCCGTAGCGTTGGCTCGCGTGCTCGGCCTGCCGGTGCTGGACGTTAATTTGATCTGGCGCATCTGGGCGGGAATCGCCGTTCCGCTCATGTTGTTCTGCCTCTTTTTTCACTGGCTGCGATCGCCGTGGGCAAGCGCCTTCTGCACGATTCTGATGCTGGCGGATTGTGGCGTTACGCTCGCACAACCCGGTTTTTTGCAGGCGTTGCGGACCTATCAGGCCGCCGTTGGCCATTTGCCGACGCTCTACGACGGCCAGGATTTGCTCAATCAGTGGAGGGTTATCGATCCCGCGGTCGGGCTGCCGATTCTGTTGCTGCAGATTCTGCTGGTGAGCATTGCGGTGGAAGGCGAGAAAAATAGCAAAGCGCTATTGGCCGCCGGCGTCGCGACCGGCGCGCTGTTTTATGTCTGGTTCTATTACTGGACCGCCGCGGCGGGCGCGTTGATTCTGGCCTGCCTCATCGATCGCAGGAATCGTCACTCATACGCCGCGATTTTCGGCCTCGCTCTGCTGGTCGGCGGTCCTGCGATCGTTGCGGAATTATTGACTAAATCGCAACTTAATCCGGATGCTCTGCGCCGTCTTGGCGTTTATGCGCCGGTTCCTCGATTCGGTTTTTTCCTGCTGCCTAAAATCGCCCTCGGCCTGCTCGTACTGATCGCTGTTTGGATTTGGCGGAAGCCGCGTCGCGAGGGCTTTTACTTATGGTGCGTGGCTGTCGCCGCCATCGCTCTGTCAAATAATCACATTTTTACTGGAATGGATTTGCGGGCGGGGCACTGGCGCTATGTCTGGGGCGTTGGCGTGTCGAGTCTGATCATTCTGATGGCGGCGCAGATCGTTCGTTACGGCTTGCGCGCGCGGCCAGCCGCGTTGGCGACGCTGGCGGCGGTTGTGATGTTGCTCGAGGTTTCTTCGGGATTGACGCTCAGAAAGATCGAGGTGGAACGCGGCGTCAATTCACGACTCGAGTTAAATCGCTACTTGCGATTTGTTTCCCAGACCTCGGCGAACCAGCCGCGACTGTTTCCTGCCGGCGCCGTGATTGCGGGCGATTCCGGATTCTGCGCATTCGAATCGATCGTGAGCGGCACGCGACCGCTTGCCGGATATGCGGCGTTCATTAGCGCGGTTCTGAACGACCGGGACTGGGAGACGCGCACCGCGCTCAATGCCCGCCTGGAGGGATTGAACGAAAACGAATTCCACGAAAAAGCGCTTGCCGCCGCGCGGTCCTACGGCTGGGGGGAATCGGCCGATCGGCAAATGGCGGATTTAGTGGAAAACGGGATGATGCGGGCCTATGCGCAAACCGGAACCGATCTCGACGCGGAAATTCGGCGGTTTGACGTACGGTTTGTCGCGATTCCGGTCGCGCGGCCCGCGCCGGATTATCTCAGCCACGGCTGGAAACCAATCGAGCCGGGGCCGCAATGGCGGATTTGGGAGCGGGAATAACCGCATCGTTGGCGACCCGAAAAAAACGCGCCAGGGCTTGATAAGCCCTGGCGCGTAAATCGTGAAGCGCAGCCGCGATTTAGTCGAACATCAGGACGGTGCGCGCGACCTCGCCTTTCTTCATCGATTCGAAGGCTTCATTGACGTTCTCCAGCCTGGCCCGCTTGCTGATCATGTCGTCGAGGTTTAGCCGGCCCTGCATGTAGAAATCGATATACCGCGGCATGTCGATCCGGAAACGGTTGCCGCCCATCATCGAGCCTTGCAGTTTGCGTTCGGTGAGGAACTTCGGCCCGTCGAGCGCGACTTTCTGGCCGACGGGAATCATGCCGATGATCGTCGCCGTGCCGCCGGGCTTGATGCAGTCGAAGCACTGTTCGGCCAGCTTCTTGAGGCCGACCGCCTCGAACGAATAATCGACGCCGCCGTCGGTCATCTTGACGATCGCCTCGACCGCGTCGGCGTGCGACGCGTCGATCGTATGGGTGGCGCCGAATTTCTTCGCCATCGCGAGTTTGTTCTCGAACTGATCGACGGCGATGATCATTCTGGCGCCGGCGATGCGCGCGCCCTGAATCGCCGAGATGCCCACGCCGCCGCATCCGAACACCGCGACCGTCGAGCCAGGCTCGATCTTCGCGGTGTTGAGCGCTGCGCCGACGCCCGTGGTCACGCCGCATCCGATCAGCGCCGCGCGGTCGAGCGGAATGTCCTTGGTGATTTTCACCAGCGCGTTTTCATGCACCAGCATCTTTTCGGCATACGTCGATAGGTCCGAGAACTGGCGGACCGGCTTGCCGTTCTGCGAGAGGCGCGGCGCGTCGTCTTTGCGGCGCTGCGTCGCCCACCGGTTCGAGCATCGATTCGGATGGCCCGACATGCATTCGTCGCAATATCCGCAGAAGACCGACGGGCAGGAGATCACGTGGTCGCCGGGCGCCAGGTAGGTCACGGCCTTGCCGACCTTTTCGACCACGCCGGCCGCCTCGTGGCCCAAAATCGCGGGGGCGGGAAACGGATAAAGTCCTTCGACAAAATGCAGATCGCTGTGGCATACGCCGGTCGCGGCGGTGCGCACCAGCACTTCATGGTCGCGCGGTTCGTCGACGTCGACCTGTTCGATTTTGAGCGGCTGATTCGGTCCGTGAAAAACGGCGGCTTTCATTTTCGCTTGCTCCTATGCTTTCGATTTGATGCGGCTCGCCGGCGCCGACGGTTATTCGAACATCAGGACGGTGCGCGCGACCTCGCCCCGCTTCATCGCGGCGAAGGCGTCGTTGACGTCCTCGAGCTTGCCGCGGCGGCTGATCATGTCGTCGAGATTGAGCCGGCCCTGCAGGTAATAATCGACGTAGCGCGGCATGTCGATGCGAAAGCGGTTCGAGCCCATGTTCGAGCCTTGGATTTTCCGCTCGGTGAGAATTTTCGGACCGTCGATTTCGACCTTCTGGCCGACCGGAATCATGCCGATAATCGTCGCCGTGCCGCCGGCCTTGATACAGTCGAAGCATTGCTCGGCGAGTTTCTTGACGCCGACCGCCTCGAAGGAATAATCGACGCCGCCGCCGGTCAGCTCGCGAATCGCCTCGACCGCGTCGCTGTGGGAGGCGTCCACGGTATGCGTGGCGCCGAGATTCTTCGCCATCGCGAGCTTGTTCTCGAACTGGTCGACCGCGATGATCATCCTGGCTCCGGCGATGCGCGCGCCTTGCACCGCCGCGAGTCCCACGCCGCCGCATCCGAAAACCGCGACCGTGGAGCCCGGCTCGATGCGGGCCGTGTTGAGCACGGCGCCCACGCCGGTGGTCACGCCGCATCCGATCAGCGCGGCGCGATCGAGCGGAATATCGTTGGTGATTTTCACCAGCGCGTTTTCATGCACCAGCATCTGTTCGGCGTAGGTCGAAAGATTGGCGAACTGCCGGATCAGCTTGCCGCCCTGCGCAAGCCGCGGCGTTTCGCCTTTGGGGCGCTGCGTCGCCTGCTGGTTCGAGCAGCGGTTGGGATGGCCGGACATGCACTCGTTGCAGTAGCCGCAAAAGACCGAAAGGCACGCGATTACATGGTCGCCCGGCTTGACGTAACTGACGTCGCGTCCGACCGCTTCGACCACGCCGGCCGCTTCGTGGCCGAGCACGGCTGGCGCAGGGTATGGGTAAAGACCGTCAACGAAGTGCAGATCGCTGTGGCATACGCCGCTGGCTACAGTACGCACCAGCACCTCGCGCTCGCGCGGCTTGTCAATCTGCACCTGTTCGATCGTCAAGGGCTGATTCGGCCCGTGAAATACAGCGGCTTTCATCGCAGAACTCCTTCAGATGGCTTTGCGGCGGAGCGTTGCAGCGGCGGCTCGCGTCCGCGTCGATCGTCATTGGCGCGGTGTCGTAGCGACGGCCTCGAATGGCCGCGCGACGGCGTCCGCACGATGACCGTGGTAGAACACGCGCACGCTGGAATTGTCAAGGAAACCGGCCGCATCTGTGGTGCGTTTGGATCGGTGTTGCGGCTCAGTTTACCTTGACTGTAAGGTCGGGCGACCTTAAGTTAAACTGGTAACGCCTCGGCAAGGAGAAATGTTCCGATGGCCAGCGATAAAGTTCATCATGTGACCGACGCCAGCTTCGAGCAGGAAGTATTGAAGTCGGAACAGCCGGTTCTAATCGATTTTTGGGCGCCGTGGTGCGCGCCCTGCCGCGCGATTGCGCCGATTGTCGACGAACTCGCCAATGAGTACGCGGGTCGCCTTAAAGTCGTAAAGATTAACGTGGACGACAATCAGATGACTCCCGCGCGCTTCGGAGTCCGCGGCATCCCGAACCTTGTGATCGTCAAGGGCGGCGAGGTGAAAGAACAGATCGTCGGCGCGGTGCCGAAGAAAAATCTGGTCGCCGCGGTCGAACACGCGATCGCCTGAGCGCGCGCTGTCGCGTTTACGAAGGCCCCGGAGTGGCCGCCGGATGGCGTGGCGCTTCGGGGTTTTCCATCTCCTGATCCCACTTGCGCAACAGTTCGCCGCGTTTGCGCTGGTATTCTTCCTTGACCTGGGGCGGCACGTACGCGAGCAGCATCTGATTGTAATGCAGAACCTTGGGCGCGAGCTTCGAGGCCGCCAGCACAGGCGAATTGTCGGGCAACGCCGCTGTCAATCCGAGCACGATCAATCCGGCGATAATCGCGCCGAGCGAGGCGCCGAGAAACGCGCCAGCGGCGCGGTCGGCCCAACTGAGATGAATCGCGCGCACGATGCGCGTCACCCGCCCGCCGGCATATTCGACGCCGACAAAAACGATTCCGAAGACGCCGGCGTAGCCGAGCGCCTGGCTCAGCGCGGGTCCGGTTTTCAGATAGGTCGAAGCGATTTGAGCCGCCCGTCCATAGTAAACCGAAGCCAGGTAAATCCCTGCAATCAGCGAAACGATCGACGTCGCCATCCGGATTGCGCCGCGCGTCAAGCCGTGCAGCGCGACCACGCCGACGATCGCGATAATCGCGTAATCGAGGCCATTCATCCCCGCCAGCATCGGGCAAGAATTCTAGCGGTTCCCGGCGTTGCGCTCGATAATCCGGCGCTATCCGCCTAAACTTGCGCGTATGGCGTGGGTCTATATCGAAGATCTCGGTCGCCATCTCGGCGAGGAAGTGACCTTGCGCGGATGGCTCTACAATCGCCGGTCGAGCGGCAAAGTGCATTTCCTGCTGGTGCGCGACGGTACGGGAGTTTGCCAGTGCGTCGCCGGGATCAACGATCTCGGCGCCGAAGCGTTCGCCGCGGCGGATCATCTGGGACAGGAAACATCGCTGGCGGTAACGGGAGTCGTGCGCGAGGACAAGCGCGCGCCCGGAGGCCGCGAGCTGACGGTCAAGCGCATCGAGGTGATCGCGCCGGCGTCCGACTATCCGATTACGCCGAAGGAACACGGCGTCGCATTTCTGCTCGATCAACGCCATCTCTGGATTCGATCGTCGCGCCAGCACGCGATTCTGCGCGTTCGGAGCGAAGTCGAGTCGGCCTGCCGCGATTTTTTTGCGGAACGCGGCTTCGTGCTCTTTGACGCGCCGATTCTCACGCCGACTTCGTGCGAAGGCACCACCAATCTTTTCGAAATCGACTACTTTGGCGAGCGCAAAGCCTATCTGACGCAAAGCGGGCAGCTTTATGCCGAGGCGGGAGCGCTGGCTTTCGGCAAAGTTTATTGTTTCGGACCGACCTTCCGCGCGGAAAAATCGAAAACGCGCCGCCATCTGACGGAGTTCTGGATGGTGGAGCCGGAGGTCGCCTACTTCAATCTCGACGACGATATGCAACTGGCGGAGGATTTCGTCGCGTATATCGTCGCGCGCGTGCTCGAGCGGCGGCGCGAAGAACTGAAGACGCTCGAGCGCGACCTCGCGCCCTTGGAACGCGCCGCGCAAAAACCCTACGCCAGAATCACTTACGACGAGGCGATCGAGCGCTTGCGCGCCAAAGGCTTGGAGGTGAAGTGGGGCGACGACTTCGGCGGCGACGAGGAGACCGCGCTGTCCAGCGAATTTGCCACGCCGCTGCTGGTGCATCGCTACCCCGCCGCGTGCAAGCCGTTTTACATGAAACGCGATCCGGCGCGGCCTGAATTGGCGCTCTGCGTCGATGTGCTTGCGCCGGAGGGTTACGGCGAAATTATCGGCGGCGGGCAGCGCGAAGACGACTACCAAACTCTGCGCGCGCGCATCGTCGAACAGCGATTGCCACTCGAATCGTTCGAATGGTATCTGGATCTGCGCCGCTATGGTTCCGTGCCCCATGCGGGCTTCGGGATGGGAATAGAACGGGCGGTGAGCTGGCTCTGTGGAATCCATCATGTGCGGGAAGCTGTGCCGTTCCCGCGGATGATGGAGCGGCTCGAACCATAATTCGCGGTTGTTTGCTGATTGAAGTTTTTCTGAACGCCCGCAAACTAAAAATTTTCAACCGACGAGTCCCGCGTGTAACCGAAGCGTAATGAACTCGCGCGCGGTAAGGATTAATCTTACTGGGCAATCAGTTCCGTCCGCTGACGCTCAATTCATATTCCTGAATCTTCGCTTTTGATACGTCTTTGGTCTCAATGCCTCCTTCAGATGGCTTAAAATTACATCTCGGTGCGCCGTATAGCTCAAGCTTTAGCGCCATCATGTGAACTCAAATCCCTATTAGCAGCGCTCATAATCATAAAGATTTGGAGCTGCCCGCAGGGACGTGGCGCTCATTAGAAATGCTTGAAACTGACCGCTGAGTCAGTATTTTTGGAGTCACGGCGCCCGTTGCCGGAGACATGCACGCGGCGTAAACAGGACAATGCAGGTCGCGCGGAGGACGCGGCCTGCGGGTCTCGAAGGCCGGGTTTGGCGGCATCCGCGATTCTCAAACCTTGGCGCCATCGAGATTGCGGCTCGGGCCGCCGATTTGGAGTGGCGGTTTTGGATTCGGAGCTGGGGCGTGGAAACAGAGCGGCGCGGTTGCGGCGGATTTTGACGGGCCGCCTGAACACGACTTCTGGCGAATGCGGCGGCGATCAGGCGGCGAGTGCCGACATCGGCGAGTCACCGCGAAAGGCGGCCCGGCTTGCGATGCGGCAAGTGGCGGATAAGAGACTTTCGACGACAGATCGTGGGGGTTGGATTGGTAAATACGAGTTCTCCGTGCGCCAGAAACGGCAGAAATAAAATCGAATCGCAATCCATAGGAGGGCGCCGCAATGCGAAGCGGACCTTTGGTGCATAGAGGCGCGCAGATTTCGCGTGTATTGCAAAACGCGCCCACCCAAAGCCGGCGGCGCGCTGTGGCCAAACCTCCAACCGAACGCAGCGTCATTCCCCTTAACCTTGGCGTCCCCATTAAAGATCAGATTATCGGAGCCTCCTGTTTGCATGTTCAGTGCAAATTGCCGATCAATCTTCGCGAATTTCTGGCCACCCAATTCGGGGAAACGCTGAACAGCAATAACGATACGATTCTTGAGATGGCGGCCAACGCCGACGATGCGACCCTGAGCCGGGTCGCGCGCGCTATCCGCCGCTACTCGACCAACCGGGCGCGCGAAGCGTGGTCCGAGTGCGCCGCGCCGCTCGTTAATTTCGAACGCGAGGCCGCCGCCGCGCGACCGGCGACAGCGCTTTGCCTGACCTGCGCGCGGATCGATTTTGGCGCCGCCGCCGAAGATCGTCATCGCAGCGCCAACTGCCTGACGATCGACTTCTCCTCGGCCTGCATTGTTACAGGTTCGCCGGAGGGCGCCATTTCCATCCCCGACCGGCTGCAACGCAAGATCGAGGAATTTCGATCGATGCGATCTGCGTTTGGCCTTCCGCATTACGAATTGGATTGTTACGTCGCAAGCCGGCGCGTCACCTTCTCGTGGCGGCCGGTTGATTCAGGCGCGGCAGGACAGAATTTCTAAGCCGCCATTCAGAGCGCCACACTGGCGCTCAATTTTCGATCCGCAAGATCTGCCGATTGCGGCCGGCGTGATCATTTCTGGAAAAGCAAACGGCGGCGCTGTCAAGTGCGCCGCCGAGTCGCGAAATCGAAAGTTGGGCCGCCTGGAGGTTACATCGCTGACGCGCGCCGCCGCCGTTGTTCCTTGCGCCGTCGGCGTTGCGCCTCGGAACGCTTGCGCTTGCGGCGAACACTGGGCTTTTCGTAAAAAGCCCGCTTCTTCATCTCCTTGAATACGCCCTCTTTCGCCAGCTTGCGCTTCAGCACGCGCATCGCTTGATCGAGAGAGCCTTCAACCCTTATTTCCATATGCCTCCGGCGCGCGTCGAGTCAGAACGACCAGAATAGGTTCACCTGCGGCGACTGTCAACCGCGCATCTCGATGCGCTCGCCCCGTTTAATTTCGTTCAAATTGCGGTATTTACTCGAAGCGGTTGAAGGAATCGTCAAGGGAGCTTCCGCAAAGATGGATCTCGGACTCAAAGGCAAGGTTGCGATGATTACTGGCGCGAGCCGTGGATTGGGGCGCGCGATGGCCGAGGCGCTCGCCGCCGAAGGCGCGCGGTTGAGCCTGTGCGCGCGCGGGGCTGACGCGCTTGAAGCGTTTGCGGCCAGTCTCAAATCCGCCGGTTACGACGTGCTCGCCCGTCCCGCCGATGTGGCCAACGCGGCGCAGGCCGAGGCGTGGGCCGCCGAAACGATTAAAGCTTGCGGCGGCGTCGATATCCTCGTCAATAACGCCGGCGCCGCTCATCCGGGAACGCTCGCGCAACTCGACGACGACGGATGGCGTACCGCCTTCGAGCTGAATTTCCACGCCGCGGTGCGCTTGGCGCGGCTTGTGGCGCCCTCGATGGAAGCTCGCGGCGGCGGCTCGATTATCAACATCAGTTCGATCTATGGCCGCGAAGCGGGCGGACCGCTCAGCTACAATTCTTCCAAGGCCGCGATGATTTCCTTCACCAAAGGCCTCGCGCGCGAGTTCGCGTCCAAAGCGATTCGCGTCAATTCGATCGCGCCCGGCTCGATCATCTATCCCGGCGGCAACTGGGAAAAAATGTTCAAAGCGAATCCCGCCTTTGAAAAAGATTTCATCGGCCATGAGCTGCCTGCGGGCCGGCTCGGGCGGCCTGACGAGGTCGCATACGCGGTCGTGATGCTGGCGTCGCCGCGCGCCTCTTGGATCACCGGCGCAATTATCCCTGTCGACGGCGCCCAAGGCCGCTCGAACATCTGAGCGGCGCTCCGCTCCGTATTCTAGTCAGACGCGAACGCGCTGGCGTCAGCTCCGAGTTAGGCCGACGCAGCCGCTGCAAATTCGTACGTTGACAGCAATGGCAAACAATCGTACGTTCGCTTTCGCTTTGTCGGCGTAAAAGGGGGTGATCATCGTCGTCGTCACCGCTCAAAAATGTTGCGGGCTGCTTCAGAGAGCGCCGCCGATATTGAACGAATCCGCCATTTGACCTCGGGAGGGTCTGGCGATTCGTTTTCCGGGGAGACGCGCGCAGTAATTCCGAGATTTTCTTATTGCTCCGATGGGGACAGGAGAAAGCCAAATGAGAAGCAAACTGTCGTGGCTGTTGGCGGTTGTAACAGCCATGTTCATGCTGACGCCATCATTATCGATGGCGCAGGGGGTGACTGATTACAGCGAAGTTGCCGACTGGCTGAAGATGTCGGCGTCGCAGGGAAAAATTCCCGACGGCACAGTGATCACGATGCAGAACTGGCAGAAGTATCAGCAGTTTATGCCGCTCGGGATGATCAAGCTTTTTCAGGGCACGTATGGCTGGAAGATGCCGGCTGACGTTCAGATGCCGGTCGGGCCCAGCCACGTCGGCGGCAATCTGCCTGAAACCTGGGTTGCGGCGACTGAGAAATACGGTCCGCAAACCGATGTCCAGGTGCTTCCGAACGGACATTATGTAATCAAAAACTATAACGGCGGCACGCCCTTTCCGAATCCCGCCGAGCCGCACAAGGGATGGAAGGTGCTGGCCAACGTTTTCTTTTCGTACGTGCCCGCGATGTATGTAAAGACGCCGACCAGCTATGGCACGGTCTGGGCGGTCGACAAATATGGCGATATCGCGCCTTCGAGCCTCGACGTGGTCTATCGGCTTAGCGATTACATCACGGACAAAGGCTATCCGAAGACTGAGAATTACGCGCCCGGCACCTGGTATACGGAATGGCTGATGCAGGAGTCGCCGGAACAGGCTCGCTATACGGCGTCGTTATCGCTCTTTTATTCCGATCAGGAATCCCATCCCTTTCCCGACACCTATGTTTTCGTGCCGGCGCTGCGCCGCTCGCTGCGGCTCTCGACGACCTCGCGCTGCTCGCCGGTGTTCGGCTTCGACTGGACCAACGACGACGCGAAGCTCAACGGCTTCAACGGCAGCACGTCGATCTATACCGGCAAATTTCTCGGCGATCGCGAAATCCTGAACCTGACGCTTTTCGACGGCAAACAGGCCGGTACTTTCCCGCAGGATTACGACATGCCACTAGGCTGGCCGAAGCCGTCATGGGGCAAATGGGAATTGCGGCCGATGGCGATCGACGATGTGACGCGGATTCCAAGCGAGGCCGCGGGTTACTGCTATTCGCATCGGATTCTTTACGCCGACCGCGAATTCTGGTCGGCCAACTGGGTCGATCTGTTCGACTCGAACAACAAGCTGTGGAAATCGATCGCGTATCTCAACCAGATCGCGCCCAAAGCGGGCGGCGGTTACCTCTGGCGGGATATCGCGGCGTCGATGGCGATGGATTTGCAGAACACCCATGAGACCATCTGGTCCTCGTACGGAAACCCGAACAAGGAAGGCGCGCTGCTCGATTTCGCCGCTCCCAAGGAATATTTCGACGGCGTCAAATACGGCAGTCCTTCGGGCCTGATGCAGATTCTGCGCTGAGCGAGATCGCATCCGGCGAAGCCCGCCGGCGGCGAAAAACAACGGCCGGAGGCGCAGAGCCTCCGGCCGTTGTGCATTGTGCGGACGCGGATTTTTCATCGGGAATTCATTTCCGCGGCCGAAAAAAATTTACGGTTGACAGCACGGAGACAACAATCGTACGTTCGGCTCGTAGTCACCGTACAGATGCTCAGATGGTTGAGAACGCAGCGCTTTTGTTTTCACAACGCGCTCCGCCGCAAGGACGAATGCGGCCATGATTTCGGAATCGCGACGCGCCCGCTTACTTTTGCGGCCGCCTGGGGAAGGCGGCGGCGCGGCGAATCCTGAATGAAGTTGTCGCAATCGTCAGTGTTCCGCTGTTCGACGAGTATGAATGAAGCGATCGCGTCATGATTTTTCAGCGTAATCCGGCGCTGGCGATTTCTGAGTCGTGACGAGACGCCTGGAGGGAAAAGATGAAAAACAGATGGGGCTTGTTGCTGCTGAGTGTGGTGGTGGCGCTTTGCCTGACGCCGTCGTTATCGATGGCAGACGCCAGCACCGACTACAGCGAAATGGCCGATTGGATGAAGATGACCGCGAATCAGGGATCGATTCCTGAGGGCACGACCATCACGATGTCCAATTGGCAGCAATACAAACAGTTCATGCCGCTCGGCATGATCAAGCTGTTCCAGGGCGTCTATAACTGGAAGATGCCTCAGGACGTTTCGATGACGGTCGGACCCATGACCGAAGGCGGCGTGCCCAGCACCTGGGTGGCGGCCACGGAAAAATACGGCCCGCAGACCAGTTTCAAGATTCTGCCCAACGGACATTATCTACTGGAGAATTATCACGGCGGCACGCCTTTCCCGAATCCGCAGGATCCGCAGAAGGGCTGGAAGATCATGGTGAACGCCTACTATGCGTTCGTCCCCGCCCTTTATGTCAACGCGCCCGAAAATTACGCGACGGTGTGGGCGATCGACAAATACGGCGACGTCGCCCCGTCGACCCTGATCTTGACCTATCGCTGGACCGACTACATCACGGATGCGAACTTCCCGACGAAGTACGACTATTCGCCGGGCACGTGGTACGCGGAATGGGCGATGCAAGAGACTCCCGAGCAGGCGCGCTACACTGCGTCGCTCTCGATGTTCTACACCGATCAGGAAGCCCATCCGTTTCCGGACACTTTCGTCTTCGTGCCGGCCCTGCGCCGCTCGCTGCGCCTGTCGGCGTCCTCGCGCTGCTCGCCGGTGTTCGGTTTCGACTGGACCTACGACGATGCGAAGACCAACGGCTTCAATGGCACGACCTCGATCTACACCGGCGACTATCTCGGCAACCGCAAGATCCTGACCTTGGCGCACTTCAACACCGATGGCGCGGATCTGCCTGCGGGTTACGATATGCCCGCTGGCGTGGCCGAAGCCGTCGTGGGGCAAGTGGGAAGTCCGCCCGATGATTCTTGACGACGTGCATCGAATTGCGAGCGAAGCGCCCGGCTACTGTTACTCGCATCGCGTGATGTACATCGACTTGGCCCACTGGAACGGCGACTGGGTCGATCTGTACGATTCGAACGCCAAACTCTGGAAGTCGATCGCTTACCTGAACGATATCGGCAACGTCCCCGGTGTCGGCAACAACGTATGGGACGGCGTCGCGTCGATGGCGTGGGATCTGCAGAACACGCATATGACGGTGTGGTCGGGTTTCGGCAATCAGTGGAAGCGCAAGCCCTACCTCGACAACAACGCGCCGAAGGAATGGTTCAACGGCGTCAAGTACGCCACTCCGTCGGGCTTGATGCAGATCATGCGTTAATCCTGTTCGGCGTTCGCGCCTGACATCCTGAAAAACCGCGGGCGGCGGGAGGTTTGAAACCTCCCGCCGCCCGCGCATTTGGCGCACGCCCAATCACTTCGCCGCATGTGTCTCACAACGAGCGCAAGCAGCCAATATGATAATTCAACAATTTTATTGTATTCATGCCGTCTCGCTTGCAATTTTGCACAAATTCATAGAAATTTGCGCAATCGCCTGAATCCAGGGCTGGTTTAAACCGCATTCAGTCAGAGACCGTTAGGGGGAAAATGGCATGAGAAAAGGCCTGACACTTCGCACCGCTATTGCGGCGGCTATGATTTTCTTCGCCGCTGGATGCGCAACGATCTTCACCAGCAGCACGGAGCATGTAACGGTTAACTCCGATCCGTCAGGCGCGAACTTCCAATATGGTCCGTTTAACGGCACGACGCCCGCCCAAATCGAAGTACCCAAAAAAGCGCTGGCGAGTTTCGCCACGTTTTCGAAGCCAGGCTACCAGACCACTACCGTTCCGGTTGTGACCGGAATTCAGGGTGCGACCTGGTGGGATATTCTCTTTCCGATTGGTTTCGTGATTGATTTCGTCAGCGGCAACGCCAACAAGCTGGAGACGCCAGTGATCACGGCCACGCTTACGCCGAACCCCGGGACCCCTCCGGCCGCGCCAGCGGCGGGCTCGCCGACGCCTGCGCCGACGCCGGCCAGTTAAGTTTCGCTCGCCTGAATTCAGGCGAGCGCGCAACTCAGGGAATGCGCCGTGGCCGATTCGACGCGCACGCGGACGATCGCGCCCGGCGCAATTTCCGGATGGCCCGGAAAGACGGCGGTCTTGAACTGCGGCGTTTTGCCCGCAAGCATCCCGCCGCCGCGCCGCGCCGGCCCCTCCACCAGCACCGGGAATTCGCGCCCGATCAGCGCGCGATTGCGTTCGAGCGAGATGTTTTCCTGCAAGGCGATAATCTCGGCAAGGCGCCGGCCCTTTTCTTCTTCGCCGACCGAATCGCCGAGCCGAAAGGCGCGCGTATGCTCGCGCACCGAATATTTGAAGGTGAAGGCCGAATCGTAGCCGACGGTTCGCATCAACTCGACGGTCGCGCGGAAGTCGGCGTCTTGCTCGCCGTGGAAGCCGACGATGATGTCGGTTGAAAGCGCCAACTCCGGAATCGCCGCGCGCAGCCTGGCGACGAGCGCAAGGTATTCGTCCGCCGTGTAGCCGCGTTCCATCGCCGCCAATACCCGATCCGATCCCGACTGCACCGGCAGATGCAGGTAAGGTTGGACTTTCGGCTCGGACGCCATCGTTTCGATAAGTTCAGGCGTCATGTCCGACGGATGGGGCGAGGTGAAACGAATCCGCTCGATTCCATCGACGGCCGCAACGTGCCTAAGCAGAGCGGCGAAGCCGGTTTCGCCGTGACGATAGGCGTTGACCGTCTGGCCGAGCAATACGATTTCGCGCACGCCTGACGCGGCGAGTTTGCGCACCTCGCGCAGGATATCGTCCGGCGCCACCGAACGTTCGCGGCCGCGCACGTATGGAACCACGCAGAAGGCGCAGAATTTGTCGCAGCCGCGCATCGCGGTGACGTACGCGCGCACGCCCTCCGCGTATTCGGGAGCGATATCGCCGTAGGTCTCGCCGCGATCGAGCCGCACGTCGATCGCCGGGTCGAAGCGCTCCGCGCCAAGCATCTCGGGCAGCCGCCGGTAGGCGTCGGGACCGGCGATCAGATCGAGCCATGGCGCCTTTTCGATCAGCGCGGCGCGATTATGCTGCGCCATGCATCCGAGCAACCCAAGCCGCATCCCGGGCCGCGCCTGTTTCAGGCGGGCCAGATCGCCAAGCCGCCCGATCACGCGTTCCTCGGCGTGCTCGCGGATTGCGCAGGTGTTGAGCAGGATAACGTCGGCGTCCTCGGGCCGCGCCGCGGCCGCATAGCCAGCGCGCCGCAGCACGGCGGTCACGAGTTGCGAATCGGCGATATTCATCTGGCATCCGTATGTTTCCAGCCAGACGCTGCGCGGCGGAATATGGTTCTGCGCGGCCATCGATTGGTATCGGCAAATGATAGGCTATCGGACCAAGGCCATACAACGCGCCCCGTTTCACACGGCGGGCGGCGGTGGGGTTGCACCAATACGCGCAGAACGTCGGACGTGGCTACGATGGAATCCGCGGAGACGATTCAAACCCAAATCGAACGGCGCGTCGCGCGGCTCGACTGGCGGGCGCTCGAAGGCGCTCTCGACGATCGCGGCTTTGCCCTGATTCCGGCGCTGCTGCGCGCGGACGAATGCGCGGCGGTCGTGGCGATGTACGGCCGCCGCGAGCTGTTCCGCTCGCGGGTCGAGATGGCGCGATTCCGGTTCGGCCTCGGCGAGTACAAATACTTCGCCGCGCCGTTGCCGCCGCTAATCGGCGCGCTGCGCGCGTCGCTCTACCGGCGGCTGGCGCCGATCGCCGCGCGCTGGAGCGAATCGCTGCGGATGGCCGCCGAATTTCCGCCGACGCTCGATCAATTTCTTTGCGCCTGCCGCGCCGCCGGCCAGGCAAAGCCCACGCCGCTGGTTCTTCGCTACGCCGCGGGCGGCTACAACTGCATGCACCAGGATTTATACGGCGAGGTTTTCTTTCCGCTGCAGGCGACGGTGATGCTGTCGCGCCCTGAAAGCGATTTCACGGGCGGCGAGTTTCTGCTCGCGGAACAGCGTCCGCGCGCGCAATCGCGGGTTGAGGCGATACGGCTGGAGCGCGGGATGGCGATCGTTTTCGCGACGCGCTGGCGGCCGGTACGCGGCGCGCGAAGCGTCTATCGCGCCGCGATTCGTCATGGCGTCAGCACCGTGACGCGCGGCGATCGAACCACCCTTGGAGTGATCTTTCACGACGCTCGCTGAGAGGAGCCGCTTGCGGCAAGCGCCGTGCGATGGCAACTTGAGGACAGGTGGAGCTTCCGCGATGGCGACCCGCCGCACCCCCTCTTTCGATCGGCTCGAAGCGAGCCTGCTCGCCTGTCCGCAATGCCGGGTGGCCGTGCCCGTTCGCAAACGGCTGCTGTTAGTCCTGCCCGAAGGCGACAAGTACGAATATGTCTGCCCGCGTTGCGGATCCACGTGCGGCACGACGATTCAGAAAGAAGAGCCGCCCGCGCCGCGCCGGGCGCTGTGAGATTCCGCCGGCTCAGCCGTTGCCTGCGGCCGACGTCGGCTCGATCTCGTACATCACGCGCACCTCGCCCGGCTGCGCGAATGGATATTTGTCCTTACCGAGATATTTTTTGGCGAGCGAATCGATATGCGCCGCCGCGCCCTGCTCCGTCGCCGTGAGAACGCGTCCGCGCACCTGCACGTAACGATAGGGATTCTGCGGATCGAGAATCGCAAGCGCGACCCGTGCGCCGGGTTTCAGCGTGCGCGACTTCACCCGTCCGCGCGCGGTGTTGACGCGGATTTTGCCGGCCGCGTAGTCGAACCAAATCGGCGTCACCTGCGGCGAGCCGTCTTTCATCACGGTGGCGAGATTCGCGAAGGCCGGCTTCGCGGTCAAAAGATCGAGATATTTGTCGGGAATCACTGACATCGCTGAATTCCTCCGCGTACGGCGCGGCGATTTCGCCGCGCCGATTCCTTAGACTCGCGTCCCGCGCGGCGCCCGTCAATAGCGGCGCCATGAGGCGATTGTGCGCGGTTGCGGCGGCTATCGCACGCATAGGGCAATCATCGCCGCGCCGAAGATCTTCGCCGCCTTCGCGTGTCCACAGGATTTTGATGAAATTTGACTCAACAAATGCTATCAGTTAATCACGTTAGGCTGACCTGAAGGACGGCGAAGGGGTGGGACCGTCCGCTTTTCCGTTTGCGAATTTCCGCGAGGAGTTTGGCGATGGCGCTGTTCAACAAGGATTCGGATAAAAGCCCCAAGAACGATCAAAATCTGCGCGTGCAGCCGCCCACGCCGCCTCCGCCGGTGACGCCGACCGTGGTCGCGACGGGCCCGAGCGCGAGTGAAAAGCCGGCCACTCCAATCCGCACGAGCGCGCCCGCTGCGGAATCGCGCGCATACCTCGACAGCGGATCGAAAATTTCCGGCAAACTCGCTTTCGAAGGACCGACGCGCATCGACGGCCAGGTTGACGGCGAAATTCTCGCCAAGGACAGCCTCACGATCGGCGAGAGCGCGGTCGTGACCGCGCAGATCAAAAGCGGCTCGATCGTAATCGGCGGGCGCGTCAGCGGCGATATCGTCGCGCAGCAGCGAATTGAGATTCGGCCGTCGGCGAAAGTGATCGGAAATATCACCGCGCCGGTGCTGGTGGTGCATGAGGGCGCGATGTTCGAAGGACATTGCTCGATGCAGCCCGAGGCGGCGCAATCAGGAAAGGTCACGGTTTTCCCCAAAGAGGATCGGCAGCCCGCCCAGGAGCGGGTCGCCGCCGTCGGCGGGGTTCAGAAGCAAGCCTAATCTTAGAAGCGTTGCTAAATTAATTGATGGGCCTATATTAGCTTGACATTCGGGCTCAGGGATGATTCTGCTCTTGCGGGAGAGTTGATGTCGTAACATGCACATTCCGCCGGACTGGGATGTCTTTGGCATCCTGATTGTGTCCTTCCTTGCCTTCTGGGTCATATTCGGCTGGCTTTTTTTCGATCCATTCCTTAAGTTACTCGGCGAACGCGAGGGCCGGATAAAAGACCTCAACGAACGCGCCGAGCGGCTCTTGGCCGAGGCCAAAAGCGCGATCGAAGATCGTGAAAAGCAGCTCGCCGACGTGCGCCGCGAGGCGCTGGCGCGCCGCGAAAGCGAACGGCGGGCGGCGGAGACCGAAGCGGCCAAGACGCTTGAGAAAGCGCGCGACGAGGCGCGCACGGCGCTGGAAAATGTGCGCGCCGGCATCGATCGGGATATAGAGGCGGCCAAGGGCGAACTGGAGCGGATGGCGCGCGAGCTGGCGGCCGAACTGGCCGGGCGCGTGCTTGGTCGGCCGGTGCGGGCGAACGAAGCGGCGAATAATTAAATGAAGCCACGAGCGGCAATCGCAGGAATTTTCATGGCGGCGCTTTCGCCGTCGTTCGCGTATGCGGCCGAAAGCGGCGGCGCCGCACAGGGCACATGGGGCGCGCTCGTTTTCTACATCATAAACTTCGCGCTTTTCGTCGGAATTCTGGTTAAATACCTGCTGCCGGCGGGAAAACACTTTTTTGTCGAGCGCGCCGCCGGCATCCGCGACACGATGTCCAAGGCGGATCGCGCGTTTCACGAAGCGCAGGAACTTGCGAATCAGGCGGCGGAGAAGCTCGCCCGGCTGGAAGCGGAGAAGGCCCGGCTCGCGTCCGATCTGGCCGACGAGACCGTTTATCAAATCGGACGGATCTACGATCAGGCGCAGGAAGCGGCCGGACGGATCAAGCGCGACCATGAATTGTCGATTGCCGCGCTGCGCGAAGACGCCTCGCGCCGGGTGCGCGAAGCATTGGCGCATGCGGCGGCGCGGCTGGCGTTCCGGATGATTGCGGCGGATTTCTCGGCCGCCGACCAGCAACGCCTGGTGGGAGCCTTCGTGGATCGGCTGAGCGCGGAGGCGCGGCGATGAAAACCTCGAAGGTCGCCAAGCGCTATGCGCGCGCCCTGATGGGGCTTAGCGCCGACCATGCGCAGCTCGAAAAATGGGGCGCCGAGCTCGAACGGCTCGCAAAAATAGTTGACGCGCCCGAGACGGTCGGGATACTCGACATGCCGACCGTGACGCTGCAGGCGCGGGTCGAAGCGGTGGGTAAAATCGCCGAACGGCTGGACCTCAGCTATCCGGTGCGCGCGTTCGCGATCGTCGCCGCGCGGCACAGCCGGATTCGCGAGATTTCGGCGATGGCCGAACGGTACGGCCGGATGCTTGACGATTTGCTTGGCCGCACGCGCGCGACGATTACTTTTGCGCGCGAGCCGGGCGCCAACGAATTGCAAAGCGTGGTGGCGGCGCTTGAGGCGATCGCTCAAAAGCGCGTGATCGCGACCACCCGAATCGACGGCGCGCTAGTGGGCGGCGCCGTCGCCGAACTCGAAGGAAAAATTTACGACGGCAGTCTCGCGACCCGGCTGGCCGAGGCGGAAAAGCTCCTCGGCGGCTGATCGCGGCGGCGAATCAGGCATATGGCGGAAATCAGACCATCGGAAATCAGCGACATCCTGCGCGACGAAATCAAGGGCTTCGAAGGCGAAGTCTCGGTGCGCGAAACCGGACGCGTGCTGTCCTGCGGCGACGGCATCGCGCGCATCTACGGGCTGCAAAACGCGGCCGCCGGCGAGCTTCTTGAATTTCCCCACTCCGTTTTCGGAATGGTGCTGAATCTTGAAGAAGACAACGTCGGCGCCGCGCTCTTCGGCGATCCGCAGGCGATCGGGGAGGGCGACGAAGTCAAACGCACCGGCCGGATTGCCGAGGTGCCGGTCGGCGACGCCCTGCTCGGCCGCGTCGTCAACGCGCTCGGCCAGCCGATCGACGACAAAGGGCCGATCAAAAGCGCCGAAACCCGCCGTATCGAAATCAAGGCCCCCGGCATCATCAAGCGCCAGCCCGTCAAGGAACCGATGCAGACCGGCATCAAGGCGATCGACTCGATGCTGCAGATCGGCCGCGGCCAGCGTGAATTGATTATCGGGGATCGGCAGACCGGCAAGACCGCGATCGCGATCGACACGATTATCAATCAAAAGGGCCAGAACGTGGCCTGCGTGTACGTCGCGATCGGGCAGAAGCGCTCGACCGTCGCGCAGGTGGTTGAGAAATTAAGCCGCCACGGCGCGATGGAATATACGATCGTGGTCGCGGCGACCGCGTCGGAAGCCGCGCCGCTCCAGTTTATCGCGCCCTATTCGGGCTGCACGATGGGCGAGTACTTCCGCGACAACGGCCGCCACGCCCTGCTGGTATACGACGATCTGAGCAAGCACGCCGTCGCGTACCGCCAGCTTTCGCTGCTGTTGCGCCGCCCGCCCGGCCGCGAAGCCTATCCCGGCGACGTCTTTTATCTCCATTCGCGGCTGCTCGAGCGCGCGGCCAAGCTCAGCGACGAAGCCGGCGGCGGCTCGCTGACGGCGCTGCCGATTATCGAAACCCAGGCCGGCGACGTTTCGGCCTACATTCCGACCAACGTCATCTCGATCACCGACGGCCAGATCGTGCTCGACGCCGATCTTTTCTACTCCGGCATCCGGCCTGCGGTTAACGTTGGCCTCTCGGTGTCGCGCGTCGGCTTTTCGGCGGCGATCAAGGCGATGAAGCAGGTCGGCGGCACGCTCAAGCTTGACCTCGCGCAGTATCGTGAGATGGCGGCGTTCGCCCAGTTCGGCTCCGATCTCGACCCGGCCAGCCAGCGCCTGCTTCATCGCGGCCAGCGGCTGACCGAGATGCTCAAGCAGAACCAGTACGAACCGCTTGCGACCGAAAAGGAAGTTTTGATCATCTTCGCGGCGAACGAGGGGTACCTCGACAAGCTCGAAGTCAGCCAGATCAAGCCGTTCGAGCGCGATCTGTACGCCTATTTCGAAGCGCGGCACAAGGATTTGCTCGCCGAGATCGTCCAGAAGCGCGAGATCAGCGACGATCTGCGCAAGCGGCTGATCGCGGCGCTCGACAGTTTCGTGAGCTCTCGCGCCGGCGGCGCGCAAGCCGCCTGATATGGCGCATAGTTGACGGATGGCGACACTCAAGGCGATTCGCCGGCGCATAGCGTCGGTCAAGTCCACGCAGCAGACCACGCGCGCGATGAAGCTGGTCGCGGCTTCGCGCCTGCGCCGCGCGCAGGAGGCGCTGTTCAACGCGCGTCCCTATCACGAAGCGCTGACGCGCGTCTCCGACTCGTTGCTCGCGTCCGCTCCCGAAGCGCTGGGCGCGCCCGAAGGGGCGGCGCTCGCGCAATGGCTGGTCCTGGTCACCTCCGATCGCGGGCTTTGCGGCGGCTATAACGCGAACCTGATCCGCCTGGCCGAAGAAACGATGGCCAAGGCCCAATCGGAAGGCCTCACGCCCAAGCTTTTCGTAATCGGCCGCAAGGGCGCAGAGCATTTCAAGCGCGCCAAGATGCCGCTCGACGGCGAGCGCATCAATAACTTGCCCCGGCTGGCTACCGTCGGTCTGGCGCGCGACGTCGCGGCGCGGATGTTGCACGAGTTCCGTACCGGCGCGGTGTGCGAAGCGGGCGTGATCTATTCGTCATTCCGCTCCGCGCTTTCGCAGCGGCCGATTTTCGAAAAGCTGCTGCCGATCAAGCCGCCAGAGTCAGCCGCGGGTGCGGCCGACTATCTGATCGAACCGAGCGCCGCGGAACTGATTCCCGCGGTGCTGCGCAGCTATGTCGAAGCGGCGATTTTTCACGCCTTGCTCGAAGGCGAAGCCAGCGAGCACGGCGCTCGGATGACTGCGATGGACAGCGCGACCAATAACGCTGTCGATATGATCGCGCGGCTGACGCTCGAGATGAACCGCGCGCGGCAGGCGCAAATCACCAAAGAATTAATGGATATCGTCGGCGGCGCCGAAGCCCTGCGCGGCTAGCCGGCGTTGACGCACGAATTAATATTCCAGGAAAAGACCTTTGCTATGAGCGCACAAGCAATCGGCCGAATCAGCCAGGTACTCGGCAACGTTATCGACGTCGAGTTTTCCAACGGGTCGCTGCCCGCGATCCTCACCGCCCTGCGCGTCACCAATCCGACGATCGACGATCGTGAGGGCAACCTGGTGCTTGAAGTCGCGCAGCATCTCGGCGAGAACACCGTCCGTTGTATCGCGATGGACACGACCGACGGCCTCGTCCGCGGCATGGAGGCGGTCGATACGGGAGCGCCGATTTCCGTGCCGGTCGGCGAAGTCACGCTGGGCCGCCTGATGAACGTCACCGGCGATCCGGTTGACGAGGCCGGTCCAATCACCTCGGACCTGCGGATGCCGATTCATCGCGACGCTCCGGCTTTCGCCGAACAGGCGACCGAGGTCGAAATCCTCGAAACCGGCATCAAGGTGATCGATTTGATCTGCCCGTATGCGCGCGGCGGCAAAATCGGACTGTTCGGCGGCGCGGGCGTCGGCAAGACCGTCACGATCCTTGAACTGATCAACAACGTCGCCAAGCAGCACGGCGGCGTGTCCGTGTTCGCGGGCGTCGGCGAGCGTTCGCGCGAGGGCAACGACCTCTATCGCGAACTTGAGGAATCGGGCGTGCTCTCGAAGACCGCGCTGGTGTATGGCCAGATGAACGAGCCGCCCGGCGCGCGCGCCCGCGTCGCGCTGACCGGCGTCACCGTGGCGGAATATTTCCGCGACGAGCAGGGCAAGGACGTGCTGCTCTTTATCGACAACATCTTCCGTTTCGTCCAGGCGAATTCGGAAGTTTCGGCGCTGCTCGGCCGGATGCCCAGCGCGGTCGGTTATCAGCCGACTCTCGGCACCGATATCGGCGAGCTGCAGGAACGCATCACTACCACCAAGAAGGGCGCGATCACCTCGGTGCAGGCGATCTACGTTCCTGCCGACGACTATACCGACCCCGCGCCCGCGACCACGTTTTCGCATCTCGACGCGGTCACGGCGCTGGAGCGCAAAATCTTCGAAAAGGCGATTTTTCCCGCGGTCGATCCGCTCGCCTCGACCTCGCGCGTGCTCGATCCGCAGGTCGTCGGTCAGGAACACTACGACGTCGCGCGCCAGGTGCAGCAGATTCTCCAGCGCTACAAGGACCTGCAGGATATCATCGCGATTCTGGGGATGGACGAGCTTTCGGCGGAAGACAAGCTGGTCGTCGCGCGGGCGCGGCGGGTCGAGCGGTTTCTGTCGCAGGCGATGCATGTCGCGGAGCCGTTCACCAATATTCCGGGCGCCTACGTGCCGCGCGCCGAAACCGTGCGCGGCTTCAAGGAAATCCTCGAAGGCAAGTGCGACGATCTGCCCGAGCAGGCCTTCTACCTCGTCGGCACGATCGATGACGCCCGCGCCAAGGCCGAACGCCTCGCCCGCGGCGAGGCCCGCTAGCCGGAGCGCTCCGCGATGGCCGAAACGTTCAATTTCCGGCTGATCACGCCGACCGGCGTGCTGTTCGACGGCGCCGTCGAACAGGTCACGGCGGCAGGGCCGCTCGGCGAGTTCGGCGTGTTGCCGATGCACACGAATTTCATCACTTCGATCGCGCCCGGCGTAATCACTCTCAAGCTCGGCGAAGGAAACTTCAACGAGTTTCTGCTTGCGGGCGGACTCGCCGAGGTGAAGGACGGCGCGATGACCGCGCTCGCGGTCGAGGCCGAAGCGCCGGGCGCGGTCAACAGCGCCGCGGCGGCGGAGCAAGCGATGGCGGCCGAGCAACGGATGGCCACGATGAGCATGTTCGATCCGGAGTACGAGGAAGCCGCTCACTCGCTCGCTTTGGCCAGGGCGCGCGCGCAGATCGAACAATTGCGCCGCGCGCCGCACTGACCGATTGCCAAGCGCGCCGCCGCGCGGCGTTCCGTGGCCGAAACTTTCGCCGGGATTCTTCGTCAAACTGACAGCGCGCCGATTACTTCGCGCGCGAATTCCGTATTTACTTGATTGCGCGGCGACTTGCGGCCACGTTTCAGCGAAGTTCCATTCGATGATCAGCCTCGCCTCTCGCTTGTGCCGCCGCTGTACGAATCGATCATCCGGTTGCGGCGCGCTCGCTTGGAGCGCGATCATGGTGTTGACGATCGCGTTCCTGGGCGCGCGGGCCGCAACCGCGGCGGACGCGCCGCCGCAATGCGCGTGGCCAATCGAAATCGACGGCGCCGGCGCATCCAACGTCGCCCATCCGGATCCCAACGCTGCCTATTGGGCCACCCCGTTCGATCCGTCCGCGTGGCGCAAGGCGATCGTGCGCGGACGGTTTCCCAAAGCCCGCGTGATGGCGTTTGCGACCTACGACGCGCACGGCGTGGAGACGGCGGGATTGCTCGACCTGAACATCGCGCCTGACCAGGGTTCGGCGAGTCCGTTTCGCCCGGAAAGCGCGTCCAAAGCGGCGTCCGCGCGCAACTATTCCATCAGCGTCGGCCGCGAGCGCGACGATTCGCACAATCATCTGGGCGTGCCGCGCCAGGGGCTGGCGTGGATCGTCTATCGGGTTTACGTGCCGGACGGCGGCGCCGATCGCAAAGGCGGCGCGCCGCTTCCAGCGATCACGCTGGTTGCGGATGACGGCCGCTCGAAAACCATTCCGGCTTGCCGCCCGCAGCCTTTTCCCAACGCAATCGCGCAGGCCGAGCGAACGCTGCGCGCGCTTGGCGATTCCGGCGCGTCGGCCGCCGACTATCTGGCGAGCGCGTCCGCGCCCGCGCTCGCGCCCGGCGGCGTAGCGGAGGTCGATAGCGGCGGATGCGCCGCGGCGCCTCCGCCGTTTCACGCTCGGGTGCTTCCTGGGCTGTTCCACCACGATGCGGTCAAAACGCTGGTCAGCGGCGGAATTTGCGCCGCGCCGAATCGAATTGTTGTGATTCGCGGCAAGGCTCCCGGTTTCCCCGATACGCATTCCGGCGCGCCTGTATCGCAACCGGCGCCGGGCGCGGGTCCGATCGCGATGCGCTATTGGTCGATGTGCGACAATCTGGAGGATCCGCCGGCCCCGGTCGCCGCCTGCCAGGCCGATTGGGCGACGCGGCTCGATCCGAACGGATATTACACTTACGTCCTTGCTCCGGGATTCTCGCGTCCCGGATGGCTGGCGCCGGACGCGAGCTTTTTGCCGTGGAACGCGGCGCCACAACCCAACTTGCTGATCCTGCGCAACCTGATACCGGCGAACTCGTTTACGCAATCGGTGCAGGCCGTGGTGCGCCGCGGATGCGTGGTGGGCGGTTCCGGGAGCCGTGCGATCGGGGCCAACGAACTGAAGAAAGCCGCCGCTTGCGCGGAGCAAATCATGGGACCCTACTACCCGCACGCGGTCTATTGCGATCGCCAACTTTATCTTCAAAAAGGCTGGCGCGGATGCTTCGCCGCGGCGGGAGTGACGCCGCCATAGCCGCCCAGCCGCCCGCAAGCTCGATCGTCCTGGGAGGCGCCTGCATCGACGCTCCCTTCAACCACAGTTGATCGTTTCTCCAAATTTAACCACAACTGGCTGATAATTTGTTATTTATGGTAATTGCAAGATGTGATATGCAAATTTAGCCTATGACGCGAAACTTCTTCGGAGCCTCGCGTCATCGTGTCCGCATCCGTCCCGCCGTACCATAGAAAAACCGCGATTGCCGGATTTCTGTTCGCTACTCTGGCGGTTGCGTTGGCGTTCGCGATCGCCGCCGCGCCACGCCTCCGCCACTACGCGAATCATTCAGCCCGCGCCGCCGTCGGCGCCGAAGACGCCGCGGTCTTGCCGCTGCGCTTCGAAGCGGCTGTGGTTCAATCGGGTCGAGTACGCGGCTATCTTGCGCACGGCGCAAACTACACTGTCGCGCTCGACCGCGGCGGCGTTGGAATCGTGCTCGCGCGCGCCCCGCGGAATTGGTCGTCGCGCGCACGCCGAGTGCGGCCCGTTGCGAACTCCTGGGCGCGCCCGGAAATAATCGCGATGCGTCTGCTGGGCGCTTCGCCGCAGGCGGCGCTGGAACCATCGGGCGCGCCCGCCGGCCGCGTGAATTATTTGCTCGGCGCGAATCGTTCACGCTGGCGGTTTGGCGTTCCGGCCTACGCGAAAATCGTCGAACGCGGCGTCTGGCCGGGAATTGATTTGATTTATTACGGCGCCGAAGGGCGACTCGAATTCGATCTTGCGATGGCGCCGCGGGCGCGTCCGGACGAAATTCGAATCGCGCTTGCCGGCGCGCGCGGCGCCAGCGTCGATCGCGACGGCGACCTGGTGCTCGCGACGGACGCTGGAAAACTGCGCCTGAGGCGCCCGGCGGTTTATGCGCAATCGGCATCCGGCCGCCGGCGTCGACCGCTCGCGGCGCGTTATGTGATTCTCGCGCGCGATGCGCAGGTCGTAACGATCGGCTTTCGCCTCGGCCCGCACGATGCGAATTCGTCCGTGGTGATCGATCCGCAAATGGACTATTCGAGCTTTCTCGGCGGTTCGGGGCGCGACGTTGCGACCGCCGTCGCCGCCGACGCGGCGGGCGACGTCTATATCGCCGGGATGACCGCCTCGCCCGATTTTCCAACGACTGCGGGCGCGCTCGATTCGTCCTGTTGGTACTGCTCGAACGGCGCGAGCGCCTTTTTCGCGAGCGCTTTCGTCAGCGAGTTGCGGCCGGCCGCGGCCGGGGCGGCGCAACTGGTTTATTCGACCTATCTCGGCGGCACGACCGGATGGGGCGGCGGCGCGGCGGCGATCGCGCTCGACGCGCACGGTTACATCCATCTTGCCGGAGTCACCGCTTCGACCGATTTTCCAATCACCCCGGGCGCGTTAAGCGCTTCCTGCGCCGCCGCCGAAAAACCATTTCTTGCGATTTTGAATCCCGCCGCCAGCGGCGCCGCGCAACTCGTTTATGCGACTTGTATCGGCGGCGCGACGGCCTATTCCGGCGCGACCGCGCTCGCGCTCGACGCGAACGGCCGCGATTATCTTGCCGGCTATACCGCCGACGCGGATTTTCCGGTCACGCCCGACGCCTTCGAGCCGTCGTGCCCCGGATGCGCCGCAGGGCGGACGGACGGCTTTTTGAGCGTAATCGATTCGTCGCTGTGGGGGACGTCCGCGATGGTCTATTCGACCTTCATTGGCGGCAGCGGCGATCAAAACGGCGGCGATGCCGCGACCGGAATCGCCGTCGCCGCGCCCGGCGACGCATGGATCGCGGGCGTCACCGCTTCCGCCGATTTTCCGACGACGTCGGGCGCGTTCCAGACCGTCTGCCCGAGCGCCGCCGACCCGGCGGGATGCGCCTCCGGGTTCGTTGCGCATCTATTGATCGATAAGGGCGCCGATGCGCTCGCGTACGGAAGCTACCTGGGCGGTTCGACCAGCGGCGACGGAATTGCCGCGATCGCGCTCGCGCCCTCCGGCGCACTGACGGTAACAGGCACAACCTTTTCGAGCGATTTTCCGGTTACCGCAGGGGCGTTCCAGAAGAAATGCGCCGGCGGATGCGCTCATGGCGAGGGTTTCGTCGCGCTGCTCGCGCCCGGCGCCGCAAAGCAAATTGGTTACTCCAGTTTTCTCGGCGGTTCCGGTTCGACGTCGGGCGGCGATTCCGCGACCGCGATCGCGGCCGCGCCGGACGGAGATTTGTATCTGGCGGGCGCGGCGTTATCTTCCGATTTTCCCGTCACCGCCGACGCCGCACAAAAAAAATGTCCGGCCTGCTCCAACACTCCGCCCGCGCCTAACGCTTTCGTCAGCGTGGTTCGGCCAGCGGCCTCCGGAGCCGCTTCGTTGATCTATTCGACCTATCTTGGCGGTGCGGGCGGATTCGACGGCGTGTCCGCGGCCGGCGACGCGGCGACCGCGATCGCTTTCGATTCCGTAAGCGGCGGGATGTACGTTGCCGGTGGCGCCGCTTCGCCCGATTTCCCGATCAGCGCGAACGCATTTCAAACGACTTGTCCCGGATGCCTCGATCGCGACGGAGGCGACGCATTTGTCGCCCATTTTACCGCGCCGCCCGCGCCGGTCCCCGCGCCATCGCCGTCCCCGACGCCCACGGCGACGCCGACGCCCGATCCGGATGCGGCGGCGATGCTTGAATATCGGCCGGAACGGCTGATCTTCGGCGCGGCGCGGATCGGCGGCCTCGCGCGCCGGCGCAGGATTGTACTGTTCAATCCGCGTCGTGTCCCGGTCGCGATTTCGGGGATTTCAATCAGCGGCGGCGGAGATTTTGCAGCGTCCAACGGCTGCGGCCCCGTACTGGGAGCGCATCGCCGCTGCGCGATCGCGGTGCGATTCGCGCCGCTGGCGCCGGGGCCGCGCGTCGCGACGCTCCAGATTCTCGACAGCGCCGGCAACAGCCCGCAAGCGATCACGCTGGCGGGCCGCGGCATTTCCGTTACGCCGAGCCGCGGACTGCTTTCGGATTACGGCAGGCCGTGACGGATGGCGCACAAGATGTGGCGCTATAGCTATCGGCCGCTGCCGGTCAGCGCGACAGTTTGCGGCGAGGTTCCGGCGTCGTCGGTGATTTGCAGCGTCACCGGCGCGGATGGTCCCGGCGCGCTTGGCGCGTAGCGGACGGCGAAGCGGCATGAACCGCCCGGCCGAATAATCGCGCCCACGCAATTCTGCGCGACGTTAAAGTCTCCGCCGCCTGTGATCGAACCGATCACGAGCCATGTCGGCTGCCGCGGCGGATTTGTAATCGTTACGAACTTCGGCAGGCTGGTCCGGCCCACGAGGACGTTGTTGAACGTGAGCGCCGCCGGCCGTACGTTGACGGTTGGCGGTCCCGGCAACTGGCTGGCGTAAGCCGGCACGAAAACGCCGGCGTCAGCCGTACCCCATCCGCTGGCCAGATCGTAGCCGGGGCCGGCGTCGTAACCAACGGCGCCGTCGTAGCCGTTGTTGCCGCTTGTGATGTCGTGGAGTCCGGCTTCGTCCTGACCGAGCGCGGCCAGGTTGTAAAGCGTCGGATTGAAAGCGCCCAACCGCGCACCGGCGGCCTGCACGATTATCCGCGCGATTCCCGCCCACGCCGGCGACGCCAGGCTGGTGCCGCCGACGGCGATTAGCGTTGAGCCTCCTTTGCCCGTGCAGTTGTCCGAGGGGAGACAGCTTTTGTCCAGATAGACCAACGCTCCCGGCTCGAATTCGCTGGCGATCAGAGAAACGTCGGGAATATCGCGGGCGACATCAGCGGGCGTGCCGGCATCTTGATAAGGCGGCTTTGGAAAAATTCTGCTTTGACCGCCGCCGCCCGCGCCGTTCGGAAATCCGTTGTTCCAGACCTGCTCGGGTGAGTATTGCGTGACGGCGCCGCGCGAATTGTAGGCCGGAAAGAACTCGGTACCGCCCACGGCGGTGACGTTGGGATCGGCCGCCATCTCGCTGACGCCGCGCGCGCCTGACGGGAAACATGAGCCGTTTGCGGCCACCAGGCCCGAGGCGCCGTCGTCGCCCGCGGCGACGAAAACGGTTTGTCCCTGTAAGGCGGCCTCATGGAAGATTCCGTCGAGAGTGCTGCTGTAAAAATTTGACGGATATCCGCAAAAGCTGTAGCTGATGCTGATTACGGGGCAGGCGTTGTCGCTGACCGCGCCGTTAATCGCATCAAGCAGATCATTCTGGTCCGGCGACGTAGCGGAGTTTCCCATGTAGTATCGCAATGGCGAGCCGGGCGCGGCCGCGTGCGCCCATTCGAGATCGAGCAGGGTTTCGATTTCGGCGCCATTGATTCCGGGGCTGATGCCGTCAACCAGAATTTTTTTGATCGGCTGGCCCGGCAGATGAAAGCGGGCGTTGAACGCCGCGATCGGTCCCGCGACGTAATCCGAGACGCCGACGATGCCGATGCATCCCGCCGTTCCCGATCCCTTTAGGCCAAGCTTGAACAGCGGCGTCTCATTGTAAAACACCTGAAAATCCGCCGGCCCGACGAAATTTCCAAGTCCTTTGACAAAATAATCCGGCGCGTGCTGCGACGGCAAAATCGCCGCGAGCGGCGGCGCGTCGTCGGTATTCTCCGCAAGTTGCAACGAATTGGCTTCGGACTTGCCGGATGAGGCGGCCAGGCGCTGCAAAGCCGACCGGCTCAGCATCGGCGACGCGGCATGCAGATTGTCGAGGCCCTGAATCGATTCCGCCACTGCTGCAACCTGCGGGGGCAATTCGGGATCGTCGGCGTTGCCGTAAAGATCGCCGCCGCCGAATTTCAGAATCGAGACATTGAACGCCTGCGACGCCTGTCCGACCGTGCCGGTGAAAGCGATCATGCGCCGTGCGAGGCTCGCCGAGGTAATCGTGAATCCTTGCGCCGCCAGCCAATCTTCGGCCGTTTGCAAATCCGCCGCGGTGGGTCCGAATTGCGCCGCGAACTGGCTCGGCGTGAGCCATCGATGGTAATTCGGCGAAGATGGGTCCTGTTGCTCCGCGAGCAGGCGATCGAGCGCGGCGGGATTACGGAGCTTCAGCGTCATGGCCATCGTCAGCGGACGGGCCGTATCGGCCAGTCCTGCGTAAACGTAACGGTCGAGGCGCGGTGGATGATTGCCGGAAAGGCGTATCGCCGACTGCGCCAGTGCGGGCGCGACAGAGCCGGCCAACGCCAGCGTCATCGCCGCAAGCATGACCATACATTTCGATGAACCGGGAGAAATTGCCCGACGGCGTTGAGCGGACTGATTCAGCAAAGGCGCTTCTCCAGGATGCGCGGCGCCGCCGCGCATCAGAAACCGGCAAATTCGACAAACACGCAATATCACGCGTTTCTAGACATCTGTTTGATATTACCGATTAGTCGTGACGCCAACAATCGACTGGTTTCGACATCGAGAGACGAATACGTCGAGTTATCCTGCGCGAGGCGTCGGTAAGAAATGCCGTTAGAGCGATTGTAAATTGGTAATTGTTGCCGACAGCGGATCGACACTCAAGATTCGCATAATTCCCATTCAATTCAAATTATCTTTAGAAAAATCAAGCGGTTATGGCGAATCGATAGCGATGGCACGGGAGATGCTTGCGCATTAGCAACGTGCGTTCGACGTGGATTGCCGGATTGCGATTATGAAAGAGGGGGAAGCGCAATTGCGATGAATCCGCCAAGCGAACGGACGGCGAGCGCAAGTGTCATGTACTATCGCCATTTCGGGCTGACAAGCGCGCCATTCCAGTTCACGCCGACCGCGCGAATGCTGTTCATGAGCCGGTCGCATCGCGAGGCGTTGGCGGCGCTGGAATGGAGTCTTGCGGAGGAGCCGAGCGGGTTTTCGTTGATGACCGGCGAGACTGGCGCCGGCAAGACCACGCTGTTGGTCGCCTTGATCGCGCGCAGCGAGGGCCGTGCGCGAGTCGCGTACGTGACCAATCCGCGCCTCGGATTCGAGGGGATTGCGCGCGATATCCTGAACCAATTGGGCGTTGCGAGCGGACCGTCGGTAATCGAGATGTGCGAGGCGTTCGCCGCTTTCATGAAAAATCTCTCGGCCGGCGATCGCGTGGCGATAATTATTGACGACGCGCAGAGTCTGGCTGCTGCGGCGCTTGAGGATTTGCGCCTGTTCGCGGTCCGGGCCGACGGCGAAAGTGCGCGCCTCCATTTTTTGCTGGTCGGGCAACCGGCGCTGGCGGAGCTGCTCGCCGCGCCTGAACTGCGTCAAATCAACGAGCGGATCGGAATCCGGATCGTG
Organism: bacterium; assembly: GCA_014896235.1. GTDB lineage: Bacteria > Desulfobacterota > Binatia > Binatales > Binataceae > JADMIL01. The sequence continues at coordinate 90,156 of JADBKU010000009.1, read as the reverse complement.
CTTGACGCGCTCGATCGCGGCGAGGCGCGCGCCTACGTCGCGCATCGGCTGTCCGCGTGCGGCGGCACGATCGCCGGCGTGTTCGCGCCGGGCGCGCTGGAAGAGCTAATCGGATGCGCCGCGGGCAATCCGCGCCGCATCAACCTGCTCTGCCATAACGCGATGCTTGCGGCATGGAGAGCGAACGAACCGCAAGTATCGGTCGCGGCCGCGCGCGGCGCGGCGGCGGCGTGCGGATTCGCGCAGGATCGCGCGGGCGGCGCGCCGCGATGGCGCGAGCGGCTTGCGTCGATGCGCTCGAACAGCCTGCGCGCGGGATCGATTCGACCGATCGCGGTGATGACCGCGATGGCGTGCTTCGGCTTGGTCGCGGCCTACTTGTGGCAAGGTTCGCCGCCGCTGCGGCAGAGGCCGGTCAGTATCGATGCGGGCGGAATGATCGGCGAAGCCGTGACCGAGAGTCCGGCGGCCGACTCGATCTTGATGCCGCGGGCCGATGCGCCGTCCACCGGAAGCGCGCCGGCGTCCGCGGCGCCATCGGCGAACGCGCGGACGAGCGCGGCCGACGCGCTCGATAGGATTCCCGTCGGTCCGCATCAGGTGCGCGTACGCGCGGGGGATACGCTGTCGGGAATCGCGGCCCGCTATCTGGGATCGGAAGATCAGGTCGATCGTTTGGTGGCGGCCAATCCACAATTGAACGGCGGGAATCTTATTTTCGCCGGTGAAATTCTCAACCTGCCGGCGCGCGATAGCGGCCTGCGGCGCCGCGAGCACACGGTAATCGTTAAGACTTTCAGCCCGGGCGCCGGAAGATCGTTGGCAAGCCGCGGCGTCGTACCAGAGGAGGAATAGGTATCCGGCCGAATCGCTGGACGAATCAAGATTTGAAGTTTGTTCGCCGATGGATGAGGAGCGCGCCCGTCGCGTAACCCCCCCACGTGGCGGGGCGTAAGCCTCTCCTTCGGCGGACCATCAGCAGCGGGGCGTCGCGCGGTCGGACGCCGGCCGGGCACCGCGAAATTCGCGGCGGTCGGAGGCCGGAGTTGGCATGACCCGGACGCCTTTTCTTTCGCAAAATCGTGAGTGTGGAGAAATTACGGGCCGGCGGCGCGCACGGCGAGTTGCTGGCTGATCGTCCATGCCTTGCGCGCCAAGCTCGACGCGGCCAGATAATCGCGCTGATCCATCGCGGCGCGGGCGGCGATTACGAAACCGCTCGCCTGATTGTAGCTGGACGCGTCGTCGGCGCTTAGTTTCGAGCGGTCGATGTGCGCCAGCCGCGCGCCGGCGTCGTCGATCATTTGTTGGGCGTTGGCGCGGTCGCGGTCGTCGCCGCCGAGCGTGATGGTCGGGGCGGACGCCGGCGCGGCCGTCTTCGCGGCTTCGGGAGCATGTTGTGCGGGGTGGGTCGTTCGATGGCCGCCGCTCGCTCGCTTGCGCTCGGTTCGTGCAGAAGACGGCGGCGCTTCCCCGGTCTCGGACGCCGGATGCTTGAGGTGGTAGGCGGACTGCGCCTGAGGCAGCGGCGCCGCGAACGGGTTGCGGATGCCGAGCTGCGCGCATCCGGCGCAAGCGGCTGCGGTCGCGAAGGCGGCGGCGCGAAAAACGACTCTCCTCAGCTTCATCGGGCGATCATCCGGCGCGCGCCGGCGGTGCGATTGCGGCGTCGGTTCGCCGGCTCGCCGGAATCCGGATAATCACGGTCGTGCCGGCGCCGGGTTCGGACTGGATGTCCATCGTACCATGATGAAGATCGACGGCGCGGAGCGCGAGCGGCAGCCCCAGTCCGTTGCCGTTTTGTTTGGTTGTGAAATAGAGATTGAAAATGCGGTCGAGATTTTCCGGTTCGATTCCGCCGCCCGTGTCGGCGACGCGGATCTCGACGAAGCCGCCCGGCGCCAGCGCCGTCGTCAGCCGGAGCGTGCCGCCCTTCGCCGCCATCGCGTCGCAAGCGTTGGAAATCACATTGCGCAGCGCTTCGCCGAGCAACACGCGATCGACGTGCGCAATAGGCAATGCGGGGTCGAAATTCGACTCGATCCGGATGCCGGAAGGCGCCACCTGGCTCGCGGCTTCGCCAACCAGCTCGTTAATCGCGACCGGCGCGAGTTTCAATTCCTCCGGACGCATGAACCGCATCAGTGCGTCGATCGCGCGCGAAAGCCGATCGATCTCCCGCCGCACGGCGCCGAGGCGCTGGTCGAGCGGCGCGCCCCGCTCGGCGTCCTGGCTGAGCAGCTCGAGCTGCAGGTTCATCGCGTTCAGCGGGTTGCGGATCTGATGGGCGACGCCGGAGATCAACCCGCCCAGCCGCACCAGCCGCCCCGAATAATCGACCACGTTTTCCAGTTCGCGTACCGATTCAAGATCGCGCGCGACGATTAGCAGTCCGGCGGGTTCCGAACTCTGTCCGAGCGAAGAAATCGAGACGAGCAAGCGGCTTGGTTGGCCGTCGCGGCCGAGGTCGAGCGCGACGTCGCGCATCTCCGTGCCGGTCGCGTAGGCGGTTTCGACGAGGCGGGAGAGCGGATGGTCGCGGCCGAGGAGCAGCGGCAGGGGCTTGCCTTCGGCGACGCCGCCGGCCGGAAGTCCAAGACGCTCCTGCGCCTCGGGGTTCACGAAGAGCACCGAGCCGCTGGCGTCGAGCAAGATCACGGCGTCGTTGATCGAACGGAAAATGTTGATGAACTGGCCGCGCTCGGTCTCCCATTGCGCGCGCGTCGCCTTGATGCGGCGCGAGAGTTCGTTGAACTTCGCCGCAAGCGTGCCGAGTTCGTCGCCGGACTCGACCGGTAGCGCTTCGGCGTCGGCGCCTGCGGCGATTCGCTCGACGCGGGTCGCAAGGTCGGCGAGCGGCCGCATCATCAGGCCGCCCGCGACCATCGCGCCAAGCAGGCTCAGGACGACTCCGGCGGCGCCTGCCGCGAGGATGTCGCGGACCGAGCGGCGCGCTTCGGCGGCGATCAGCGCGGTCGAGAGGCCGACCCGGATAACCGCCAGCGGCTGGCCGTTGACGTTGATCGCGCGGCTGATTTCGTAGGTGTGGTTCCCGGCGATCGCCTCGAAACGGGTTGGCGGCCACCATGAAGCGAGCGCCGCGCGCAGGTTCGCGAAGGGCGGCGTCGCGGCGACGGTCGCCGGCGGCGGATCGGCCTGCGGGGCGATAATCGGCGCGCCGGACAGCGTTTCGATCTGCGCGTAAACGACGCCCTTGCCAAAGGCCTGCGAAGATTCAAGCAGCGTGGCGAGGGCGGGGTCCGCGCGCAGCGCCGCGATCGGATCGCCGCTCGCGTGGGTCAGGATCCGGCGAACCTGCTCGAATGACTGGTTGATCAACAGGTCGCCCGAAGCGGCGAGATCGTCAATCATCACCGCCGCCGTGCGATCGATTTGAATGGCGCTGATGGTTACAAAGGGCAGGACCAGCAGCAGCAGGAAAATGGCGGCGAGTTTGGCGCGCAAGTCCATGGTCAACGGCGTTCAGGGGCGGGAGCTTGGGTCATCGATCCAGACAGCGCGAAGCTTCAGCGAATCCTTGCCGGCGCGTGGCGAATTCGGTCCCGCCGGACGGCGAAGATCAACGCTATCATGGCGGGCCGCGCGATCAACCGCGCCGCCGCCGCGCCGCGCTGGTGAAGAATTTCACCCTGACGGGACGCCGGCCGCGATGCTATCGATGCGGTCTGACCGGACGCGCGCCGGCCGCCCGCAAGCGCATGGCGATTTCCATCGAACAGAATTTCCCGATCCGATCGCGACGGCTCCGCGAATCGGGTTTGGCGCGGGCGGCCGGGCGCGTCGCGGCGCTGGTTGCGGCGTTATTCGATTCGATAGCGGCGGCGCTTGCGCCACAGCGTCGTCACATTGATGCCGAGCGTGTCGGCGGCTTCCTCGAGCGTCGCGGTTTCGGCCAGCACGCGCCGGATATGTTCGCGTTCGACGTCTTCCAGACTGGGCGGTCGCTGAGCGGCGCCGGCCGCCGCCGGCGCGGGCCCAGGATCGCCCGGTTCGCGAAAGATCGAGTCCGGAAGGTCGTCGGGCGTAATTTCGTCGCTGCGGCAAAGCACCGCGGCGCGTTCGACGGCGTTGCGCAATTCGCGGATGTTGCCGGGCCATCGATGGCGCCGGAGCGCGGTTTCAGCCTCGGCGCTGAAACGCAGGTTGGGCCGGCGGTTGCGCAGGCCGGCCGCGCGCAGCAGCCAGCGCGCGAGCGGCACGATATCGCCGGCGCGTTCGCGCAGCGGCGGCACGCGCAGCGAGATTACGTTGAGCCGGTAGAAAAGATCCTCGCGAAAACGATGCGCCGCGACTTCGGACTCAAGGTCGCGATTGGTCGCGGCGATAATCCGCGCATCGACCTGGATGGTGCGTTCTCCGCCGATCCGCTCGAAGCTGAGTTCCTGCACGAAGCGCAGGAATTTGGTTTGCAGCGCGGGCGTCAGGTCCGCGATCTCGTCAAGAAACACGGAGCCCTGATGCGCGGCTTCGAGCCGGCCCGGCTTGTCCTTCACCGCGCCGGTGAAGGACCCGCGCATGTGGCCGAAGAGTTCCGATTCGAGCAGTTGTTCGGAGAGCGTGGTGCAGTTGACGGTGATGAACGGATGGTCGCGGCGCGGGCTCAATTGATGGATCTGGCGGGCGAGCACGTTTTTGCCCGCGCCGCTTTCGCCGGTGAGCAGGATGGTGGCGTCGCTGGCGGCGGCCTGACGGGCGGTGTCGAGCAGCCGGCGCATCGCGGCGCTTTCCGTATCGAGCATCGGCGCCTGCTCGACGGCGCTGCGCAATTCGCGGTTTTCGACGCGCAGGCCGCGCAACTCGAGGGCGCGCTCGAGAGTGCGGCGGATTTCGTCGAGCGTGAACGGCTTGGTGACGTAATCCTGGGCCCCGGCTTTCATCGCCGCCACCGCGTTTTCAACCGTGGCGAAAGCGGTCATCAGGACGACGACCGTGGCCGGATCGCGGCGTTTGATTTCTTCGAGCAGCCGCAGTCCGTCCATTTCGGCCATCCGCACGTCGGTCAGCACCAAATCCGCAGGTTCGTCGCCGAGCGCGGCGATCGCTTCGGCGCCGCCTGCGGCGGCGCGCACCCGGTGACCCAGGGATTCGAAGAAGACGGCGAGGTTGCGGCGGATATTCTTTTCGTCGTCGACGATTACGATACTTGCCATCAGATGCGCGCCGGCAATGGCAGCTCGACGATAAAACGGCTGCCGCCGCCCTCGGGAGATTCGACGAAGATGCGGCCGCCGTGGGCTTGCACGATATCTTTGGCGATCGCCAGGCCGAGGCCGGCGGCGCCTTTTTCCGCCCCGTTTCCTCCGAACTGCGCGAATTTCTCGAAAATATAGTTACGAATCGCGGGCGGGATGCCGGGGCCTGTGTCGGTCACCTCGATCAACGCCACGCCGTTACGCCGGCGCAGCGCGATTTCGATTTTGCCGCCGGGCGGCGTGTAGCGCAGCGCATTGCCGACCAGGTTGCTCACCACCCACGAAAGCTTGACCGGATCGCCTTCCAGCATCGGCGGCGCCTCGGTCCGCACGGTCAAGCTTACGCCCTTCTCGCCCGCCTGGATATTGAAGCGCTCGGCGACCTGCTCGACAATCCGCGCGAGGTCGAGCGGCGCCCGTTCCAGCGCGATCGCGCCGGCATCGCCGCGGGCGAGGTTCAGCAGGTTGTCGCTGAGCAGCTTCATGCGCGCGCACTCTTCGAGAATCGCGCGCAGCAGTTCGCGCTGGCGCGGCGCGAGCGCGGCCTCGTCGCGGCTCAGCAATTCGGCGGAAAGCGCGAGCGACGTCAACGGCGTGCGCAATTCGTGCGAAAGCGTCGCGACCAGGTTGGCGCGCGCGCGATCCTGATCGCGCAGATAGGTCACGTCCTGCAGCAGCAGAATCGTGCCGAGCGCGGCCGCGCCGCCGTGGCGCAGCGGAATCGGCTTGACCACGAACGAATGATCGCGGCCGCGCATGTGCAGCGTCACTTCGACCCGCTCGCCGTTCGCGCCCTTTTTGAACATCCGCAGCGCGTCGCGGACGCGCAGGTAGTGCGGATGGTTGCTCGAGAGATCATCGAAAGGGATGCCGAGCGCGTCGCCCTGATCGATGCCGAGGATGATCGCGGCGGTCTGGTTGATATGGATCACGACGCCGTCGCGATCGATCAGCACGACGCCGTCGTCGAGGCTTTCGATAATCGCCTCGGTCTTGCTCTTTTCGAACAGCAGGCGCTCGACGTTGAGCTGGTCGTATTGCTCGAGGCGTTCGGCCATCTCGTTGAATTCGCGGGCGACGGCGTCAAGTTCGGCGAGCTTCTGCGGGCCGAGCCGAAGATGCGCCCGGCGCTGGCTCACTCCGTGCAAACGTTCGGCGAGATCGGTGAGCGGATGCGAAATGGTCCATACCAGCCACCACGACAGCGCGGCGCCGAACGCGAGCAACAGGCCGAGTCCGATTGCGAACTCATAGGCCAACCGGCCGCCGAGCCGGCTGGCGCGGCTGTCCGCGCGGAACATCGCCGATTTGTTCATCGCGATCAGATCGTCGAGGCGGCCGTGCAGCGCCGCAAACTCGGCGTCGTGCCGAGCGCCCGGCGGCGCGCTGGCGACGTCGGCGAAGAGCCGGTTGGCCCGTTTGCGGATCTCCGCGGCGAGCTCCGGCTCGCCGACTTCCGTGTAATCGCGATCCTCGATGTCGAGCCAATGGAAAAAAGCCGCTCGGTCGGCCGGCAGCACGGCCGCGGCGCGGTTTTCCAGCTCCGCCACCTGCAAATCGTGCAGCGCGGCGTGCATGTGCTGGGCGGCGTCGATGCTGATGTAGTTGCGGTAGAGCGTTTCGCGAATCGCGCCGCCGAGGCGGTAAACGTGCGGCAACGTATAGAGGCCGAGCAGCACGACCATCACCAGCATCGCGAGCGAACCGTTGCGGATGCTGTTGCGGAGCGTGGGACGGCTCATGATTCTTCCTCGGGCGCGGCGACCGCGGCAATTTCGACGTCGAGGTCGGGCGCGGCGGCGACCAGCCGGAGCGGCACGGTCCGGCCGAGCATCCGCCGCCAGAACGGCTGACTGGTGCGGCCGACGATGATCTTGGTGACGCCGTGCTCGCGCGCGAATTCGACCAGCGCGCGCACCACGTCGTCGGATTTGAGCCACACCGTCTCCGCGCCGAGGTCGCCCGCGAGGTTGATGTTGTCGAGCAGCTTGACGAAATTGCGCGTATCGATTCGCGCGACCGATTCCGCCGGCGTCTCGACGTGCACGGCGTACCAGTCCGCGTTGAGCTGGCCCGCGATGCGCGAGGCTTTGCGCAAGAGCGAGGCGCTGTCGCGCGGGTTCGACGACAGTCCCACCATCAGGCGGTCGGCGACGAGCGTGCGCCGTCCGCCCTCGCGGCGGCGGGTCTCAAGGTCCTCGCGCCGGCGGTTGAGTCCGCGCGCAATTTCTCGCAGCGCCAGTTCGCGCAACGACGTCAGGTTGCTCGGCTTGAAAAAATTCTTGAGCGCCTGCTCGACGTGATCCGCCGGATAGATTTTGCCCTCGCGCAGCCGCTCGCGAAGTCCTTCGATGCTTAAGTCGACGTTGACGATCTGATCCGCGCGCGCCAGCACGGAATCGGGGACGGTCTCGCGCACCTCGACGCCCGTGATGCGCCGGACGACCGCGTTGAGGCTCTCGAGGTGCTGGATATTCATCGCGGTGATGACATTGATTCCGGCGGCGAGCAGCTCTTCGACGTCCTGCCAGCGCTTTTCGTGCCGCGAACCGGCCGCATTGGTATGCGGCAATTCGTCGACGATCGCCCATTCGGGTTTGCGCGCAAGAATCGCGTCGAGGTCCATTTCCTCGATCGTCACGCCGCGGTAATCGAGCCGCCGCCGCGGCACGATTTCAAGGCCGATGGCGCGGTCAGCCGTTTCGGCGCGGCCATGGGTCTCGATGAAGCCGATCACCACGTCAACGCCGCGCTGGCGCATCTGATGCGCCTCCTCGAGCATCCGGCAGGTCTTGCCGACGCCGGCGGCCGCGCCCAGATAAATTTTCAGCAACCCGCGCTGGGAATGCGGCGCGAGGTCGAGAAAGGCTTCGGGTTCCGGACGCTTGTCCTGGTCCATTCACGAGCCGGCGGGCCGATCGCCGGGGCGCAGCCGATCGAGCGCGAGATTCAGCATCAGCACATTCACGCCGGGTTCGCCGAACAGGCCCAGGAAGCGCCGTTCGGTGTTGGCGCGAACCAGCTTCCTGACCGTATCTTCGTCAAGCCCGCGCGCCTTGGCAACCCGGGGTATTTGCAGATCGGCGGCGGCAAGGCTGATTTCGGGATCGAGGCCGCTGCCCGAGGCCGTGACCAAATCGACCGGCACGGTGGTGGTTCCGGGATTGCTTTCGCGCACTTCATGCACGCGCGCCGCGACGGCCGTAAGTAGCGACTTGTTGGTCGGGCCGAGGTTCGAGCCGCCGGAGTTCGCCGCGTCGTAACCGTTGTTGCCGGCGGCCGAAGGCCGGCCGCGAAAATAGCGGGGTGCGGAAAAATTCTGGCCAATCAGCGCCGAGCCGACGACCGTCCCTCCGCTCGTCACAAGGCTGCCTTCGGCCTGCCAGGGGAAAAGCGCGCGCGCCGCCGCGGCGATCGCCAGCGGATAAACGATTCCGGTCAGCACGGTCAGCACTATAGTCATTCGCACAGCGGCCCAGATACGCATTTCGATCTTCTCCGCGGGTCAGGCGAGATGCAGCGCCGAGACGATCAGGTCGATCGCCTTGATGCCGATGAACGGCACAATTACGCCGCCCAGTCCGTAAATGAGCAGATTGCGCGTCAGAATCGCGGCGGCGCCGAGCGGCCGGTAGGCGACGCCGCGCAGCGCCAGCGGAATCAGCGCGATGATGATGAGCGCGTTGAAGATCACGGCCGACAGAATCGCGCTCTCCGGGGTCGCCAGATGCATGATGTTGAGCGCCCGCAGATCGGGATAGCCGATCACGAACATCGCCGGAATGATCGCGAAATATTTCGCGACGTCGTTGGCGATCGAAAAGGTCGTGAGCGCGCCGCGGGTGATCAGCAACTGCTTGCCGATTTCGACCACCTCCATCACCTTGGTCGGATTCGAATCGAGGTCCACCATGTTGCCGGCTTCGCGCGCCGCCTGCGTGCCGGCGTTCATCGCGATGCCGACGTCGGCCTGCGCCAGCGCGGGGGCGTCGTTGGTGCCGTCGCCGATCATCGCGACCAGCTTGCCTTGCGCTTGTTCCTCGCGGATCAGGCGCAGCTTGGTTTCGGGGGTCGCTTCGGCGAGAAAATCGTCAACGCCGGATTCCTCGGCGATCGCCGCCGCGGTAAGGGGATTGTCGCCGGTGATCATCACCGTGCGCAGGCCCATCGCGCGCAATCGCTCGAAGCGCTCGCGGATGCCTTCCTTGACGACGTCCTTGAGATGAATCACGCCGAGTATCCGCGCGTTGTCCGCAACGACCAGGGGAGTGCCGCCCGAGCGCGCGATTTTCTCGACCATCGCGTCGAGATCGGCGGGGGCGTGGCCGCCGTGCTCCTCGACGAATTTGATCACGGCGTCGGTCGCGCCTTTGCGAATCCGATGGCCGTGCAGGTCCACGCCGCTCATCCGGGTCTGCGCCGAAAACGGAATGAATTCGGCGCCCTCGCCGCCGAGCTCCCGCCCGCGGAGCCCGTAGGCGCGCTTCGCCAGCACCACGATCGAGCGGCCTTCGGGAGTTTCGTCGGCCAGCGAAGCGAGCTGGGCCGCCTCGGCGAGTTCCTGCGGCAGCACGCCGGCGACGGGCAGAAACTCCTCGGCCATCCGGTTGCCGAGCGTGATCGTGCCGGTTTTGTCGAGCAGCAGCGTATCGACGTCGCCCGCGGCCTCGACCGCGCGGCCGGACATCGCGAGCACGTTGTGCTGCACGAGGCGATCCATCCCGGCGATTCCGATCGCGGAGAGCAGGCCGCCGATGGTCGTCGGAATCAGGCAGACGAGCAGGGCGACCAGCACCGGCAGCGTCAAAACCGTCCCGCCATAGAGCGCGAATGGATAGAGCGAGACGCAGACCATCATGAAGATGATCGTGAGTCCGGCGAGCAGGATGCTGAGCGCGATTTCGTTCGGCGTTTTTTGGCGTTGCGCGCCTTCGACGAGGCCGATCATGCGATCGAGGAAAGTTTCGCCGGGGTTGGCTGTGATGCGCACTTTGATCCAGTCGGAGATCACCGTGGTGCCGCCCGTGACGGCGCTGCGGTCGCCGCCGCTTTCGCGGATGACGGGAGCCGATTCGCCGGTGATGGCCGCCTCATTGACGGCCGCGACGCCCTCGATCACTTCGCCGTCGCCGGGGATGACGTCGCCCGCTTCGACCATCACGACGTCGCCCTTGCGCAACTGCGTCGCCGCGACCATCGTGATCGCGCCGCCGTCGCCGATGCGCTTCGCCATGGTTTCGGTGCGGGTTTTGCGCAGGTTGTCGGCCTGCGCCTTGCCGCGCCCTTCGGCCATCGCCTCGGCGAAATTGGCGAAGCCGACGGTGAACCAGAGCCAGAGCGCGATTTGAATCTCGAATCCGAGCTGGCGATGGACGCCGGCGGCGAGATTGCGAAGGATTATCAGCGTGACGGCGAGGGCGGCGACCTCGACCACGAACATCACCGGATTTTTCGCCTGGATGCGCGGGTCGAATTTGCGGAGCGAATCGAGCGCGGCCGCGTGCACGATTTTTCCTTCCCAGAGCGGAGTCGCTTTGCGTTCAGCCATTGCGTGCAATTCCGTAAATCAACTGAGTGGATGAATCTTCAACTGAGTAATGCCGGCGGCGCGATTCAGTACAAATGACCATGGCGCATCGCAAGCTGCTCGACGATCGGGCCAAGCGCGTCGGCTGGAAAAAACGTCAGCGCCGCGACAATCAGAATCACGCCGATTAACAAAATGACGAAAATCGCGCCGTTGGTGGGAAACGTGCCGGCGCTCTCCGGAACCGACTTTTTCGCCGCGAGCGAGCCCGCCAGCGCCAGCGCCGGAATTTTCATCAGAAAACGTCCGCAGAGCATCACCAGCGCGAGCGTCACGTTGTAAAAGGGCGTATTGGCGTTGAGGCCGGCGAAGGCCGAACCGTTGTTCGCGGACGCTGAGGTGTAAGCATAGAGAATCTGCGAAAAGCCGTGCGGGCCGGGATTCGAGATGCCGGCCAGACCGGCGGGCAGCACCACCGCGAGACTCGCGGGGATCAGGATCACGAGAGGGAAAATCAGGATGAAGAGCATCGCGAGCTTCATCTCGCGCCCTTCGATTTTCTTGCCGAGGTATTCGGGCGTCCGGCCCACCATCAGGCCCGCGATGAACACGGCCAGCACCGCCATCACCAGCATGCCGTACAATCCGGAACCGACGCCGCCGAAGATGATTTCGCCGATTTGCATGTTGAGCAGCGGAATCAGGCCGCCGAGCGGCGTGTAGCTGTCATGCATCGAGTTAACCGCGCCGCATGAGGTGTCGGTGGTGACAGTGGCGAACAAAGCGGAATCGACGATGCCGAAACGGACTTCCTTGCCCTCCATGTTGCCGCCGCTTTGCATGGCGGAAGCGACTTCGTTGGCGCCCGCCCGCGCGAGCATCGGATTGCCGCGCTGCTCGCTCCAGGTGCAGACGGCGACGCCCATCAGGAAAAGAATCGTCATCACGCCGTACAACGCCCAACCCTGCCGGGGGTCGCCTACCATCTTGCCGAAGGTATGCGTCAATCCGGCGCCGATCGCGAATATTGCGAGCATTTCGATCAGGTTTGTGAGCGGCGTGGGATTCTCGTAGGGATGGGCCGAGTTGGCGTTGAAGAAACCGCCGCCGTTGGTGCCAAGTTCCTTGATTATTTCCTGCGAGGCGACGGGGCCTTCGGCGATCGTCTGCACCGCGCCCTCGATCGTTTTCGCGCGCACGTACGGCGCGAAATTATCCGGTACGCCCTGCCATACCAGCGCCAAAGCCATCACGACGCATATCGGCAGCAAGATCCACAGCGTCGCGCGGGTGAGATCGAACCAGAAGTTGCCGATGGTCTTGGCGTTGCGGCGGACGAAGCCGCGAATCATGGCGATCGCGATCGCGATTCCCGCGGCGGCCGAAACGAAATTATGGAACGCCAGTCCCGCCATCTGGGTCAGGTACGACATCGTCGATTCGCCGCCGTAGGCCTGCCAGTTGGTGTTGGTCGTGAAGCTGGCGGCGGTGTTGAACGCGAGATCGGGCGCGACCGCGCCGAGCGCCTGCGGATTCAGCGGCAGCCAGCCCTGCAAGCGCTCCAGCCCATAGAGCAGGAGCATCCCGGCCGCGCTGAACAGCAGCATCGCGACGGCGTACTCGACCCAGGTCTGTTCGTTCTCCGGATGCACGCCGCCGAGCCGGTAGATCAGGCGCTCGACCGGCTTCAGCAGGGGATCGAGAAACGTCTTTTCGTTGGCAAAAACCCGCGCCATGTAATGGCCGAGCGGAACGCTGATCGCCGTGACGAGCGCGATGAAAAGTCCGATTTGGATGATGGCGTTGGCGAGCAAGCGCGTCTCCTAGAATTTCTCCGGCCGCAGCATCGCGTAAACCAGATAAATGGTCAGTCCGATCGCGATCGCGGCGCCGAAAACGAGTTCCAATCCGCTCATAACTTTTCGCATCCGCTGACGTACCAGAGCGCAAGGGCGAAAAACGCGCACGTGGCGGCGATGAAAATCAAATCAAGCATGATTCATGGATTGAGCAGGTTTCATGCCCTCGTTCCGAACGCCCGTAATGCTTGAACTTTTCCAGCGGGCACGGCGGGCCAATGCACAATGCGATGTATGCGCGATGCAATATGGAATCGGGGAATTGGCGCGCCGTCGCCTGATCGGGTTCAAGCCGAAAAGCCAGTTCCGGAATTTTTCTGCGCCGGCGGGAAAGCGCAACTAATATCGCCGCTAGAGCGGGAAATTGCGCGGGAGTACAATGCGATCGCATGCGTTGCGTTTCGTGCGGCAGCGAAAACCCCGCGGGAATGAAATTCTGCGGCGACTGCGCCGCACCGCTGCGCAGCGGATGCCCGCGCTGCAATTTCGAAAATCCGCCCGGATTCAAATTCTGCGGGAATTGCGGCGCGCCGCTCGGCGCGCAATCCGCGGCGCCGCGGTTCGCCTCCGAGCGTCCGTCCACGCCCGCGATGACCGTCGAGTCGGCGCCGGTCGAGGCGCTCAACGACATTCCCGAGGGAGAACGCAAAACCGTCACCGCGCTCTTCGCCGACATCAAGGGTTCGATGGATTTGCTCGAGGACCTGGATCCCGAACAGGCGCGCGCGATCGTCGATCCGGCGCTCGCGCTGATGATCGGCGCGGCGCATCGCTACGACGGCTACATCGTTCAATCGACCGGCGACGGCATTTTCGCGCTGTTCGGCGCGCCCGTCGCGTACGAAGACCATCCGCAGCGCGCGCTTTACGCCGCGTTGCGGATGCAGGAAGAGATGCGCAAGTACGCCGCGCGCCTGCGCGAAGCCGGCGATCCGCCGGTCGAAATCCGTATCGGCGTGAACACGGGCGAGGCGGTGATCCGGTCGATTCAAACCGGCGCGGAACGGACGGAATACACGCCGATCGGGCACGCGATGGGGCTGGCGGCGCGGATGCAGACGCTGGCGCCGTCGGGCTCGATCGTCGTCGCCGAGCCGACGCAGAAATTAGTTTCAGGATATTTCGAAACCAGGCCGCTCGGCGCCGCGCGCATCAAGGGCGTTTCCGAACCGCTGGAGGTTTTTGAGGTCGTTGGCGTGGGCGCGATGCGCACGCGCCTGCAACGTGCCGCGAGCCGCGGTTTTTCGCGTTTCGTCGGACGCCGCGCAGAGCTGGAGCGGATTCGGCGCGCCGCGGCGCTCGCCGCCGGCGGCGACGGCGAGATCGTCGCGGCGGTGGCCGACGCCGGTGTGGGCAAATCCCGCCTGTTCCACGAATTCAGACAGACCGGCCAAAGCGGCTGGCTCACGCTCGAGGCGTATTCGTCATCGTACGGCCGCGCTTCGGCCTATCTTCCGATCATCGACCTGATGCGCGGTTATTTCGGCGTCGCGGCGGCGGACGACGAACGCGCGCGGCGCGAAAAAGTCACGGGGAAACTGCTCGCCCTTGATCGCTCGCTCGAAGACGCGCTGCCGTTCGTCTTCGCGCTGCTCGGAATCTCCGGCGCGGAATCCGCGATGGACGGGATGAACGCCGCCGTGCGCCGCCAGCGCACGCACGACGCGATCAAGCGCATCCTGATGCGCGAGAGCCTCAATCAGCCGCTGATGGTGATGATCGAGGATCTGCATTGGATCGACGACGAATCGCGGGCGCTGCTCGATTATTTCGCCGGTTCGATCGGCGCGGCGCGAATCCTGCTGATGGTCAACTACCGGCCCGGCTACGCGCACGATTGGCGCGGCCGCGCCAATTACGCCGAAATCGCGCTGGAGCCGCTCGGCGCCGAGAGCGCGCGCGAACTGGTGGACACGCTGGTCGGCGACGGCGCCGATCTCGAACCGCTCAAGCGGCTGATCATCGAACGCACCGAAGGCAATCCGCTGTTCATCGAGGAGATGTTTCAGGCGCTGCTCGAGCAGGGCGTGCTGGTCCGCAATCTTGCCGGAGCCGTCGCGCTCGCGAAGCCGCTGCAATCGATCCGCGTGCCTCCGACGGTGAAAGGAATTCTCGCCGCGCGCATCGATCGCCTCGCGCCCGCGCACAAGGATTTGCTCCAGACCCTGGCGGTGGTCGGCAAGCAGTTTCGGATGCGGCTGGCGCGTCGCGTCGCGCGGATCGACGAGGCGGCGTTGTCGGAGATGCTCGCGGAACTGCAGGCCGGTGAATTCATTTTCGAACAGCCCGCGCCGGTCGATGCGGAGTATTCGTTCAAACATGCGCTCACGCAGGAAGTCGCCTACGATTCGCTGCTGCTCGAACGCCGCCGCCAGATTCACGAACGCGCCGCCGCCGCGATCGAGGAGCTTTACGCCGCAAATCTGGACGACCACCTGGCCGACCTCGCCAATCATTACGAGCGCGGCGGTAACGCCCAAAAGGCGATCGATTATTTCGAGCGCGCCGCCGAACAGGCGCGCTTGCGATCCGCCTATGACGACGCAATCCGCAACGTCAGGGCCGCGCTGGCGCTGGTGTCCGCGATTCCGGATTCGCGGACGCGCGCGTTCCGCGAGCTGCGCCTCTACTCGACGTTCGGCATGGCGCTGCTCGCGGTGCGCGGCTATCTCGACGCGGAGTTTCCTGAAATCTTGCGGCGCGCGGCCGACCTGACCGCGCAGCTCGGCGACACGCCCGAGATTGTGCCGGTGCTGATCGGCCTGTGGGGCGTCTCCTTCGCGCGCGGAAATATGGGCGAATCGTTTGCGCTCGCCGAGCGCATCGATGCGACGGCGTTCATCGCCGGCGATCCGCTGGCCACGGCCGGCGGCCATGTCGCGATCGGCGCGACCGCGCTATGGTCCGGCGATCCGCATCGCGGGCGCGAGCGGCTGGAGTCGGCCATCGCCATTTACGATGCCGACATCGACGCTTACCTGCCGATGTCGTACGCGGCCGTCGTGCCCAGCCGATGCCATCTGGCGTGGGCGCTGTGGGTTTGCGGCTATCCCGATCAAAGCCGCGCGCGCGCCGCCGAGGCGCGGCGGCTCGCCGAACGGCTCGGCCGTCCGTTCAGTATCGCGATGGCGCTGCAGTATGCGATCGCGGTCGGCGATCTGACCGGCGATTATTCATCGCTGCGCGCGAATTGCGAAGCGCTGCTCGAAACCTCGCGCGCCTACGGCTTTCCCCAATGGCTGGGCGCGGGAGAAATGTCCCTTGGCCGGGATCTGATCGAATCGGGCGCGGTCAAGGATGGGTTTGCGATGCTGTCGCGCGGACTCGAGACGCTGCGCGCCGCCGGCGGCGACCTGGTTTATCGCTACGGATTGCTGCTGCTGGCGGGCGCATGCCTCGTCGCGGGCGAATTCGAGCGCGGTCTCGCCGCAATCGATGAATGCGCGTCGCATCTCGAAACCGCCGGCGCGCGGATGTACGAGGCCGAACTGTGGCGGATGCGCGGCGCGCTGTTGCTGGGAGGATCGGGAAATCGCGGGGAAGCCGCCCGGATGTTCCGCGCCGCGCTCGAAGTCGCGCGCGCTCAGGGCGCGCTCTCGTGGGAGCTGCGCGCCGCGACCAGCTATGCCCGGATGCTCGCCGGCGAGGATCGGCGCGACGAAGCCCGCGCCGTGCTCGCACCCGTTTATTCGCGCTTTACCGAAGGCTTCGGCACGCGTGACTTGCAGCGCGCGGAAACGCTGCTCGCCCAGTTGCGATCGTAAAGCCGCCCTGAATAACTTCGCGGGCTTTCAGCCGCGCGATTCCAGTCCCATCCGCCGCGCGATAATCACTTTCATGATTTCGTTGGTCCCGGCGTAAATCGATTGCACCGCAGCGTCCGCGTAATCCATCGAAACCGGATATTCCAGCATGAAACCGTAGCCGCCGTGCAGTTGCAGGCACTGGCTGGCGACGCGTTTGAGCAGTTCGGTGGTCCACCATTTCGCCATGCTGACTTCGGTCACGACCTCTTCGCCGCGCGCGTGCGCCGCCATCAGCCGGTCCACGAAGGCCTGGCCGATTTCGACTTCCGTGGCCATTTCGGCGAGTTTGAACTGCGTGTTCTGAAACGCCGCGATCGGCTGGCCGAAGGCGCGCCGGCCCTTGGTGTAATCGATCGTGTCGTCAAGGCAGCGCCGCGCGCTGGTGATCGCCTGGATCGCGCAGACCAGCCGCTCCTGCTGCAGCTTCTCCATCAGCATCTTGAAGCCTTCGCCCTCGCGTCCGAGCAGGTTGCCCGCGGGCACGCGGCAATCCTCGAAAAACAGTTCGCTGGTGTCCTGCCCCTTGAGTCCCAGTTTCTCGAGCTTGCGTCCGCGCACGAAGCCCGGCGCATCGGCGTCCACCAGGATCAGGCTGACGCCGCGATGCGCGGGCCGGGCGTCGGGATCGGTCTTGACGACCACCACGATCAGATCGGCCAACTGGCCGTTGGAAATAAAAATTTTCGAGCCGTTGATCACGTAGCTGTCGCCGTCGCGTCGCGCCGTCGTGCGCACGGCGGCGAGGTCGGAACCAGTGCCCGGCTCGGTCATCGCGATTGCGAGAATCAGGTCGCCCGAGATCGCGCCCGGAAGATAGCGGCGCTTCTGTTCTTCGGAGCCGTACGTCGCGATATACGGCATGATGATGTCCGAATGGAGCCCCATCATCAGGCCGTGCGCGCGCACTCGCGCCATCTCTTCGATCACGATCGCGTCGTAAAGGAAATCCACTCCGCCGCCGCCGTATTCCGCCGGCGCGTTGGCGCCCAGAAAGCCGGCCGCACCCATTTTCCGCCAGCTTTCCCGGTCGCTCATGCCGTTGCGGTTCCAGCTCTCGATTTTCGGGACGATTTCGGCTTCGACGAAGCGTTTTACCTGATCGCGGAACATCTCGTGCTCTTCGGTGAAAATGTCGCGGCGCATGCTCGTTTGGCTCCTTGAATCCGTTGGGAATCCTTGCACGTCGCGCCGCCGGTTCCAATCGGTCGCCGCGCGGCGGGTTTGCCTTTCGGCCCGCCCGCGGCTAAGACGGCGCAAGCGAAAATCCCGCGCGAGGAATGGCGATGAGAGCGATTCATTTCGATCGGCTGGGCGGTCCGGAAGTGATGTATCTGGCCGAGGCGCCGCGGCCGGAGCTGAAGCCGTCCACCGTGCTCGTGCGCAATTGCGCGATCGCGGTCAATTTCGCGGATACGTTCTTCACGCGCGGGGAATATATCGTGCGGCCGGCGTTTCCCGACACGCCCGGCATGGAAGCCGCCGGGGTGGTCGAGGCGGTCGCGCCCGACGTGGCCGATTTCAGGCCCGGGATGCGCGTCGCTTACATCGGGATGGGCGCCTACGCCGAATTCACGTTGATTCGGCGCTCGCGCGTAATTCCCCTGCCCGACTTCATGGATTTCGAGCAGGGCGCGGCGTTGCCGATCGCGATGCTCACCGCGTGGCATATGCTGCGCACTTTGCATTCGGTGCGCGCGGGCGAAACGGTGCTGGTCCATTCCGCGGCGGGCGCGGTGGGAATCGCGGCGGTGCAGATCGCCAAGGCGTATGGCGCGCGGGTGATCGGCACGGTTTCCAGCATCGAAAAGGCGGAGTTCGCGCGCCGTCACGGCGCCGACGAAACGATCGATTACGCGACGCAGGATTTCGCCGCCGAGACGATGCGGCTGACCGGGAACCGCGGCGTCGATCTCATCCTCGACGCCGTGGGCGCGCCGACTTTCGCCGCGGGCCTGCGCTGCCTTGCGCCGTTCGGGCATTCGATCCTCTACGGACGCGCGGGCGGCGCGCCCGGCCCAATCGATCCGATGCGATTGTTCGAGCGATCGCTGACCGTCAGCGGCTTCGTGCTGCCGCAGATTTACAACAACCGGGAAGTGATGCGGCGCGGGCTTGACGATTGTTTTCGGCTGATTCGCGAGGGCAAACTCATCGTGCCGATCGGCGGCCGGTTCCCGCTCGCCGACGCCGCCGCGGCGCATCGCTACCTGCTGGAGCGGCGCTCGGTCGGAAAATTGATGCTGACGCTCTGACGAACGCAAAAGTCAGCGATGGTTGAATCGCCGCGAAAGATTTTGTTAGCAAGGCGCTACGATGACGCCGCTCAAAATCCGCGCTTCAACGATCGCGCGGCTGGCTGTCGCTTTCGCCGTGGTCCTTGCGGCGAGTCCCGCAATAACCGTCCGCGCCGCCGGCGATGCGGCCGCGGGTCGCGCGCTGGCGCTCAAAAACTGCGTGAAATGCCATGGGAGTGACGGCAAGGGCGACGGTCCCGAGGTCGCCGCCCGGCATATTTCGCCGCCGCCCGGCGATTGGACCGACAAGGAGGATATGTCGGAGCATCCCGATGTCTTCCTGCGCAACATCATCGAACAGGGCGGCGCCGCGCTTGACAAATCGCCGCAGATGCCCGCGTTCGGCAAGAAGCTCACGCCCGCGCAGGTCAACGATCTGATCGCCTACATCCGCACTTTCTCGAAATAGAGCGATCGCCGATAAAAAAAACGGCGCGGCGCGATCACGGCCTTTTCTTGGCCATGACGACGCCGCGCCGCGATTCTCGCCGCGCGCGGAATTTACTGGCGCACGCCGATCGCGCCCGCGCCGCGCAGCTTCTCAAGTTCGGCGGCGCTGAAGCCCCAATCCCGCATCGCCTCTTCGGTATGTTCGCCCGGCCGCGCCGGCGGACGCTGAATCGCGCTCGGCGTGCGGCTAAAGCGCGGCGCCGGCGCCGGCTGCGGCACGCCTTCGACTTCGACGAAAGTTCCGCGATGGACGTTATGCGGATGCTTCGGCGCCTCCGCCATGTTCAGCACCGGGGCGAAGCAGACTTCGCTGCCCTCCATGATCTTGCACCATTCGGCGCGGCTTTTGGTCTTGAAGACCTCGGCCAGCTTTTTCTTGAGCGCCGGCCATTGCGTGCGATCCATCTGGCGCGGCAGTTCCTGGCCTTCGAGTCCAGTCAGGCGCAGCAGCTCCGCGTAGAATTTTCCTTCGATCGATCCGATCGCGACATACTCGCCGTCGCTGGTCTCATAGACGTCGTAAAAATGCGCGCCGGTATCGAGGATGTTCTCGCCCCGCCGATCGACCCACATTCCGGCCGCGTGCATCCCGTAAACCGCCGTCAGCAGCGACGCCGCGCCATCGACCATCGCGACGTCGATAACCTGGCCCTTGCCCGATTTCTGCGCCTCGAGCAATCCGGCCACCACGCCGAGCGCGAGATAGAGGCCGCCGCCGCCGAAATCGCCGACCAGGTTGAGCGGCGGCACGGGCGCTTCGCCCTTGCGGCCGATCGACGCCAGCACGCCGCTGAGCGCGATGTAGTTGATATCGTGGCCGGCCGCGTGCGCCAGCGGACCGTCCTGACCCCAACCGGTCATCCGGCCATACACCAGCCTGGGATTGCGCTTAAGGCATTCGTCAGGCCCGAGGCCAAGCCGCTCCATCACGCCCGGGCGGAAACCTTCGAGGAGCGCGTCGGCCTTTTCGACCAGCCGCATCGCGGCCGCCCGCCCTTCCGGCAATTTCAGATCGATCGCGATCGAACGCCGGCCGCGATTGAGCAGGCTGTACTTGACGTCCATCGAGATGCCGAGCTTCGCGTCTTCGGCGCGGTCGATGCGCAAGACTTCGGCGCCCATGTCCGCCAACAGCATCGCGCACATCGGCGCGGGCCCGATGCCGGCGAATTCGACAATTTTGTATCCGCTCAAAACTCCCATGATGATGGCCTCCGCTCTGATTCGATGAAGCTATAACCGCGCTTCCATCGCGTCCATTACCGGATGGATAATCGCTGGAATCGGGCCGTCAGGTCCGAATCGTCTTGCCGTCGGGCGTGCGGTAATTTGCCGCGGTCACGCGCAGCGTCTTGAACCGCCATCCCGCTGGCGTGCGCACGAATTCGTCGTTGTAGATTCCGCAAACGCGAATCGGCTTGCCGTCCTTCGCGCGCACCAGATGCGCCACTATATGCCATGTTCCGGTCGCGGTATCGCCGTTCACTTCGATTACCTGATTGGTGATGCGATGAAACGCGTAGGGCAGCCGTTCCTGAAACGATTTGAAGAGGGCGCGGATGCCGTCGTGGCCTTCGCCGCGGCCGACGCCGTCGCCGTCCCAGAGACCGTCGGGCACGAACAGCGATGCGACGCCGTCGTAATTATGCGACGGACGGTCCCATCCGCCGTCCGCGTAATCGCAGTATTGCGCTTTCAGCTTCGCAATCGCCTGGATGTCTTCCTGAACCTGCAAGCGTTGTTCGAGCGTCATCGCCATGGCCTGCTCCGTTGGCGCGGGCGAGCCTATTCGTTTCGGAAGAAATCCCCGGCCCGCTCGCGAAAATTCGCATATCCAGATCGGATAGGCAAACGCCGCCGATCGGGACTTAAAACGCGATGAACGATGCGCGCCGGTCCGGATTAGCGTTCGCGTTCGCCCGCGATGAACTGCTCGACGCGTTCGCGCGCGAGGTTGTCGGGAAGTTGCTCCGGCGGATGCTTCATCGTGTAGGCGGAGATCGAATAGAGCGGGCCGCCGATGCCGCGGTCGCGGGCCAGTTTCAGGCAGCGGATTCCGTCGATCACGACGCCGCCGGAGTTCGGCGAATCCTGCACCGACATCCGCAGTTCAAGTTCGATCGGGATGCCAGCGAAGCCTTCGCCCTCGATGCGCAGGAAGCAGACCTTGTTGTCGTTCTGCCAGGGCACGTAGTCCGACGGGCCGATATGCACGTCCACGTCGGGCATCCGCTCCGGCAACACGCTTTGCACCGCCTCGGTCTTGGAGGTGCGCTTGGAGCCAAGCCGGGCGCGGTCGAGCATGTTGAGAAAATCCGTATTGCCGCCGGTATTGAGCTGGTAAGTGTGCTTAAGCTTGATGCCGCGGTCGGCGAACAGCTTCATGATCGCGCGATGCAAAATCGTCGAGCCGAGCTGCGATTTCACGTCGTCGCCGATCACGGGAATTTTGCGAGCGGCGAATTCCTTCGCCCATTTTTCATTCGAAACGATGAATACCGGCATGCAGTTGAGCATGCTCACGCCGGTTTCGAGGCAGGCGCGGGCGTAACGCTCGACCGCAAGCTGGCTGCCGACCGGGAGATAACAGAGCAAAACTTCGGCGCCAGTTTCGCGCAGCCGGCGTTCGATATCGGCAGGCTTTACGTTGTCCGCCGACACGAAAGTGCGTTCGGCCGGATAGTTGCGCATATGGGGCGCGATGCCGTCGTGAATTTCGCCCATATCGACGGTCACGCCGTAATCAGGAAGATCGCGCCAAATTGTAACGGTGTTATTGGGCGGCGCGAAGCAGGCCTCTTGCAGCGGCCGCCCCACTTTTCGCGCATCCACGTCGAACGCGCAGACCACCTCGATATCGTCCGGACGGTAACCGCCAAGGTCGTAATGCATCAGCCCGATCGGCGTGGTGCGGGACGCGCCGCTCGCATGCTTGTAGTGCTCAAGGCCCTGAAGCAGAGATGAGGCGCAATTGCCAACCCCGACTATAGCTACCCGGATCTTCGACATTTCCTTTATCGGTTCGCCGCCGGGCGTTCGACGCCACCAAAGCCCCGCGAGCAACGCCATCCTCCGCCGCGACGGAGGAAAATCCCGCAGCGAACGGTAATTTCTTATCGGACGCGAGCGGCAAAGTAAATTAGCACGCCTGAAAGAACGCGATTGACGTTATCAGGCGGCGCACAATTCATCGACTTTCAGCAAGAGAACTTATTGCATCCCCGGAATAGATGTTAGGCGGGAAAAGCCCTTTATTTCTCGGCCTTGATTGCCGATATCCGAGCACGTTTGTCAGCCTTTCCTGCCGCTGCGATCACATCCGGCGGATCACTTCACGCGCGAACTCGTCCACGTATTCCTCGAAGCCGTCGAGCGGCGGATTGAGGAAAACGCCGTCGAGGCCGCCGGCTTCCAATGCCTTAAGCTGCGCGATTACCTCCTCGGCCGAGCCAACGATGGTCGTGGCGCGAATTGTCTCGGGCGTCACGAAGCGGCGTTCCCGTTCCGGCACAAACGTGCAATGGCCGTTGTGCAGTTCGAGGTAGCGCTCATCTGGCGGTCCGGGCAGATGCGCTAGATAGTCGGCGTAAGCGTCGTATATCTTGCGCGCGTCGGGCGGCAGCGAGCGCGGCTTGGCGTAGCCCGCGGCGATCGCGTGCAGACAGGTGATTACCCATGGTCCGGCCATCTGGATCACGCGCGGCGCGTCGAGCCGTTCGCCCGGCCGCGTGACGACGACGTGCGTAAGCGAAATACAGGGCAAGCGCTTGTCGAGATGGCGTCCCGCCGCCTTCGCTCCTTCTTCCGCATGACGAAAGACCGCCTTGAGCCGCTCGGGCGTGGCGACGCCGGTCGTGATGATGCCGTCGCCAAATTCGCCCGCCAAACCGAGCGTACGCGGACCATTCGCGGCGACGTAAAACGGAATCGGTCCGTCAAGGTTGATGAAGTGCAGATCGCGATGCAGAAACCTGATTTTGCGGCTCAGTCCTTCGGTGTTATAGACCGCTTCGCCATGCTTTAGCAGGTCGTGGATGACGCGCGCCTGTTCCCGGAAGTCGGCGAATTTGACCGGCGGCAGGCCCATCACGCGCCGTCCGGTATGGCCCGTGCCAAAGCCGAGCATCACGCGGCCCGGCGCGATTTCGTTGATCGTGCCGATCGCATGGACCGTTACCGGCGGAATGCGGTTGCTTGCGACAGAGATACCGGTCGCGAGCCGAATTTTGCTGGTGTTGGCGGCGCCCAGCGCCATACAGGCGTAAACATCGCCCCAAATCATCTGTGAATCGGGAAACCAGGCGGTGGTGAAGCCGAGATCTTCGATCCGTTTGGTATCGCTGATCGCGCGTTGCGGCTTGGTGAAGATAAGCGTGCCGAAATCCATCGCAATTGTCCTTGTGCCGGCAGGGACTGTACGAACGCCGCCCGAGCGCGTCCGAACCGTGCCCGAACGCGACCGCCGCGCGGCGCTCGCACTATAGCGGATTCGCCGCCGCGATCGTCAATCCGGCCGGCTGATGCGGCTGTCGGGAATATCCGCGCCGCTTGAGGTTTTGGCCCGGCTGACGATACGCGCCGCGCGCTTGACGCGAAGCCCGGCAGATGGCGTGATTGGCGCGTGGCCGCACATCCCGCGGACGAAGGCGGAAAAATGCTCACGGCGGCGGAGGCCGCCGCCTATCTGGGCGTCAAGCTCGGCACCCTTTACGCCTACGTCAGCCGCGGATGGCTCAAAAGCTACCGGCGGAAAGTCGGCCGCCAAGCGCTCTATCGGCGCGCGGATATCGAGGCGTTGCGCGGCCTGACGGCGCCTGAGCGCGGCGTGCGCGCCCGCTCGCTGCCGGAAGCGAGTTCATGGGTCACGATCGCGCAACCCACCGCCGACGCTTCGGTCAGCGGCGTGATCGTCGCCGAATCGAGCGTAAGTTCGATCAGCGAAGGACGGCTCGCCTATCGCGGTTATCCGATCGAGGAATTGGTCGGGCAGGCCAGCTTCGAGGAAGTCTGCCTGCTGCTCTGGAACGGCGAACGGCCGCGTCCGGAGGAGGTCGAGCATCTGCGGGAGAATATCGCGCTCGCACGCCTGCCCAAGCCAGTCGCCGCGGCGCTGGCCGCGATCGGCGAGGACGCGCCGCCGCTGCTCAGATTGGCCGTGATGATGCCCGCTTTGGCCGCCGGCGAGCATCGCCTGCCGCGCCGGGCGCGGCTCGATCAGGCCCGGCTGATAATCGGCGCGTTGCCGCTCGCGATGACGCCCGCGCCCGGCACCGAAGCCGCGGCGGCGCGCGATGGCGGCGCCGGGATGGCGGCGCGGCTGCTGGAACGGGTCGCGGGCGCGGCGGCGCCGGCCGATCGGGCCGCGCTGGATCGCGTGCTGGTCGCTTGCGCCGAGCATGAGCTGAACGCCTCGACCTTCGCGGCGCGGGTCGTGGCCAGCACGGGGGCCGATCTCTATGCGTGCGTGCTGGCCGCGCTTTGTTCGTTGTCGGGGCCGATTCATGGCGGCGCCTGCGATCGGATCGAGCAGATGTTCGGAGAGTTGGCGGCCGGCCTTGAAATCGAACGATGCCTGGAGTCGTTTCGCGAGCGAGGCGTGCTGCCGCCGGGCTTCGGCCACGCGATCTATCCCGCCGGCGATCCGCGCGCCGTGCTGCTCAAGCGGGTCGCGCAGGCGACCGCGCCGCGCAAGGGCCGCGCGCTTTATCAAACCGCGCTCAAAGTCGAACGCGCCGTATGGGAGCGAACGCGGCTCAAACCCAATCTGGATTTCTATCTGACTGTATGCGTGCGAATGCTGGGGTTGCCGCAGGGGATGCCGGCGGCGATTTTCGCGGTCGGACGGACGGCGGGATGGATCGCGCACAGCCTCGAGCAGTACGCCAACAACCGGCTGATCCGGCCGCGGATGCGCTACCGCGGCTCGCCGCTGCGCCATTGGGCTTGAGCGCGGTCCGCGCCGCGTCGCGCCAGTCGCGTCAAAATCGCAATTATCGCCGCGCGACTCTCCGGGTACGCCCGCGATAACGTGCGTAGCGATCGCGCCGCAATTCGTTTTGACGCGGACCGGCGCACAGTCGTATTAGTTAAACGCGGAGGCGCTGAAGCAGATGAAGGCGATCGCCAAAACCCGCCCTGAGCGCGGCGTTGAAATCGTTGACGTTCCTGTGCCGAAGCCGGGGCCGGGCGAACTGCTGGTCAAGGTGGCCGCCTGCGGCATCTGCGGCTCGGACCTTCATATCTACTTGTGGGAGCTAGGCGCGGAGCGCGCGGTGCCGTCGATGCCGGCGGTGATCGGACATGAGCCGGCGGGCGAAGTGGTGGAGATCGGCGCCGGCGTGACCGGCTTCAAAATCGGCGATCATGTCGCGCTCGATCCGTTCGGCCCGTGCGGGCGCTGCCCCGCGTGTCTCTCGGGCCGCTACAATTTCTGCCATACCCCCGGACGTCTCGGCGGCGCCTTTGCCGAATACTGTATCGCGCCCGTCCAGAATTCCTGGGTCGTGCCTAAAACGATGGACCTCGAGCAGGCGGCGTTGCTGGAGCCGTTCGCGACCGGCCTGCACGCGATCGAAGAGTCTTCGCTCAAGGCGGGCGACAGCGTTGTCGTCGAAGGCCCCGGCCCGATTGGATTATGCACGGCGATCGCGGCGCGCGCGCTCGGCGCGACGGCGATTGTAATCACCGGACTCGCGGCCGACGCTGAACGGCTGGCGCTGGCGCGCGAAATGGGCTTTCAGACCGTGTGCGCGTCCGATCGCGATTGGACCGAGCAGGTGCGCGCGTTGGTCGGACCGCATGGCGCGGACGCGGTCTTCGACGCGGCGGGATTTCTCGATTCCGTGCGCCATCTGGTGAAACGCGGCGGCGAGGTGGTGCAACTCGGATGGCCGGCGCGGGACGTTCCGGCCGCGGAACTGCGGGCGCTCTTTTTCCACGGCGTGCGGATCATTCCGTCGCGCGTGCGCGTGCCCGAAACCTGGCGGCGGGCGGTCGCGATGGCCGCGGCGGGCGCGATCGATTTGAAACCGATGGTCACGCATCGCTTCGACCTCGACCACGGCGTCGAAGCGTTTGAATTGTTGCATAATCGCAAGGGAGTGAAGGCGCTGGTTCTGCCGCGCCTCTAAGCGGCCGATTGCGAACGCGCGCTCGGCTCCGCAGTTACATCATCGAGGTGAACTGACATGCGCAATGGTTACAAAATTGTCGATACCGATTCCCACATGATGGAGCCGGAGTGGCTCTGGGAGCGCTATATCGAGGACGCCTACAAGTCCCAGGCGCCGAAAGTCGGCCGCGCGCCGGTGTCGAACCGCCGCACCTTTCTGGTCGAAGGCGATTCGTTCGTGCGCGAAAAGGGCAAGTATCCGATGGCCGCGCCGGCCTTTCTGGACGCGGTGAAAAAGGCGATGGCGCGCTTCGAGCGGGCGAGCAAGACCGGATTCAGCGCGCAGAGCCGGCTGGAAGACATGGACGCGCAGGGCGTGGACGTGCAGATTCTGTATCCCACCGTGGCGGGCCAGATGCTCGGGCGGGAATTCCGCGACACCAAGTTGCTGGCGGCCTGCGCGCGCGCTTACAACAATTGGGCCGCGGACTACGCGGCGGCCGCGCCGGAGCGGCTGCGATGGGCCGCGGCGCTGCCGATGCAGGACGTCGAAGAGGCGATCAAGGAAGCCCATCGTACGGCCAAAATGGGATGCGTCAGCTACTACATGCGGCCCAACCCGGTCGGCGGCCATAACCTGTGGGACGACGCGCTGCTGCCGTTGTGGAGTGAGATAGAGCAGATCGGCAAGCCGATTTCGACGCACGAGTCGGCGTCTTCTTCGGTGCCGGGCTTCGGCGATCGCATGGATACGCACGTTAGCGGCCATATCCTGTCGCATCCGTTTGAAGCGATGGCGGCGATGGCGGGACTGATCTGGTACGGCGTGTTCGAGAAATTTCCGAAACTCAAAGTGATTCACGTCGAAGCGGACGGCGGATGGGTTCCCTACTGGCTGCAGCGGATGGAGCAGCATTGGGACTTCAGCGGCAACGCCGAGCATGAATACCTCACCATGCGGCCGACGGAATATTTCCGCCGCAACGTGTGCGTCGCGTTTCGCGGCGACGAGCCGACGATGAAAGCGGCGATCGAACTGGTGGGCGCCGACAATTTCACCTGGGACACCGACTATCCGCATCCCGACGGCACCTATCCGTGGGGAATCGAGGCGATGATGAAGCAGCCGATTTCCGACGAAGCGCGGCGCAAGATTTTCTGGGATAACGCCGCGCGCACGTTTAATCTGAACTAGCCGCTCCCGCTCAGCCGGCGCGGCCGCTTGAGCCGCGCCGGTTTTTTTTATTGGCGGCGCCGAAGGACGCTTCAGAATGGATTTCGAATACACCCCCGAGCAGGAAGCCTTTCGCGCCGAGGTGCGCGCCTGGCTTGAAGAGAATTTTCCGCGCGAGCTGAAGATCGACGATCCGATGGACGAACGGATCGCGCCGAACCGGGAAATTTTCGAGAAGCGCCGCGCCTGGCAAAAAAAGCTGGCTGCCGCCGGATGGGTCGGGATCGACTGGCCCAAAGAATATGGCGGCCGCGCGGCGAACCTGATCGAGCAAGTGATTTTTGACGAGGAATATTTCAGGATCGGCGCGCCGATCCTGCCGAGCTACATGGGAGTGTGGCTGTTCGGACCGACCCTGATGCACTGGGGCACGGAGGAGCAAAAGAAAAAATATCTGCCGCGAATCCTGCCCGCCGACGACGTTTGGTGCCAAGGCTATTCCGAGCCGGGGGCTGGTTCCGATCTGGCCGGACTCAACACGCGCGCGGAACTCAAGGGCGATCACTTCGTCATTAATGGCCAGAAGGTCTGGACCTCCGGCGCGCAGTACGCGGATCGGATGTTCTTGCTCGCGCGCACCGATCCCGACGCGCCCAAGCATAAAGGGATCAGCTACCTGATCCTCGACGATATGCGCGCGCCCGGCGTCGAAGTGCGGCCGCTGGTCACGATGAACGGCCATCATCATTTCAACGAAGTCTTTTTCGACAACGTGCAAATTCCCAAAGAGAATCTGGTCGGTCCGCTCAACGAAGGCTGGAAAGTCGCCGTCACTACGCTCGCCTTCGAGCGCCGGATCGCGGACGGCGGCGGCCAGGCCGCGCAGGTGCGCCGGCTGGCGGAGCTGGCGCGGCGGGTCGAGATTGGCGGACGGCCGGCGTGGGATCAGGAATGGGTGCGGCAGGAGCTGTCGCAATTCATGATCGAATGCGCGGCGATGAAGTACACGCGGCTGCGGTCGCTGACGCGCCAACTGAAGGGCCTGCCGCCCGGAGCGGAAGGCTCGACGCTTAAACTGTTCGGATCGGAGCTGGGCGTCAGAATCGCGCGCTTCGCCAGCGAACTGCACGGTCCCTACGCGATCATGGGCGAAGCGACGGGAATCGTGCCGGACGCGCCGCGCTGGCAAAACCGGCTGCTGAGTTCGCGCCAGTACACGATCGCGGGCGGGACCAGCGAGGTCCAGCGCAATATTCTGGGCGAGCGGCAACTCGGCCTGCCGAAATAGCGCCGCACGCGCTCGCGCTTGTCCGACTCAATGGCCGTCGCGCCGCGTATTGCGTCAGCGAATCAACGCCGCGCGGCCAAAATCACGGGTCGCGCTGGCGTTCGCGCCCGCTCCAGGGACGCGAATTGTTCTGCGCGGCGACCGCGGCGGCGGCGGACGGCGGCAGCGGCTTGACGATTACTTCGCCGACCATGTCGTCGGCCTCGTGCGACCAGCAGAAATAACGATAATCGCCCGGCTTCGTAAAAGTGTGCCGATACTTCCCGCCCGGCATCACGTTGCCCGAACTGAATGGTTTGACGCCTTGCGGCAGGGCGACATCGCCCGGATGGTCGGCCTTGGAGGGATCGTCAACGACGGAATGGCTGACGTCGCTGAAGTTGCGCCATTCGACCGTCTGCCCGGCGGTGATTTCCACCGTGTCCGGCGAATACATCGGCGCGTCGTCCTGCATCTTGACGATCACGGCGGGACCGGAAACCTGCGGCGGCGTGAGATGCGGCTGCGGCTCGACCGACGCGCTCTGGTTGGCGGCGGAATCGCCGAGCGGATTGGCGCGAGCGCTCGGGGGCGCAATCAGAATGGGCGAGAGGACGGCGACCGCAAGCAGAACCATCCGCGCGCCAACGCCGGGTCCCCCGTCGGAGTTGATCGCGAGTAAAGGCACAACTGGCTTTACTATGCAAAATCAGCGCCCCACGTGCAACGAAACAATCAAAGCCTGTCCAAACCGGGCGAAAGGCGGCGAAAAGCGGCGATTATTTTGACCGTCAGCAGCTCAAAATCCCGGCCGTATCGCGGTCGGGCATGGCCGGGTAGCCGCTTTGCCACAGCGTCCGCACCAATCCGTCGTTCGCGCTCAGGCGTTCAGCTTGCGCTTCAGAATTTCGTTGACGACCTTGGGGTTGCCCTTGCCGCCCATCGCCTTCATCACCTGCCCGACGAAGAAGCCGAAGAGCTTGTCGCGGCCGCCGCGATATTCGGCGACTTTGGCGGCCTCGGCGGCGATAACCTTGTCGCAGGCAGCGGCGATCGCGCCTTCGTCGGAGACCTGCGCCAGGCCGAGCTCGGCGACGGTCGCGCCAGCGCCTTTGCCCGACTTGCACATCGCGGCGAACGCGGTCTTGGCGGCGTTGAGGCTGATCGCGCCGGTCTCGACCAGCTTGAGCAGTTGGCCCGATTCGATCGCGAGCGGCGCAGCGTCGGCGAGCGGGCGGGCGGTTTCGTTGACCGCGCGCAGCACCTCGGTCATCACCCAGTTCGCGGCGGTGCGATGATTTTTCAGGCCGGTCGCGAGCATCGTTTCGAAATAGGCGGCCAGGTCGCGGTCCTGCGTCAGCACGGCGGCTTCGTACGCGGTCAGGCCGAGGTCGCGCACGAAGCGGGCGCGCTGATCGGCGGGCAGTTCCGGCATCGAGGCCTTGATCGCCTCGACCATATCCGGCGAGACCCGCAGCGGCGGCAGGTCCGGTTCGGGGAAGTAGCGGTAGTCGTTGGCGAACTCCTTCGAGCGCATCGGGCGGGTCACTTCGCGCACGGGGTCCCATAGATGGGTCTCCTGCGCGACGCGGCCGCCGGATTCGAGGATTTCGATCTGGCGCGCGACTTCGTGTTCGATCGCTTTTTCGACGAAGCGGAAGGAGTTGAGGTTCTTGATTTCGGTCTTGACGCCGAACTCGGACGCGCCGCGCTTGCGCACCGAAACGTTGACGTCGCAGCGCAGTCCGCCTTCCTCCATCTTGCCGTCGGTCGCCTCGATATAACGCAGGATCGAGCGCAACTCGCGCAGGTAGGCGCCGGCTTCGTCGGCAGAGCGGATATCAGGCTCGCTGACGATTTCGACCAGCGGCACGCCCGAGCGGTTGAAATCGACGAGGCTGGCGTCGGATTCGTGGATATTCTTGCCGGCGTCCTCTTCCATGTGGATGCGCGTCAGGCGGATCCGGCGCGGTTCGGCGCCCTCGCTATGGGCGGGCAGCTCGATATAGCCGCCCTTGCAAAGCGGCAGCTCGTACTGGCTGATCTGATAGCCCTTGGGCAAATCGGGATAGAAATAGCTTTTGCGAGCGAAGATCGATTCCGGCGCGATCTCGCAATGGGCGGCTAGTCCGGCGCGAATCGCCAGTTCGACCGCATGCCGATTCAGCACCGGCAACACGCCCGGCATCCCCATGCATACCGGACAAACGTTTTCGTTGGGACCGGCGCCGAACCCGGCGGAGCATCCGCAGAACAGCTTCGACCGGGTCATCAGATGGGTATGCACTTCGAGGCCGATAATCGCTTCGTATGCGCTGTCGGACATTCGTTAAACCTCGCTATACCATGCCATGACAGGCGGCGTCGGGCGATGCGCTAAAGAATCGCGGCGCGCCGTTTGACCGCGCCGGTGCGTTCGAAGGCGTCGCCGGCGCGCAGAATCGTCTCCTCGGCGAAAGGCGCGCCGATTAGCTGCAGGCCGATCGGCAGGCCGTCGCGGTCGAAACCGCAGGGTATCGAAAGGCCGGGCAATCCGGCCAGATTGACCGAAATCGTAAAGATGTCCGACAGGTACATCTGGAGCGGATCGGCCATCTTTTCGCCGATCTTGAAAGCGGTGGTGGGTGCGACCGGCGTGGCGATAACGTCGCATCGTGCGAAGGCGCGATCGAAGTCGCCGCGGATCAGCGTGCGAACCTTCTGGCCCTTCAGATAGTAGGCGTCGTAATAGCCGGCGGAGAGCACGAAGGTGCCGAGCATGATCCGGCGTTTGACCTCGGTGCCGAAGCCGGCCGCGCGCGTGCGGTTGTAAAGGTCGCCGGTATTGTCGGCATCGACGCGCAGTCCGTAGCGGATGCCGTCGTAGCGGGCGAGATTGGCGCTGGCCTCGGCGGTGGCGACGATATAGTAGGCGGCGATCGCGTATTCGGTATGCGGCAGCGAAATATCGACCAGTTTCGCGCCCAGCCGCTCGTAGCTAGCCAGCGCGGCGCGAATCGCCGTTTCGACCTGCGGTTCCATCCCGGCCACGAAATATTCCTTGGGCACGCCGATACGCATCCCGCGCACGTCGCCGGTCAGCGCCGCTTCGTAATCGGGAACGGGTCGCGCGGAGCAGGTCGAATCGCGCGGATCGTGCCCTGCGAGCGTGCGCAACAGAATCGCGGCGTCGCGCACCGTCTTCGCAAACGGCCCTACCTGGTCGAGCGACGAGGCGTAGGCGATTACGCCGTAGCGGCTGACGCGGCTGTAGGTCGGCTTGATTCCGGCGACGCCGCAGAAGGCGGCGGGCAGGCGGATCGAGCCGCCGGTGTCGGTGCCGAGCGCGCCAAGGCATTCGTCGGCCGCGACCGCGGCGGCCGAGCCGCCCGACGATCCGCCGGGCACGCGTTCGACATTATGCGGATTGCGGGTGACGCCAAAGGCGGAGTTCTCGGTTGACGAGCCCATCGCGAACTCGTCCATGTTGGCTTTGCCGATAAACACCGCGCCGGCCTCGCGCAGCCTTGCGATTACGGTCGCGTCGAACGGCGGAACGAAATTCTCGAGCATTTTCGACGCGCAGGTCGTGCGCACGCCGCGCGTCGCATAGATGTCTTTAATCGCGAGCGGGATGCCGCAGAGCGCCGGAGCGTCGCCCGCGGCAAGCCGTCGGTCGGCCGCCGCGGCCTGCGCGAGCGCCTCGCGCGCGCAGACGGTGATAAAGGCGTTAATCTTCGGATCGACCAGCTTGATTTGCTCAAGGCAGGCGCGGGTCAGCTCGAGCGCCGAAAACTCGCGCCGGGCGAGGCCGTCGCGCGCCTCGGCGATCGTCATGCGGTTAAGTTCTGAGGTCATCGATGATGCGAAGTTCCTGAGCTTGGCGGCGCGGCATTGAGCAACGAGAGCCGGTTCAAGGGCCGCGTCCGGATGCGCCGCCGCGGCGCGGTTATTCGATTATGCGCGGCACCTTGAACAAGTTACCGGCGCGCGCTGGCGCATTGGCCAGCATCGCCTCCGGATCGGGCCGGTTGGCGATAACGTCTTCGCGCATCGGCGTGCCCGTTTCGCCAACCTGCGCGGTGGGCGCGACGGCGCTCGTGTCGAGCCGGTTGAGTTGATCGATATATTGAAGAATCTCGCTCAGGTTCGCCTGCAGTGCGATCTCGTCGGCGGCGGAAAGCTCAAGCCGGGCGAGGCGGGCGACATGGCGCACCTGTTCGACGCTGATTTTGCTGTCGGCCATAACTGAAAGCCGCTTCGCGGGCGGCCCGAATCGAATCTATCATCCGCGCACCGCCCTGTCATGGCGGCGATCTGCGGCCATCAGAGTTACGGCAGGGTGTTGGGCGGCGTCAGGCACCATGCCGATTGCGGATTGAGCACCTCGTCGCCTCCGACTGTCGCCTGCGCTTGCCATGCCGCCACCTGAACGTTGTAAGTGTCGGCATTGAAGGTCTGGAACGTGAGCGGAAAGCTCGCGGCCGTCTGTCCCGCCGGAATCGTGACGCTCAGCGGCGGATTGCCGTTGTCGAGCACGCTGTTGCCGGGATTGAACGAAGTGGTGTTGCCCTGACAGGCCTGATTCGCCGGCAGCGTCAGCATCTGCTGGCGCGGCTGGATCACGTAACTGAGATTGACGCGGGTTCCACCGTTTGGCGCCGGCTGCGCGAGCGTGACGGTTCCGGTGACGTTGGCGTATGGCCGGCCCTTGCGCTGGCTGAACTGTCCGAAGGTCAAGGTCCACGGCGCCGCGACCTGGGTCTGATCCGCGATTTTCAGGCCGGGCGGCTGCAGTCCGGGCGCGGCGAAATTCAAATTGATGACCTGGTAGAAATTCGATCGGCTGTAGCCCGTAAAAACCGCATTTGGCGCGATAAATAGAATTCCTCCCCGCAACTCGAGCATCTCGCCTGAATATACCAGGGCGCTGCTGATGAATTGCAGCTTGTCGGGCGGAATCAACTGGCCGGAACTTGTGGTCCACACGGTTTCCGATTGATTGGTCGTCGCGCTTTTCTGCAACTGGTTCAGAGTTGGAAACCGGTTGGACGGCGGCCAATAATCGAACGGCGCTGCGAACTGAGAATTAATTTGATTGTTGTTCGGCGGAAGCGCCAGCAGGTAATCGTTCAGATTCGCGGTCGTCAGGTCGCTGCCGCCATAGGCGACGAAATTGTATTGCGCGGCGTTGTTCGGAATATCGACGTTCGAGGAACTCTCCCAATCGCGGAACGAAACCGCGCTCGCTTCGCCCCAGGTCCACGAACTGCTCCACGACGCGCCGACCGTGCCGACTCCGTTGCCGTTTTGAATGCCGCCGGTCACGGAAACGCCCACCGTTTCCGTATGGGATTGCGAGGTCGTAAGCGTGGTCACGCCGTTGGCCGCCTGCGGCAGATTCTCGGTGATTCCGAGCGCAAGATTGTTGTCCGAAGGGTCGATAAGCTGGGTCGCGAGCGTAAAGGCGTCGTTGAATCCGAGGGTGGAATAGACCGGCCACGAGCCGTTCCAGTTCGAACCCGCGATGGCATATTGGCTGGTGACCAACTGGGTGGCGAGCGGACTCGGCGGGCTGACCAGCAGATACTGGCGCGCGATAATCTCGTGCTGGAAATTCTGCGGCGAATCGCCCTTCAGAATCGCGTAGAGCCGCGTATAAAAAGTTCCGCTGAATACAGTGCTGAAGTTGGGCGGCTGCGTGCCGCTTGGGCCCCACGCGGTTCCATAAGGCGCCGGCTGATTGTTCAGAACGGAGCCTTGCGCAATCCGCATCGGATCCACTTTCGCGAACGACAGCACCATCTGGCCCGGTCCGCCATTGGCCGGTGGAATATCGCCGAGACGGGAGGCGAGGGTCTGTTGCAGCGTGGCGAGCCATTCACGAGTATCGGCGTTCAATTGTTCCGGCGTCGGAGTCATCAAGGCCGGCGGGGTCGCGGCCGGATTCGCGCCGAACGGCGGTGGGGGCGCGGGTTGCGCGTCGGGTGCGGCGGCGATTTCGAGCGGAAAATCGATTTCCACGAGATCGCTTGCCCGCCGATGCGGCTGTCGGCGCATCACGAAGGCGACCGCCGGCGAGACGGTTGGAAGCTGGTCGCCATAGGCCCAGACCGAGTCGGCAAGCCCGCTGGCGAGGTGGTCTCCGGTCGCGTTGAGAATGACCACCGGTTTGCCGGCGTTGACGAAACTCGCGACTCCGGTATTGCTCTGCAACTGCCCCGGCAATGTATTGTCGCCGTCAAAGACGATCATCGAATAATTGCGCGGGTCTTCGGCTCCGGTTCCGGACGCCGTCCCGTAGCGGGACTTAATCGCGTCGAAAACGGTTCCCGCGGCCTGGCCGACCACCAGCGCCGGTCCCGTTTGCGGAACGCTCGATACCGGCGCCGAAGAGGTGGAATCGCCGCCGCATCCGGCGCCAAAACCTATCAAACCGGCAAAAACGATCAGTTCAATCCATCGCCAGATACGCTGCGCATCGCCCCGCATAAATATCGGCCGACCTCCCAATTCCATCGCGCGCCGTACGGACATCGCCGCGATTTCGCAATGATTTCCTCGCGCCGATCGCGCCAATGCGGCTCGCGAGTCCGGAGTTTTTACCAGCTCGAATCAGTTCTGTCTAACTATAAATAGTAAAAAGATTCAATACTGAAATATAATTTGCTTCAAACTATTATAAATCTTGAATTACACGATCTGGAAATCTATTAGTGTTGTTTAGCGCAAGACTGACCGTGGTATCGTTGCTTGGTTCGCTATCCCGGCTCGTATCGAATCCGGAAATTCCCGATCGGCGACGCATGGACGGGGCGGCTTTGCGGATGGAATAATGATTTTCGACCGAATTGCGGCGGCGCTGAGAAACTACCGGGTGGCGGTTGGCGATTGGCTCGATCGCTGGTACGAGGAGCTGCCGTGGCGCGGCCGGGTCGCGCTGGGGCGGCGCGGCGAACAGGTCGCGGCGCGCTATTTACGGCGGCGCGGATGGCGCATAATCGGCCGGAATTTTGCGGCTGCGGGCGCCGAAATCGACCTGATCGCGCTTGATCGGGCGACTTTGGTTTTCATCGAAGTTAAGACCCGTATCGACGGCGAGATATGGACGCCGGCCGCCGCGGTCGACGCACGCAAACGCGAGCGGATTCGGCGGGCGGCCAGCGTGTACCTGCGTCGCCATCGGGCGGATAATCGCGAAATCCGCTTCGACGTGATCGCGATTTCGGGCGTGGGCAGCGCGCGGCGGATAGAATTGTTGAAGGATAGCTTTTGAATGCTCGATATCAGGCTGATTCGTGAGCGCAGCGATTGGGTCAAGGCCGAACTGGTCAAGGCCGGCGTCGATCCGGCCGAGATCGACCAGTTGCTCGAAGTGGATGCGGCGCGGCGGCGGCTGCAGGGGCGGCTCGATGAGATGCGCGCCCGCCGCACCCGCGAATCGAAAGAATTGGGCCGGCTCGGCGCCGAAGAGCGCGAGGCGCGCCGCGCCGAGATGCGCGCGTTGGGCGATGAAATCGCCGCCGGCGAACGGGAACTGAACGCGCTGGAGGAACAATATCGCGAGCGGATGCTGTCGGTCCGCAATCTGCCCCGTCCGTATGTGCCGGTTGGTTCCAGCGAAGCTGACAACCAGATCGTCCGCAGCGAGGGCGAGCTGACGAAGTTCGATTTCGCTCCGAAACCCCATTGGGAGCTTGGCGAACGGCTCGGCATTATCGATTTCGATCGCGGCGTAAAACTAGCGGGAACGCGTTTTTACGTGCTGGTTGGACTGGGCGCGCGGCTGGAGCGGGCGCTGATCTCGTTCATGCTGGATTTGAAGACGCGCGAACAGGGCTATACCGAAATCGCGCCGCCGCTGATGGTCAACACGGCGACGGCGACCAGCACCGGCCATCTGCCGAAAAACGCCGACACGATGTACCGCGATATCGAGGAGGAC
The DNA here is from genome assembly GCA_014896235.1 of bacterium. GTDB lineage: Bacteria > Desulfobacterota > Binatia > Binatales > Binataceae > JADMIL01. The sequence goes on along the minus strand of JADBKU010000009.1, from coordinate 53,531 downwards.
TTCTGGTTCATCCCGACCGCCGAGTTGCCGCTGACCAGCATGTATCGCGACGAAACGCTCGAGGCCGAGCGCCTGCCTATTTACCTGACCGCGTATACGCCCTGTTTTCGGCGCGAAAAAATGTCGGCCGGGCGCGACGTGCGCGGAATCAAGCGGGGTCATCAGTTCGACAAGGTCGAGATGGTCAAGCTGGTGCGGCCGGAAACCTCTGATGCGGAGTTGGACAGCCTCGTGGAAAACGCCTGCGAAATCTGCCGGCGTCTGGAGATTCCGTTTCGCGTGGTCCAGTTGTGCACGGCGGATTTAAGCTTCGCCAGCGCCGCGACCTACGATATCGAGATGTGGGCGCCGGGGCTGGGCGAATGGCTTGAAGTCAGCTCCTGCTCCAACTGCACGGACTTCCAGATGCGGCGCGCGAATATCCGTTATAGACCGTCCAAAGGGGCCAAGGCGGAATTCCTGCATGCGCTGAACGGATCGGGCCTGGGCTTGCCGCGGACCCTGATCGCGGTGCTGGAGAATTACCAGCAGGCCGACGGCAGCGTGGTGATTCCAGACGTGCTCAGGCCTTATATGGGCGGCGTTGAAGTAATCAAACCATCCTGAACCGCCCAATTTGGCCATCTTCTTCCATCCAGACTCACAGGTGCGCGACGATACTGATTAATCGCGCGTTGGCGCTGGTTTAACACGCTCGTAACATTTGAGGATTATGCTTGACGCAGGAAGTGGAGCGGCGCTGTGGGCATAACCGGATTGCATCACCGAAACCGTCCTAATCTTGGCTGAATTAGCGAATACAGTGGCTGAAGACGCCGCCGTGGCGGCGCGGATGCCGCGCGTAAAAACGCGCGGTTTCAGCGTGCGTGCGGTGGGCGACCGCATTTTCAACCTGACGACGCTGGCGATGGCGCTGGTGATCCTGGCGTTGCTGGCCGGATTGACGGTCGAGCTTTTTCGCCATGCGCTGCCGTCGATCAAAGCCTTCGGATTTGGCTTTCTGACCAGCACCGACTGGGATCCGACGACCGATCAGTACGGCGCGCTGCCTTTCATATACGGCACCGCGGTGTCGTCGGCGCTGGCGCTGCTGATCGCCGTGCCGCTCGCGCTCGGCGTGGCGCTATGCCTGAGCGAGATGGCGCCGGAATGGCTGAGCCGCAAGATCGGGTTTCTGGTCGAATTGCTGGCCGCGATTCCGAGCGTGGTTTACGGCCTGTGGGGAATCTTCGTCGCCGGACCGTGGCTGCGCGACCATCTGGATCCTCTGCTTGCGCAATATCTCGGATTTTTGCCGCTGTTCCAGGGGCCGCAGGTCTCGGTCAGCATGCTCACCGCCAGCGTGATTCTGGCGATCATGGTACTGCCCTATATTTCGGCGGTCTGCACCGACGTTTTCCGTGCGGTGCCGCGCTCGCAGCGCGAGGCGGCGCTGGCGCTCGGCGCGACGAAGTGGGAGATGGTCAGGATGGCGGTGCTGCCGTACGGCGTTTCCGGCGTAATCGGGGCGATAATCCTGGGGCTCGGCCGGGCGCTGGGCGAGACGATCGCGGTGGCGATGGTGATTGGCAACAGTCCGCAAATTTCCGCATCCTTGTTCATGCCGTCGGCGACGCTGGCGAGCGTAATCGCCAATGAGTTTGTCGAGGCGACCTCGGCGCTGAATCTCGCCGCGCTGGTGGAATTGGGCTTGGTGCTGCTGGTGTTCGGGCTCGCGCTTAATATCGCCGCTCGACTTCTGGTGTATGGCGCGACCCAACGGCGCTTCCAGAAACCCGCATGACGCCGACAAAATCACTTCATTCCCGCCGCCAGTTCTTCCGCAAGGTTAAAAGCGACGTGATGGTCGGCCTGACCGTGCTCGCGACCGTGGTCGCGGTGGCGCCGCTGTTTCTGGTTCTGGGCTATCTAATCAGCAAAGGCGCGGCGAGCGTCAACTGGAATTTCTTCACCAAGATGCCCGCGCCGGTCGGCCAGCCTGGCGGCGGAATGGCCAACGCGATCGTCGGCACCTTTGAGCTGGTAGGCCTGGCCTGCTTGTTTGGCGTTCCGATCGGCGTCGCCGCGGGAATCTATCTTGCCGAAAATCGTGGCGGCGTGCTGGCGCAGGCGATCCGCTTTTCGGCGGACGTGATGATGGGCGTGCCGACGATCGTGGTGGGAATTTTCTGCTACGCGATCGTCGTCCGGCCGTTTGGCGGATTCTCAACGTTGGCGGGCGCGATCGCGCTCGCCGTGATTATGATACCGCTGGTGACGCGCACGGCCGAAGAGATGATCCTGCTGGTGCCGCATGAATTGCGCGAGGCGGCGCTCGCGCTCGGCGTGCCGCGCTGGCGCACCAGCCTGCTGATCGTCGCGCGCACGGCGGCGAGCGGAATCGCGACCGGCGTGATTCTGGCGATCGCGCGAGTCGCCGGCGAGACCGCGCCGCTGCTTTTTACCGCGTTCGGGAACCGTTTCTGGTCAACCTCGCTGTTCCAGCCGATTTCCTCGCTCACGATGCAGGTCTATACCTATGCGATATCGCCGTTCGCCGACTGGCAGCGGCAGGCGTGGGCGGGCGCGCTGGTGCTGACCGTAATCGTGCTGGCGCTCGAATTCGGCGTGCGCTGGCTGACGCGCGGCGCCGCGCAGGTCGCCCGGTAGGTTATGGCCGACAACAAGATGTCCACGCGCGATTTGCGCGCGTATTTCCATAAGGTGGAAGCGCTGCATGGCGTCACGCTCGGTTTCGCCGCGAATCGGGTGACGGCGATTATCGGACCGTCGGGCTGCGGCAAATCGACGCTGGTGCGATGCCTGAACCGGATGCACGAAGTCGTGCCGGGCGCGTCCTGCACCGGCCAGGTGCTGCTCGACGGCGAGGACATTTACGCGCCGGCGGTCGATCCGGTGCAGGTGCGGCGGCGGGTCGGAATGGTGTTTCAGAAGCCGACGCCGTTTCCCACCATGTCGATCGAGGACAATGTCGCCGCAGGCCTCAAGCTCAACGGGATCGCGGTTTCGCGCGCGGAAAGAGATAGAATAGTCGAGGAGAGCCTGCGCCGCGCCGCCTTGTGGGACGAGGTCAAGGATCGCCTCAAACGGCCGGGCGCAAGCCTCTCGGGCGGCCAGCAGCAGCGGCTGTGCGTCGCGCGGGCGCTCGCGGTCGAGCCCGAAGTGCTGCTGATGGACGAGCCGTGCTCGGCGCTCGACCCGATTTCGACCGCGCGAATCGAGGAGTTGCTGCTCGAATTGAAGGAGAATTTCACGATCATAATCGTGACTCACAACATGCAGCAGGCGGCGCGCTGCTCGGATTTCACCGCATTCATGTACGCCGGCGATCTGATCGAATTCGGCGAAACCAGGCAGATTTTCACTACTCCCGCGCGGCGCGAGACCGAGGATTACATCACCGGGCGCTTTGGCTGAGTTCGGAGATTCGGGCCATGGACAATTCCCTGCCGCAACATACCAATCGCCAGTACGAGGAAGAATTGCGCGGATTGCGCTCCGGCTTGCTCAAGATGGGCGGCGTGGTCGAACGGCAAATCGCCGACGCGATCGAGTCGCTGGTCGAACGCAATACCGGCCAGGCGCGCGAGACGATCGAACGCGACGCCGAAGTGAACCGGATGGACACCGAGATGGACGAGCGCTGCATCCGCCTGCTCGCGCTCCATCAGCCGGCCGCCAGCGACCTGCGCTTTATCACGACCGGCCTGAAAATCACGACCGATCTGGAACGCATCGGCGACAACGCGGTCAATATTTGCGAGCGCGCGATCGAACTGAACGAGGAGCCGCAGCTCAAGCCGTATATCGATATTCCGCGGATGGCCGAAATCGCGCAGACGATGGTCAAGGACAGCCTCGACGCCTTCATGCGCGACGACACGATGCTGGCGCAGGAGGTGATCGAGCGCGACGACGAAGTCGACCGGCTCAATTACCAGATTTACCGGGAACTGCTGAGCTACATGGCCGAGGATCCGCAGACGATTCCGCGCGCGACGCGGATTCTGTTCGTATCGAAATACCTCGAGCGGATCGCGGACCATGCGACGAATATCGCCGAGATGGTCGTATACATGGTCAAAGGCAGCACAATCCGGCACATGGAAAAGAAGAAAGCATGAATCCGCAAACGGCCGAGGTTAACCGGGCGCGTCCGCGCCAGAAGATCCTTGTCGTCGAGGACGAAAGCGATATTCGCGAACTGCTGCGCTTCAATCTCGCGCAGGAGGGCTTCGTGATCGAAGAGGCGGGCGACGGCGCCGAGGCGCTCGACCGCGTGGCGCGGCGCGCGCCCGACCTGATGGTGCTCGACCTGATGCTGCCGCGCATGTCGGGGCTTGAACTGTGCCGGCGGATGCGCGCGAACCCGGATACCGCGCGCCTGCCGATCCTGATCGTCACCGCCAAGAGCGCGGAGGTCGATCGCGTGCTCGGCCTGGAGATGGGCGCCGACGATTACGTGGTCAAGCCCTTCAGTCCGCGCGAAGTCGTGGCGCGGGTGAAAGCGCTGCTGCGGCGCGCCAATCCGGCCGGCGAAGCGGCGGAGGGGCCGTCGTTTTTCGACCGTGGCAGGCTGCGGATCGACTTCGCCGCCTACGAAGTCTTCGTCGACGGCGTGCGCAAGGAGCTGGCTTTGCGTGAGTTCGAACTGCTGCGCTTCTTCGTGCAGCATCCGCTGCGCGTTTACAGCCGCGAACAACTGCTCGATCTGGTGTGGGGCCGCGATACTTTCGTCGAGCCGCGCACCGTCGACGTGCACGTGCGCCGCCTGCGCCAGCAGATCGAACGCGACGATTCGCGTCCCGAACTGATTCTTACCGTGCGCAGCGTCGGCTACCGATTCAATCCGGAGGCGCTGGAGCAAGGCCTCTGAAAGGCCGCCTTGCCGCGATCGTAATCGTCAGCGCCGCGCCCCCTGCGGCGGCGCTGGCCTGGTTTGCCGCGAACGGCGGCGCCGTGCCGTTATGGGCCGCCGCTGCGGCGGTAGCGCTCGGGCTGATTTGCGGCTCCGCCGTGGCGATCGGCGGCGAGCGCTGGATCGGCCGGCGCGTTGCGCGGCTTGAGGAAATCGCCGACGCGCTGGCGCGGCGCGGCACGCCAGCGCGTCTCACGTCCGCCAGCGGCGACGCGCTGGCCGGCGCCGAGCGCCGCCTGCTCGCCGCCGCCGACGCGATGGCCGCGGCGTTGCACGACCTTGAAGCGGAGCGCGAGGAGTTCGAGGCGATTCTGCGCGGGATGAGCGAGGCGGTCGTGGTCACCGGTCCGCGCGGCGAAGTGGTGATGATGAACGGGGCGGCCCGGCGCGTATTCGGACTTGCCGCCGACAGCGATTACCGCGGCCGCGATTTTGTCGAACTTTGCCGCGACCCGCGCCTGCAGGATTTTGTCGGCCGCGCCACCGCGTCGGCCCGGGGCGAACCGCTGACCGGGGAAATCCAGATACAGTCGCCTGCGGCGCGCCATCTCGAGGTCAGCGCGGCGCCGCTGCGGCAGGCCGGACGCGGCGCGGCCGCGCATGTGATGGTCTTCCACGACGTCTCCCGGCTGAAGGCCTTCGAGACCGCGCGCGCCGATTTTATCGCCAATCTAACCCACGAATTGCGCACGCCGCTGAGCGCGATCCGCGGCTACGCCGAGACCCTGGCGGGCGGCGTGGACGATCCCGCCGTGCAGCGCCGCTTCCTTTCGATTATCGAACGCCAATCGCGCCGGCTGGCCCGACTGCTCGACGACCTGGTCTCGCTCTCCGATCTCGAACGCGGCCTCACTCCGCTCGATTTGAAGCCGCTCGATCCGAGAAGCGTGCTCGAGGACAGCGCGGAGTTGATGCGCGATCAGGCGGAGCGGCGCGGCGTGACGTTGGAAATTCGCGGCGCGGCGGAGCTTCCCGCGGTGCTGGCCGACGCCGATCGAATCCATCAGGTGATCGTCAACCTGCTCGATAACGCCGTCAAATACACTCCGCGCGGAGGTTCGGTCACGCTCGAAGCGCGGGCGGCGTCGATGAACGGCGGCGCGCAGCGCGGGGTCGAGTTGATCGTCGCGGATACCGGCGAGGGCATTCCGGCGGCGGACATTCCCCGGCTGACGGAGCGATTTTATCGGGTCGATCGCGCGCGTTCGCGCGAACTCGGCGGCACCGGATTGGGCCTCGCGATCGTGAAACATATCGTGCAGCTCCATCGCGGCGCCTTGAAAATCGAAAGCCGGCTGCGCGAGGGCACGACGGTCACGGTATGGCTGCCGGCGAGCGACGCGCGCCCGGCGTCCTGAGCGTTTCGTCCGGCGAACCGCAACCGGGCGCGGCGGCTTGCGGCGAACGCGGAGATGTGGAGAATGGAATATTCCACGTGCGCGCCCTTAGCTCAGCGGATTAGAGCAACAGACTACGGATCTGTGGGTCGGGGGTTCAAATCCCTCAGGGCGCGCCAATCCTTCTCAGGCTATGTCGGCCTTTCTGATGGGATTCCATCAGCTCCGCGTAATTCACTTGGTCGAAAAATTCTGAGCGGCAGAAAATTCTCGAATATGCGTGCGCGCCAGATCGGTCGGTCAGCGTCAGCGGGTCGAATTCCGTCGGCGACGCCGCGGAAATATCCGTGCCTGAATCCGAGAGGTTGACCATCTTTGTCGCTTGACTAAATCGCGCCGTCCCGTTCATTAAGTGAAGGACCGTATTTGGTGATGGCGTTCCACCTTAACCGCTCCGCCGCGCGAGCTGATGACGCCTGACGGCCTTGAACGCGGATGAGGCGCTTCCGTCGAAGCGGCTCGTTGGGTTTAAAATTTGAAACGATGCGAAGCTGCCGGTCTCCGGGCTGGCGCGGCTCGTGTTTGTGGAATTCGGCGGCGCGGAGGCGACCGGCTATGTTCACCGGAAGGGGCAAACAATTAAGCATCTTTATCGGCGAGACCGACCATTACGGGCATCAGTCGCTGCATATGGCGATCGTCGAGATGTTGCGGCGCCAGGGATGCGGCGGTGCGACCGTGACCCGCGGCATCGCGGGCTTCGGCGCATCGTCGCTGATTCATACCGCCTCGATTCTGCGCCTCTCGATGGATTTGCCGGTGGTGATCACGGTGGTGGATCGGCCGGAGCGAATCGATCGCCTGATCGAGCCGTTGCGGCGGATGGCGCCGCACGCGCTGATCACCGTCCAGAACGTCGAAATCGTGCAGTCGAGCGCGCCGTTAAAAGAAGGATTGCCGGACGTAAAGGTGGCGGAAGCGATGCGGACCGAGGTTGCGACCGTCGGTCCGGACGCTTCCCTCGCGTCCGTGGTCGAACTGCTGCGCGACAAAGACTTCACCGCCGTTCCGGTGATCGACGCGCAACGCAGGGTTATCGGGATGGTCAGCGACAGCGACCTGCTGACGCGTGGCGGGATGAACGTGACCCTGAGTTTGCAGCGCGCCGCCGATCCCGACTTCATAGATAGGCTCAAGAAATCGCTGAACGATCAAAACCGCAAGGTATCCGAGGTGATGACGCGCGACGTCGTCACGGTTGGCCCGGACGAAGTTATCGGCAGGGCGGCGCGCCTGATGGTCGAAAAAAGGCTCAAGCGCCTGCCGGTTGTCGATTCGGAGGGCGTGCTCGTGGGCATCCTTGGGCGGCTCGATATTCTCAAAACGATTGCGGCAGTAAACGTTTCGGAATGGCATCCGGAGGCGCCGGCCAATCGCGAAGCGGCGACCGTCGGCGACGTGATGAACCGCGACGTTCCAAACGTCGGCGAATCGGCGAGCGTCGAGGACGTGTTGGAACTGCTGGTTTCCTCCGCACACAAGCGCGTCGTGGTGGTGGACGGCCGCCGCCACGTCGTGGGAATTATAGCGGATTCAGATTTGATCGCGCGGGTCAGCCGGGAAAGCCGGCCCGGCCTGATTGAAGCGCTCGTTGCGCGCGCGCCGATCGGCGAGGCGCGAAAGCATTTGCGAAAACTGCGGGCGCGATCGGCGCAAGAGCTGATGACGCGCGACGTCGTCACGGTGCGCGAAATCATGCCGGTCGCCGCGGCGCTCGCGCTTTCCGCCGAAAAAGGCATCAAGCGCTTCCCGGTCGTGAATGCCGCGGGCGAATTGGTCGGCATCGTTGGCCGCACCGAGATGCTGCGCGCGCTGCTCGGCTGAACTCATCCGGAGGTATCGAACTTGGCGGCAGTGATGTGGGTCGGGCTTGGCGGATTTCTGGGCGCGAACGCCAGATATCTGTTGGGCGGATGGGTGGCGGCGCGTTATGGCGCCGCGTTTCCTTACGGCACTTTCGTAATCAATGTTACCGGAAGTTTCATTCTCGGCTTCTTTCTGGCGTTCGGACAGGATCGGGCGTGGATCGCGCCGGCGGCGCGCCTGATGTTCGCGGTCGGATTCGTCGGAGCTTACACGACGTTTTCGACGTTCGAATACGAGACCATCCGGCTGGCCCAGGATCGTGAAATATTTCTCGCCGCCGTTTACATGCTTGGCAGCGTGGTTGCCGGCGCCGCGGCGACCATCGCAGGAATCGCGCTCGGCGGCTGGATCTGACGGCGGCGGAAGCGCCGCGGGCTAATCGATCGCAAGACTGGCGAACGAGACCGCAGATTCGGTTTGCGGCTCCATCGCGATATCGTGCATCAGCAGGCGGGCGCTTCGGCCGCGCAACAACTCCAGTTGAACATACATTGGCGCGAGGCCGCAGATCTTGCGGCGGTCGCCTTCGGCGGCGATCTCCCGGAAAAACCCAGCCGGGTCGCAGCGTTTGATATGCTCGATGAGCGCAAGGTCGGCGGCCTTGGTGTCAGCCGCCGCTTGCTCGTCCGCGCTGAATGGGTCGCCGAATTTGCGTCCGATATGCGCGAAATCGACGCCGGCGACAATCAGGACCTGGCGTTTTTCGGCGGCAAGTTCCGCTCGGATGGCGTCGATAAATCCGGCGACCCGCGGATCTTGCGACGGAGCGACGCCGTCGCGCACCATCTCATGGAAAGAACCGACCAGGATCGGCGCTATTTGATAGCCCGCGACGCCCAGCGACCACGCCAGGAACAGGGTCTGGAACTCGATCGAATGTTCATTGCGATGCAGCAGTTCGTCGGCGAACAAGTCGCCTTGGCTGTAGCGCGCGGCCAGGCGATCGAGAAAATCGCGATCGGTTTTGACCGCGCCAAGCGGGGTCGCGTAGTCCTTGTGCGTGGCCGTGAATAGCTGGGGACCTGTACCGTAATGCGACGTGCCGAGGATGACGATCAGCTCCGGGCGCTCGCGCGTGAGCAGTTCGCCGTACGCATGCGCATACGCCCGGCCGCCGCGGCGCGGATCGATATGCGGCGCGATAATTCCAGCCAGCGGCGAATGGTCCGCGCGCGGGGCGGGGATGTCGCCGGGTCCTCCGGGCGCGCGAAAGAACGCTTCGATTTCCCTGCGCAACGCGTTCGGCTCGCGCTCGTAGCATAGGCCCGCGAGCGCGGCCGGACGATCGATCCGCGCCATGAATTCGTCGCGCATCGCCGCAACCTTGTCGCGATAGCGCGGCGAATCGAGGAAATAACCGTCGTCCAGAGCATTGATCAGCGAATCCAGATGCTCGGCCGGCAGCGGCTCGCCAAAACGCTTCGTGAACGCGCCTTGAAGATCGCGCCGCGAATGTTCGCCGTCGAAGAGCGTGACCAGGAAATACGCGCCCATCCCAATCACGATCGGATTGGGCGCCGCGCCGGAAGGATCGCGCAGGCAGATATATTTCTGACCTTCGTGATCGATCGGAAACGCCTCGACCGCGCGAATGATCGGTTTATCGACGGAAGCGTTTCCGGACGCCGCGTTGTCCATGCGATCTTTTCTCCCGGTCGGGTGCGCGATTCGCCGCGCCCGGCGCCTGGAAAAATGGTATGGTCTGTGGGGATGCGCGGCAAGGCCGTCGCCGCACGGATCAGCCCGCGGCGGCAGGCCACGCCTGATTCGCGGCGCATCGCGGGAGCATCGCATGAAACTCGTTCGGTTCGATGACAAAGGCAAGGCGCGATTCGGGTCGCTCGACGGCGATCGAATAACGCCGCTTGACGGTTCGATCGACGCGCTGGCTCCTTCCGGCGAGGCCGCGATTCCGCGCTCGTCGGTCCGGCTGCTGGCGCCGGTCGCGCCGAGCAAAATCGTGGCGATCGGTCTTAATTACGCCGACCACGCCGCCGAGGGAAATCGCGAGGCGCCGAAGGAGCCGATGCTCTTCATCAAGCCTTCGACCGCGGTGATCGGCCCCGACGATGAAATTATTTATCCGCCGCAAACCGCGAATCTTCATCATGAGGGCGAACTTGCGATCGTGATTGGCCGAACCGCCAGCCGGGTCGGCGAGCGCGACGCGCGTAGCTACGTGCTTGGCTACACTTGCGCGAACGACGTCACCGCGCGCGACCTGCAACGGCGCGACGTCCAGTTCACGCGCGGCAAGGGCTTCGACACCTTCGCGCCGCTCGGGCCATGGATCGTGACCGGCATCGATCCGTCGGACCTCGCGCTCGAAACGCGGGTCAACGGCGTCGTCCGCCAGAAAAGCCGCACCTCGTTCCTCATCTTCAACTGCGATTACCTCGTCAGCTTCATTTCGCACGTGATGACCCTGCTGCCCGGCGACGTCATCTCGACTGGCACGCCAGCGGGCGTCGGTCCGATGCAGGTGGGCGACGTCGTCGAGGTCGAAATCGAGAAAATCGGATGTCTCAGAAATCGGATCGCGGCGCCCCGCTGAGGCGTTCCGGCGGTGCGCCGCGCGCCCACAGCCGCGCCGATGGGGTGCGCTATCTGGTCGGCCGGACCGCCGATCTGCAGCCCGGCCATTCGATGAAATTCCTGATGCCGATTCGCGGCGCCGACGAGGAATGCTTCGTCGTCAATTTCCGTGGAAAATTCCACGCCTACGTGAATCGATGCCGCCATGTGCCGATGGCGATGGATTGGGTCGACAACCAGTTCTTCGCCGAGCGCGGCCGCTACCTGATGTGCCAGACGCACAATGCCTACTACGAACCCGCGAGCGGCGAGTGCGTCGCCGGGCCGCCGGAAACCTGCGGCAAGGCGCTGTATCGCGTGCCGCTGGAGATCGAGGACGGCCGCATCTATGCCCGCCCGCCCGAGGAAGAATTCGAAGATTGACGGAATAGGAACGCCCGCGGCTAGCCGCCGGGCCGGTTCCCGATCCGGATAAAGCGCGCGTGCCAGGTCATTTCGACCCACGGTTTGCCGTTATTTTCAACGAACACGTCGGCCGCGACCTCCATCGCGCCGTCATCCGGACTGACCGCGCAGTGCAGATGGGTAAGCTCGTCGAGCGTGTTCACCACTCCCGTCGGCATCCCGAACGGATTGACCTGAGGCGCGCGGAAATGCAGATACGACAGGATGACCGCCCGATTCGGCCCCTCGACCGACTTCACGCGCATCACCTGCCGCTGGTCGCTCACGATCGCGCGGTTGGCGACCGATCCTTCGGCGAACGTCAACTGCCAGCGCCCGTTGTAGCCGGTTTGCCGATAGCACAAGGTGTAAGCCTTCGTCAGCCAGCGGATATGGCCCGCGTCGGGACTGAGCGGACGCATTGAATCGACGTTGGCGACCTGTCCGAACCAGCATCCGCGAAACACGTTGGGCAGCGGAATTTCGCGCGTGTTCGAACCCAGGCTGCCCGGATTGAGCGGCGCCGGACTGATTTCCGGATGCGGCATCTGCGCCGACGGCGTTTCCGGCGCGGGCGGCGCGATCGGCTTCTGCTGCGACGGCACGACCCGCACCGCCTGCGCGTGGCCAGCCGTGGGCGCCATGCCGGCGGCGAGCGCGAACGCCAGTATTAGCCGCGGCGCGCGGCCGCGCCAGCGCTTCAGCGCGGAACGCGCCGACGACCAGTCCATCGCCGGAGACCAGCCGGGCGCGGCGGCCTATTCGTATTCGTCGCCGAAATGCGCGCGGATAATCCGCGCCTTGAGATATTCGAGCGTGCCGAGATCCTCGACGATATCGCCGCCGGTGTCATAGAAAAACAACTCGCCGTTCTTGGTGCGGCCGACCGCGATTATCCATTCCAGATCGTCGCGATCCTCAAGCAGATAGTTGATAGTCTGCGCAACGCCACGGCCTGGAATTATCGTTATTTTCGGACGCGCTAGTTTTTCCTGCTTCGGCATTGCCTTGGTACACACCCTTGGCGGGAAGGGTTGCGGAACCACCCCTTCGTCAGATTAAGGAGCGCCATCGGCCTAAGTCAATAGCACGCGCGCCACGACCTCCAGGTGATGGGTGTTCGGAAAGAAGTCGAAGCCGCGCGTTTCATCCGCGCGATAACCGAAACCCGCCAACGCCTTCAGATCGCGCACCATCGTCGCGACGTCGCACGCCACATAGATGATCGCCGCCGGCCTGAGCCGCGCCGCGGCCTCGATCAGTTCCGCCGCGCCCGTGCGCGGCGGATCAAGGATCGCAACGTCCGGCCGGTACCCCGCACGCGCGAGAAACCGCGCGGTCTCGTCCGCCTTCATCGCGACGAACCGCGCCGCAAGCCCCATCTCGCGCCGCGTTCGCCGTGGCCGCCGCGATCGCCGCCGGTCCGCATCCACGCCACCGCTCCCGCGCCGCGCCGCCGGCAGGCTGAAATTGCCGCTCCCGCAAAACAGATCGAGCAGCTTCACCCCTCGCGAAATTCGCCCATCGCCATCACGGCCGCCACTCAGTTTGCGGTTCCCAGGATCTTCCGGCTGAAGGCGTCGGCGTCGCTCTCGATCGCGCAGCCCGGCTCGACCTCGATCGCCGCCAGCACGTCGCCGACCGTCGCGCAATCCCGCCGCCGCGCAGCACGACGCCGGGTGCGCACTTCCGCGGATCGCCCGCCATCGCCGCCCGCGCCCGCGCAAGGTCCGGAAGGGGCTCCGGTGCCCGGATTCATCCGCGCGGACCAGGATGGCCGCGTCATCCTCGATAAACCGTCTCGATTTCAGCGCAGCGCTCCGCCCAGCGCCGCCGCTAGCGCCCGCGCCCGCGCCGCCGCGCCCGCCGGCGGACCAATGCATCTATCGACTTCAACCAGCGTATGGCTTCCGGCTGCGTGAAAGCCGGTTTTGCCGCCGGGCCCGACCTTGAAGCGCGTGCGCGCGCGATAGCCGAACTCCGCCGGCGCCGGTTCGATCGGCCCGCGCGTGTCCAGTTCGATTCCGAGCCCGCGCCGAAACGCCGCCGCCAGCATCGCCGCCTTCGCTTCGACCTGGCCCGCATAATCGATTTGTTGCCAATCGCATCCCCCGCAGCGCGCGTAATACGGGCACGGCGGCGTCCGCCGATGCGCCGACGGTTCGATGATTCGCGCGATTCGGCCGGTTGTTTGTCCGCCCCGGCCGTTTGCCAGCGCGATTTCCAGCACGTCGCCCGGCGCCGCGCCCGGCGCCATCACGGCCTTTCCCTCGAGACGGCCGACGCCGAACGGCCCGAACGTCATCGTTTCGATTTTTACCACTGGCATGGTCAGTTTGACCGTCGCGGCGCGTCCGGCCGTCATGGCGCCGAATCCAAATCGCGCCGAATGCGTAATTATAGCCGATCGGCCGGGGCGCGCGCGCTCGCGATTCGTTGGCGACCCGCCGCCGCCGCATTTTATAATCGCCGATGGCGCTCCCGGCGCGCCATCGCCTTATCAACCATCGCCTTGCAGGAAACTACTTTGGCCAGCGAAGCAGAACGGCACGACCTTCAGAACGCGCACGACGAAACCGCGCGGCGCATAGAGCTTTTCGCCGCGCGCCTTTTCGCGCGCATCCCGGCGGACCTCGCCGACGCCTATCCCGAACATCGCCGCCGCGCGATCGCCGCCGGCGCATATGAATTTTTCGCTGGCCGCCGCGAGCCGATCGCCGTGCGCGTCGCGCCCTGCCCGTTTCAGGACGGCGTCGCGGTGGCTGAAACCGCGATGGCCGATCGGCCATTTATCGTTGACAGCATCCTCGAATTTTTCCGCAAGCGCGCGCTCCCCGTGCGCTTGATGCTCCATCCGCGCTTCGACGTCGCGCGCGACGCCAGCGGCGCGCTGGTTTCCTTCGAGCAGGCGGTCGCGGGCGAGCGCGCCGAATCCTACACCCGCACCGAATTCCGCGCCCCCGCGGCCGCGCACGCCGAGATCGAGCGGGGCTTGCGCGAAGTGCTGAACGAGGTGTGCGCCGCCACCGACGACTTCGAGGCGATGCGCGATCGCGTACGCGAAATCTGCGACGAGACCGCCGCGTTGCGCAGCTTCGTCGAAATCCGCGAATTTCTGCGCTGGCTCGCGCAGGACGCCTTCATCTTTCTCGGCTACCGGCGCTACCGGATGGTCACGGAGGACGGCAAGCCCGCGCTCGTGATCGACGCCGGCGCAAGTTTGGGCGTGATGCGCGGCGAGGAGCGTTCGCGCTACGCGCGGCCGGTGCGGCTCGATGCGATGAACGAGGATCATCGCACGCTCCTGTTCGACGGCCCGCCGCTGATCGTCGGCAAGGCGAGCGCCGAATCGCGCGTGCATCGCCGCGCCGCGCTCGACGACATTACGATTCGCCGCAGCGGCGCCCGCGGCGAAACCGTAGGCTTCGACCGGTTTATCGGCCTGTTCACGTCGCGCGCTTACGCCGAGGAGGCCCAGCACGTTCCGGTCTTGCGCGCCAAGCTCGAGGAACTGCTCGAAGGCGAGCGCGTCGAACCCGGCACGCACGATTACAAGGAGTTGGTCGCGGTCTTCAACAGCTTTCCCAAGGAGGAGCTGTTCCGCGCGCGCACCGCCGAATTGCGTTCGCAGTTGCGGATGGTGCTCGACGCGAAAACCGAAGGCGAGATCCGCCTGAGTCTCAATACCGACTCCGTGCGCGGCAACGTCATCGCGCTCGTAATCATGCCGCGCGAGCATTTTTCAGCGGAAGTGCGCGTCGCGATTCAGGACGCGCTGGCCGCGCGGCTTGGCGGCAAGCTGATCTACTATTACCTCGCGCTGGGCGAGGGCTACACCGCGCGCCTGCATTTCTGCTTCGCCGCGCCGGCTCCGACTCCGGCGACCGTCGCCGCGATGGAGGCCGACGTGGTGCGGCTCGCGCGCACCTGGAACGACGCGCTGCGCGATCGCTTGGCCGAGCGCCACGGCCACGACCGCGCCGCCGCATTGTTCGCGCGCTGGGCGCCCGCTTTCAGCGCCGCGTACCGCTCCAGCACGCCGGTCGAAACCGCCGTGCGCGATATCGATCGGTTCGAGACGCTGCTCGCCGGCGGCGCCGGCGGCGTGGAAATCCATACTGCGCCGCCCGGCGGCGACGGCCGCGCCAGCGAACTGCGGATGTATGAACTGGGCGAAGCTCCGATTTTGTCGGAACTGGTCCCGACGCTGCAAAATTTCGGAGTCTCGGTGTTGAGCGAGGCGGCGCATGACCTGGCGCTCATAATCGACGGCGAGCGCCGCCTCGTCCACGTCCAGTCCTTCCGCATCGCCGCCGCGCGCGGCGCGCCGCTGGAAACGATGCCCGGCGCGGCGCTGCTCGCCGCGGCGCTCACAGCGGTGCGCGACGGGCTTGCGGTTGACGATCAGCTCAACCAGCTCACGCTCACGGCCGGCCTCGAATGGCGCGAAGCGGCGCTGGTCCGCGCCTATCTGTCCGCCGCCTTTCAGATGAAGCTGGCGCCGGCCCGCCCCGCCGCCAATCGGCCGTTCACGCTCTATCCGCGGCTGGCGCGCCTGTTCGTCGACTGGTTCAGGGAGCGATTCGATCCCGACCGCGCGCCGCGCGAGGAACGGCTCGCTGAGCTGCGCGCGGCCTATCTTGAACAGTGCGGCGCGATCGAAAATATCGCCGACGATCGTTTCGCGCGCACGCTGCTCGCATTGGCGGAGGCGACCGTCCGCACCAATTTCTTCCGCGATCCGCAAGGCCAGGAACCGCATATCGCGCTCAAATTCGCGAGCGGGCGCATCCCCAATCTCCCTGACGCCGCGCCGCTCTATGAAATCCATGTGTACGGGCCGCAGATGGAGGGATGCCATCTGCGCGACGGCAAAATCGCCCGCGGCGGCATCCGCCACAGCGACCGTCCCGACGACTTCCGCACCGAAATTCTCGACCTGATGAAAACCCAGACGATCAAGAACGTGATGATCGTTCCGGTCGGCGCGAAGGGCGGGTTCGTGGTCAAGCCGCGCGCCGGCCGCGCGCCCTCGCGCGAGGACGCGGTCGCCGCCTACCGCATATTGATAGGCGCGATGCTCGATCTCACCGACAACGTGGTCGACGGAAAAATCGTCCCGCCGCCGCGCGTTCGCGCCTATGACGATGACGGCCCTTACCTGGTCGTCGCCGCCGACAAGGGCACGGCGGCCTATTCGGATATCGCCAACGAAATCGCCGTCAGCCGCGGCTTCTGGCTGGGCGACGCCTTCGCCTCGGGCGGCGAGCACGGCTACGACCACAAGCGGATGGGCATCACGGCGCGCGGCGCGTGGGAGTCCGCCAAGCGCCATCTGCGCGAACTGGGCCGCGACCTCGAACACGGCGCGCCGATCACGATGGTCGGCATCGGCGACATGTCGGGCGACGTTTTCGGCAACGGCTTGCTCCGCTCCGAGAACGTAAAGCTGATCGCTGCTTTCGACCATCGCCATATTTTCATCGACCCCGATCCCGATCCGAAACGCAGCTTCGCCGAACGCAAGCGGCTCTACGACAAGCCCAATTCGCAATGGAGCGATTATGACGCCGGCTTGATCAGCGCGGGGGGCGGCGTCTACCGGCGCGGCCAGAAAAAAATCGCGCTCAGCGCCGCGGCGCGACGGGCGCTCGGATGCGACGCCGCGGAAATCGACGCCGACAGTCTCGTGCAGGCGATTCTGCGCGCGCCCGTGGACATGCTCTACAACGGCGGCATCGGCAGCTATGTGCGCGCCAGCGACGAAACCGACGCCGAAGTCGGCGACCACGCCAACGACAACGTGCGGATCGCGGCGTCGGAATTGCGCTGCAAAATCGTGGTCGAGGGCGGCAACCTCGGCTTCACCCAGCGCGCGCGCGTCGAATATGCGCTGGCGGGCGGCCGCATCAATTCCGACGCGATCGACAATTCCGCCGGCGTCGACACCTCCGACCACGAGGTCAATCTGAAAATCCTGCTCGCGCCGCTGGTCGCGCGCGGGGCGCTCACTTTTGAAGAACGCAACCGGCGGCTCGCCGCGGCGGTCGATGACGTGGCCGAAAGCGTGCTCGCCGACAATTACGACCAGGCCCTTTCGCTGAGCCTCGAACAGGCGCGCACCCGCGCTGGCGTTCACGCCTGGCGCGACCATCTGACGGCGCTCGAACAACGCGGCGTGGCGCGGCGCGGCGAATGGACGCTGCCGTCGCACGAAGAGTTGCGCGACCGCCGCTCGCGCTACCCGGGGCTGACGCGCCCGGAGCTGGCGCTGCTCGCCGCATTCACGAAAATCGATCTGACGCGCCGGCTCGAACACGCCGCCCTGACCGAAGACGCCTACCTCGTCGAGCGCTTCCTGCGTCCCTATTTTCCGGATTCGATCGCGCGCGATTTCGCGGGCGCGATTCCCGCTCACGGCTTGCGCCGCGAGCTGATCGCGACTCGCGTGGTCAACGAACTGGTCGATTTGACCGGGTCGGTGTTCATCTTCAATCTGACCCGCGACCACGGCATCGAGGCCGAGGATGCGATCCGTGCGTGGCTCGTCGCCTCGGGCGTGCTCGACTTGCGCGCGCGCGCGCTGGAATTGAAGCGCAGCGCCGCCGAACTAAGCGCATCAGCCGAAGTCGGCGCCTTTCTCGGCCTCGAACGGATTGTGCGCCGCGTCGTCGAATGGGCGATCGAACAATCCGGCCACTCCGGGGAAATTGGCGCGATCGTGGACCGTTACGCCGCCGCGCTGCCGAAGCTCGCGGGGGAATTCGAGGACCTTTTGGCCGGCGGCGAGCGCGCGCGCTTCGAGGCGTCCTACCGCGAGTTGCGCGCCGCCGTCCATCAGGAGCGGCTCGCGCACGAACTTGCGCGGCTCGAGTTTGCCGGCCATCTGCTGAACATCCTGAGCCTCGCTTTCGACACCGGGCGGCAGCCGCTCGACGTCGCCCGCGCCTACTTCGCGCTGAGCGAGCGCATCGAGTTCGCGCGCCTCGAAAGCGCGATCGAAGCGTTGAGCAGCGAAGATCGATGGGAACGGCGGGCGGCGCGCGATCTCGCCAATGAGTTGATCTGGTCGCGCAATCAGCTTTGCCGATCGATTCTGAACGGCGCCGGCGCATCCGCGCCGATCGCCGAGCGTATCGCCAAAGGCCGGGAGCGGCGCGCCGCCGAGGTCGAACGGTTGATGGGCGAACTGCGCGCGATGGCGAACGTCGGATTGCCGCCGCTGCAGGTCACAGTGCGGGCGGTCGCGCGACTTGCAGCCAACGTCTGAACGATAAATCGTGCGAATTCGCTGAATATGTCGGCGATGCGGCTTAAACCGCAAAATTGCGCGGCGAAATTTTGCGGCTCAGGCGGTCTGTCCGGATCGCCTCGGGGCGTCGCCAGACGGTAGCCGTACACGCCGGGACGGCTCCGGCCTTCGGAATTACGCGCTAGAATCGGCCGTCGCCGCAGGCGCCGACACGTCAGCACCCGGCGCCGCGCTCATTGTCGAGGCGGCCGCGATCGCGCGCAAATCCTGGTACATGCGGACACCTGCGGCCGTGAAGAAGGCGTTGGTGGCGAAATTCGTCACCACGGCGGCCAGGTCGATCGCAATCAGCGCCGCCCAAGTCGTGCCCGTCAGCATCGCCACCGGCCCGACGATCAGGCTCACCGCGACGAAGAATATCGCGGCCCAGGAATTGTAACCGGACCAAACCGCGAGAAAGACCACAATACGAATGGTTGCGCGAAAAAAACGCTTGCGCAGCAAATCCCGGCTGAATAACAGCGCATGAAAGCTGTGTTGATCGTCGAAGATGAGCGCGTACGGCGCGAAATAGAGCCAGAGATAAAGCAGCGCGCCAAAGACCATCAGCGTGACCATCGCAAGATAGACCAGCGCTGCGATCCACCACTGCCCGACGACGATATCTACAGGCAACAGCGCCAAAGCAAGCAAGGGTACAGCAAGTTGAAGAATCACGACCCAAACGTATGCCGGCGCTTTCGCCACCGCG
The DNA here is from genome assembly GCA_014896235.1 of bacterium. Lineage (GTDB taxonomy): Bacteria > Desulfobacterota > Binatia > Binatales > Binataceae > JADMIL01. The sequence continues at coordinate 34,368 of JADBKU010000009.1, read as the reverse complement.
TCGCCATAAACCGCTATCGCTTCGTCGATTCCGCCCGCTTTGGTTTTTCCCTCCTGCAAGCGGCGAATCGCGCATAAAACGAGCAGATTCCCAAGCAGCGTCATCGCCACGAACGCGAATTTGAAGGCGCGCATCGTCCATGGTCCGAACAGCGGCGCAGCCGCCGGCGCCGCTGCTTCGGCAGGCGGGTAGGGCGTTTGCGCCGGAACCATCGCGACGCTGTGCACGCCCGGCTCGAAATGGCGGGCGAGCTGATGCTGGAGGTTGATCGCTTCGGGCAGAAGGCAGAGCGCCGCCAAAATTACCGCCGGAGCCAGCGCCAATGCGAACGTTCGCCAGTTGCCCCGCAGGTCGTTGACCGCGTTCGCCAGATAAATGAAGCTGCCTTTTAACCGGGTTTCCATCCGACCGCCTGAAACTGACATCGCGCGCCGCCTAAGACAATACGCCTCGAACCATAAATGGAAATTCCCGATGGCGCCTGCCGCGGCAAAATCCGCTATAATCGTGGCCATACGGAGTTTTCAGCGAATTTTGAAGCGACACCATGAGCGACGACGACCGCACCGCACGAATCGCGCATGAGAACCGGATGATCCGCCGGCTTCGCTTTCTCGTCGAACTGACGTTCGCGACGATCGCGCAGGATGATTCGATGACGCTGGATCAGGCGTGGGAGCACGTGCGTGCGCTCAAAGCCGCGGCGGTTGCGATGTTTCCGGGCAAGGACGACACTTTCGATTTACTTTATTTGCCGCGCTTTTCGCGATTGCTCGCGGAGCGCTATCGTGTCAATTAGGCGGTTGTCGCCGCGGTTACGGCGTCTTCGCGCGATCGCTCCAATCCCTCTGCCCACGCCGGTTTCGATCGGCTTCGACGCGAAAATCAACGAGATCGAACCGGTCCGAGGCGCCTCCGATTATCTCGTACCGGGATTCATCGAGCTGCAGATTAACGGAGCCTATGACATCGACGTAATGTCGGCGACCGCCGGCGACCTGTTGCGTTTGGCGAAGCGGCTGGGGCGCGAGGGCGTCACGACATGGCTGCCGACGGTTATCACCGCCCCTTTGAGCGAGATTGAGCGGCTTGACGCGGTCGTCGCCGAAGCGCTTCAGATGCAAACGTCCGCGGAGCGTGGTCGGAATGGTTCAGGCGCGAAAATCCTGGGTATGCATCTCGAAGGACCGTTCATTTCGCCGCGACGCCTGGGCGCGCACCCGCCATCGACGTTGACGCCCGACGATGCTGCGCTCAGGCGCATATTCGCCCTGCATACGACTCGTTTGATTACGCTGGCGCCCGAACTGGATGGCGCAATCGGCGCGATCAGGCGTATCACAGCGCACGGAATCGCCGTCTCGCTTGGCCATACCGACGCCACTTTTGCGCAAGCCGCAGCGGGCGTGGCCGCAGGCGCCGCCGGGGAAGCCTTCGTCTTGATCAACGCGATGCCCCCGCTGCACCATCGTGCGCCCGGCGCGGCCGGCGCCGCCATGATGCGGGACTGTCGCGCGCGCGCCGCGATAATCGCCGACGGCGTCCATCTCGACCCCGTGATCGCGCGGCTGGTTTATGAAGCTCGCGGCCCTCAAGGTATTGTCCTGACCACGGACCGGGTCGCGCCCGCCGGCGTTCGCGGCGGTTCGTCGGTGGTTTTCGGCGGCGCCAGGGCGGACGTGACGATCCGTGGCGGCGCAGCGCGCCTGCCCGACGGCACGCTTGCGGGTGGCGCGCTGACGATGCTCGATATGGCGCGGCGGATGTTTCCGGATTTTCGCCGCGAAGATTTGCCGGCGCTGGCGCAAATTACTTCCGCCAACGCCGCCGCGATCCTCGAATTGCGCGATCGGGGAAAAATCGCGCTGCGGATGCGCGCCGACTTCGTGCTTTTGGATAAGCAAATGCGGCTCAAGGCGGTCTTTATCGGCGGGCGCGAGGTCGCCTGACGCTCGCCAGCCCATCCGGCACGGCCAATGCGCACCATCGTAATCGGCGCTTCGATTTCGCGCACGGGCGCGTACCATCCGTTCGGCCGGCAGATCGAAGCGGCGCTCCGGATGTTCGAGGCTGACGCGAACGCCGGGATGGCCGAGCAGATCATAGGGCGTCCTTGCGCGATAAAACTCGAATTGTACGACGATCAAAGCCGGCCCGGCCGCACGCGCGAGATTTATCGATCATTGTGTGCGGAGCGGCGCGCCGATCTGCTGCTCGGGCCGTACTCGACCGGCCTGACGCGCGCCGCCGCGCGCGTGGCCGAAAAATACGGCCGGGTGATGATGAATCACGGCGGCGCCGGAGACGATCTGCACGACGGGAGGACGCGGATGCTGGTGGGCGTGCTCACGCCGGCAAGCGAATATCTGATCGGTTTCGTGCGCCTGCTTACGACGCTCAAGCTTCGGCGCAAGCGGGTCGCGCTGGTTGCCGCGCCGACGCCGTTCGCGCAGGCCGCCGCCGAGGGCGCCGAACGCGCGCTCAGCGAACGTCGTGCGTGGATTTTAGGCGTGCGGATTCGCGTCAAATTCCGCGGCTGGTTCGATCCGGCAGCCACTCCCACGACGCTCGCTCCGGTGCTTCGGCGCAATCGCGTCAACGTGATGCTCAGCGCGGGCGGCTACGAGCACGACGTCGCCGCGATGCGGTTCGCGATCGAATCGCGGCTCAACCTGCCCGTGCTCGGATGTATCGCGGCGGGAGTGGCGCGCTTCGGCGCCGACCTTGGCGGCGAAGCCGACGGAATCGTCGGCCCGAGCCAATGGGAAGAGGATTTGGCCGTGACGCCCGAAATCGGTCCGACGCCGCGCGAATTCGCCCGCCGGATGCGCGAGCGCCTCGGCGGCGCGGCCTGCGACTATCCGGCGGCTCAGGCCTATGCGGCAGGATTGATCGCGCTCGCCGCGTTACGCGATGTACCGTTCGAGGACGCGATCGATCAAGCGGAGCTGCGCGCGGCGCTCGAGCGCCTTCAGACCACGACCATGTACGGGGAATTCGGCGTCGATCCGGCGAGCGGCCGGCAGACTGCGCATCGCATGCTTCTCGTGCAATGGCATAGCGGGCGTAAAATGATCATCGATCCGGCGGCGCTGGACGAACGCGGCGATCTGGAATTTCCCTCCGGATGGCGGCTGATCGTCGCATCGCTAAATTTCTTGCGGATGCGGACGAGCGCGCCGGAAGAACCGAGCGCCGCCGCGGCTGAGTCCGATAAATCGGAAGATGACAAAGATCATTAAGAGGTCTCGCCGCGATGAGCGCGCGACGCCAATCGCCTAGGCGAGAATTCCACTCTTGAAAATCAGATAAATCGTTCCGCCGACGGCGATCAGGATCACCGGATTGACCCGCCGCCACATCAAGATGCCCAGGCTTGCCGCCGCGATCGCGAAGCTGACGGCATTGTGAATGGAGAGCTTGGCGATCGCGAAAGTTCCTGACAGCATCAGGCCGATCGCGATCGGCGCCATTCCCCGCTGGATCGCCTGCCGCCATGGCGAATCCTGATACCGCCGCCACATCCGGTTGGCGTAAAGCGTCAAAAGGCAATCGGGCAGGAAAAAGGCGAACGTGACTACGGCGGCGCCGGCGACGCCCGCAATCCGATAGCCGATCACCATCACCATCAGCATGTTCGGGCCGGGGGCGACCTGGCCGAGGCTATAGATATCGCGGAACTGCTGGTCGGTGACCCAGTGGAACTGGTGGACGGTCATGTGCTGCATCTCGGGCAGCACCGCCGTGCCGCCGCCGACAGCGAGCAGCGAGAGCATCACGAAGACCCACGCCAGGCTGAGAAGCTTGTGTCCCACGAATCAGTGGCGCCAGTGCGCGCGATGGGAATGGAGGCGCTCGCGTAGATGGACCATCCGTTCAGCGGCCGCCACGCCGCCGCGCGGCCGATAGAACCATACGGCGATTGGTCCGATTATCAGCAGCACCCAGAGCAGCGAAATTTTCAGCACGCTCACGGCGATAAAGGTGGCCGCGATCAGCATCAGGTCGAGAGGCCGCTCGAACTGTTTGTGGCCGAGTTGCAGCGTGACGGTCAGGAGCAAGCCGACCGCGGCGGCGGCGACGCCGACCAGAAACGCATTCACGCCAGGATTATGGCTTTGACGCAACCAGAGCGCCCCGAGGGTCATCATCACAATCGTTCCAGGCAGCATCAGGCCGATTACCGCGACGGCGGCGCCGGCGATACCGCGCAAGCGATCGCCGATAATCACCGCCATGTTGACTGAATTGAGGCCGGGCAGGGTTTCGCTGACTTCAAGCGCGTCGAGGAAATCGTCGTCGTCGAGCCATCCATAACCTTTGACGGCGTAATCGCGCAGGTAGGCCAGCACGCCGCCGCCAAAGCTCACGCCGCCCGCGGTGAGAAAGACGATAAAGAGCGCGCCCAGACCAGGCCGGCCGGCCGCGGCGGGCGTCTCATTCATGATTCGTGACGGCCGTGCGGCCCATTCGGTAGATCATCGCGGTTTTGGTGGTTTCGATTTTGATCCAATCGGCGGCTTCGCGTTGCAGATCGAGATAAAACTGCTCGGAGAGCTCGCGCGGCTTGCCATGGAATTCGCCGAGCGACGGAAATTTCAACTGGTAGGAATATTCGCCGACAAAGTGCTCCTGCGTCGTGCGATTGCGCCAGATCGCGACGTTGGCCTTCGCCGTCATCCTGCCGCCGAAATCGATTTCGCCGAAATTGACGAGGATTTCCTCGATCGCGATGCCGTTCACCACCGAGAGCGCGGTCTTCGGCTTCGCGCCCGTCCTTTGCAGGGCGGGAAAGACCTGGCAGATGGTCTCGAAGCTCTGCGTCATGATCGTGTTGGGCGTGTCCAGCTCGCATCCGTGCGAGTAAATTGTGCGCATCCCTTGCGGTTTGTCGTTTGGAAGCAGGATTTCTTCCTTGAACTTGACGACGTTCCGGCACGGCAGCAGCGGACGCACATCGACGGCGGCTGCGGCCTCGTAGTCGGGGCTGCGGAACTTGAGCGTCAGTTCGTGCTCAGGCTGGGGCAGGCCATTCTTGTAAAAGGTGCGCCGGCGCAGGATAAAGCCGTTGTTATAAAGGCGGAATTTCGGCGTATCGAAGAAGATCACCTCGCGCAGATGGGTCTCCATCGGCTTGCCGCGCTTGTTGATCGTGACGCCGAGGTTTTTGGCGACGCGGCGAGTGAGCTTCCAGAACTTATGGAAGCTTTGCGGCTTGAGGAAGTGTTCAGCCTTCAGCAGCAGCTTGTATTCCCGGTATTGGATCGGGTCGGGGTGATGCACGTCGCCGGCGGCGTTCGGATGATGGGCGATCGAGATGCTCATGCGGTCGTTCTCAAGGCGCTGACAAGTCCTTTGATGCGGCCGGGTAGGCGCGGCTCAATCATAGCCGACGTTGCAGGCGCGCGCCCGCCGCATCGTCCATCGGAGCTACCAGCAAGCGGCTTGAGGGTCAATTGGCGCAGGCGGCGGGGCGGCGCGCCGCTCTTGCGGCAGCGGGCGGCCGGGCGCAATAATTGGGCTTCCGGTGGACGCATAGCTCAGCCCGGTTAGAGCACTTGCCTCACATGCAAGGGGTCCCAGGTTCAAGTCCTGGTGCGTCCACCAAATCCTCCTAAGATCTGTTCCGGCGAAATCATCGGCGATAGGAACAGGCGCATCCCGATTTCATCGTTTTGCCGCGTCGGCGCCCGGTATGGCATCGGAATTCGGTACTGGCTATTCGTTCACGATCCTGGGGTAGAGGAATGTTTCGGGTTCGGTCGCGGCCGCTCGGCGGGCGGCGAAATAACGGAAGAGCAGGCACAGGTCGAACATAATCACGCCGAGCCAGAGACCGTAGGCGTGGCGAGGCTTGAGCAGATCGAGCTTGATAATCGCGCGCGCGAGTCCGAAACCGATTACCCAGGCGTCGAAGCTCATGCACACGCGGCGGAAGGTTTCGATCGGCATAAACCTGATGACAAATGCGCCCAACGGAAGGCCGATCAGCACCGCCGGCGCAATGTATAGCAGCAGATGGAAGCTGGCGGCGCTATAAAGGCCCAGCCATGCGTAAGATATGGCGGTGAGCGTGGTTTCGGCGATGCGAACGACGCCGATCGTGCCGCGAAAATGCCCTTTTTCGAGTCCCTGATTGTTCAGCATCATCGCGAGCGGCGGGCCGGAGATGGTCGTCGTGGCGTAGAGCACGCCGACTCCGGCGCCGAGCGTGAAACCGGCCGTAGCCTCCGCCTGAATTGGCCGGCGGAAACCGCCTGCCTGCAGCAGCACGATCGGCAGCAAGATCGCGTAGGTGCATAGTTTCAACGAAGCCGAATCGACGTGCGACAACATCAGGCTGCCGATCAAAATGCCGGGGGCGAGACCGAGCAGAATCGGCGTTGCGCGGCGGCGGGCCGCGAAGAAATTTGCGCGATTCAGATAGACCACACCGGCGTTGATGGCCAGTTCGATCATGACCAGCGCCGGAGCGAGCATCCGGTTTGGAAAGTAAAGCAGCGCCACTGGCACCGTGAGCGACGAGAATCCGTAGCCGATCGCGCCGTTGACGGCGGCCGCCACGAGGGCGATCGAGAATAATACCAACTCGCCAATGTCCAAATGAGGCATTGAATATACTCCTGAATCCATCCGGCCGGGCGAAATCGAAGCTCTCGGGCCGGTTAGAACGCCACCTGCAATTCGCTCAGAATCGCGCTTTCGCCTTCACGGTCGCGGCCGCCGGGCGCGCCGCCGGCGAAGCTTGTGCGTTCGTAATCCAGTTGCATCTTGAGGTTGCGGTTTGGATACCAATTCACGCCGAACATCCATTCGAGGGCTTGGCGCGAAGAAGCCGACGGATCTGCGAAGCCGTCTTTGAACGCATCGGAATCGACCGTCAATGCATCCACGCGGGCGGCAAGTTCCCATGCTCCGAGGCCGTTGCCGAAAGGGCTGAAGGGATGAATCGGAACGACCGGCGCGGCGTATTGCGCCTCTTCGCCGGTGAGCAAGAATGAGCAGGCGATTTGCCACGCCTGATTGCTCAGCAGATGCGCGCGGGCGGCCGCGCTGCTGGGTGAAACCAATTCAACCTGCTGCGCGTTCTCGACGAATTCGCTCTGGAAACCAACCGGACCTCGGTAATAGTTCAATTGCGGCGCCAGTCTGAATCGTTCGCCCGAGGCATGGACATTCTTGTTATAAGTAAAGAATGTGGTCTGGCCAGCGGTCTTGTAGGTATCAAGCGTGACGGTGCGCCCGGATCCATAAGTCCCGGCGACGCCGATGCCCAGCTTGCTCGCGAATGCATACCGAGAATCCGCAAACGGATGGACAAAGACGCGGCCGGCGAAATCCTTTGCGTCGTTGTCGCCGATATCCACTGCAGCGGTGTCGTCCGGAACACCGTTGAAGATTCCGAATTCGTATTCCAGTGTTTGGGCGAACAGTTCGCCGTGCGCCGCGGCGCCCAAATCGCGATCGGGCACGAGATTCACGGTCAGCGCGCGTTCCGCGAACATCAGATAGCGATCGTTCTGGAGGCGTTCGAGGCCGACCGGTTCTTTGAACTTTCCGGCGCGCATTCTGAATGCGTCCCAGTAGTGGATATCGGCGAAGGCGTCTTCGATGGTCGTCTTGCCCTGGCCAAAATCGGCCATCAGGCGAAAATCGTAAAACCGATCGAGCGTGCCCTCGAAGTAGGGCCGCGCACGGCGGATCAGGAAGGTCGAAGCGTTGGGTTTTGTGCCGGTGTTGTAGAAGCGGCCGTCGGCCTGCAGCCATCCGCCGATCCGGAATTGATAGGCGCCGTCGGGCGACGCCAGCCCAAAGCCGTTCGGTCCGACCATGACAGCCGGCCGGCTCAGTTCTTTCTTGCGGGCGGCGTCGGATTGCGAGGCGACGGCACGGTCAAGCCTGTCGACCTTGTCTTTCAAGGCGCGCAATCGCAAATTTTCGCTTTCCAGCTCCGCAACCTCGCTTTTCAATTCCGCAACTTCTTTGCGCAGATCATCGTTGGAAGCGATGGACTGCGCCAAAACCGGCGCGGCAAACGCGAATCCACCGGCCAGCATCAGCGGCAGGAAGTAGAGAATTCGCATCGAAGTTCTGACTCTGCTTCATCGCATCCTCCGGTGGTCCGGTCAGCCGCGGCTGGTTTGGCAATCGCCTCCGGCGGTCCGGTCGGCGCGTTCAAATCGGATCGACCCGCCTTAGGGTCGATCGAGGCGGAGTTTTTCCTTGCGTTCGATTTGCACGATGCGGGAGTCGTGAATGACGATTTCGACGGAACCGAAATTTACGGATCTGACGGCGCGGATGATCTCCCGGATCGCGCGTCCGGCCTCACCGTCATCAATTAGAAGTTCCTCACAGCGCAGCAGGTCCGCCTTCATATGATTAAATCCATCAATTTAATAGATTATTTGACGTAAAAAAAATTAGATCGCGTAGATGAGCGCATCTCGACCGTGAAGGGTCGATTCGGCCCGCTTGAGAACGTCGGCAAGGGTCGTCGAATCCAGTATCCGAGCTGTGGCCTCGCGCACGTCTTTCATTACCATCCGGATCGCACAGGTTCGTTCGTCGTAACATTCATCGCATCGCCGGTACGCCACCTTGCTGACGCAGGGCAGTGGCGCCAACGGACCTTCGACGACGCGCAGAACCTCGCCCAGCGTAATTTGGCTGGGCTGGCGTGCGAGAAAATATCCGCCGCCTTTACCTTTACGGCTTTGCAACAAGCCATGATTGCGCAGTTCGAGCAAAATGACCTCGAGAAACTTCCGCGGCATCCGTTCGCGTTGCGCAATGTCGGCGATTAGAACTGGTCCATGGCCGAACTCCTTGGCCAATACCAGCGTCGCTTTTAGCGCATATTTAGCCTTTTGGGATAGCACTAAATCTATGGGTTTTATAGGATTTAACTTTGTCCGGCGTGCCTGTCAAGAGCGCCGACGATCATCGCAATCCTTTCAAACCAACGTTGACGGTATCGCTAAAACCCGTAGCGGACGATTTGAGGGTGCGATTTGGCGTAGGTGCGGGCGAGTTCAAGTTGCGCCGCGCTTTCGGCGTGAATCTCAAAGATAGGTTCGCCGCGCGCCGCGACCTCGCCGACCGCCTTCAGCATCCGCACGCCGGCGGCGATATTGGCGGGCGCGCCGGCCAGTTTCGCGACGCGCGCGATTTCCCAGCAATCAATCTCGCGAATTCTGCCGTCCTGGTAAGACGGAAAGATAGTGGTGAAGGCCGCTTGGGCGGGGAATTCCCGGCGTCCCTGGGCGTCAACGATCCGTTCAAATATTTTTAACGCCGCCCCAGAATCGAGAGCGCGCTGCGCCGCCCGGTATCCGCCGGTCGCAGGTGCCGCGCCGGTCATCTCGAGCAGGCGAGCGGCTAAATAGAGCGACTTCTCGCGCAGATCGACGGGCGCATCGGGCGCGCCCCGGAGCACGGCCAATACGTCCAGCGCCTCCAGCCGCGGTCCGATTCCGCGACCGACGGGGCCGCGCGCTTCGGTGGTGACGACTTCGAGGCGCAGGTCGATATCGCGTGCGACGCTGTGAAAAAGCGCGGACAGACGCTCGGCGCCGGCGAGGGTGCGAACCTTCGCGCTGGCGCCGACAGGAATATCGATCAGCACGTGAGTGGCGCCGACCGTTTTCTTTTTGGCCAGGATCGACGCGACCATCTGCGCCTCGGTATCGATTTCCATCGGCCGCTCGACCGTAATCAGGATGTCGTCGACTGGAGCAAGCTCGAGCGCGCCGCCCCACGCGATACATCCTCCCGCTTCTTCGACGACGTCGTACAGGCGCTGCGCGCTCAGCCCGACGTTCGCGAGCGCGCCCATTGTGTCGGCGGCGCCGGCCGGGCTGGTGATCGCGCGCGACGAAGTTTTGGGCATTTTCATCCCGAGCGAGGCCACGATCGGCACGACGATCATGGTCGTGCGATTGCCCGGAATTCCACCGATACAATGTTTGTCGGCGATGGGTCCGGGTCCGAAATCGAGGCGCGAACCGGTATCGATCATCGCGCGCGTGTAGTCGGCGATCTCCGTGTTGTCGAGGCCGCGCAGCGCGCAAGCCAACACGAACATCGACAATTCGACGCGCGAGTAACGGCGGCGTACGACGTCGGCCAGGATCGACTGGAACGCCGCGCGATCGAACTTGCGGCCCTCAAGCTTGCCGCGGACCAGATCGACGCTGCGTGGCGGGACCGCCAGGGTAGCGTTGACCTGCGCGCCCTCCGGCAGTCCCAGATCGCGAAACGCCTCTTCTGAGAGGCCGATTTCGTCCGGTTCCAGCAACGCGTCGTTACAAAAATTCAACACGCCCGTGACTTCGCGCCGCGCGCCGGTGGCCGGATCGTCGCCAAAGACATAGGCGCGGTCGAGCGGGTTGAATCCGAGTTTGCCCTCGCGAACCGCGCGCTGGTGAATCACGATAACGTGTTCGCGCAGCGTATCGAGCGGGAAATGCTTTACGCGGAACATCGCTGCTCCTCATCAATCGATTCGGACTTGCTCGAGATGGCGCGGCACGACCGCGGTCCATCGCAGCTCCCGCACGATCGCGTCGCGCAGCGCTTGGGCGGCCGCCGGATCGCCGTGCACCACGTAACAGACTTCGGGAGCGCGCGGCGCCGTCCTGAGCCACGCCAGCGTCTCGGCCTGATCGGAATGCACCGAAAATCCGGGCACGTTCACGATTTGCGCGCGGACGCCGACATACCGGCCCAGCATCTTGATCGCCGGTTCGCCGTCGAGCAGTTTTCTGCCGCGCGTGCCCTCCGCCTGATAGCCGACCAAGATGACCGCATTGCGTTCATCGCCCAACCGCGCCGCCAGATGATGCAATACCCGTCCGCCGGTCGCCATCCCTGACGCCGAGATGATGATCATCGGTCCTTGCGCAAAATTCAGGGCGATCGATTCGTCCACGCTGCGAATCTCATGGAGGTCGCCGGGATCGAGATCGTCAGGCGTCACGCCTTTGCGAATTTCAGGACACCCGGAGGCAATCTCACGCTGGTAGATTTTCAAAGTCGCCAGCGCCATCGGGCTGTCCACGTAAACAGGAATCGGCGGAACGCGCCCTTCGCGAATCAATTCGCGCAGATGAAATAAAACGACCTCGGTGCGATCCACGGCAAAGGAGGGGATCACGATGACGCCGCCGCGCCCGGCGACGCGCGCGATCGTCTCGCCAAAAAGTTTCACCGACGCCGCATCGTCATGCCGGCGATCGCCGTAAGTCGATTCAGCCACTATAACGTCGGCTTCCGGAGCCGGAGACGGCGGGATCAGAATTGGATGCGATGGCCGGCCGAGATCGCCGCTGAAGAGCACGCGCCGCCGTTTCGGCCCATCGCATTCGACCAGCAACGACGCGGAACCGAGGATGTGGCCGGCGTATCTGAAACTGACGCGTAATCCGTCTGACGCTTCGAACGGCGAACCATGCGCGATCGGTTCAAATTGCGCCAGCGCCTTCAGAGCGTCGTCCTCGGTATAGAGCGCGCGCGCCGGCGCGTGCTTCGAATAGCCTTTGCGATTCGCGTATGCGGCTTCTTCTTCCTGAAGGCGGCCGCTGTCGGGCAAGAGGATGCGGCACAGCGCATGTGTCGCGCCGGTGGCCACGATTTTGCCGCGATACCCGTCACGGCAGAGCGCCGGCAGATAGCCGCTGTGGTCGAGATGCGCATGCGTCAGCATGACGCGATCGATTGCCGCCGGCGCGATCGGGAACGCGTCCCAATTGCGAAGACGCAGTTGCTTGAGTCCCTGAAAGAGGCCGCAATCGATAAGTGTGCGAGCGCCGTTCACGGTCAGGAGGAAGCGGCTGCCGGTTACGACGCCGGCGGCGCCCATGAAGCGCAACGTGGGAGCGGAATCTTTCATGCGATGCCTTCGAGCGCACGCGCGACCAGCGGCGCGCATCCGATTGCGTTGGTCGGGTTCGCGATCGTGTCGCACGAGATCACGCGCCGGACGCCGGCCCGGCGGATCAGCGCCATCGAGCCGGGCGCGAACAACGCATGAACCACAATCGCGTCAACCTCTTTGACGCCGCGCTGACGCAACGCGCGCGCGGCGGCGGCGAGCGTCGCGCCGGAGCTGGCGATATCGTCGATAACGAAGGCGCGTCCCGCCGATGGAACATCGTCAAAGTGGACGCGGACCGAGCGATCCCCGCGCCGTTCCTTGCGGCCGACGATCCATTTCAGTCCGGCGGCGCGTCCTATTTTCCGGACCCACGGCGTCGATTCATGGTCCGGGCCGACCACCAGCGCATCGGGCGCGCGCGATTTCATCCACCGCGCCAGCACTGGCGCCGCGCTCAGCGATATCGCGCGGCATGGTATCGCTTCGCGAAGCGTGCGCACCCTGTGCAAGTGCGCTTCGACCGTGACGACCCGATCGAAGACCAAAGCAAGCATCGCGCCCAGCACCCGTTGCGACACGGGTTCGCCCGGTTCGAAAACCGTATCCTGCCGCATATACGGCAAATATGGCGCGACCAACGTGACTCGCCGCGCGCCGCCGCGGCGTAACGCGTCGGCGGCGAGCATCGTTTCGAACAGCTTCGGATCGGGATGATCAAGCGTCCGCACGACGAGGGCGTTCCGTTCCGGATGAGGTTCGGCGCGCACCAGCGCTTCGCCGTCAGGAAATCGATGCTGTTTCAAAGGACGCAGCCGCGCGCCCAATTCTGCCGCCAGCCGCCGCGCGAAAGGAAAACTGTCGGCAAAAGCGCATACGCTGGTTGAGACGGCGCGCTTTTTCGATGCCTTGCGGGTTTCAGTTATCATCCGCGGTCGCGTTCGACATCCGGAAAACGGCTTTATCATCAATCAGCATTTCAGATGCGGGCGTGATTGAAAAACATTTAGCAGGCGCTGATGGACAATCGGACTTCAGCTATAGGCTCTCGCCGCTTGCCTGCGCAAGAGATGGATTATCGATCCAGCGCGCGCTGTAACGCGAAAAGTCGAAATCGATCGCCGCATGAGCCGTCGGACGGCGCGACAGGATAGCGCCAATGCAAATTTAACCGGCCAGCCTCGACTCGCGCACGAATAGTTCATCGGCGCGATTCATGAGTGAGCGCATAATTCAACGCGAATTGTTCGTTGCCGCCTTCACGAACCCATTGCGCCAGCTCGTATATTTCCGGGTCATTCTTGCGCTGAGAGATATTTTCGAGGATGCGTACGGCGGCCGCGCGTGACGCATCCGTTTTGTCGCGCGCCAGCGCCGCGCCCAGCGCATATTGCGGATCGCCTCCCTGCTTGACCCAGATGGCCAAATCCGCGATTTCAGGATCGTCGTCCGATTTCGCGAGGCTTTCGAGCATGCCGACGGTAGCGGCGCGCGATCGCTCAGCATTACGTTGCGCCTTCTGGAGATTGATGAGTTCGGCCTCGGAATAATTCGCCTGCACGTTGTTCGCCCGAATCCACGAGCGATTCACGGCTACAGTGGATTCCGTGCCGAGCACGCCCGAGGCTCCCGGAACGGCGACGCCCGCGAGCGAACCGGCTTCTTCGACTCCGGGCGCTGCGAGTAATGCGCATCCGCTAAATAGCAGCACGAAGGCAAGCGAAACCAAAAAGTCTTTGGCCATTTTTTCAATCCTCGTAGATATGCGAAAATAAATCACGCCGATCGCAAAATCGGCTTCCGCACTTATTGATTCCGGTTCTGGCGGCCTCTGCATGCCGCCCGTATTGATTTCGGGGCGCTGTGGAAGCGCCCGCGGCATCGCGAGAATTTTAATTTTAGCGGAATGCCGATGACCCATTCACCCTCGGCGCATTAATCTTTCTGCACGGTCACAAGGAGACGAAAGCGGACTTATGCTAAAATTAAGTATTGGACCTTTCATTTCGCATTGGCATGGCGTGATTGTCTCGCTCGCTTGGTTGCTGGCCGCGGTTCTCTGCGGCTTGCTCGCGTATCGGCTGGTTTTCTTTTTATACAGAAAAATCGATAAAAATCCGGGAGATCGCACGCAACTGATATTTAGAGAATGCAGAGCTCCGTTACGCTTCGCTTTGCCGGTATATGCAATTGATATTGCCACGCCAGAACTTCGCATTCCCCGCGTTTTCGTCGCGCCGATGAATCATCTCATTGGCTTACTGGAGATTATCGCGATAGCGTGGCTTGCAATAAAGCTGGCGTTCGTGTTTTCGGAGAGCCTGGTTATTCATTACGAAGCATTGGGCGACGACGACTTCAAAACGCGACGAATAGTCACTCAAATCCGGCTGTTGCGCCGTATTCTTCTAGCGATAATTTCCGTGTTGGCGTGCGGCGTGGCCCTGATGTCATTCCGATGGGGCCGCGAACTGGGCGGAAGCGTTCTGGCATCCGCCGGAATCGCGGGACTTGCGGTCGGACTGGCGGCGCGCCCGACGATCGAGAACCTGGTGGCGGGGGTTCAGCTCGCGATTACGCAACCGATCCGGCTCGAAGACGTGGTGATCGTGGAAAATGAATGGGGATGGGTTGAGGAAATTACTACTACGTATGTCGTCGTCCGGATCTGGGATTTGCGGCGATTAGTGTTGCCCCTGTCATATTTTATTTCGCATCCGTTTCAAAATTGGACGCGCCATTCGGCGAATCTGATGGGCTCCGCGCATGTGTACGCCGATTATTCCGTGCCGGTGGATGAGGTACGTAGCGAACTGGCGCGCGTTGTGAAGACATTGCCTGATTGGGACGGCAAGGTCTGCGTGCTGCAAGTTACGCATGCGACGGATCGCGCGATTGAATTGCGGGCGTTGGTGAGCGCGAGCGATTCCGGAAAATTGTGGGATCTGCGTTGCGCCGTGCGGGAGCGGCTCATCGCTTTTATTCAGAGGAATTACCCGCATTGTCTTCCCAGAATGCGCGCGGAAGCGGCGATGACACGCATGGATGACTTCAATGGAATTGGCCGCGGCGGCGTTTATGAATCGTAAATCCTGCGACAGCGTTGCCGAAAGCTTCGCGCGAGACGCTTCCTTATTTGACGCGCCCTGGTAACTTTCAGCAAGCCGGACTGGATATGAATTGACGTTGACGATCGCGAAAGAGCCGTCTCCATGGCACGCGATCGGCGGGCGTAACTGGCTAGACGGAGAAATCGCAGATCACGAAATCATGATCCGAAACGCGGCTGAAGCGCCATGCCGGCCGCGCGGGAATCACCGTGGCGCTGCGTTCCACCGGGGCGACGCCGCGCGCCGCGATCCAGTCGAGCTTCGGACGCATCAGCCGCGGGAGCGCGCGCGAGAACGTGAAGGTCGGAGCGCCGGCGCGATTCGCGCCTTCGATCGCGAAACCGCGCCGCGCGATTTCGGCGAACAGCGGTTCGTAGGCTTGCGGATAACGGAACCGCAGCGGCTGGAGCGCCATCCGCGCGGCCACTCCGGCCAGCGATCGCCGCGTCGGCAGCGCCACGGTGGTCGTGTTCCAGTCGCCGCCGATAATGGCGGGGCCGCCCTCGCCTACGCCGTCCAGGTAAACCGCCATCTGTCGCGCGCGCAATTCGGGGCCGCATCGGCTGTTGAGATGCGCCACGCCGATCGTGAGCTTGCGTCCGCCGAAAGACGCCGTCGCGACGATGCCGCGCGGCGCTCCGCGCAACGGAACGCGCCGCCAGTTCGGTTTGTAACTGGGCAGAACGATGCTGCGGATCTCCTCGAGCGGCTGCGCGCAGACGATCGCGTTGCCGATCGACCATCCGGCGTGATGCGGTTGGCCGCGGATGAATTCGGGAACGTAAACGAAGCTCATCCGAAGCGCGTCCGCGATCTTCGACGCGAGCCCGCGACTCCCCGCGCCGTCGATTCTCCAGGCGGCTTCGCACAGCAGAATCACGTCCGCCCGGCTCAGCGGCGGACGGCGGATGCAAGCCAGGATTCCATCGGCGCGCGCGCTCAGGCGCGCATTGAAAACGACCACTCTGATCGTCCGGTCCTGAACTCGCGGCGCGCGGTTTATCGCGATCGGCTCGAACGCCTGATCGAAATTCCCCGTTTCAGCCGTCACGATCGCCATCGCGCGTCCTCGCGCCTTGAAAGAACTGTCGCCTTATCCCGCGATGGTGCGGACGAATTCTTCGAATGAAGTTAGGGGCGCCGAACAACTGCGGTTCCGGCATACGTACGCGGTGATCCGCCCGTCGATGGCGCGCTTGCCGCGCACAGCTTCGGGCAGAAAGTTTTCTCCGTCCGGGTTCGCGTCGGCTGCATACAAGGCGAGGTTTGGCACGTACAGCAGGCCCAGGCGGTCGCGCCATTCCGCGAATTCCGCGCAGTTCGGGTCTCCGGCCAGCACAATCTCGGTCGCTCCGCGATGGTATCGGTCCAGCGCCTCGAGCATATGTGCGAAAGCGAACGGCTGTTTTTCCATGGCGTCCGCGAACGATCGCAGGGCGCGCGCGGCCGCCTCGGCGTAACGCGAATCGTCCAGGTAAGAATCCAGCCGCAGCAGCGCCATCACCGCCGCGCTGTTGCCCGACGGAGTCGAGCCGTCGAAGGCCGGCTTGGTCCGCGCGATCAACTCCTCGTGATCGTCCGAGGTGAAAAAAAACCCGCCCTGCTCGCGGTCGGAAAAATGCTCGATGATTATGTCCGCAAGTGCGCGCGCCGCTTCGATATGGCGGCGGTCCAACGTCGCCTCGTAAACATCGATCAACGCGCCGGCCATCAGCGCGTAGTCTTCGAGATAAGCATTGAAGCGCGCGACGCCGTCTTTGTATGATCGCTTCAGGCGCCGCCCGTCCCACATCCGCTGCAGCACGAAATCGGTCGCTTTCAGAGCGGCTTGCAGGTAACGCGCTTCGCCCGTCGCACGATAGCCTTCCGCGAAGGCCCCGATCATCATGCCGTTCCACGCCGCAAGAATTTTATCGTCGCGGCCGGGACGAACCCTCGATGCGCGGGCGGCGAACAGGCGGCTTCGAATTTCGGCGATCGCGGCCGCGGTCGCGTCTTCGGATTTGCCGAACAGGCGCGCCGCGTCGGCGATCGAAATGGTGCGATGCAGGATATTGCGGCCTTCGAAATTCCCCTCTTCGCTGACGTCGAACCATCGCCGCGCGATCCCCGCCAGCTCGTCGCCGACCACGGAACGGATTTCGTCAGGCGTCCAGACGAAGAATTTGCCTTCCTCGCCTTCGCTGTCCGCGTCCTGCGACGAATAGAATCCGCCCTCCGGGCTGGTCATCTCGCGCATCACGTAGTCGAGGATTTCGCGCGCGACCCGCATGAAATCGGGCTCGTTCAGGGCGCGGCCGGCGTCGAGATAAAGCCGCGCCAACAGCGCGTTGTCGTAGAGCATTTTTTCGAAGTGCGGCGTCAGCCAGCGCTCATCGACGCTGTAGCGATGGAACCCGCCGCCGAGCTGGTCGTAAATTCCGCCTTTCGCCATCCGCGTCAAAGTGTCGCGCGTCATGTCGGCGAAGCTCGGATCGCCGTCGGCGTCGTACATCCGCATGAACAACGAAAAGATGAAAGTGTTGGGGAATTTGGGCGCGCCGCCGATCCCGCCGTGGGCGCTGTCGTAATGGCGCGCCAGTTCCCGCGCGCCGCGCAAGGGCAAATCGGCCGCCGGATCGCCGCTTGCGCGATTCTCGCCGGCGAGCGCGTTCATCGCCGCCGCGATCCGCTCGACGTTGTGGTTCACGTCATCGCGCTTGTCGCTCCACGCTTGCGCGATCGCGGCCAGCACGCGCGGAAATGCGGGCAAGCCGTGCCTGTCGACAGGCGGGAAATAGGTGCCGCCGTAAAACGGCTTGCCGTCCGGCGTCAGGAACATCGTGAGCGGCCAGCCGCCGCGGCCGGTGAGTAGCTGCACGGCGTCCATATAGATTTGGTCGAGGTCCGGCCGTTCTTCGCGGTCGACTTTGATCGGGATGAACCGTTCGTTCATCAGGCGCGCGATCTCCTCGTTCTCGAACGATTCGCGCTCCATCACATGGCACCAGTGGCATGCGGAATATCCGATCGAGAGCAGGATCGGCTTGTCCTCGCGGCGCGCCCGGGCGAGCGCCTCGTCGCTCCACGGATACCAATCGACGGGATTGTATGCGTGCTGGCGAAGATAAGGACTTTGCTCGTTGATCAGGCGGTTGGGTTTGCGGTCGGAACTTGCGGATTTGGCGTGATCGCTCATCGTTGCCAGCTATCGATTTGTGGCGCCGCGTTGGCCGTTGCGCGCGGGATTGACGGAATCGAGGCTAACATCCGCGTTTCTCCGGCGCCATGGCGCTTGGCGCGGCGGAACGCCGGGGTTCTCAAAATTTGGCCTTGCCTGCGTCGAAGCGCCGCAGCTAATGGTAGTCGAGCGTAACCTAATACTGTCGGGCGGAGCGATAAATGAGCGCTACAATACTGTACGAACGCGGCGAATATTCGGCGGCGGATGCGCATGGCGAGGGCGACGACCTGTGGCTTGGGCTTGACGACCTGCGCGCCGCGACCGGATGGGAGTTGAAGCCGGAGGGGGCCTGCCTGGGCGAACGATGCGTGCCAATCCCGCACGGACGCGACGCCGAGTTCGTGCGCGAAGGCGGCCGCCGCTTCAATCTCGCCGCACTGGCGCGCCTGCTCGGCAATCCGATCGCGCGCGACGATCGCCATGGCGTATGGGCGTTCGGCGAAGCGCCCGCCGCGCGCAATCAGGCGCTCCGCTCGCTCGACGCGCCCGATTTCACGCTGCCCGATCTGGACGGCCGGATGCATTCGCTCGCCGACTATCGCGGCATGAAGCGCATTCTGATGGCATGGGCGTCATGGTGAGGATGCCGCTTTGACCTGCCCGTGTGGCAGGGCCTCTACCAGGAACTGAAAGACCGGAATTTCATAGTCATCGCGATCGCGCTCGATTCATGCGGCGCGGATGCGGTGCGCCAATGGATTCGCGCGACGGAGCCGACTCCGCCGCCAATGCTCGAATTGATGGGATGGGGCGAACGCGAGCGCGCCGCCGCTGGTGCGCCAACCTATCCGTGCCTGATCGATGAGAAACACGTCGTCGCCGAGCTTTACAACATCGTCAACGTGCCGATGGCGGTCTGGATCGACGAACGGGGACATATCGTGCGGCCGGCGGAATCGGCGGGCGCGTGCGACGCGTTTCGCAAGCTGAATCTTGCCGATTTCTCGATTCCGCCCGACGCCGCCGCGCAAGCCAAAGCGGCGCGGACGGCCTATTTCAACGCCATCCGCGATTGGGTGATCAACGGCGAGAAAAGCGCGTACGCTCTGCCCGATAACGAGGCGCGCGGCCGCATCGCCGGTCTAAGCGAGCAGGACGCCCGCGCCAATACGCTATTCAGGCTGGGCCAATACCTGTTCGCGCAAGGCCATCGCGAGGACGCGCTGAAATACCTTGGCGAGGCGCGCCGACTGCGGCCCGACAGTTGGGCGATCGCGCGGCAGAGTTGGGAAATCGAGGAGGCCGGCAAGGCGTCAGGCCCCGATTTCTGGGCCGCCGTGCAGGCGCTCGGCGACCGGCCCTATTATCCTCCCGCCAAGCTTTAGTCCGCGCGCGTTCGTTTCCGCCGGAATGCCGGCGCGCGGTTTGCGCCGATAAAAAATGGCGGGTGGAACGGAAGCCTTGTGGCCGTGCCGCTCCGCCCGCCGGTGTGCCGGGCGCATCCCGCCGATGCGCCCGGAAAACGAGTGCGGTTTATTGCGCCGGTGGCGATGGAGGCGTCGGCCCCTCGCCCGGCTCTGGTCCCATTTGCTTCATCAGATCGCGCATCTGCTCGTGCAGGCTCTTCATCTTCTGATGGAATTCGGCGACGCGCTTGATTTGATCCGGCTTGAGGACGGCGCGGATTTCGAGCGCGACCTTGACCGAATTCGCCATCATCTGCTGATGCAATTGGTCCAGTTTATGCGTTTCCGGCTCAAGGTCTTTGGCCGTGACGTTGCCGGGCGAGAGCAGCTTGTTCGCCATCTCCTCGCGCGTCTGATGCATCTGCTCGAAGAGTTGGTGGAACGTCTCGCGATTCTCGCTCAGGATCTTATCGACCTGTTTGCGCTGATCGGGCGTCAAACGCGCGGCCCGCAGGAACATCGGGAACGGCGGCATCCCTCCGCCATGCATCATCATCTGGCCATGACCCATCATCGGCCCGCCCATCATCTGACCGGCCGCGAGCGCCGGCAGCGCCACGATCGCGACCGCCGCAACAACAAACTTCCATGCGCGTTTCAAGTTAAAAATCCTCCTTGCGTTGCCCAATTGGCGCCGGATCCGAGTTCATTCGGAACGAATCCTGAAAATCCGTGGTCAGCCGCGATTGCCCGCCGTCGGCGCGCACATCCCGCTGTCGTCGCCCGGCGCGCAGAACAACAGATTTCCGTCGTCGCCGCTGTACGAGGTGAAAATCGCGTCGCCGGAACCAGCCGCGGCCGATCCGCCTTCGTCGTATGCTATGGCGCTAATCGGATCGAAAGTTATCCGCCCGGCCTGGTCCTGCGCGTACGCCACCGGTGCCGTTTTCGCCACGTCTGGAAGTGCGCTCGCCATCTGCGGCGATCTCGCGGGGCGCCATCCTAGCGCCAGCATCGTCGCGATCGCCGCGGCCGCGCCGAACGCCGTCGCGCCGGCGAACCATCCCGCCACGCGGGCGTATGGGCGATCGCTCCGCCATCCGTCGACCGCGCGCTTCGCCGTATATTCTTGCAGGGTTGCGCGGCTCGCCGCGGCTGACGCAATCGTTCCCGCGATTATCCGCGCGTCGCGCGCCATTTCTTCGTAACGCGACGCACAAGCCGCGCATTCCGCGACGTGGGCGCGCGCCGCGGGCATCTCCGCTGCGTCGCTGACGAACAGTCGCGTCAGTTCCTTTTCGTTGAGACAGGCGTTCATCGCTCGCTCCGCAAAATTTCGCGCAGGCGGCGCACCGCCCGGAACAGATGGAGTTTGACCGCTTGATCGGTAAGGTTCAGCGCGGCGCCGACTTCGCGCGTCGGCCATCCCTCGATCTGGCGCAGGACGAAAACCTCGCGCTGCCGCGGCGAAAGCGCGCTGAAGCCCCGCCAGATCGCCGCGCCCTGCTCGTGCGTGATCGCCTCTTCCTCGGCGTCGCGATAGGTGGTCAGATCGGAATCGACCAGTTCGCGGCCGTCGCGCCGCCACCATTTCCACCATCCCGACCGCCGCCGATCGTGGCAGGCGTTAATCGCGACCCGCGTCAGCCACGCGCCCCACTGTGCAGGTTCGACCCCGCTGCGGCGTTGCGCCAGCATCCGCACGAACACTTCCTGCGCCGCCTCGTCGCCCTCATCCGCATCGCTCAGCATCATCCGGCACAGCCGCACGATTCGCTGATGATGCTGCCGGTAAATCTCGTCCAGTTCCGGCGGCGCCCCGCCGCCAGGCTGTCCGGACTCGATTTCGGATTCGATCGACGGTTTGGTCGCCGTTCGTTCCATCACATCTATTTGACGATGCGGCGAGCGATCGGTTTCCTGCCCGCGTCAAAGATTGGTGCGAATAGGGCACGGGCGCCCGAGAATCCGGGAATTTTTATAATGTTATTTTAAACCTAAACCAGGATGATGGCCGGTTGGAATAATCCGTCGCGTACGCGAAGGCTGGCTGCGAGATAAATCGCCCGCTCAAATGAAATTCAACCCACCCGGTCTCGCATCGCTTGAGATCGGGCGGATCGATTCGAGGAAGGTTCGTCAAGCTCGGGTCAGAGCGCGTTGGAGCCTCGCTCGCCAGTGCGAATCCGGACGACTTCTTCCATCGGCATCACGAAGATCTTTCCGTCGCCGATGCGGCCGGTCCGCGCCGCGCGTTCGATGGTTTCCACGACCTGTGCGGCGGTGTCGTCGGACACGATAATCTCCAGCTTCACCTTCGGAAGAAAATCGACGACGTACTCGGCGCCACGGTACAACTCGGTATGGCCTTTTTGGCGGCCAAAGCCCTTTACTTCACTTACCGTAAGCCCTTGGACGCCAATACTCGAAAGCGCCTCTTTAACCTCGTCGAGTTTGAACGGCTTGATGATGGCCTCAACCTTCTTCATATGACTCCTGACGGCGGCAAAGCGCAGGCGCGCTTTTTCGGGTCAAGCTCGCAATGGCGCCTGCTATACCTTTCAACGGCGGGCGACTGATCGCAAGACCCCCTTCGCACAACGATGCACGATGCGGCATAAGGTGGCGGTTCGCAAGCGCGGCGCCAGTTAATTGGGCGCAAATTCGGCCTCAGGCTGGGGGCGCCCGCGCATATGATGACTAACGAATAGGCTAACGACTTCGCGGCAGGCATCGGTACGCCTTCGTTAGGTTTAATCCGATGCTTTCTTGCGTGCGCCGATTTTCGGCTCTTCGCCGGCCAGCAGCCGTCGAATATTCTCATGATGGCGCGTCAAAACCACGGCCGAAACCGCGATCGCCAGCAGGATATAGGGCCGGGGCGAGCCGGTCGCGGCGACCGCAGGTACAAGGGCGATCGCGGCGGAAATCGAGCCGAGCGAAACGATCCGCCCGATTGCGACAATCACGATAAACACGGCTAACGCGATACCGGCGGCGATCGGCGCCAGCCCAAGCCAGACGCCGAATGAGGTTGAAACGCCGCGTCCGCCGCTGAACCCCATGAAAATCGACGCGACCGATCCGACCACCGCGGCGAATCCCACGCATGCGATCGCGGCCGGCGCCAATCCCGCGCCCCTGGCGATCAGGACCGGAACCAACCCTTTCAGCAAATCGCCGGAAAACGTCATCGCCGCGGCGAAACGCCCACCCGCGCGCGCGACGTTGGTCATCCCGACGTTGCCCGAGCCAACCGCACGCGGATCAAAGCCGCGCGCCCGGCCCACCAGCACCCCCACCGGTATCGATCCGAAAAGGTAACCGACGACTGTCAGCAGGATTGGAAGCAGATGCGGTTCCGTTGGTCGTTTGGAAGTTGGTCGTTGGTCGGGGTGACTGGATTTGAACCAGCGACCCCTGCGTCCCGAACGCAGTGCTCTAGCCAGGCTGAGCTACACCCCGAACCATCCGCTCCGCGCCGGAAATCTTCCAGACGCCGCGCGGAACTCGATCTTATACCATCGGCGTTCGGCCAACGCGAGCGCCGCCGGGTTGCCGCCGCCCGTCCGATTGTGCGATTTCTGACGATGGCGCATGCAAGGACGGCCGCGGCCGAGGGAGGCCTGAAGATGGTTGCCGAGTTCACGAATATGGATGCGACGGCGCAGGCCGAATTGATCCGCGCCGGACAAGCCTCGCCGGTCGAACTGGTTGACGCGGCGATCGCCGCGATCGAGCGCGTCAATCCGCAACTCAACGCCGTTATCACGCCCTTGTTCGAGCAGGCGCGGCGGATCGCGAAAAACGGCCCGATCGGCGATGGGCCGTTTCGCGGCGTGCCCTTTCTGCTCAAGGATCTCGTGTGCGCCTCTGGCGGAGATCCGATTTACAACGGGATGCGGTTTCTGCGCGACGCCCGCTTCGTCGCGCCGTACGACACCTACCTTGCCGCGAAATTCAAAGCGGCGGGATTTATCTGCGTCGGCAAGACCAACACGCCCGAACTCGGCCTGAACGCCACCACCGAACCGGAAGCTTTCGGCGCCACGCGGAATCCGTGGAACGTTGGCCATTCGACCGGCGGTTCGAGCGGAGGCTCGGCC
This sequence comes from bacterium, assembly GCA_014896235.1. GTDB lineage: Bacteria > Desulfobacterota > Binatia > Binatales > Binataceae > JADMIL01. Next base: position 10,708 of record JADBKU010000009.1, on the reverse strand, counting down.
GCGGCGGTTGCCGCGCGGATGGTCGCCGTCGGGCACGCCAACGACGGCGGCGGCTCCATTCGTATCCCCGCCAGCGAATGCGGTCTGGTCGGCCTTAAACCCACGCGCGGCCGCGTATCGCTCGGACCGGATATCGGAGACGCATGGCACGGTCTGGCGATCGAGCACGTCGTAACTCGATCGGTGCGCGATTCGGCCGCGGTTCTCGATGCGATCGCGGGCGAGATGCCGGGCGATCCGTATGCCGCTCCGGCGCGCGTTCGACCCTACGCGCAAGAAGTAGGTGCGGCGCCGGGGCGGCTTCGGATCGGCCTGATGAAGCGTTCGCCGCAGGGCGGCGCGCCGCTGCATCCCGATTGCGTCGCGGCGGCCGAGGACGCCGCCCGGCTGCTGGAGTCGCTCGGCCATCAGGTCGAGGAGTCGCATCCCGCCGCGCTTGACGAGCACGAATTGATCGATCGTTTCACCGAGGTGGTTTGCGGCCATACCGCGCTTGCGCTCGAACAAATCGGCGCGCTGGTCGGGCGTAAAATTGAACGCGGCGATGTCGAGCTCTGGACGTGGAACCTCGCCGAACGCGGTTCGCAATTGTCGGCCAGGCAATATCTCGCCGCGGTCGGATGGATTCATGCATGGGCGCGGCGGGTCGCGAGTTGGTGGGCGGACGGATTCGATCTTCTGCTCACGCCGACGATCGCCACCCCGCCGCCGCCGTTGGGCACGCTGGTGGTCGATCGCGAGGATCCGGCGGCGGGATGGGCGCGGTTGATGGACGTGATTCAGTTCACTCCGCCTTACAACGCGACCGGTCAGCCCGCTATTTCGCTTCCGCTCTATTGGAACGCCGCGGGCTTGCCGATCGGAGCGCATCTGGTGGCGGCCTTCGGCCGCGAAGATTTGCTGATTCGCGTCGCCTCGCAACTCGAACAGGCTCGTCCTTGGCAGGACCGCCGTCCCCCAGTCTGCGCGTGAAAGACGCGCGCCCGCCATCGCGGAGGCGCGCTAGCGCATGCCAACATGATGCAGCGGCCAGAAATGCGGGATCATCAAGGCCGCCGTTATAGTCGTGAGAATGGATAGCGGCGCGCCCATTCGCAAATAATCGGCAAATCGATAGCCGCCCGGACCCATCACCAACGTGTTCGACGGATGGCCGATTGGCGTCATAAAGGCCGAGACGCTGCCGTACGCCACCGCCATCAGAAATGGATCGAGCGCGATGCCGAGTCCGGCCGCGACGCCTTGCGCGATGGGCGCCATCAGCACTGCGGTAGCCACATAATTGGTCATGTTCGAGACCATCATCGTGACCACATAAATCATCGCGACAGCGCCCACGGGGGACAAAGGAGCGAGGCAAGCAAGATCACGGCGTGCCGCCGGTGCTGCAGGCCCGCACCCAAATCGCGGCGACAGCACCAAAACACCCTTCGAGACTAAGTAAGCCTCATCCAGCGGGAAAGCCGAGAATCATCATCGCGAATCGCCGCCGGTGAGGCTACCGGACGCTGAAAAGGTTGAAAGCGCGGCCGCCTGACGCCGCAAACACCATCAGCGGACGCGGCGGCGCGGTTGGCCCAGCCGCATTTCGCTCGGCAGCAACAGTCGGGTCGGCGAACGCCTGCGGAGCGCGTCCGGCTCGCCCTGCATTAGCAGCACGTCGCCGGCCTCGAAGCGGATATCGCGCAAACGGGCGCGAACCGCTCCGCCCCGCCGCGCAACCGCAAGGATATTCACGGCGTAACGATCGCGCAGGCGCATGCCGTAGGCCGTGCGCCCGGCGATCCGCGCCCCCGGCGCCACCACCGCTTCAACCATCTGTGCGTTTTCCGCGGATCCTTTCTTCTCCGCCGATGCGGGGTTTCCCTGCTGTTCTTCTTGCTGTTCTTTCTGCGCTTCGAGTTCGAGGCCGGTTTTCGCGATGGCGCTTTCGAGACTGTCGGGATCGCCTCGGAGCAGCAACAGATCGCGTGGATGCAAAACCTGGAACCCGGACGGCGCCAGTTCACGCCACCCATCGCGCAGCAGCGAAACGACGGTCACGGCGCCATCGGCCGCAGCTTCGAGGTCGCGGATTATCTGGCCGGCGGCTTTTGAATTTTCAGGAACGCGCACTTCCGTCAGGTATTTGTCGATTTTGAACAAATCGCCCTGTTCGCCGGCCCCTCCGTGTTCCGGCAACAGCCGCCATCCGATGATCGAAATGAAAGTCAGGCCGACCAAGGCGATTCCAACGCCGACCGGCGTGAACGAAAACATCCCGAACCCGTCATGCGCAACACGGGCGCGGTACCCTGAAATCACCAAATTTACCGGAGCGCCGACCAGCGTGGTCATGCCGCCCAGCAGCGTCGCGTACGCCAGCGGCATCAGGATCCGTCCGTCCGAGAATTTTTGCCTGCGCGCGAGTTTGGCCGCGACCGGCATGAACAGCGCAAGCGTGCCGACGTCATTGATAAAGCCGGAAAGAAAGCTAACCACGACGCCCAACAGGGCGATTCGGAAGGAATCGCCGAAACGCCCGCTCAGCGCCCCGATTCGTTCAGCCAACAATTCGATCACGCCTGAGTCTCGCAGTCCGCGGCTCATCACCAGCACGGCCGCCACGCTGATAACCGCACTGTCCGCAAAGCCGGCGAACATAGCGCGGGGCCGAATCACGCCGGTCAGCCCAAGCACGAGCAGTGCGCACAGAGCGACCACGTCGTAGCGCAGCCATCCAGTGACAAACAGGATCAAGGCTGTCGCTAGTGTGGCGAAGACGAGCCATTGATCCACAGTCAGGCGCATGCGGCGTCACCTTTAAGATCGAGGCTTAAAGCTTGGCGGCGTGCGAACTTCGCCGGCATTGCATCGTGCGAATCGTTGCGATGAGCGCCTGCCGCAGATTCACATTCACATGACGGTTATCCAGCCAAAATCAAGCCGTCGCGCCGAATGGCGCAATCTTTGGCTCAAGGCGTGATGGAACGTTGGGAAATTGGCTCGAGCGCGGGGCCGTGCGCGACTTTTTCGGCGTTGTCCACGACCGGACGCATTGTGGATGATGCGTTCGCCAGCGCCGTCGAGCCTTCATGTCCCACGTTGAAGTGGCCGCCGAACGTTGGCAGACGATCGAGCGCGGCCAGATAGCCCCGTTTGAAGCGATTGAACATCGCCTCCATCCGCGGCGAAACATGATTATGCACGCCGAGCCGAGCCGTCAGCGGATTGACGTAACGGCCGTCCTCCTCGATCGCGAAGTGCAGATGCGGGCCGGTCGAAAGGCCGCTCGAGCCGACCCGGCCAATCATCTCGCCCACCCGTACCTTGTCACCGCGATGCAATCCGGGCGTGATTGCCGACAGATGGCCGTAAATGCTGACTAGTCCATCATGATGGTCGATACGGACACATCGGCCCAACTCGCCGCACCATCCGGCTTGCTCCACCGTGCCGTCGGCGATCGCCATCACGGGCGTGCCGTAATGAGTCGCCAAATCAACCCCCACATGCGGACGGTACCTATGCAGAATCGGATGATAGCGGTGGAACGTGAAGCCGGAGGAGATGTAGTCGAACTTGCAAGGAAAGCGAAGCGACTCGGGCTCCAGCGCCACGCCATTCGCGTCGTACAGATGGGCTTCGCCATTGGCGTCGCGGAAGGCGAACGCGCTCAGCGTTCTATCGCCGAAATGGATTTGCGCGGCCTCAAGCCCGGTAATCTGGCGATCGAGACCGTCGCGGCTCACCCGTTCCTGGTAAATCAGTTTGACGTCGGCGCCGCGCGGCAGGCGATTCAGCGGATGGCGATCGGCGAACGCGTTGCGCAGAGTCGCGACGATCGGCGCCGGCAAATCGTGTCGCGCCGCGTCGCGATTGAAATCGCCGCTCAACCTGAACGATACCGCGACCGGCCGGACAACATAGGTGATCAATTCCTGCGAGGCCCGGATTACGCCGTCGCCGTAAGTGCTCTCGCGAAATGCGATGCGGTCGTTGTAGTTGTATTTCAGGCCGCGCAGACTGCCGTCGTCAGGATCTTTATAAAGAGTAAGCGTATGACCGCGCTGCAGGTAGCGGCTGTAGCTGACTGCGGCGAAGCCTGCCGCCCATCTTTCCGCGTCCGCAGGCGCTACCCCCGCCTCCTCCAGATAAGAAGCGATTGGGCCCGTCCGGTCGATCGTCAAGCTGATCGCGATCGGATCGGGCGCCGGTCGAATTTCCACCGGTTCTTGCGCGTAATCTGGATCGATTTGTCCGGCCGACCGGCTGATCAAGCGGCTGGCGGCCAACTCGGCGTCAGTATTGTGAGGTGGGCCGGCCACGAATAGCCTGATCGTGGCGGCGGTGGCCAGCACAGCTACCGTCAGGGCGATGATGACCCGGGGCCACGCACGCTGCAGGTTCCCCCAACGCATCGCGGCTGAGACTATGCCACGCAAGTGCCTCGATCAACCCCAACACGCACGAATTTCCACAATAAAATCGGGTACTTGCAAGGAAACTTCGGAATATATCAATTGGATGCGACGATGAGCGATATGCGCCTGAAGAAGGTATTAAGTGGCGATTGCGGCGCTTGATCTCGGCCGGCGCCGAATCGGTATCGCGCTCTGCGACGACGACGGCGCCGCCGTCGTCCCGCTCGACGCGCTCGAACGGCGCGGCGGTCGGGTGGATTTGACCGCGATCATGCGCCGACTTGGAAACTTGGGCGTCACCAAGATCATTGTTGGCCTGCCGCTCAACATGGACGGAAGCGCCGGCCCGGCGGCCCGTGTGGCGGAGGATTTTGCCGCTAAATTGAGCGAGTTCTCCGGCCTTCCTGTCGAGACGTGTGACGAACGGCTCAGCAGTATCGAAGCCGAGGAACGATTGCGCGAACTTCCCGGCCACCGCGGCCGCGCAAAAGCGAAGGTTGATGCGTTGGCGGCGGCGATTATCCTCGAACGCTGGCTGAACGAACGCCGCCGCTAATCCGGAGAGCGCACCTTTTTTTGGGTTTCGGATTAGCGCCCGCGCCGGTTCTGATAGACTGAACACAATGACGCGCGGAGTCGGGATCGGCGTCGCAATGCTTGCCGTCGCGGTTCTTGGCGTGGCGCTCGCGGCGTATTGGACGCTGTTTGCGCCGACGCGTGAATTCAAACCGCCGCGACCGGTCCGGATCGAGCCGGGCGATTCGATGGCGGTCGCGGCGCGGCGATTGGCCGACGCCGGCGTGGTGCGGAATCAATGGGCTTTTATCGTCTATGCGGAACTGACCGGGCGCGCCAACCGGCTCCAGCCGGGATTCTATGAATTTCACGGGCGCGAGAACGCGCCGCAGGTGCTTGACCATCTGGTGAACGGCGATTTTGTCGTCATAACGGTCGCCATTCCAGAAGGTTTGACGGTCCATCAGATTGGCGAACGATTGGAGGCGGCAGGATTGGTTTGCGCCGGAGAATTCGATGCGCAGGCGCGGCGCGGCGCGCTGGTGAAGGCCGCCGGTTTGGCGCCGCTTGGCGCCGAAGGCTACCTTTTTCCGGCCACCTATAAATTTCCGCCGGACGCCGGCGTCAACGACATTCTGCAGGCGATGATCGCGCGATTTTTCGCCAATCTCACGCCGCCGATCGAACGGCGCGTTTTCGCGATGGGCCTGACCGTGCCCGAACTGGTTACAATCGCGTCGATGATTGAAAAGGAGGCTAAAGCGCCCGGCGAGCGGCCGCTGATCGCGAGCGTATTCTATAACCGCCTGCGGCTGGGGATGCCGTTGCAGTCGGATCCGACCGCGCAATACAGTCCGCAAGGCGAAATCGCGCCGGCGCTGCTGGCGGTGCATCGGGCGTCGCCCTTCAACACCTATTCGATTGCGGGATTGCCGCCGGGACCGATCGCGAATCCGGGGCTGTCTTCGATCGAAGCGGCGCTCTATCCCGCCCATACTGATTACCTGTATTTTGTTGCACGCGATGACGGCACGCACATTTTTTCGCGTTCCTTCGCGGAGCATCAACGAGCGATTGCGGAAGTGAAGCGCAGCAACGCATCCTCAAAAAATCGCGAGCGCGGCGGCTCAGCGCGCGGCGCATCCGGAGTCGGTTCGGCAGGTGGTTAATCCCGTCGAGTTGATCGATCTGGCGCGCCGCCGTCTGGCGCGGATGGCGGCGTTGGACGCGGCGCTGTGGCTCGCGCCGCCGTTCGTGTTCACGCTGTTGATGGCCGTCTATATCGAGACGGTCGGCGCGCTCACGTGGGAGCGTTTCGGCTACATACTGACCGAGCGGGCCGAGGAACACGTCTGCGAGCTTTTACTGCTCGCCGCGGTGCTGGAAGTCGCCGCCGCCGGCTTGCTGGCGTGGCGCGCCTATCGCAGGTCCGACGATTTTATCGGCGCCGCCCGCCGCATCGACGATCATGTCCGCGCGCATCAGGAAGTTCTTACGCTGGCGACGCTGGCCGTGCCCGGCGACGAAGGATCGCGCGCGCGCCGCACGCCGCTCTTTCCGATGTTATGGCGGCGCGTGGTCGCCTATCTTGACCTGTTTGAGCCAAGCCGAGAATTTCCCTTTGATTGGCTGGAGCCGGCCCGCGGCGCCGCGATCGCGGCGCTGGTCACGCTGGTCGTGATGGCGCTGGCGATGACGGTGTTTCTCAAAATTCCCACGCCCGAAGAGCTTGCGGCCCATCGCTTGCGCGTCGCGGCCAAGGCGCTCGACGTGCGCGGAGCGTCGCCGCAAGACCGGGCGCTGGCGGGCGCGATGCGCGATCTGGCGCGCGACCTCGAAAATCCCAAGCTTCCGCCCCAGCAGAAGTCGGCCGAATTGGCCGCGATGGAGCGTCAGTTACAGCAACGCGAGCAGCAAAAGCAGGGCGGAACGAGCCTTGCGATGGGTACGACTGGCGGCGGATCCGGAAGCGGCTCAGGCCAGAGCGCCGGCGAGGGCGGCGGGTCTGGAAAAGGCGCGGGTTCGGGAACTGGCCAAGGCGCCGGCAAAGGTTCGGGGCAAGGCGCCGGCGCTGGTAGCGGATCGGGCGCGGAATCCGGCGACAAGAAGGGCGCGGGCGACCTGCAGATAGCCGAATTGAGCAAAGATTTGAGCAAGGCCCAACAACAGATCCAGACCGGCAGCGGACCGCAATCGAAACAACCAGGCGCGGGCCAGAGCAATACGGGCACGGGCGTCGCGCCCAGGCAGGGCAATAATCCGAACGCGTCGGGGCCGGAGAGCAAACCCGATCAGATCGCCAACGCGTCGATTCCGCGACCGGGGATGGCCGGCAAGACCAATCTCCCGATGCCGTTGGGCACGACGCCAAGCGGCCGCAAAAACGACGCCGGCACGCAGGGCGATACGCATCTGGGCGAATTCCCAAAGGCCGGCAACTTTGAACGATTTTACAAGCCGGGCGAAGGCCCGCCGCTGATCATCCGCGACGCGCGCTACGTTACGTTCCGCCTGCCGCCGTCGGCCACGACCAAAGGGGCGGGCGGACGGCTGGTGGTTGACGCCGAACGTTCAAGGGCGTCCACGCCGTACACCAACGCGCCGCTCAAGGCCGATCAGGCGGCCGACACGCCCGACGAGCGGCAAATGGTGCCGCCGCGTTATCGCGACTTGATTCGCTAGGAAGGAGAGTCAATGGGAGCGGCTCCGCAGATTTCACCCAACGAGCGCGTCGCGGAATTCCGCAAGATTTTCGCGCGCGCCGAGACCGAGGTCGGCCGCGTGATTGTCGGCCATCGCGAGGTCGTGCGCAAATTGCTGACGGCGCTTTTCGCCGGCGGCCATGTCTTGATCGAGGGCGTTCCGGGTCTGGGCAAGACGCTGATGGTCAAGACTGCGGCGGAGGCGCTCGGGCTGAGCTTCAAGCGCATTCAGTTCACGCCCGACCTGATGCCGTCCGATATCGTCGGCACGCAGGTGCTGACCGAACGCGACGGCCATCGCGAGTTCGCCTTCAAGGCCGGTCCGATTTTCGCGCATATCGTGCTTGGCGACGAAATCAATCGCGCCACGCCGAAGACCCAATCGGCTGTGCTCGAGGCGATGGAAGAGCGGCAGGTGACGGTGTTCGGCCAGACCTATGCGCTGGAGCCGCCGTTTTTCGTGCTCGCGACGCAGAACCCGATCGAACTCGAAGGCACCTATCCGCTGCCTGAAGCGCAGATGGACCGCTTTCTGTTCAAGGTCGTGATGGGCGCGCCGAAGCCGGAAGAGTTGCGCGAAATTCTCAAGCGCACCACCGGCGCCACCGCCGCCCATACGCAGCCGGTCTTCGATGCAGGCGGCGCGCCGCATAAAATCGAGGAATTGAAGGCCTTGGTTCGCGAAGTGATGGTTAGCGAGCCGCTCGAGGGCTATATCATCTCGATTATCGGCGCCTGCACGCCCGGCGGTCCGGCCGCGATTCCCGAGGTTTCCCAGTATCTGCGCTTCGGCCCAAGCCCGCGCGGCGCGCAGGCGCTGATCCTTTGCGCCAAGGTGAACGCGCTGCTCGACGGGCGCGTGAGCGTGAGTTACGCGGACGTGGACGACGCCATCATCCCCGCGCTGCGCCATCGCCTGCTCCGCAACTTTCAGGCGGAAGCTGAGAACGTAGGCGCGGAGGCGATTCTCGAACAGGCGATGAAGCGGCTCAAGCGGCCGCGCTGACCATGCTCGGACTGCCCGAAGAATTCACGGCGGATTTTATTGCGCGGCTGGAGCAATTGCGGATCAAGACGCGGCGCGAATACGCCGGCGTCGGTAAGGGCACGCATCTTTCGCCCCGGCGCGGCTCCTCGCTCGAATTCAGCGACTTCCGCCATTATTCCGAAGGCGACGATTTCCGCTATATCGATTGGGGCCTCTACGGCCGCACCGACAAGCTTTATATCAAGCTGTTCAAGGAAGAAGAGGATCTGCTGACGTATATCTTCATCGACGCGAGCGCGTCGATGGGTTATCCGGAGCGCGACCGCAAATTCGCTTCGGCGATCGCGATCGCCCTGGCGCTCGCTTACGTGGCGCTGGCTGCGGGCGATCGGGTGATGATCCGCGTGCTGGCCGGCAAGGGCGCGATGCCGCCGCCGGCCTTCGTTTACGGACGGCATCGGATCGTCGAACTCGGCAAAACCCTGGCCGGCGTCAAGCCCGGCGGCGAACTCGATTTAGCCGCGGCGCTCGCGCACGAACTGATTTCGATCCGCCGCGCCGGCAAGGTCTTCGTGATTTCAGATTTCCTGATGATGCCGAACGCGGCGGAGCGCGCGCTGGGCCTGTTCAACGCCGCCAACATGGACGTTACCGCCGTGCAGGTGCTCGGCGGCGGCGAGCTGGACGGCCAGGGCCTCAACGGCGACGTCGAGGCGGTCGATGCGGAAAGCGGCGAGCGGGTGCGCCTGTCGATGGGGCCGCGGGAGCGGGCGCGCTATCGCGAATCGCTGCTCAGGCTCTCGCGGGAAATTCGCGTCTTCTGTTTCCGCAACGGGTTGCATTACGCGCTCTATACGACCGACGCCAACTTCCAGGAATTCTTTTTGCGCGCCGCGTCCGAATTCGGACTCGCGCACTGACGGATGCGATGAGCCTGTTCGGTTGGTTGGGATTACTGTCGCCGGGCGCGCTGTGGGCGTTCGCGATCCTGCCGGCGCTGCTCGGCGCCTATCTGGCGCGCGAGCGGCCCCGCCAGGCGACGGTTTCCAGCGTGCTCGCATTGCGGGCGTTGCACGTGATGCGCGGGCAGCGCTTCGGCGGCCGGCCGCGCCTGACTTGGACGTTTTTTCTCGAGCTTCTGGCGCTCGCCCTCGCGGCGCTCGCAACCGCCGGTCCCTATGTGCTGAGCCGCGGCGCGCCGATCGCGATCGTGCTCGACAATTCAGCGCCGATGGAGGCGCTCACCCCCGCCGGCAAGACGCGCTTCGAGACGGCGGTTGCGGCGGTCGACAAAGCGCTCGGCGCAAGCGGCGCCGGCACGGCCACGGTCTATCTGACCGCGCCGCAACCGCGCGCGATCGGCGGCGCGCTCGACGATGTCGGCGCGGCGCGCGCGGCGATCGCGCATGCGCATCCGGTGGACGCGCCCGACGATCCGGCGGCGCTCGCCACGCTGCTTGGCCAGCTCAACGCGGACGGCCGTCTGGGGCGGATCGTCTACGCCGGCTATCGGCCGATCGCGCCGCCCGTGCCGGCGCGGTTTCGCCAAATCGCGGTCGCCGAGCCGATTCCCAACTATGCGATCGGCCGGTTCACGCTGAGCCGCGAAACCTTTGGCGCGGCTGAACTGCACGCCTCGCTGACCGTTGCGAATCTAAGCCCGGCTCCTGCGACCATGAAGGTAGCGCTGGAGGGGGACGGCAAGCCGCTCGGGACCGAACAGGCGCGGGTGGCGGCGGGCGCGACGGCGATGCTCGAATTTCCGCGGCTGCCGGCGGCGAACGTCTATCGCGCGGAACTCGCGCCGTCCGACGGGTTCATGCTCGACAACGTCGCCTATGCGACCGGATCGTCGGTGCGCCCGATCGAGATTTTATTCGTCAGTCCGACGCCCGCCGACGGCGCGAGCCTCTCCGGAATTCCGGGCATCGCGGTGACGGCGCGCACGCCCGATCAATACACGCCGCGCGATGTCGCCGCGTGCGACGTCGCGATCTTCGAGTACGCGGCGCCGAAGGAATTGCCCGCGGTCAACACGCTGCTGGTGATGCCGCCGCCGGGCGATCCGGTGTTCAGGCTGAGCGCGGCGGCGGCGGCGC
>JADBKU010000008.1 GCA_014896235.1 bacterium | reverse complement strand
GCCGGCGGCTGGATGACGCGCGGCCGCGTCCGCGCGGCCGCGCGGCGCTTTCGATCCTAGAGCGTTTCCGCCGCCTTCGAGAATCGGCCGGCGTGCGATTTCTCGGCCTTGGCCAGCGTCTCGAACCAGTCCGCGATTTCGCTGAAGCCTTCCTCGCGCGCGGTCTTCGCCATCCCCGGATACATGTCGGTGTATTCGTAAGTCTCGCCGTGCACAGCGGACTTCAGATTGAGCAGAGTATCGCCGATCGGTTGATCGGTCACTGGATCGCCCACCGACTTGAGGTAGTCCAGATGGCCATGCGCGTGACCCGTTTCGCCCTCCGCGGTGTCGCGGAAGAGGCCGGCGATTTCGGGCTGGCCTTCGACGTCCGCGACCTTCGCGAAATAAAGATAGCGGCGGTTGGCCTGGCTTTCGCCTGCGAACGCGTCTTTGAGGTTCTGATGGGTCTTGGTTCCTTTGAGGCTCTTCATTGCTTCGCTCCCTATGGGTTTTGATTTCAATTGCGCGGCGTTTTCCCGACGCCGCCGGTCTCTGACGAACGCCCCGCGCGTTCGCCGGAATTTGCGCAATCGTCGCATATCGCCTGGATTTCCAGCGACCATCCGAGCGGCTTGAAGCCGGGCGCGCGAATCGCGCCGCCCAGCGTCGCGTCCAAACCCGCGATTTCAACGTCGCGAATTCGCCGGCAACGCACGCAAACCACATGATGATGCGGCTCGAGATTGCCGTCGTAGCGCGCGCTGTCGTGCAGCGCCGTCACCTTGCGCGCCTCGCCAATCCTGCACAACGTTTCGAGCGTGCGATGGACGGTGGCGAGAGAGACATGCGGATGGCGCCGGCGCACTTCCGCGCAAATCTTCTCGGCCCGCGGATGGTCCGTTGCGCCCAGCAGCGCCTCGATAATCGCCATCCGCTGAGGCGTCACCGGCAGGCCCGCCGCGCGGCATCGCACGGCGAATTCAGCCATTCGCTCGCGCGCATACGCGGCGCGGCGGCTGTCATTGACAATCTTCAGTTTCATTTGTCAGATGATAATAATTATCATCTGACAGTCGGTGCGGTCAAGCAACGGACGCGCCGCGCGACAGGTTCAGGCGCGCGAAGCCGGCGCCGCGGGCGCGGCGGGAGGAGGAACCGGCGCGGACGCGGCCTGGCCGCGACGGCCGCGCGCGTTGATCAGCACCTCGCGCAGCTTGGCGGGATTCACCGGCTTCTTGAAAATCGCCGCTTCGAGTCCGCGCAACCGGCTGCGCTTGATGATGTGATCCTTGTCGTAATAATAGGCGGTCATCAGAATCACCGGCAGGTCCGGCATTTCTTCCTTGACCTTCATGTAGAATTCGTAACCGTCCATCTCGGGCATCACGACGTCCGAAATCACGACGTCGATTTTGACGTTGCGCAAGATGCCGAAGGCGGCGCTCGGCCGGGTCGCCGTATGCACCACGCAGCGCTCCGCGCGCAGCACGTCGGCCAGCGAACTTACGACCGACACGTCGTCGTCAAGCACCAGCACCGACATCCCGCTGAGCGCCCAGTCGTCGCGCCGCGCGGAGCCGTTGACGCGCGCGTCCGCGATTTTCGGGGGGGCCTCGCCCTCGCGCGGAGCGAGGTCGGCCATCTTCTTGCCCTGCAGATAATCGCGCGTCTCGTAAACGCCCTTGCGGGTCATCTCGTCAAGCCTGCGCACGATTCCCTGCACGCGCGCGATGCCGGCGCGAATCGAATCGAGCCGTTCAGTCTCGACCGCCATCTCGGCGTCGGTCAGATGACCCTGAATTTCGCGCGCGAGGAGATCGAGGTTGTTGGTGATAGTCTCCAGCGGATTGTTGATTTCATGGGCCAGGCTGACCGCAATTTCGCCGCAGGTCGCGAGTTGCTCCCGCTGGCGCATCCGCCGGATGTCCCGCGCATAACCGATCGAGCCGATCTCCTTGCCGTGCTCGTCATAAATCAGCGAGCCAGAAATCGCGCAGGAGATCTGCTGGTTGTCCTTGTCGCACAACACAGTTTCGAAGTTGGAGATGCGATGGTCCTCGGCGTCGCGCATCGCCTTCATCACGCGCCGCGCTTCGTCGAGCGTGGGATAGATGCGATCGATTTTCTGGCCGATCATTTCCGCCGCGCTGTAACGGAGATTGCGGCGTGCGCCGTCGTTGTAGAAGATAATCGTGCCTTCGTTGTCGACGGCGATAATGATATCGGGCGAGCTTTCAATCAGACGCTGAAGATAATTTTGGTCGAGGGTTAACATTGGATCTGCAACCTCCGCGCGCCGGGCGGTCAGGCGTTTAGAGCGCCCGTTCTTAACCGGCGGCGCGAGGCCGGAATTTTGACGAACTGACCTGGTCGTTGACCTTTTCAAAAACGACCTCAACCGGCATCCCACACCGCATCCGATCGGGCTTGACGCCCAACCGGTTCGACACGATCGCCGGTCTTTCTTTCAATTTAATCATCACCACGACATATGGAATCTCGCCGGCGTAGGCCGGATGGTACACTTGGTGCGCCATGTTGAAACTTAGCGCTTCGTCGCGGCCGCCGACCCTTGCCGAATCGTGCTGACGGAAAAAGCATTGAGTGCAATTTTCCCGCACCGAAAAGCGCAAAGCGCCGCAAGCGGCGCATCGTGGCGCTTTTAATTCGCCATGACGCGCCGCTTCGAAGAACGGAGCCATTTGCGGCGTGACGGCGGGAACCGGTTTGGCGATTTCAGGCATGCTTATCCTAGTTATCTTTAGCCGACGCTTATATTTGACTCAAACCTGATTTTCATGGCGCCGCAGGTTCATGGTCGCGGTCAGACTGCGGTCGGTCAGCCCCATCGCCTGCCGCAAGTCAAATGAGGCCATCGGATCGGTCATCCGCGTCATGCCAGGATTGACCAGCAACCCATCGGGCGCGGTGCGCTCCAGGCCAACCCCAGCCAACGCCAGTTCGATGGCTTCAACGGCAAACCCGATCGGGTTGGAATGATCGAAATTGCGGCCCATCCGGGTCGCGCCCAGCCCAGCGACGGGGCGCATTTCGCGCGCAAAATCATGCTACGAATCTCTCCGCATCTGGGCCGCCGCCAAACGGACGACCGTTCATCCGAACTGTAGCCCAAATCAAGCGCGATCGAAAAGCCGCCGGAACCGGCTCCGGCGGCTTGCGGTCAGATGATAATATTCGGAATGAAGCGCACTTTCGCGCTATCACTCGCTTTTAATCACGCGCAAGAGCAAATAAGCTCAAGCAAGTAGATATTGTCGCCGGGTTCCAGCGTAACTTTCACTCCGGCGCCGCGAGTTTGCGCGATTTCCGCGCCCAAATCGCTCAAGGCCCCATGGTCGCGATAAATCGGCCACCAATTCATGACCGCCTCGATCAGGCCCGCCTCGAGCACGGTCGGCGCAAGGTTCGCGACCACAATCTTGCCGCCCGGTTTCAACATCGAATACATCGCGCCCAGCGCCTGCGCCGCCGCCCGCGTCTCAAGCCGTTCGAGCAACGACGCCGAATAAATCAGATCGAACCGTCCGAATGCGTTGGAAGCGCCGTTGAGCAGCGCGTAAGTCGGCGTATGAATCGCATTGATGCGGGCGTGGCCATAGGCGCGTTCGACTATCTCCGTGGCCTGAAAATCGTGGTCCAGCGCAACGAAGCGTCGCATCCTGCCCGCGCCGACCGCCGCGCTGAGCCGCGCTTCGGCTAAATCGCCGCAGCCGATCGCCAGCACTTCCGCGCCGGCGGCGACTGTATCCGCGGTCCGGTCGATCGCCCGGGCGAGGATCGCCGTGCGGTTCATCATCGATTGCGCTAGCGGCAGGGCCATCAGCCGCTCCCGCAACCTCACTCCCAGTTCGGTCAAGGCCTCGGCTGGCCGGGTTGTGGACTCCGGATCGGCCATACCTGACAGCCGCACGACATCCCCGGCGCTTCCGGGCGGCGCATGGTAGGCGCGGCGCATCAGGTCCTCTTGATGCAGCAGCGCGAGCAGCGGATGGCGCCGGATGGTGCTGACCGCCACGGCCCATTCTTGCGCGCCTGCGTGCGCCCGCACGCTCGCTAGGCCGTCGATGAGTTCGTCAAAAGCGGCCGACGAAAAGAACGATTTGTCGCTTAATGCGCGATGGCCGTGCGCCAGGATTTCGTCAATATGGACAAACTCCCGCAGATTATTTTCAAGCGCCGCGGTCGGTCGTGGCGAGCGCGAAAAAATCCGCTCGACGAAACTGGAGAGCGGCAATCGCCGATCGGCGCCAAAGAAAGAAGAGTCGCGGATCGGATACGCCATGCCGTCGGCTAACGCAATTTCTATACCGTTTACAGATTGCCTGCATTTGCGATTTTATTTTGCTTAAGCTGCGAATTTTGACCATTTTTTGAGGAATTTCTGAACACGATGAAAATTTTTGCCGGCAGCGCCGGAAAAGTTTACACTCGATTGTAGAGTTGCCTGTGGCAATAAGCCGCATCGATGCTTTCCTCGCGCGTCCCACTCGCGCACGATTCGTTAGGGCGCCGCGCACGTCGGCGGCGCAATCGCGATGAAACATCGCGACGCCGGGACCGTAATAGGAATATGAAGCGCCGCGCCTGAAATTCGAGCGTCGTTTCGGAATCAATCGGCGAATTACGCGCGCGCGGGATGAATCCAGCGACGCGCGCGGCCGTCCAATGTTGCTATGCTACGAACCTTGCACCTAGAATTGATTGGGGAGAATTGAACATGGCCGAGGCCGTCACCTTCCAGGCGCTGGCGAGCAGCGAATATGTGCTCTCTACAGCGGAGAATTTCGTGCTTTACGTGCTGCTCGAGGCCACGGCGGGCGGCGGAGCCGGTGGCGGCGGTTCGCGATTGCCTCTCAACCTCGGCATCGTGCTGGACCGCTCCGGTTCGATGTACGACGAACGGCGCCTCGAATTCGTGATTGAGGCGGTCAAGTTCCTGGCGCAAAACGTCGCTCCCGAAGACAAGGTCGCCGTCGTCGCTTTCGCCGACAAGGCGCAGGTAATCCTGCAACCCGACCAGATTCACGACGCCGCGGCGGTCAGGCGCGCGCTTGACGATATCGATCTGCTGGAAATCGGCGGCGGCACGCAGATGGCGCTCGGGATGCGCGCGGCGATCGACGAGGTGAAGAAAAATCTCGCCGCCAACCGGCTCAACCGCGTGCTCGTGCTGACCGACGGTCAGACTTACGAAGAAACCGCCTGCATCGATCTTGCCAATCAGAATCGCGATCAGATGTCGTTTTCCGCGATGGGCGTTGGCGTGGAATTCAACGAGAAGCTGCTGATGCGAATCGCGCAGGATTCGCACGGAAAATATCATTTCATCGGCGACCCGGCCGAAATTCCCGGAATTTTCGAGGACGAATTGCAGGGACTGCGCGCGGTCAGCGTGCGCAACGGCCGCATCGACGCGACCCTCGCGCAGGGCGTGCAGGTGCGCGAGGCGTTTCGCGCCAGTCCGGAAATCTATGCGCTCGGCGCCCCTCTGGTCGGCGAGGACCGCAAAATTTCCTACGAAATCGGCGATCTCGAAGCCGGCGTGCCCGGCTCGGTGCTGCTCACCCTCGTGCTGCCGCCGCGCAAGCCCGGCCCGGTGCGCATCGGACAGGCCAGCTTTCATTTTGAAATTCCGGGCGTCGGCGAACGCTCGGTGAATTCCGATATCACCGTCGAATACACGCTCGACCGAACGCTGATGAGCAAGCGCAACGGGCGCGTGATGAACATGGTCGATCAGGTTTCGATCGCAAAGCTCCAGGCGCGCGCCGAAGAGGAATTGAAATCGGGCAACGTTGACCGCGCGACCCGCCTGCTCAGCAACGCGATTCAGGGCTCGCAGCGGATGGGCAACATCAAGGCGACGCAGGCGCTGTCGGGCCTGATGGATCAGGTCAAAAAGACCCAGACGCTTGGCACGCGCGCGGCGAAAACCACGCTGCTCCAGGCGCAGGCGGTGGTGCGCAAGACCCAGATGCTGGATCCGGAAGCGCTCAAGGATTTGCAGAAAGGCGAATAACTTTACCGGGGAACCGCGTACGCCCCGGATGGCGGCGCGCGGAGAAAGTGCGGGACGACTATGACTAAATGCAGCGAATGCGGCTACGAGAATATGGACGGCCTCGACTACTGCGACGGATGCGGCGCCAAGCTGGCTCATCCCGCCGACAGCGCTCCGGCGCCAGATGCGGAGGCCGCGCCGACCGCTCCGGCGGCCGCGTCGCCCGCCCCAGGACCCGAACCAGCAGCAGCTGCCGCCGCCGCGCCTGAAGCGCCTGCCGCCGAGGCTCCCGCGGCTGAAGCGCCAACTGGCGAATTGAACAAGCCGGCCGCCGCGCCCGAATCCGCTCCCGCGATGCCGGCCGCATTCAAAGCGCGGCTGACTTTGATTCGCGGCGGTCGCAAGGGTCAGGAATTTCCCCTCGAAGACGGCAAAAATCTAATTGGGCGATGGGACCCCGAAACCGGTTCGTTCCCTGAAGTGGATCTCGAACAGGACGACCCCGAAGCCAAAATTTCGCGCAAGCACGCGATGATTATTATCGAAAACGGCAAGATTACGATCGAGGATATCGGCAGCCTCAACGGCACTTATGTGAATCGCGGCAACCGGTTGATCCCGGGCACGCCGGTCGAACTGAAGACGGGAGACGAGATCATCATCGGCAAAACCTTTCTCAAGCTGATTGTGGATCCGATTTCCTGAGCGGCGGGCGCGGTTCCTGTCCGCTCGCGCCGCGAGTCCGGACGGCGCGCAATTCGCCTGCCGGCCGCGGCCGATGGGCTTGCGCGGCGCCGGCCGCTAAGCTCGCATGCCGCTCTTGGCGCGGCCCGGCGCACGATCATGAACCGGCAATGAATACGGCTGCGCCATTGCCTGTGGGCCATCTGCTCGACGGGCGGTATGAAATCAAAAAAGTGCTCGGTCAGGGCGGGATGGGCCGCGTCTATCTGGCCAACGACACCCGGCTCGCCCATCGCCCGGTCGCCTGCAAGGAGATGATTCTCGGCGAGGGCATCCATGAGCAGAAAGCGCTCGAGGATTTCAATCGCGCGCGAAGCCGATACGCTTGCGCAACTGAAGCACCCCGCGATACCCGCGATCAGCGACCGCTTCGACGATCAGAACCGCCATTATCTGGTGATGGAGTACGTCGAGGGGCGCAATCTCGAGGAAGAGCTTGCCGCGCGCGGCGGACCGTTTCCCGAAAGCCTCGTGGTCGACGTCGCGCGCCAGTTGTGCGACGTGCTCGCCTACCTGCACGGCCTGCAGCCGCCGATTATCTACCGGGACATGAAGCCGTCGAACGTGATGCTCACCGGCAAGGGCCGCGTGGTGCTGATCGATTTCGGCATCGCGCGGCTGTTCAAGGGCTCGCGCAAGGGCACGATGATCGGCACGCTTGGTTTCGCGCCGCCGGAACAATATCAGGGCGTCGCCGATCCGCGCAGCGATATCTACTCGCTCGGCGCCACGCTGCACTACGTGCTCACCGGCCGCGACCCTGAAAATTATCCGCCGTTCAGTTTTCCTCCGGTGCGCGATTTGCGGCCGGAAACTTCGCGCAACGTCGCCGGAGCGATCGACCGGGCGCTGGCGTACGAGATGGACGCCCGGCCAGCGACGATCCAGGAATTCCGCGACATGCTGCTCTACGGCGCCGGGCTCGCCGCCGACGGCTCCAGGCGGGTCAGCGCGCGCGGCGGGACCGCTGATCTAAGTGAAGCGGCCGCGCCGTCGCGGCCGCGGCCAAAAACCGTCAGGCGCGCGCCCACGATCAGACCGCGGCGGCGCAAGGGGCGCTGGATCGGACTGGCGGCGTTTTGCGTCATCACGGCGGGCGCGGCGTTCGGCGCCACCTACGTATATCGAAACCCCGCGCTGCAGCAGCAACTCGGATTAAGCCAGTTCATCAATAACCTGCCTTGGAAGCGCGAAGAGCGGATGGCCTATGCGCGGGCGCATCCGTTGAGCTTCCAGAACGCGTCGTTGGAGCTTTCGACGCGCGCGGGCGACGCGATTTCCCGGCCCCGCCTGATTTTTACCGATACTGAACTCGCCAACGCGCAATATCTCGCCGCCGCGGCGCGAACCAATCCCCGGCCGGCGTCGCCCTCGACGACGCCCGGCGCGCCGCCCCTTTCTCCCAATCGCGCGAGCGGTCATCCGCCGGCCCTGCCGCCAATTGCGGCGCAAAACGGACGCGCCGCGCCGGCGCGCGCCACGGCGCGGTTGGTGGCCACGACCGAGGCGCGGGAGTTTCCGATTTATGGCGAACGCGCGATTATCGGCCGATCCGCCGGGGCGGCGGATCGGCCCGATGTCGATCTGGCCGCGCTCGCACGCGGCGCCGATCGCGTCTCGCGTCGCCACGCCGAAATCGTGCGCCGCGGCCTGGAATATTTTATCCGCGATCTCGGCAGCCTTAACGGAACCTATATCGTCGGCCGCGGCAGACTCGGCCGCGACCAGCTTTATCAGTTGCGGGATCGCGACGAAGTGGTGCTCGGCAGTGCTAAACTGGTGTTTCGGCGCGGATAATGGACCCGTTCCGCGACGCGCAAAGGATTGAGCGATGGTTACCTGTCCCCAGTGCGGAATGCAAAACGCCAACGAAGCGAAATTTTGTGATCGGTGCGGACAAGGACTCGCGCTGGCGTCCGAACGCCCAGCCCCGCCCGCGCTTTCGCCGTTGGCGGCAGGCGCGGAACTGAAGGGCGGATGGCGCATCGTCGAACTAATCAGTCAAACCGCATACGAAAATCGCTATCGAGCCGAACGCGCAAGCGCGGGCGGCAAGACCGAGCGCGTGCAACTGCGCGAACGCGCGCTCGAACCGGATATGGAAGCTCACGCAGCCGTCGAGGAGAAACCTGCGCCGCCAGCTACGGGCGCGGCGGAACCAGATCCCAACGGTCCCAACGCCAAAACCGCCGAATTGCATCCGCCTCCCGGCCTTGCCAGCACCCGCGTCGAAGGCGAAGCACAAGCTCCGGAAACGGCCGCCGCAAGCGGCGATCCGATCGCGACGGCCGGTGCGGAGCCCGCGCCCGAAGACACGGCCGATGCCGTAATTTTGACCGAAGATGAAGTCGAAGCGTCGGAGGATGCGCCGCTCCCCGACGCGGCGGCCGACGCGCCGCCGGACAACGGCGCAGCGCCCGCTGAATCTGCCGTTAACGGCGTAATCGCATCCGCGCCGTCCATAAACGGCGCAACGCCAGCGGAGGCATCGCCGCCACACACTACCGACGATCTTGGCGAGGTCTATGGCCGGGTGATGGCGCTGTCGCTGACGCTTGGTCATCCCGCGTTTCAACGCGCGCAATCCGGATTCGCCGACGGCGACCGCGCCTATTTGATCTATCCCGACGAGACGCTGACCCCGCTCGCGGCGGGCGCGAGCCGCCTGCCGATGAGCGCGGGCGAGGCGCTGGCGATCGCGATTCAGCTTTGCCAGGCGGTTGGCTTCGCCCATCGCCGGGGCTTGCGCGTCAACGATATCTGTCCGGAGTCGGTCGCGTTCGGCGCGGACGGTCGTATCAAGCTGACCGGCCTCGACTACGTGAGCAACGACGACGAACTGCAGGCCGATCCGATCTTGAACCACGGCTACACGGCGCCGGAGATTTACAAGAACCGCAAGGTTGACAAGCGCGCGGACATTTTTTCAATCGGCGCGATGCTCTACACGCTCTTGACCGGCGAACGGCTCGAGGCGGAAGGCTGGTTGGAAGAGCCGGGACCGATTCGATTTTACCCGCCGCATGTGATCGAGCCTGGAATCGAGCAGGCGGTGCGGCGCGCCGTGGCCTTCGATCCCGCCGCGCGCTGGGCGAATGTCGATGCGTTCAAGGCCGAGCTGGTGCGGCTGGCGGGCGCGTATCGGATTCGCGCGGCGGTGATGACCGACGTCGGGATGGTGCGCGAACATAACGAAGATTCGGTAATGGCGTTCGAATACCGGCGCGACTCGCTGGTCGAACCGGCGCAAACTTTGCTCTACGTCGTCGCCGACGGGATGGGCGGCGCGGAGGCCGGCGAAGTCGCAAGCGCTATCGCGGTCGGCGTGATTCGCGAATATATCGAAGCCAACGCCGGCGCTATCAAGAACAGCGACGGGCGCGAGATTCTGCGGCTGGCGCTGGAGGCGGCTAACACGAAAATTCTCGAATATCAGGCTGCCCATCCGGAGTCGCGCGGGATGGGATCAACGGCGGTCGCGGCGCTGCTTGAGCCGGGCGGATGCGCGCTCGCATGGGTTGGAGACAGCCGCGCTTACCTGCTCGAAAACGGCCAGCTCAGGCAAATCACGAAGGATCATTCGCTGGTGCAGCGGCTGGTCGAACTTGGCCAAATCACGCCTGAAGAGGCGCGCCATCACGAACACAAGAATGTTATCACGCGTTCGCTCGGCGCCCGCCCGCAGGGTCCCGCCGGGGCCGAGGCGTTCAATCTGCGCCTGAAACGGGGCGATCGGCTATTGCTATGCAGTGACGGCCTGACCGCGCACGTCGAAGACGCTGAAATCGCGGAAGTCCTGCGGCGCCATCGCGACCCCGAGGCGGCGGCGTGTGAACTAATTGTCGCGGCCAACGCGGGCGGCGGCACCGACAATATCTCGGTAGCGGCAATCTACGCCGACTGAAACTGATGAGTGATACTTCCGATAATCCCGCCGGCGGCCAATCAGGCGCATTGCCAGGCCCCCTCGCGGCGGGAACCGTGCTGCAACGCCGCTACGTGATTGAGCGGCTGCTGGGCGGCGGCGGGATGGGGATGGTCTATCTTGCGCATGACCTGCGGCTCGCCAACCGTCCCTGCGCGATTAAGGAGATGGTCGATCACTTCATCGACCCGCGGCAGCGCATCGAGGCCAACGAATATTTCGCGCGCGAAGCCGATACGCTTGCGCAACTGAAGCACCCCGCGATACCCGCGATCAGCGACCGCTTCGACGATCAGAACCGCCATTATCTGGTGATGGAGTACGTCGAGGGGCGCAATCTCGAGGAAGAGCTTGCCGCGCGCGGCGGACCGTTTCCCGAAAGCCTCGTGGTCGACGTCGCGCGCCAGTTGTGCGACGTGCTCGCCTACCTGCACGGCCTGCAGCCGCCGATTATCTACCGGGACATGAAGCCGTCGAACGTGATGCTCACCGGCAAGGGCCGCGTGGTGCTGATCGATTTCGGCATCGCGCGGCTGTTCAAGGGCTCGCGCAAGGGCACGATGATCGGCACGCTTGGTTTCGCGCCGCCGGAACAATATCAGGGCGTCGCCGATCCGCGCAGCGATATCTACTCGCTCGGCGCCACGCTGCACTACGTGCTCACCGGCCGCGACCCTGAAAATTATCCGCCGTTCAGTTTTCCTCCGGTGCGCGATTTGCGGCCGGAAACTTCGCGCAACGTCGCCGGAGCGATCGACCGGGCGCTGGCGTACGAGATGGACGCCCGGCCAGCGACGATCCAGGAATTCCGCGACATGCTGCTCTACGGCGCCGGGCTCGCCGCCGACGGCTCCAGGCGGGTCAGCGCGCGCGGCGGGACCGCTGATCTAAGTGAAGCGGCCGCGCCGTCGCGGCCGCGGCCAAAAACCGTCAGGCGCGCGCCCACGATCAGACCGCGGCGGCGCAAGGGGCGCTGGATCGGACTGGCGGCGTTTTGCGTCATCACGGCGGGCGCGGCGTTCGGCGCCACCTACGTATATCGAAACCCCGCGCTGCAGCAGCAACTCGGATTAAGCCAGTTCATCAATAACCTGCCTTGGAAGCGCGAAGAGCGGATGGCCTATGCGCGGGCGCATCCGTTGAGCTTCCAGAACGCGTCGTTGGAGCTTTCGACGCGCGCGGGCGACGCGATTTCCCGGCCCCGCCTGATTTTTACCGATACTGAACTCGCCAACGCGCAATATCTCAAGTGGGAAGCGACTTTTAAGAATAATATGGCCGGCCTCGACGGCGTTAACGACCGGGTCGAGGCGCGCATCTTCGATCCAAGTGGGAACCAGATCGCCAGCAGCGCGGACTCGCGGTTTGTCGGCCCGGGCGAAGCGAACGCGTCGTTCAGCGGGGTCGCGCTGATTCCAAACGCGGCGCCGATCGCTTCGGGAAGCTACAAGATTGCGTTTTATTCCAACGATCAGCAGCTCGGCCAGCAGACGTTCCAGGTGAATCCCGATCTTGCCGCACGCGCCGCCGCGGCGAAAGCGGCCGCCGAAGCGGCGGCCGCGGCCAAAGCGGCGGAAGATAAACGCAAGCAGGAAGCGGAAAAGCTCGCGATGCTCGAGGAGCGGATGAAACGTCCGCTATCGCTGCAATCGATCGAATTCGTCAACAGCACCAAGGACGGCACGCCGCTGTCGCGTCCGAGCAGCGCGTTCGCCGTTTCCAAGGTGTTGTTTGTCGGTTGGAAAGTGTCGTTTAAGAATCGGCTTTACGGCTTGGATAACAACCAATACCGGGTTGACGCCGCCTATATCGCGCCCGACGGCAGCATGCTTGGGAGCGTCGATGATATTCGAACGATCAGCAAATCGAGCCCGGAAGCCGTCTTTACCGGACGCGTCGGCAATTCGGCCGGCGGCGCCTTTCTGCCCGGCAAATACACCGTCAATTTCTACCTGAACGGCCAGTATTTCGCGCAACGAACGTTCCGCGTTGTGGCTGATGCCGGATCGCCTTACGCCGGAGGAGGAGGTGCTGGTGGTAGTGGAGGAGGAGGTGGTGGTGGAAGTTTTGGAGCGGGCGGCGGAGGCGGCGCCACGAGCGCTTCGCTCGAAACTCCGACGCTCGCCAGCGGCACGATCGACGGAATCGCCGGACGAGGCGGCGTACCGATGGAATTGCGGCTGCGCCCGCAACCCAACGGCTTTCTTCACGGCGAGCTGGTGGTGCATCTGAGCGGCTACGGACTTACTCCGATAGAGGGCTTCGTGCGCGGCGATCGGCTCCAGTTCCAGGTTCCCTACGGCTCCGAAACCTACTATTTCGAGGGCCAGTTGCACGGCGATGTGCTGAGCGGCACCTATCAATCGACTCCGTCCGGAAATCATGGCGCGTGGACCACGCATACCGATTGACCTGCGCGGCAATCGCCGATCTAAACGCCGGACGGCGTAAAACAATCACTTGAACCGCCGCAACCGGCGCGCCATCCTCGGAATGCATGGCCAGTAACGTATCGCGGGAGCGGCTGATGTTTTACGCGGCGGCGGGCGGCTTGGGCGGCTTCGGCGCCTGGGGCGCTTCCGAACCGTTCGCCTATCTCAACGGCAAAATCCTCGGCCTCAGCGCGGTTTGGTACCACGACGTCATCCTGGGCGCGCTCGCGGGTCTGTTTATCGCGACGTTCCTGGCGTCGATCGAGGCGCTCAGCGTAAGCCAGTGGCGGCAGGTCCTGCGCGGAATCCGGGCGGGCGCGATAATCGGCGCGATCGGAGGCGCGATCGGCTTGCTGGTCGCCGAAATCGCGTTCGACATCGTCGGCGGATTTATCGGCCGAGTGCTCGGATGGTCGGTGCTGGGGATTCTGGTTGGCCTCGGGGTCGGATGGGCGACGCGTTCGATGGCGCGGTTGCGCAACGGCGCAGTGGGCGGATTGCTCGGCGGCGCGGCTGGCGGGATGTGCTATCAGGTGCTGACGGCGGCGTTTCCGCAGTCCTTCGGCCGCGCGATCGCATTGATCCTGATTGGCGCATTGATCGGATTCTTCATCGGACTGGTCGCCGAACTGCTCAAACGCGGATGGCTGATGGTGGTCCGATCGCAAAGCCGCAATGCCCGCGAAGGCCGCGAATATCCGCTGGACAAGCCGGTTACGTCAATCGGCCGGGCTGAAGAGTGCGATATCGGCCTCTTCGGCGACCAGGCGGTCCAAACCCGGCACGCGGTGATTCGTCGCGAAGGCAAGAACTATTTCGTCACTCCGGCGGGCGGCAGCGAGGTGATAGTGAACCGCCAGCCGATCCGTGGCCGCCAGGCGTTGAAGAGCGGCGATCGCGTCGAAATCGGCGGGACGCTGTTCCTTTTCCGTGAACGGTCGCAAGCCGCGCGGGGATGAGCGCTGCGCCTCGCCCGGGACGACCCCGGTGGCGGCGCTCGTCGTGCTCGCGATGGCGCTCGGAGCGGCGGCTTGCTCAACCACGACCGGCAGACCGGCCGCGATGCCCACGGTTTCAATTCAGACGGTCCAATTTTATCCCTATTTGGTCAAAGGCTTCGAGAATAGCTATCCGAAGCGCACAATCGTCGTGATTACGCCGGCGCTGCTGCGCGACTTCGCGCAGGCCGGCAATGCCGACCATACGCCCTACCAGGGGCATCCCGCGATTGGCGTGATCCTCGACCAACGCGATCAGGTCGTGCAGCGCCTGTATGGTCCCAGCCTTGGGCCTTTGCTTCGCGATGCGATCGCGGAGGCCGCGCGTGAAGCTGGGATGGCCGCTTCGACCTCAACCAATCCGCTGCAAACCGAGCTGCAGGCGCGGCGCGCCGATTACGTTCTGGCCGCCACCCTGACCGAACTTTGGGTCGTCAAGCAGCGGGGCAAGGATACGCAAGCGGGCCCTAGCTGGTTCAGCGCGGCGCGCGTTGCGATGAATGTCGCAATCTACAAGCCGCCCTTCGACGTGCCGTTCTGGCAGGGCGTCAGTTCGGCGCAATATGACGATCCCGCGATGCCGGCGGCGGGTGCGATGCCGGAGGATGAAACCGAGATCTATTCCCAGCCGGGCCAGGTGTTGTCGGTCGCGCTGTCGCGGGCGGTCGCCGGAATTTTCCAGCACGACGACCTGCATACGTTGCTGCTGCAAGACGCGCCGCAAAATCGTCCGTGAAATTCGCGCCGCACGAATGGCGCACGTGGCGCGCTTTGACAAATCACTGCGCGCGATTGAACATAAAATGCGCCCGCCGGCGCTGACCGCGCAGGCGTTCCGCTCGCGTCCTCGCCTTTCGCCATTGCGACGCATCGGTTAGCCTGAATCCCGGCTGCGCGGATACGCAGCCTGGCTGGATGAACGAACGCCCGGCCGCATTTCCGCCGCGGCTGTTCCAAGGAAAGCGCCCATGGCCGACAAGCAAAATTCGCATTCCATGCCTCCGCCTCATCCGCTCGACGCGATGCATCCCAAGTCCTTTGACGTCCCTTGTATTCTCGTGATTTTTGGCGGAGCCGGCGACTTGAGCCATCGCAAACTGCTGCCGGCGCTCTACAATCTCTCGCTCGAAAACGAATTGCCGAAAGAATTCGCGATCGTCGGTTTTTCGATCGAAAAGCTCGATGACGACGCCTATCGCGAGTTCGCCCGCAGCGGCATCGAGGAATTCTCGCGCCAGAAACTCACCGACGAGGGCTGGGCGAAATTCGCGCCGCGGCTGCATTTCGTCTCGGGCAGTTTCACCGAAGCCAAGGACTATCTGAAACTGCGGGAGCGGCTGAATGCGCTCGACCATGAGATCGGGGCCAAGGGCAACCGGATCTTCTACTTTGCGATTCCGCCCGCTTTTATCGACGATTGCTCCGGCAATCTTTCGGCGGCGGAAATGATTTCCTCGCCCGACGGCGACTGCGGCTTCACCCGCGTCGTGGTGGAAAAACCGGTCGGCCACGATCTCGCCAGCGCGATCGAAATCAACAGCGAGCTGGCCAAGCATTTCGACGAGAGCCAGATTTTCCGCATCGACCATTATCTCGGCAAGGAGACGGTCGAAAACCTGATGGTGCTGCGGTTCGCCAACGCGATTTTCGAACCGATCTGGTCGGCGCGCTTCATTGATCACGTGCAGATAACCGTGGCCGAGCAGGAAGGCGTCGGCACCCGCGCCGCCTACTACGATCACGCTGGCGCGCTGCGCGACATGGTCCAGAGCCACATCCTGCAGGTGCTCTGCATGATCGCCTCCGAGCCGCCGCGCTCCACCCACGCCGACGCGGTGCGGGATTCCAAGCTCGACGTAATCCGCTCGCTGAGAACCTTCGAGGCGGAGGACGTCGCGCGCTGGACAGTGCGCGGACAATACGTCGAAGGGCTGTGCGGCGGCGAAAAGGTTCCCGGCTATCGCGAGGAGCCGCATATTGAGCCGGACTCGAAAATCGAAACCTTCGTCGCGCTCAAATGTTATGTGGAAAATTGGCGCTGGGCGGGCGTGCCGTTTTATCTCCGCACTGGCAAGCGCCTGCCCAAGCGCGCCAGCGAAATCAACATCTTTTTCAAAGCCGTGCCGCGCATCCTGTACAACGCGCGTCCGGCGCCGCAGCTCGCCCCCAACGTCCTCGCGATCCGTATCCAACCCGACGAGGGCCTTGCGCTGAAGATTATCTCGAAGCTGCCGGGACAAACGCTCAGGCTGAATCAGGTGGACGTCGATTTTCATTACAAAACCGCGTCGCCGGAAGCCTATGAAACGCTCCTGAGCGACGTGATCGTCGGCGACCAGACGCTCTTCATGCGGCGCGACGCGGTCGAGGCGGCGTGGCGCTTCGTGCAGCCGATTCTCGACGAATGGGAGCGCGCGGCGGAAGAGCCGATTCCCTATGCCGCGGGCTCGTGGGGGCCGACCGAATCGGCCTTGATGCTCGCGCGCGACGGCCGCGCCTGGCGCAATCCATAACCGGTCGAAGCGGCGGCGCGGCCGCGAAAGTTATTGATCAACGAAGCGCTTACGAACATGGCGGTGGTACTGGCTGGAGATATTGGCGGCACTAAAACCCACCTCGGTCTGTACCAGGTCGATCGCGGCGCTCCGCAAGCGCAGCGCGATCGGATTTATCCGACCGCCGGGTTCGGCAGCCTCGAAGCCGTCTGCGCCGCGTTCCTCGCGCCCGGCGACCGGATCGACGCCGCTTGTTTCGGCGTGCCCGGACCGGTGATCGACGGACGCAGCCACGCCACCAACGTGCCCTGGGAAATCGAACGGACCGCGCTCTCGCGCGCGCTCGGCGGCGTGCCGGTCAGCCTGCTCAACGATTTGGAAACCACCGCCTACGGGATGCCGCATCTGAAGGCCGAGGAAATGGCGACGCTGCTTGCAGGCGAGCCGCGCCCTGAACCGGCGAATATCGCCGTGATCGCCGCAGGCACCGGCCTCGGCGAAGCCGCCTTGATCGCCACGCCGGGCGGCTATCTCGCGGTGGCGAGCGAGGGCGGCCATTGCGATTTCGCGCCGCGCTCGCCGGAACAATGCGGCTTGCTCGATTTTCTCGCGCGTGAGTTTGGCCACGTCAGTTTCGAGCGCGTGCTGTCAGGCCCCGGCCTGCACAATATCTATCGTTATCTGCTGACCGCGATGGCCGAACCGGAGCCGGCGTGGCTTGCCGCACAAATGCGCGCCGGCGATCCATCGGCCGCGATCAGCATGGCGGCGCTCTCCGGACGCGATCCGCGCGCCGTCGCCGCGCTGCGGCTCTTCGCCGCGATTTATGCGGCCGAAGCGGCGAATCTCGCGCTCAAGTACCTGGCGCTGGGCGGCGTGATGATCGGCGGCGGAATCGCGCCGAAAATCCTGCCCTTCCTGCGCGAACCGGCGTTTGCCGAGGCGTTTCTGAACAAGGGCCGCCTGCGGGAAACGCTGGTGCGCATCCCCGTGCGGGTTTCGCTGAACGAAGCGGCGTCGCTGATCGGCGCGGCGTGGGCGGCCGCAAACGGGGCGCATCGAGCCTGATGGTTGCATCAGGAGCGGCGCCCGCCGATTCTAAAACTGCAAAAGAGAGGACGCTCCGATGATGACGCAACGTGTCAAAGAGATTCTTTCCTACTATGACTCGGAAAATCCGGGCGTGCGTTCGAATATTGCGCGCTTCTTGAATCACGGACGGCTCGCCGGCACGGGCAAGCTGGTGATTTTGCCAGTGGACCAGGGCTTCGAGCATGGCCCCGCGCGCAGCTTTGCGGTGAATCCGCCGGCCTACAATCCGCACTATCATTTTCAGCTCGCGATCGACGCCGGATGCAGCGGCTACGCCGCCCCGCTCGGTTTTCTCGAAGCGGGCGCCGCGGAATTCGCGGGCGAGCTGCCGCTGATCCTGAAGCTCAACAGCCACGATTTGCTGCTCGACGAGCGCGACCCGATCCCGGCGGTGCCCGGCAGCGTCGGCGATGCGCTGCGGCTCGGATGCGCCGCGGTCGGCTACACGATCTATCCGGGTTCGGCGATGCGGCGCGAGATGTACGAGGAGTTGCGCGCAATCGCGGAAGAAGCGAAATCGGTCGGCCTCGCCGTGGTCGTATGGTCCTATCCGCGCGGATCGGGGCTGAGCAAGGAGGGCGAAACCGCGCTCGATGTCGTCGCCTACGCGGCGCAAATCGCGGCGCAGCTCGGCGCGAATATCATCAAGGTCAAGCTGCCCAGCGCGCATCTCGAGCAGGCCGAGGCGAAAAAAGTTTACGAGGCGCAGAAAATTCCGCTGGAGCCGCTTGCCGAGCGCGTGCGCCACGTGGTGCAAAGCTGCTTCGACGGGCGTCGGATCGTGATTTTCTCCGGCGGCCCGCGCGAGGACGACGCGACGCTGTACGAAGAGGTCAAGGCGATAAAGGCGGGCGGCGGTTTTGGCTCGATCATCGGCCGCAACTCCTTCCAGCGCAAAAAACCCGACGCGATCGCGATGCTCCACAAGATCATGGACATCTACGCCGCCTGACCGGTCGCCGGCGTCGCGCGTGACGCCGGCGGGCCGCCGCCGGCGTTTCACTTCATGGGCGGTTCCGCGCTATTGAACAGGTCGAATCCGCCGGCGGCCCGTCCGCGCGGCCGCAGCGGCGGGCGCGAAACGCGGCGCGGGCGCGCGACGACGCTGATTCTTTAATCCTTACGGAGAGGCGCAATGAAGTACGACGAATATCAATTTCTCGAGTTCACCCGGCACGACGACGGCATCCTGCTGATCACCATCAACCGGCCCGACGTGCTCAACGCCACCAACGCCCGCCTGCACTGGGAATTGAGCCGGGTCTGGAAGGATATCGACGACGATCCGGAAACCAACGTTGTGATTGTCACCGGCAAGGGCCGCGCGTTTTCCGCGGGCGGCGATCTCGACATGATCGACGCGATGAAAGGCAACCACGCCAACATTTCGCAGGCGATGCGCGAGGCCGGCGATATCGTTTACAACCTCGTCAACTGCGAAAAAGTGGTGATCTCGGCGATCAACGGCGTCGCGGTTGGCGCCGGTTTGGCGGTCGCCTTTATGGCCGATATAACGATCGCCTCCGAGAACATGCGCATCACGGACGGCCATCTGCGCCTCGGCGTCGCCGCCGGCGATCATGCGGTGATCCTGTGGCCGCTTTTGTGCGGGATGGCGAAAGCCAAGTACTACCTGATCACGGCCGATTTTATCGACGGCAAGGAGGCGGAGCGAATCGGACTGGTCAGCCTGTGCGTGCCGCACGATCAGTTGATGGACAAGGCGTTCGAGGTCGCGCGGAAAATCGCGCGCGGCCCGCAGCAGGCGGCGCGTTTCACCAAGCGCGCGCTGAACAACTGGATTAAAAGTTTCGGCCCGCATTTCGACGCGTCGCTGGCGATGGAGATGCTCGGCTTCTTCAGCGCCGATTTGGCGGAGCGTCAGCGCGCTGAAGGAGAAACGCCAGCCCAAATTTCCCCATCTGAAAAAGTAAGTTTTATTAGTCATGCGCAAGGCCGGAGGGTCGTATCGATCCCCCGGCCTTGCTTCCGCGCTACGGCGCTGCCGCCATTTCCGATATTCTAATCAGCCGAATATGCGAGCCTGTGTATTCAAGGCGCCGAATGCGCCGTTGGAAGTCATCGATGTGCCGGACCCGATCGCGGGTCCCGGCGAACTGGTGGTGCGGGTGCGCGCCTGCGGAATTTGCTCGTCCGATTTGCACGCGGCGAGATCAGCCACCGATCCGTTGCCCGCCGGCGCCATCATGGGCCACGAGCTGGCGGGCGAAATCGCGCAGATCGGTCCGGGCGTCAACGGCTACGAAATTGGCGAGCCGGTGGTCGTGATGTCGTACCTGGCGTGCGGCGAATGTGCGAATTGCCGCGCCGGCGCGGGCGTGCGCTGCGCGGACTCGCGCCTGGTCGGCTTCGGCGAGGCGCCGGGCGGCTATGCGGAACTGATCGCGACGCGGCCGGCGAGCGTTTTCAAAATGCCGCGCGGGATGAGTTTTCAGGCGGGCGCGACCGTCGAGCCATTGGTCATCGGCCTGCACGCCGTGCGGCGCGCAAAAATTCGCGCGGGCGAGAGCTGCGCGATTATCGGCGCCGGCGCGACCGGCTTGATGACGATGCTGTGCGCGCGCGAGGCGGGCGCGCGGCCGATCGTTTTTTCCGATCGCGCGCTCGACCGGCGCGAATCGGCCTTGCGCCTCGGCGCCGACGCCGCCGTCGATCCGCGGATGCATCACGCGGGCGCGGCGATGGCCAAGTTGACTGGAGCGCCGCCCGATGTCGTTTTCGATTGCGCCGGCGAGCCGGGCACGCTGGCCGAAGCCATATCCGTCGTCAGGCCGCGCGGCCGCGTGGTCGCGGCCAGCGCCTCGATGGAGGACGACGGCTTTCCGCCGGGTCTCGCGATGGGCAAAGAGCTGGATATCCGTTTCAGTTTCGGTTTGGAGCCGGGCGAAGTCGAGGAAACGATCGAGATGCTCGCTTCCGGGCGAATTTCCACGGCGCCGCTGATCACCCATGCGATCTCTCTCGACGACTTGCCGCGCGCTTTCGCCGCGCTTCAGCAGCCCAACCGCCAAGTGCGAGTGATCGTCGAACCCTGAACCGAACGCCGCGCGGGGGATTTTTTCTCTTCAAGAACGCGCCGATTTTTGAAATACTCGTTATCCATCAAACTTGCTTCCTTCAAGGAGGACTCCAGTGGCCAGAAAAGTTGGATTGATTGTCGCGGGATTTGCGCTGTTGGCCATGACCGCCGTGGCCGCAGCGCCTGGCAGCGCCTGGGCGACCGCCGGCAAGCGCGTCGATTGCGGAAAAGTGATGTCCGAACTCAACGGTGGCAAGAAAGCTAAAGACGTCGCCAAGGATCTGAGCATTTCAACGTCAAGCGTCTATCGCTGCAAGAAGCGCGAAGCGGCGAAGTCCAACGGCAAGAACATGAAGACCGCCGCGAAGGAAAAATCTTCGACCTCGACAGCCCCCGCCAAACACTGATTCGCACGGCGCAAGATGCGGCGCATCCGCGCCGCATCTTGATTCAATCGCGATCAAGCGGCTGACGAATCGTTCGCGGCCGGAATCTTATCCGTTGCCGATCAGGCGCTGGCGCAACGCGGCGTCGGAAGCGATATCGATCGCCGACCATGCCATAGCGAGCGCGCCGTCCACCACGGCGCGGTCCGCGTCCGGCGTGGCGCATGCGGCCGTGAATTCCGGCTGATGATTCACCGCCGGCGCCGAATTGATCCCGATCAAGGGATGAATCGACGGCAACTGCAGCGAAACGTTGCCCATGTCGGTCGATCCCGCGCCCATCGCGCGGCTGCCGCCGCCGCCCTTGGCTACAACGCGCGGTTCCGGGTCGGCGAAGACGCGCCCCAGCGCCTCGGCGTTGCGCCGATAAATCGCGGCGATTTCGTAATCGTGGCGCATTTCCGCATACGGCTTGTCGCCGCTCGTAATCTCGTATTTGCATCCGGTGGCGATCGCGCCCGCCTCGAAGCATCGATGGACCCGCGGCAGCAAATCGCTCAGCCGCTCGAGCGTCTTGGCGCGGGCGAAATACCTGACGGCGGTGTGCGCCGGGATGATATTGGGCGCGTCGCCGCCTTTGATCACGATGCCGTGGATGCGATCGGTGTCGCGAATATGCTGTCGCAGCAGTCCGATCGCGGTTTGCGCGACCGTAATCGCGTCGGCGGCGTTGATTCCGAGTTCGGGAAAAGCGGAAGCGTGTGCCTCCTTGCCCGTGTAATGCACCTCGAACATCGCGGCCGCGATAATCTGCGGCGTGGACATGTCGATCGGAGCGGGATGCGCCATCATCGCCGCATGCACATTCTGAAAGCCGCCGCGCTCCAGGAGCAGAATCTTTCCGCCGCCGTTGCATACTTCCTCGGCCGGCGTGCCGAGCAGCGTTATCGTCAGGCCGACGTCGTCGGCGACTTTGGCGGCGGCGATCGCCGCGCCGGCGCCCATCGCCGCAATGATGTTGTGGCCGCAGGCGTGGCCGATTCCCGGCAGGCAATCGTACTCGGCGCAAATCGCGAGATGCAGCGGGCCCGAGCCGGCGCGCGCGGCGAACGCCGTCGGCATCCCGCAGATTCCGCGCTCCACGCTGAAACCCGCGTCGGCCATCGTTTCGCACATCCACGCGGCCGCACGTTCCTCCTCGAAACCGAGTTCCGGATGCGCGTGGATCCGGTGGCTGAGATCGATCAAATGCCGTTCCGATTCTTTGAACCGCTCGCGGGCCGCCGCCTTCGCGTCCATTTGCCGCTCCCCTGGCGAATATTATTTAGTGCGTCGATTCGCGGACTCAATCTTCCATCATTCTGCGGTTTCTCCCAAACCCTTGAACAGCGCATGTCGGGGCAGCTATGCGTTAAAGCATCATGGCCAAGTGCGATTTGTGCGAATTGAAAGAATACACACCGTGGTATGCGAGCTTCACGCAGCCATTCAGATTCGCAATCCTCGATTGCGACTCGTGCGACACGCCGATGGCCGTCCTGCGCGAGCATCGCGTCGAACTGGCGGACGATGAGCGCAAATTCATGGTCGAAGCGCTCTCGCTGGTCGCGCGCGCCAAATATGGCGAGGGCGAATTTATTATCGACCAGGTGATGCGGCAAATTCCTGATCATTTTCACATGCATGCGCGGCCGACGCGCTTTCGCGGCTGGTAGCGAAGGACTCTGGCTGTTGGCGAACGATGGCGCGTTTCAGCTTGAATTTACCCACTTGGTAAGCTCGCGACGTTGTGATAATACGCCGTCATCGAGCCAGCGCAGGCCGGGGGGCCATCAGGCGCGCTGCTTGGGGATTAGAAGTACTCCTTGCGGAGGTTTTCGGGGGAAATGGCAGTCGGGACGGTTAAATGGTTCAGCCCTAAAAAGGGCTACGGGTTCATCACGATGGATGACGGCCAGGAGGTCTTCGTCCATTACAGCGCGATCGACGGCAACGGTTTCCGATCGTTGGAGCAGGGGGAGCACGTCCAATTCGACGTGGCTCAAGGCCCCAAGGGCCTTCAGGCCGCAAAGGTTCTGAGAGCCTGAGCGGCCCCAGGCGTCGCCGACATAGCCGCTCCCGCTCTATTGTGGAGCGAGGAGGGGGGATTTCTGCGCCCGGTTTTGAGCCGCCCGCGCCGCCGATTAAGATTACGGCTCAATGCGAGCGGTGGGCGGAGCGCAAGGTGTCGCGGATTGGCTTCCGCAAAGCGTTGAGCAGCGCTCCGACGGCTTTATCCTGGCGTGGATTTGCGGGGTCGCGCTGGCGATTCGCCTCTACCTGAGTCTTACCAGTTACTGCATCTCAGGCGACGGCGTCGCCTACCTGGCGATGGCGCAGGATTTTGCCAGCGGACTGCCTCGCCAAGCGCTGGATCACGTCTTTTCGCCGCTCTACCCGCTATTGATCGCCGCCACTCATCTGGCGATTCCAAGTTGGGAAATGACCGGAAACTTGGTGTCGGCCGTGATGGGCACGGCGGCCGTCGCGACCATCTTTGGCATGACGCGGGCGGCGATGGGCCGTCGCGATCTGGCGATCGGCGCCGCGGCGCTGGCCGCGATCCATCCTGATATGGCCGCCTATTCCGCGTCAGTTCGTACTGAAGCTGGCTATATCATGCTGATGACGGCGGCGGTATGGTCGCTGATCGTCGCGCTTGACCGCCGCCGCCTGCCGCTGATCGCCTCCGCGGGAGCGATCGGCGGATTCGCGTATCTGTTCCGCACCGAAGCGATCGCATTCCTGCCTTTTGCCGCCATCTTCATGATTCTAGGAGCGCCGCTCTGGCGCCGATGGTCGCTCGGATGGTCGATCGGCGCCGCGATAACTTTCTGCTGTTCATTTCTGCTGATCGCCTCGCCCTATCTGGTTTATCTGCGCATAAGTTCCGGGCATTGGATTTTCAGCCGCGAATTCACCGCCGCCATGATGTATGGGATGGGCGAAGTGGCGCCGAATTCACGGCATTGGCAGGCTCTTGGCTATTCCACGCACGTTTCGGCGCTGGCGCCGATTTTCGTCGCCCCGATGCGTTATCTTCGCAAAGTCGGCGAGGATTCGCTCGGAACGCTGGTCGGTTTCGTCCGGGCGATGGGTCCCGCTCCCATAATTCTTTTGCCGATCGGGCTATGGAACCGGGGGCGCGCGATCGTGGCGAATTTTGCCAAAGCGATGCTGATGCTGCTCACGTTGGCCTACGCGGGCGGTTTTGCGATTTCCTATACGGGAGCCCGTTTCATGCTCCATCTGATTCCGTATGTATTTGGATGGACGATTGCAGGCTTGGGCGTCGCTTCGGATGCTCTCGTGGAATTTGCCAAACGTACGACGAAATTATCGCTGCCGCATAGCGCGCTTGCCGTCGCCGTTGCGCTCACAATGCTGCCCCAGACGCTGTGGCCGATCGGTTACGACCAGCGGGGCTTCCGCTACGCCGGCGAGGAAATTGCGCAGCGCGCCGCCGGGCGGCCGATTGCGGTCGTCGCGCGTGACGGACGCGTGGCGTTTTACGCGCACAGCCGCTTTATCCTGCTTGGCGATCCTCAGCAAGCCGGCCTGTGCCGCTGGCTGGAGGCGCGTCCGGAGGCCGGCTATCTGTTGCTGGGCGATCGCGACGTGCGCCGCTACCGCGCGCCGGCCGCCACGCCCTGCCTCGCGCCAATCCGGCGTTATGGCCGCTATGGCAAGGGCTACTTCGAGTTGTTCGCCATAAACCGCTCGAAATGACGCGCCGGTTGTGCTCCGATTTATGGAATTGCGATGACGCCTGCCGCGCCCATATCCGGCTCGCCGCGCGTTCCGGCTCCATCCGATGCCGTGCACGTCGATCTTTCGCTGGTGGTGCCGGTTCATAACGAAGCCGCCGGCCTTGACGAGTTTTTTTCGCGGACGATCGCGGTGCTGGATAAGCTCGGACTGACGTGGGAAATCGTCTGCGTCAACGACGGCAGCACCGACGCCAGCCTCGATCGCCTGCTCGAATATCATCGGCGCAACCCGGCGATAAAAATCGTGAATCTGTCCCGTAATTTCGGCAAAGACATCGCGCTCAGCGCCGGCCTCGATTACGCTCGCGGCGACGCGGTCGTGCCAATCGACGCCGACTTGCAAGACCCGCCGGAGTTGATCGAGCGAATGGTCGCCAAGTGGCGCGAGGGTTTCGACATGGTTTACGCCGTGCGCAATCGGCGCGACGGCGACAGTTGGCTGAAGCGCGTGACCGCGCGCTTCTTTTACCGGATTTTCGACCGCATCACCGATATTCCGGCGCCGCGCGATACCGGCGATTTCCGCCTGCTCGATCGCCGCGTGGTTGACGTGCTGGCGCGGCTGCCGGAGCGCACCCGTTTCATGAAGGGGCTGTTCGCGTGGGTCGGTTATCGCCACGCCGCGATTTCGTACGATCGCGAAGCGCGGCGCGCCGGCGACACCAAATGGAGTTACTGGCGGCTCTGGAATTTCGCGCTCGACGCGATCACTTCTTTCAGTTCGCTGCCGCTCAAAATCTGGAGTTACCTGGGTCTCGTGATATCGGTGTTCGCGTTCCTTTACGCGCTGTTCCTCGCCGGACTGAAAATCATCCGCGGCATCGACGTGCCCGGTTACGCCTCGATCATGGTGGCAGTGCTCTTTTTTGGCGGCGTGCAGCTGATTTCTCTCGGCATCATCGGCGAGTATCTGGCGCGGATGTACAACGAAGTCAAAGGCCGGCCGCTCTATCTCGTGCGCGACGCCTGGGGCTTCGAGAAGCCGGCCCGTTAGCCGCGATGGACGCCAGCCTCTATCCGCGGATTGCCGCGGTCGAAGACGCGCATTGGTGGTTCAGCGGCCGGCGCGCGATCGTCGATCGGTTGATCGCGCGCCTTACGCTCCCGCCCGACGCCGCGATTCTGGAACCTGGATGCGGCCGCGCGACGTCCACCGATGCTCGCGCGACGCGGCCGGCTCTATGCGATGGACAGCGATCCAACCGCGATCAGCTTCGCGGCCGCGCGCGGACTGGCGACGCTGGCCGAAGGCGCGCTGCCGGATCAAGTGCCGTTCGGCGAGACGCTGTTCGACCTCGTCGTAATGACCGACGTACTGGAACATCTCGACGACCCTGCGAGAGCGTTGCTCGCGCTCCATCGCCGCATGAAGCCGGGCGGCGCGTTGCTTGCGACCGTGCCGGCCGGCCCGTGGATGTGGAGCGAACACGACGTCACGCATCATCATCGCCGCCGCTTCCGGGCGGCGGAACTCGGCGCACTGCTGCACGCCAGCGGTTTCGAGATTAGCTATTTGAGCCACTACAACTTTTTGCTGTTTCCGGTAATCGCGGGCGCGCGGATAATCCAGCGGTTGCGGCCGCCCGACCTTGCCGCCGCGCGCCACGATTTGACGATGCCGCCGGCGTGGCTGAATCGCGTCCTGCGCGAAATTTTTTCCAGCGAACGGTTCATCGTCGGCGCCGCGCGGATTCCATTTGGCGTCTCTTTGATAGCGCTGGCTCGCGCGACCGCGCCGGCCGATCGATCCGCGGCGGCGGGCGGCGCCTGAAATGCGCAATTCAGCCGCGCGCTTCGCCGCAGCCTTCGCCGTGGCGTGTCTATTTCTCGCAATCCTTGGCCCAACGGCGCCGTTTACGCGCGAGCTTGGCGTATGCGAGTCCGGAGCGGTGCGCGACGTCCTGGCCGGCAATGTCATCCTGCCGCGCTTTATTCCCGGCCCCTACGTGCATGTGCCGCCGCTGTACTGGTGGGTCGCCGCGCTCTGCGTGAAGGCGCTCGGATGGACCGAACTGGCGTTGCGCACGCCCGCGCTGCTCGGCGCCGCGCTCACCTGCGCCGCGATTTACGCATGGGGATGCGCCGCGATTGGACGGCGCGCGGCCTTCTGGTCCGCGGCCACGCTGCTCACCGGCCATTTCTTTATCGACGCCGCCCGCCAGCCGCGCATGGACACGCTGTTGGCGCTGTTCGCGACCGTAGCGGCGCTGGCGCTTGAGCGCGCGCTGGCGCCCGCGAACGGCCGCGCTCCCGATGCGGCTGGCGAACCGCGATCGCGCCTCTTCGCGGTCGCCGCTCTCGCGATCGGTCTCGGCATTCTCGCCAAAGGCGTTCTCGGAATCGTGCTGCCGGCGGCAGCCGCCGGACTTTATCTGCTCCTGCGTCGGCGCTGGCGCGACATTTTCAGCCTCGGCCTGATTCTGACGTTCACCGCCGGTCTCGCGATCGGACTCGCATGGTACGTCGCGGGATACGCTGAGGGCGGGCGGAAATTTCTCGATTGGCAGCTTGAGATGAATCTCTGGAGCAGGTTCATCCCGACTGGCGCGGGCGGCGCCGGCTACTGCGCGCATCCGTTCTGGTACTTCGCGCCGCATGTGCTGGCCGGCTTCATGCCATGGACGCTCTATCTGCCGGCCGCCGCGATTCTGCTTGCGCCCGCGCGATCCCGCGCGATCTCCGAGCCGATTTTTTATTCGCTCTGCTGGTTCGCGGGGATCTTTCTCTTCTTCTCGTCGTCGCAGGGGAAATGCCTGGTTTACATACTCCCGGCTTTCCCGCCGCTTGCGATCGTCGCCGGCTATGCGATCGACGGGGCGCTTGCAAGCGCCAGCGGCGATACGCGGCGAGAGCGATGGACTGCGCGCGCCTTCACGCTCGCGAACGCGCCGATCGCGCTCGCCGCTTGCGCCGCGGCGCTCGCGCTGGGTTTCGCGATATGGCGCGGAACCGTGCCGATGCCGCGGTGGCATTTGCATCCCGGCGACCGCCGCGCGCTGGAAATCGCCGGCGCGTTCGCCGCTCGCCGTGCGCCCGCGCTGATCGCGGTCGCGATCGCGTTTCTGACGAGCGGGACGCTGCTGGCAATCGGGTTGGTGCGCGCCGATCTCCGACGTCAGGCGCTTGGCATGCTGCTCTTCGCGGTGACGGCCTCGTTTTTCTGGTTCGGCCTGATCACGCCCGCGCAAGCCGAACAGGAGACGCTCAAGGGTTTCGCCCGAGCGATCGCGCGGGTGCTGCCGCCCGGCGCCGCGGCCGTCCATCTTGGACTGAGCGACTGCGATCTGAATTTTTATTCACCCGCGCCGCTCGAACCGATCTATCGTCTGCGATGCGGCCCCGATGCGCCGCGATTCGTGGTCGCGCGCAAGGCCGATTTCATGGCCGCCGCGCCCGCCGATCGCGCCTGCTATGCGCCGATTCTCGAATCGGCGCCGGTCGATTCGGCCGGCCCGCGGGTGCTGCTCAAACTGAACGCGCGGCCGGGATGACGCCGGCAATCGTCACGCCGGCTCAGCGACGTAGTACTGCGTCCAGAGCATCCAGTCCATTCGCCCGCCGCGCGCCCGGTTTTCGAGCCATCGTTCCAGCCTGAGGCCGCGTTCGCCGCCAAATTCGGCGGCGACGGGCAGATACATCCCGCTGCTGAAACGCTCGCGGACGCGAAACCCGGCGGACGCGATCTGCTCCGTCGCGGCGCGCGCGGTCAGCAAATTGACATGGCCGGTTTCAAAAACCGCTTCGCCGTAAATCCGGCGAACGAGGTTGATCACGCCCGGCGCCAGCGCGACCCGGCACGCGAGTTCGAGCAGGCTGTAACGCTGCGGCGTCGAAAGAATCAATCTGCCTTCCGGCGCGATCAGCCGGCGCATCGCGGCGAGCGCTCCGGCCGAATCCGGGAAATGTTCGATCACTTCGCTGCAAAGGATAACGTCGAAGGCGCGCTCGGGCAGCGCGGTCTCAAGAATATCGTCACGCAAAAGGGTGAGATTCGGATGGCGCGCCGCGATCGCCGCGGCGTGGCGCAGATTGCCTTCGTCGACATCGGTCGCGGTCGCTTCCGTGAATGACTCCGCCAGCGTGTCGAGATAGACTCCGGCGCCGAAACCGACTTCAAGCGCGCGGCCCGCTCCGGCGCGCGCGCATTCCCGCAACTTCGCGACAATCCAGTCGCGGCGCGTGCGATGCAGCCAGCGCCGAGTCGGATTCTTCGACTCGTAAAGCGTTTCGAGCAGCCGCACCAGATCGGTTTCGCTTTCCATCGGGCGGATGATTTTACTCTCTTTCCGCGCGCTCGCGACATTCGCATACGGACGGCGCGCTTGGAGCGATCGCGGCGGCGGTTTAAGCTGAGACGCGATTCGACGCGCGAGCGCCGCGTCCACGCCGATTTCAGGTGACTCCGATTGACCACCATGCCCTTCCCGCGCCGCGATCGTTTCGGTCTGGCCGCCTTCGTCGTCTATCTCGTCGTCTCGGTAACGCTTTTCGGCCGCGCCGTGCTCGCCCATCCCTCATCGGCGTATCTTGGCGCGACCGAGGACCCGACGGTTTACATGTGGTTTCTCGCATGGTGGCCGTACGCGATCGCGCATCATCTGAATCCGTTCGTGACCGATCTGCTCTGGGCGCCGGCCGGCTTCAACGTCACGTGGACCACCGGGATGCCGCTCGCCGCGTTCGCGGCGGCGCCGATCACCGCTCGCTTCGGTCCGGTGGCCTCATACAACCTGATGTGCCTGCTCGCTCCGGCGCTGGCCGGATGGACCGCATTTCTGCTCTGTCGGCGGCTTTGCGGGCGATGGCTGCCGGCGCTCGCGGGCGGCGCAATCTTCGCCTTTTCCGGCTATATGCTCGTCGAACTCAGCGCGCATCTGGTGCTGATTCTGGTGTTTACGATTCCGCTCGCCGTCCATCTCGCGATCCGCCGGCTGGACGGCGAGCTTAGTGCGTCAGTTTTTGTGATAGCGCTGGCGGCCACCCTCGCCGCGACGTTTCTGATTTCGCTCGAAATTATCGCCACGCTGACCTTCTTCGGCGCGATCGCGATCACGCTCGGCCACTGGTTCGGCGACAACGCCAACCGCTCGCGGATACGCGCGCTAGCCGCGCCGCTCGCTGCCGCATATGCGATTACTGGCGCCGCGGTTTCGCCATATATCTACTTTTTTTTCCGCCCCGGCCATCCGCGCTCGCCGATCAATTCTCCCGGCGCCTATTCGGCCGATCTGCTCAATTTTATCGTCCCGACACCGGCGAACTGGATCGGCCAATTGCCGCCGCTCGCCGATCTTTCGCGCCGGTTTCCGGGCGCGATGGTCGATACCTGCGGCTACCTCGGCCTGCCGCTGATCGTAATCGCGATTCTCCACTTCCGAGCGCATCGCGGCGAAACGCGCGCCCGCGTGCTGGTTTGGAGCGCCGCGATCGCCGCCGTGGCGGCGCTCGGCCCGCGCCTGCATCTGGCCGGCGCCGAAACCGTTCCGATGCCGTGGAAAATCGTGCGCCACCTGCCGCTAATCGACAACGCGCTTCCCGCACGCTTCGCGCTTTATGCGGATCTGGCGCTGGCGCTGATCGCATCGCTCTGGCTCGCGGACGCCGCGGTTGGCCGCCGCGCGAAACTCGTCGCGCTGGCGGCGATCGCGCTCTTCATGGCGCCAAATCCGGGAAGGTCAGGCCACGTCACGCCGGTGGATTTGCCCACGTTTATCGCGAACGGCGACTATCGCCAGGCGCTCGGACCGGGCGAAATCACGGTCGCGCTGCCCTACGGCGCGAATGGTCCGAGTATGCTCTGGCAGGCGCTTTCCGGGATGTATTTCCGGATGGCGGGCGGATGGACCAGCATCACGCCGCGCGAATTCCAAAGCTGGCCGGCGGTCAACGCGTTGCTGCGGCGGAGCGTGATTCCCGATTTTGCGGATCAGTTCTTCGCTTTCGCCGCGAACCATCAGGCGCGCACCGTCATTATCGACGAGCGGGACCGCGCCGCATGGACGCCGTTGCTGGGCGCGCTCGGAATCGAGCCCGAGAGCCGCGGCGGCGTCGCGATTTATCGCCTGCCCGACTCCGAGCTGGCGCGCTGGCGCGGCGTCGGCGCGCTGGCGATGGAGCGCCGCTCGGATGCGCAGCGCTTCGCGCAGATGCTCCGGGCGGGGCAACAATGGCTCGCGGCAAATCGCCCAATCGCGCGGTTGACGCCGATGCGCGCGGAGCAGGCGGGCCTGCTGCCGGCGCATACGGCGAACGATCCCGATCCGCGCACCTCGAACGGGCTGTTTCTCGGTCCGCTGCCGGACAACGAGGTGGGCGTGGGCGTGGTCGGCACGTGGGACGCGCTCGCGCCGCTCGCGCGGCAATATCAGGCGGCGGGGAATCGGGTCTATTTTCCGTACCCGCATCGGCTCGGCGCCGCGCCGCGCGGCGACCCGTTCATGCGCCTGATGGTCGTCGCGTTCAGTCCGGACGGACTCGCCGCGGCCACGCCGCCGTCAATCCCGACCCCACCGCGATAATTCGGCGCGTCAGCGGCGCGGCTGGTCAGGCGCCGAAAGTGGTTGTCAATGGCCGCGAGCGATGACAGGCTGGGCCTGCGTGTCCAAGGCGATTAGAACCCGCCGATCCGGCGCGGAAGTACCGGCGACAAAGCCGCCCGCCGGCCAGCGAACGCCGGCGGCGAATGGCGAGGCGGCGGCCCCGATGATCCATGCGGTGATCGCGATCGCGATTCTCGCGCTGGTGGTCGCCGGATGCGCGCTGGTGCTGCTGCCGTTCGCCACCGCGATTCTGTGGGCGGCGATTTTGACTTTCTCGACCTGGGCGCTGTTCCGCCAGTTGACGGCGATCCTCGGCGGACGCGCGACGCTCGCGGCGCTGGTGATGACGCTCGCGCTCGCATCGGTCATCGTCGCGCCGTTCGTCGCCGTCGGCAACGGCCTTGCGGAAAATGTGAGCGCCGTGACGAGCGTGATTCGCAGCGGGTTCGAGCAGGGGCCGCGTGAACCTCCGGCCTGGCTCAGCGACATCCCGGTGCTGGGCTTTCACATTCACGATTACCTCAACCGGCTCGCGACCGATCCCGCCGCGCGTACGGAGGCGGTCCGCGCGCTGGTCAAACCGCTGCGCGAGTACGCGCTCGACCTCGGCAAGGCGATCGGCCACGGACTGCTCGATATCACGCTGAGCCTGGTGGTCTGCTTTTTTCTCTATCGTGACGGCGAAGCCGCGGCCGCACGCCTGCGCAATCTTGCGATTCAGCTCGCGGGCGCGCGCGGCGA
Organism: bacterium; assembly: GCA_014896235.1. Lineage (GTDB taxonomy): Bacteria > Desulfobacterota > Binatia > Binatales > Binataceae > JADMIL01. Next base: position 7,424 of record JADBKU010000008.1, on the reverse strand, counting down.
GCATCTGCTGACCGTCGCTCACGACACGGTCAGGGGTGTGGTTTACGGCGTAATCGGCACCTCGCTGATTCAGGGCGCGCTCGGCGGGTTGGGTTTTCTAATCGCCGGCGTACCGGGTGCGCCGCTGCTCGGGTTTGGCACCTTCATTCTCGCCTTCGTGCCGATGGGTCCGCTTTTGCTGTGGGGTCCGGCGGCGGGATGGCTCTATTTACAGGATCAGCGGGCGTGGGCGATTTTCCTCGCGGCGTGGATGGTCATCACTGGCAGCCTGGTTGACCACGTGCTGAAACCCTACTTGATCGCGCGCACCGGCGGCGCGCCGTTTCTGATCGTGCTGTTCGGCGTGCTCGGCGGCGCGCTCGCCTTCGGATTTATCGGCGTTTTCCTCGGCCCGACGCTGCTGGCGGTCGGCTACGCTCTGCTCGACGAGTGGAGCACGCAACTGGCGGATTGAGCCGACTGCGGATTGCGCGCCTGCTGGGACGAGATAACTTTCGATCGCCGGTCGAAAAACAACGGCGGCGGAATCCTGTGATTCCGCCGCCGTTGGTGTCAGCAGAGGTTGGTTAACCGATCAATCGCAGCCGGTAAATTCCAACACCGGGGTCGGGATGAGGAGCGGATTCGTCGCCATCGCGATCGGCGTCGCCGGATCGGTGATCAGCGCCGAAGGACTGCACTCCGGCGTGCCGCTGCCGTCCAGTTTCGACGCGTAACCCACAACCGAGTAGTCGGCTGAATTCCCCGCTGGCGCGGTATAGGAACCGTTCGTTGCGGATCCGATCACCGGGTTGCTGTTCGGCAGCGCGAGCGTGAAGCAGGCGCAGTTCGTACCCGTCGGGCAGGTCGGCGCCGGAGTGATATTCGGACAATCGGCGGCGTTCGGCGTGGACGCCGTCGCCACCGTCGCGGGCGGCGGAATCGGCGTCAGCGTACCGTCGTTTACGATTGGGCCAACCGAAGTCGTACTCGGCAGCGCCGGCATCGTACCGGGCAGCGGAGGCACGATCGCCTGCACGGTGGTGTTGGCCGTGCCAGTGAACGGCTGCGTGCCGGTATAGTTGATCAGGTCGCCCGCGCCCGGCGGCGAGGTCGTATTTTGCGTGGTGAAGAGCGATTCGAGCAACGCCGGGCCAGTGCCGTCGTCGAGCAGCGGAATCGTGCCCGCGGTCGCGCCTTCGGCGGTCATAGCCACGTCGGTGGTGATCGTCGCGTTCGACGAGTTGTTCGTCACGGGCATCGGATCGGCGTCGCTCACGATCTCGTAGTCGCCCGCCGGCGGAGCGCAGAAGGCGAAACCGCCGTCCGCGAAGGTCGTGGTCGTCGCGAGCAGGTTTTCAACCGGCGCGGTGGTCGCAGGACTCGCGACCGGATAAATCGTCACGTTCTGCGACTGGCTTTCCAAGTAAACGTTGGCGCCAGCCACGGGCGAGCTCGTGTTCGGAGTGACCGTTTCGCCATTCCTGGAACCGACCACGATCGTGCCGTTGAGCAGCGGGCTGACGTCGGCTTCGCCGTGAGTGAGCGCCGGCTTCAGGATAAACTTCCCGCTATGGCCGGCTTCGACCACGGAACTGCAAACGTCGAAATCGAGGTCGAGGTCGAGCACTTCGCCGGTGGTTACGTCGAGGCCGCCGCGCGCGATCTGGCCGGGCGGGATGCGCAGGCCGGTATGCGTCTCGGCATTGACGAACAGCGGATGAAAGCTGTTGTCCGCTAGCTGCACGCAGTCATACGTTCCGATCGACGAGCAATAATTGGTCTCCGGAGGCGTCACCGAACCGCCGCCTCCTTTGCCCTTGCCTTTGCCATGTCCGTGGCCCTTTCCTGGGCCGACGTTATTCCAAAGGATGACTAATATCTGCTGGTAACGGCCGACCGGCAATCCTGACGTGTAGCCGAGCGAGGCCAGGAAACACTCGGTCGAGGTGGCGTTGAGCAGATCGACCTGCATCGGCGCCATAGCCAGCCCCGGCGTCAAAGAGACCCATCCGCTCTTTCCCATATGCGCCAGGACATCGCTGACCGTCACCCAGACGTGCTGATAGTCGGATGAACTGCAGGTGTTCCGCTTGATGAAACGCGGCCCAAACAGCCCGGCGGCCATCGCCGAGCTTGTTGTGAGGAAGCACAATCCCAAAATCGCGATTACGGCCAGAAATCCTTGCCGGAACCGCCAATCAAACGAGATATCACGTTGCTTCATGATTCTCCTCCACCAGAAGTAGATAAACCAAGCGACCAGCTATCGCAAGCGGCGTGCCGTATTAAATTGAAGGTTTGATAGCGTCATAAATTGTTGAATTTACGTCTAAAATCACACTTTAACATTCATTACGAACGGCTAGACGCCATTTAGACTAGAGGTTTCGATCATTCTGAGGGCTTCGCATCCGTGTAATAAATGCAGATTTACACACCCGATCTTGGCTTGTTTCGCGCCTGCAACCCGATCTTCGTGCAACGAGATTGCACGGGCGAAGCAGCCAACCAGAGGGTTCTATCTGTTTCGGCTCAAATATAGATTTATTAGCCTAAAGAATGAATTCGCGAGCGACGAGCGCTAAACTATTTCTATGGCGAAAGCGCCGCGCTCAACCACCTGTCCGATAATCCGCGCGTCCGCGTTGCCGGCGCGCTGAAGATCGGCCGCGAGCGCCCCCGCTTCCGCAGCGGAAAGCGCAATCAGCAAGCCGCCCGAAGTTTGCGGATCGAAGACGATCTCCGCCATCTCGTCCGCAACTTCGTCCGCGATCGACATGCGCGGACCGTAAAACTCGCGGTTGCGCCGCCCTCCGCCGGGAATCATCCCCGCGCGGATCAACTCGAGCACGCCGGGCAGCAGCGGCAGGTCGGATTCCTCGATTCGCAGCGTCACGCCGCTGCCGTCAGCCATCTTGATCGCATGTCCGGCGAGGCCGAAGCCGGTGATATCGGTCGCGGCGTGCGGCTCGTACCGGAGCATCGCGCGCGCCGCCGCGGCGTTCAGCTCGCTCATCGCCGCGACCGCCGCGGCATATTGTTCGGGCGGGAGCGCGTCGCGCTTGAAGGCGGTCATCAGGATTCCCGTGCCGAGCGGCTTGGTCAGCACCAGCGCGTCGCCCGGGCGCGCGCCGACGTTGCGAATGATCCGGCGCGGATCGATCACGCCGGTCACGGCCATCCCGAATTTCACTTCCTCGTCGGCCACGCTATGGCCGCCGACGATTGCGACGCCGGCCTCGGCCGCCTTCGCGAGCGCGCCGCGCAGGATTTCCGCGAGCATCCCGGCAGGCAGTCCGGATTGCGGCCAGCAGACCAGGTTGAGCGCCGTGCGCGGCTCGCCGCCCATCGCGTACACGTCGGAGAGCGCGTTCGCCGCCGCGATCTGGCCGTAGGTGAACGGGTCGTCGACGACCGGCGTGAAAAAATCGACGGTGTTGACGATCGCCAAATCTTCGCGCAGCAGATACACGCCCGCGTCGTCGCCGGTAGTGATACCGACGAGCACTTCGGGCCGTTGCCCGAAGTCCAGACGCGACAGAACGGCTTCCAGGTCCGCCGGACCCAGCTTTCCGGCTCAACCCGCCGCCTTGCAGCGCGCGGTCAGCCGGATCAGATCCTGACGCGTCGGATTGGCGTCGTCTTTGCCAGCCATCGCGATGGAGTGTAACGCCGGGCCATCGCACGGCTCAACGGGTCGCGATACGTCCGCGACGCCCGGCATCCGGCGCCGCGGGACGCTCACAGGCGTCCAGGGCCTCGCGATGGAGCCTCGCAATTTCCGCCCGCAATGCGGCCGGCCTGAGCACTTCCAGCCATGGCCCGAAACTCATTATCCAGTTGCGCAGTTCGGTTGTGCCGCGCACGCGCATCTTCAGCACGACGCGTCCGTCGCGGCGCCTGACGAAGCGCTGCGTCGGATGGATCGCGCGGCTTTTGAGATAGGGCAACGAATCGTCGCTGCGCACCAGCAGCTCGACTTCGGTGACCGGACCGTCAATCAAGCCGAAAGCGCCGTCGGTGTATTTCTCTGGCTTGTAGCCGCGCGGCAGCGCAAAATGCGCCGGATCGCCATTGGCGTCGCGGTCGAATTCCACCGCTTCGATTCGTTCCACCGCCAGGTAAATCACGCCCGGACCTTGATCGCTGCGGCCCAGCAAATAAAGTCCGCCGCGATATTCGACCAGTGTGAATGGCGCGAAACGATGCTCGCGCGGCGCGCCGCCAGCCGCGCGGCGATAGGTCAGCCTGAGCCGCCGCTGCATCAGCAGCGCCCGCAGGATCAGGTCGATCTTCTCTTCGTGCGGCCCGTAATCCTTGGGCGCGTACGGAACCACATGAAACTTGCGCTCGATATCCTTCAGCCGCAATTGCGCCGGCGTCTCCAGGGTTTTGAGCGCCTCGTCCCAAAAATGTTCGATTCCCTCGCCGATTACTGTTTTGCGCAGGAATTCGAGCGTGCGGAACGCGAAGTATAGCGACGCCGCCTGATAGGCCGTTCCCTCCGAGCGCATCCCCGCGCCCACCAGCCGCAACCGCCGGCTTGCGCCAGCGCCGGAAATCTCGATGATCGGCCGACCGACATCGTTGGTCAGTTTTTCGGCCAGCTCATCCGCGTAACGCGCGATGGTCCGTTCCGACAGGCCGAATCGCTCGCTGAGACGCGCGAATGAAATGCCTATGGGCGTTAAAAAGAGGTCATAGACGATTTTCGCGAAGTTTATTGCGGCCGGATAAGTGGGCTGGCGATGGCGCTCCGGCATCGGCACAGACCTCCTGCAACGCGCTGTGAATTCGCGATTGTATGGCTTTGCGACAACGGTTGTCACATCGGCCAACTAGATCTTCGGTATCCGTGCGACGGTCGCCCCGCTTACCGAACCGATCGGACTCAATGAGAATGCCGATGCCCGAGGATACGAATCACTCGAACTTAATCGGCGCGGCGCGCGGCGCGCAGCTTGCGGACGTCGCCGACGCGCAGCGTCACGCCCGAACGATCGAAATAATCAAGCAGCGCGATTGAAAATTTGCGCGACGCGCCCAGCAGATCGCGAAAAACCGCGGCCGTAATCTGACCGTCGGCCGCAATTCGCCGCGCCATCAACTCGCGCGCCGCGTCAACCGCCGCGCGCGCGAAATAAAGGTCGGCCGCCACCTTTACAATCCGCCCTTCGCGTTCCATCGCGGCCAGCACCGCGCGCAACCGCGCCTGGTTGGCGCCCTGCGCGCCGAGCGCCGCCGCGAGCTGCGCCAGATCGGGCGGTTGAAAGCGCGCGTCGCTCAGGATGCGCTCGACCTGTTCGCCCATCTGGCCAGCGGCGCCGCCCAATTGCACGCGATGCGCCGGCAGGCGCAGGACGCTCTCTTCGCGCACGATTCCGGTTTCGCGGCAGAGGCGATCGAGCAGGGCGCGGAAGGCGCGCGGCGCGATTTCGTACGGCATCCGCTCGCGCATCGCCTCCATCTCCATGCCGGGCGCGAGCGGATTGGCGCGGTGATGTTCCGCGAGCGCGGACGCGGCGAACCGCTTCAGCTCGTCCCATCGCGCCGCCGTGGTGAAGCCCTCCTCGTCGCCGAGCGTCAGGCGCACGAAGCGCGCATCGCCGAGCGCCGCGCGGACGTCAGGCTCCGGAACATTGAACAGAATCGCCAGGCGCGCCGCCGGCGCCGCCAGCTCGCCGCCCAACTCCAGCATCGCCGCCACGGCGTCCGCGCCGAAGCCGCCGGCCAGCGCCGCAAGATTGCGCACGTAGCCGTCGAGCGGCTTGCGCAAGCGGCGTCCGAGCGGATTCAGCACAACGCCGCCGCCGATCGTGCGGACGTTGGTTTCGTCGCGCAGCACGAAGCGATCGCCCGCCAGCGCGACCATCGGATGGTCAAGGACGAGTTGCGCGAAGGCCGATTTTTTCGGCGGGATTTCGCCCGGCGCTTCGAGCACGATCGCGCGCGCCGGCGTTTCCGCCGCGCCGAGGTAGAAGCGGACGCGCTGCTGGTTGCGCAGCGGACGCTTCGCGGCCGGCCGGATCTCGATCCGCGCATCCAGCCGCGTGGTGGCGAAATCCAGCCGCTCGTCGGCGACAACGTCGCCCCGTTTGAGTTCGACCCGTTCGACCCCGGCAAGATTGAGCGCGACGCGCTGGCACACGCCGGCGCGCTCGACCGCCTCGCCGTGCACCTGGATCGCGCGGACCCGCGCCTCGGCGTTCGCCGGCAGCACGCGCATCCGCTGGCCCACCTGCGCCTCGGCGCCCATCGCCGTGCCGGTGACGACGGTTCCATGCCCTTTGATTACAAAGGCGCGATCGACGGGTAGGCGGAACAGGCCGGTCGGGCGGCGCGCCTCAAAGCCGTCGAGCAGCCTCACAATCTCCGCGCGCAACTCCTCGATTCCGGCGCCGGTCAGCGACGAAACCTCGATAATCGGCGCGCCGGCCAATGCGGTGCCTTCGGCGAGCAGCGCGATTTCCTCCCGCACTTCGTCGAGCCGCTTGCGGTCGGCGAGGTCGGTCTTCGTGATTACGAAAATGCCGCGCTTGAGGCCGAGCAGATGAAGGATATCGAGATGCTCCTCCGATTGCGGCATCACGCCGTCGTCGGCCGCGACAGTGAAAAGGGCGAGATCGATGCCATGAGCGCCGGCCAGCATGTTGCGGATGAACCGCTCGTGGCCGGGAACGTCGATTACGCCGGCGCGCGCGCCGCCCGGCAGCTCGAACCAGGCGAAGCCGAGATCGATCGAAATGCCGCGTTCGCGCTCTTCCTTGAGGCGGTCGGTCTCCTGCCCGGTGAGCGCCCGCACCAGCGCGGTTTTGCCGTGATCGATATGGCCGGCGGCGCCGATTATCGCGTGAGCGACCCGAGTGGCCATCGCGAATTTCCGCCCAGCCGCCGGCCGTCCTGTCTAACGAAGCTGCTTCATGTACATTTCGAGATCGAAATAGTCGCGCCAGGCCTTGATTTTGCCGTGGCCGTCGATCTCAAACACGCCCATCACGGGCAGCGAAATATGCTTGCCGCCCGCCTCGAACGAATCGACCCGTTCGTTCATCACGACGTTGCCGTGGACGCGCCGCAAGCCGCCGCGCCCGGTTGCGGTTCGCCGGACGAAACGCTCAGGACGCCGGGCGCGCGTCGCTCGCCGGCAGCCATACCGTGACCGTCGTGCCCTCGCGCAGCCGGCTTTCGATTTTCAAGGCGCCGCGATGGAGCTGCACGATATGTTTCACGATCGCGAGGCCCAATCCGGTGCCGCCGAGTTCGCGCGAACGCGCGCGATCGACCCGATAAAATCGCTCCGTCAGCCGGGGAATGTCCGCCGCCGGAATGCCCTCGCCGGTATCCGCGACGATCAACTCGACCCCGCGCTGCGCGCCGCCGTTCATCGACGCCGCCCGCGCTTCGAGCGTGACCGAACCTCCGCGCGGAGTGTATTTGACGGC
>JADBKU010000007.1 GCA_014896235.1 bacterium | reverse complement strand
CCGTCGCGCTCAAGGACCTGTGCTACACGGCGGGAATCCTGACCACCGGCGGTTCGAAGATTCTGGCCGACTTCGTTCCGAATCACGACTGCACCTTGTGGGCGCGCCTGAAAGCCGCCGGCGCGGTCTTGCTGGGCAAGCTGAATCTCCATGAATTCGCGTGCGGCACCACCAACAGCAACCCGCATTGGGGCGTCTGCCACAACCCCTACGACATCGCGCGAATCCCCGGCGGCTCCAGCGGCGGATCGGCCGCGGCGATCGTTGCCCGGATGGCCGCCGCGACGATCGGCACCGACACCGGCGGCTCGATTCGGATTCCGGCCGCTTTCTGCGGATGTATCGGGATGAAACAGACGTGGAGCCGCGTGAGCCGCTACGGCGTGCTGCCGCTGTCGGATTCGCTCGATCACGCCGGTCCGATCACGCGCACCGTCCGCGACGCCGCGCTGATGCTCTCCGCGATCGCCGGACGCGACCCGCTGGATTCGACCAGCAGCGGCGAACCCGTGCCAGACTACGCCGCCGCCTTGACCGGCGAGATCAAGGGGATGCGGGTCGGCGTGATCAAGGAGTTGACGATCGGCCTTTCGGATGACGTCGCGCACGGATTCAACGCCGCGATGCGTCAAATGCGCGAACTCGGCGCGGAGGTCGCCGACGTTTCAATACCGTCGATCGCGATGGCCGCGTCGGTCGCGACCAATATCATGTTCGCCGAGGCCGCCGAGTATCATGAAGAGTGGATGCGTACTCGGGCGGACGATTATGGCAACGACGTGCGCCGCACGCTGGAAGCCGGGATGCTGACGCCGGCGATCTACTACGTCCGCGCCCAGCGCGCGCGCGCCGCGGTGCTGGCCGAGGCGCTAGACGCGCTGGGAAAATTCACGGTGCTGACGGCGCCGACCGCCGCGATACCGGCGCCGCGAATCGCCTCGGGCGGGCGCGCCCTGCACGATTCCGGCCAATCGGTCGATATGGTTGCGGACGTGTTGCGTTTCACCGCGCCGTTCAACGTTACTGGGCAGCCCGCGCTCGCGATTCCGATCGGGATCGCGCCGAACGGGATGCCGCTTTCGATGCAGATTGTGGGCCGGCCCTTCGACGAAGCGACGGTTTTCCGCGTCGCCGACGCCTACGAGCGCGCCCGTCCCGCGCTGCCGCTCCCGAAACTTTAGTTCCGCGCGGCTGGCAATTCTTCGGACGATCGCGCCGCATTTGGCAGTTCGCGCACGAGAATTATTCTCGCCCGCGACGGCGGGAGAAACTTCCGGCTCGGCCGGTCGCCTCGATGCATGGATCGGCGCGAAGTTTTTTCTTCGTGCGTAAATCCGTCATCGAATTACAATCCCGATGGAACCATACGCCGTATCGACTCAGGCGTTACGATAGCTTGCGATAGCGAACGATTGTCGCCGTCCATCGATGATCGCGTCGTTCGCATTCGTGAAACCGGAAATCGCGGGTTTCGTACTAAAGGGCAACCGAAATCACTGGAAAAACTTTGAAGTCGAGGCGCACCGATGGCGAAAGCGATCTTTGGCGTTTCGGTTGCAGCGATGCTGGCGCTTTTCATGTTCTCGCCGGTGGCGCTTGCGGCGCAATCGCTATCGGAGGCGGGTTCAGACGTAGTCGGAGATTTCGGTTATCTTATCGACAACACGCAGCTCGACCTCGAAGATATCGTCACCTCGCCGCTCTATATCACGAGTCCGAACAGCGTCTTTCGCAAACCCGAATTCTATCTCGTGACCGCCGGACTCGGCGCCGTCTGGGGCGGCTCGTTCGCGCTCGATCAAACCATGAAGAGCCATCTGCGCTCGATGTCGTCGAGCGACGCCAATTTGCTCGAAAATGTCAGTTACGATTCGGTCAGCGCCGCAACCGGGCTGATGTACGCGTACGGACTTTATGAAGGCGACGATCGCGCGCGCCATCTGGCGTTGACCGCCGGCGAAGGCGCCGGAGTCGCTACCCTCCTCGATATCGGTATCAAGGCCGCCTTTGGCCGCCTGCGGCCAAGGCAGACCAGCAGTCATACGGCGTTTTTTCACGGCGGCGCGTCATTCGTGTCGGGCGACGTGACCCCGATGTTTGGCCTCGCGGCTGGCGTCAGCGAATATTTTGACAATCGATGGTACGTCGCGGCGCCGATCTATTCGCTCGCGCTGCTCGACGGATTCGGCCGGATGGGCCATAACGCCCACTGGTTCTCCGACGTGGTCGGCGCTGGCATTCTGGGCTGGGGCACGACCGAACTGTTCATTCATCTGCACAAAGAGCATGCGCTGCAGCCGGATCGCTGGCGGCTGATTCCGCTTACCCAGCCGCCCGGCCCGATTAGTCCAAATCAGGTTTCATTCCTCGACGGCATGGCCGTCAGCTATTCGTTCTGACCGGCGAATAGGCGCCGATTCGCGTCAATGTGCGGAGATGAGGGAAGTCGTTTGCTTCATCTTCCAGGCGTTGATGATGTCTTTTTGCTGATTTGTCAGGCGCGCCGCTGGATGAAACAAGGTGTAGTCGAATGGCGGCATCTGACCGCGCGTGACCACCCTTGCGATCGCGTCGATTTCATCCGTCCGTCGCGCCGCGCTGTAATCGTTCCATCTGGAAAAATCGAGCGCTTGCCGCGCCGAGGCGCCGAACCAATGCGACGGCGCCAGATGGACGTACCATGCCGACGCGGGAGTATCGGCGTGACAATCGAAGCATGATTCGGCGAGGATCCGCCTGACCTGCGGGTCTGAGGTGATTCCCGCCGCCGTGGCGGACTGAGCGGATGCGGCGGAAGTGACGCGTTGGCCGGTGGCGCATCCGACCGCCACCCCAAGCATTGCAGCCAGCGCGGTTGTGGCGATCAGGCTCCATCGGCAGGACGCCGCCGAAGCGCGCCGTCCGGAAATTCCCGAGACGGACAAGACTGCCCGTGCGATCGGATTCTTGTTTTGCGCGCCGTACATGAGGTCCGCCCTAAAATCGCAACCGTGAGGCGATGGTTTCGGTGGTCATCAGGGTCTGGCGCCATGCGCCGGAGGGATTCAAGCGCCGACTGGACGGGTTTGACGATAGCGCCCATCGATGGCGCGGCGCCAGCGACGTATTCCGATCTAATGAAGGCGGGGACTACGGATGACCGTTCCCGCTCTTGCGAGACGCTGCAATTCGTGATGTGCAATACGCGCCTGATTATTGCTATCAATTGTAAATTGCTGGAACAGCAATCATTGCGCTATCAACACGGTAGCACCGACGCCCTCGCTCGGGCTAATATTTCGCTCGCGGGCGCCTGAACGCGTTCTTCAGACTGGCGCTGTGCAGGGACGCAAACGCGGAATTTCTGAAACCTATGGCAACCACCCAATCTGCCGGTCTGAGGTCTGTTCCAAAATCGCCGGACAGCGCGGCTGAAGATTCGACCGCCTTCAGTACCAACGGCGCGGGTTCGGCCGCGGCAACATCCGAAGACGGCGCACTCGGCGACCCGGCGATCGATCCGCTGCTGCAATCTCCCGATTTATATCTCAATCGCGAGCTTACCTGGCTTAACTTCAATCGGCGCGTTCTGGCCGAAGCCGAAGATCCGCGTAATCCGCTGCTCGAACGTCTGCGCTTTCTGGCGATAACCGCGTCAAATCTTGACGAATTTTTCATGAAACGGATCGGCGGTCTGAAGCAGCAGCTCGCCGCCGGAGTGCATGAGCTGACCGTTGACGGCCGCACGCCACAGCGGCAGATCGCTGAATGCTACGCGGTGGTGCGCGAAATGCAGCAGCGCCAGTGCGAGATTCTGGCGGAACTGCGCGAGGCGCTTGCGGCGCACGGAATCGCGGTGGTTGGCTTCGACGAATTGAATGCCTCCGAGCGCGCTTCAGTCCGCGATTATTACTACGCCAATATCTTTCCGCTGGTTACGCCGCTGGCGATCGATCCGGCGCATCCGTTTCCCTTCGTTTCCAATCTCTCGCTTAATCTGCTGGTGACGATTCGCGACCCGCGCGAGGCCGAACCCTCGATGGCGCGCGTGAAAGTGCCCGTTGGCTCGGGAATTCCACGTTTTATCCGCATCGGCGCCGGCCATCGCTTCGTTCGCCTTGAAGAAGTCATATCGCGCAATCTCGACTTGCTTTTCCCCGGCGTCGAAATTGCGTCGTGCGAACTCTTCCGCGTGACCCGCAACGCCAATACCGAGCGCGACGAGGAAGAAGCGGACGATTTGCTCGCGCTGATCGAGACCGAACTGCGCGACCGCCGCTTCGCGCCGATCGTGCGCCTCGAAGTGCCGCCGAATATGGACCCGGTGCATCGCGGGATGCTGGCGGCGGAACTCGGCCTTGACGAAAACGCGGACGTTTTCGAAGCGGACGGGATGCTGGCGCTGCGCGACCTGATGGAGCTTGCACAGCTCGATGTCCCGGCCCTGCGCGACCCGCCTCATCATCCGGTGGACGAGCCGCGCCTGGCGGCCGAGCCGGAACGGAACATTTTTCACATCCTGCGCGACGCCGGCTCGATTCTGCTGGCCCATCCGTACGAATCCTTTTCGACTTCTGTAGAGCGTTTCCTGCGCGAAGCGAGCGTCGATCCAAAGGTGCGCGCGATCAAAATGACGCTGTACCGCACCTCGAACGACGCGCGCATCATCGGTTACCTCTGCGACGCGGCGCGCAATGGCAAGCAGGTCGCGGTGGTGGTGGAGCTCAAGGCGCGCTTCGACGAGGCGGCCAATATCCAGTACGCCGAGCGGCTCGAGGATTTCGGCATCCACGTAACCTACGGCGTGCTCGGTCTGAAAACGCACTGCAAGGCGATCCTCGTCGTGCGGCAGGATTACAACGGCCTGCGTCGCTATGCGCACATCGGCACCGGCAATTACCATCCGGGAACCGCCCGGCTATACGCGGACTTCGGATTGTTGACCGCGGATGACGCGATTGGCCGCGACCTGACCGAGCTGTTCAACTATCTGACCAGCGGATGCCGTCCGAAGCGCAATTACAGCAAATTGCTGCCCGCGCCGGTATTTCTGAAAGACGCGCTAATCGAGCGGATCGAGCGTGAAATCCGCGGGCATACGGCGGCGTCGCCCGGCTTGATCCAGATGAAGATGAACGCGCTCGAAGACGTCGACGTGACGCGCGCGCTCTATCGCGCTTCGCAAGCCGGGGTCAAGATCGATTTGATCGTGCGCGATACCTGCCGGCTGCGGCCGGGCATCCCCGGCCTTTCCGAAAATATCCGCGTGGTGAGCATCGTCGGCCGTTTTCTCGAACATGGGCGCATCTACTATTTCCGCAATGGCGGCGCCGAGGAATATTTCATCGGCTCGGCCGATTGCATGAAGCGGAATCTCGAAAGCCGAGTGGAAGTGGTCGTCCCGATCGAAAGTCCTGAACTGCGGAAGGAGCTGCGGGTCGTAATTGACGCGCAACTGAAGCCCAACCGATGCCAATGGGAGATGCAGCCGGACGGATCGTACGTGCGTTGTTCCGGCGCCGATGGCGCACCGGGATGCCAGGAGTATCTGATCGAATTCACCGAGAAGAACCGGCTGCGCAAGCGGCGCCATCGCGGCTACGCGCGCCGCAACGGCCGCAACCTCTAAGCTTGCGCGCGGGCGGCGCACGGCGCGTCGGGCGCTTTGCGTTTCCATTCGCGTGATAAAATTACGATTCCGATGTATGTCGCGGATACGATAGTCGCGCCGGCGACGCCGCCCGGATCCGGGGCGGTCGCGATCGTGCGGCTGTCGGGGCCGCGCGCGATCGAAATCGCGCGTTCGTTGTGGCGTCCGTTGCGCAAAGGACCGACTCTCGCGCCGCGCGAGCTGAGGCTCGGCGAAGTTCGCGATCCGAAATCAGGCGCGCCGGTTGACCGCGCCCTGCTCGCGGTATTTCCCGCGCCGCGCAGCCTGACCGGCGAAGACGTCGCCGAATTGCAATGCCACGGCGGGCGTTATCTCGTGCGGCGAATCGTCGCGCTTGCGGCGGATGCGGGCGCGCGGCCGGCCGAACCGGGCGAGTTCACGCGGCGGGCGTATCTGAATGGCCGAATCGATTTGACCGAGGCGGAGGCGATCGCCGACCTGATCGACGCGCGCGGCGACGCGGCGCTGGCGCAGGCGCTTGCACAATTGAGCGGCGCGCTCGCGGAGCGGGTCGCGGGCTTGCGCGCGCGGTTGATCGCGTTGCGTGCGCGGCTCGAGGCTGAAATCGACTTCTCCGACGAAGATCTGAATCTGCCGTCGCGCGCCGAATTCGCCCGCGCGGCCGACGCGCTCGCGGCGGATCTTCGTGCGCTGATCGATACTTTTCGCCGCGGCCGGATCGTGCGCGACGGCGCCCGCGCGGTGATTATCGGCAAGCCCAACGCGGGCAAATCGAGCCTGCTGAATCTTTTGCTCGGATCCGACCGCGCGATCGTGACGCCGATACCGGGCGCCACGCGCGACGTAATCGAGGAGACCGTCGCGATCGGTCCAATTCCGCTGGTGCTCGCCGACACTGCCGGTCTGCGCGCCGAGGCCGATCCGGTCGAAAAGCTCGGAATCGAACGGACCAGGCGGGCGGCGGCGGGAGCCGACCTGACGATCGCGGTTTTCGATTCGTCGCGGCGATGGGAGCCTGCGGACGACGAAGTGATTGCGCTTGCCGCGCGGCTTCCAGGCCTGGCGCTGCTCAACAAGTCCGACCTGCCGCCGATGCTCACGGCTGACGAGTTGCGCGCGCGCGGACTGGCGCTTCCGATCATGGAATTTTGCGCGCTGGCTGGCGACGGACTGGGCGCGCTGCGCGAGCGGCTGGCGGCGATGGTCGAAGAACTGGCGGATTCCTCAAACTCGGGAGATGGCCACGTCGCAATCACCCGCGAACGTCATCGCGCGGCGCTTGAAACGGCGCTCGAGGCGCTGGCCGCGGCGACCAAGGCGGCGAACGCCGGGATGCCGCCGGAGATCGTCGCGGTCGATATCATGGCGGCGACGGATGCGCTGGACGCGATTACCGGCGCCGTCACGACCGAGGACGTGCTCGATCTGATCTTCCGCGAATTCTGCATCGGTAAATAATCCGCGGCGATTCGGCGCCGAAGAAAAATTAGATAACTCGTCAGTGGGACCAGATTCAGCGGCGCGTCTCCGTTTGTGCGGAGACGCCCGTTTTTTCGCTTAAAATGTTCCCAACCAGGCTAGCGCCAACAAAAAGACTGCGTATGCGGCGCCGCCGAGCATCAGGGTCGGCGTGCCCACTTCGCCGTCGGCGACGTTAAGGAACAGCAGGCCGCTCGACGCGAGCGTCACCGCGCCCCCGATCATTTCGGCCGGTGACAGCCGCCACGAAGAATAAGCGAGTCCGAGCGCGACCGGGATACAGCTCTGGAAGACCATAGCGCCGGTAATGTTCGCCATCGCGAGATGGTCCTTGCGCTGGCGAATCCATACGACCGAGTTATATTTTTCCGGTAATTCGGTCGCGAGCGGGCTCAAAATCAGCGCCAGCACGCCCGGATTCAGCTTCGCATGTTGCGAAAACAGGATGATCTGATCGACGAACTCGATTGCGCCGACCAGAATCGCGATGGCTCCAGCGAGCACTTGCAGCGAGGTTACTATCGAGCGCGGAGCATGGCGGTCGCCGCGAAAGATTTGTTCGAAATAAAGTCCGTGGTCTAGTTCGACGTTGTCGGCGCGTTTCAGCCGCAGCATCACAAAGCTATACCAGGCGTAGATCGCCAGCAGGCCGGCGGCGACGATATGGCGTACGACCGAAGCGGTGGGTACGGCGCCGATCGCAAGCAGCGCCATAAAAATCGGTATGAAAAAACCCAAGTCGCGGCGTACATCGGTTGGCGAAACCCGAAGCGCCACCTGCACGCGATGCCGGCGATAACCGAGCGCGGCCAAGCCCATCACGCACAATGCGATCGTGGAGAGCATCAGCGGCGCTCCGATGATCGCGCCCACGCCGACCGCGCTATGGGCGGTCGGGTCGTCGCGGCCGGTCAGCAGCGCCACGGCCGGAATCAGGGTTTCGGGCAGCGCCGTCCCCACCGCGGCCATCAGGCTGCCGACAGCGGCTTCGGCGACTCCCAGGCGATGGCCAGCCCATTCGACGCCGTTCGTGAACAGCTCGGAACCGGCCAAAATTATGGCGAAGCTGAGCAGAAGAATCAGGAGGTGGAGCAGCACGAGCGATGATTAGATTATATTGGTGCGCCGCCGAATTTATACGCTTGCGAACTTTACCGATGGTCCGCAAGGCCCTTATCGCCGTCCCGCGCAGGCCAAGGTCGCCGTGAGTTTACGATTATCGGGGTCGCGATGAAGCCGATTTTGCGTTGGACCGTCCTTATATTATAGAAGGGCGGCGGAGATGGGGATGGGCGAGTTTTGACTCGGAACGGTTGGTGTTATATTTTGAGATACTTTGGCGATCGTTTTATCGTCTTTAATGCAATTTCTTATCTTGGGCGGCCAAGAACGGTTTCAGCCGGCGGATTGGGTTGCCTTTAGCCGATGCGCGCAGGCGCGCATGGACCGGCGGACAGGGGCCGGCCAAGGGTGACGCGAAATAGGATGAAATCCAAGTACGAAGGCAAGGATTTGCAGGGTCTCGTCGATCTCGGCCGCGAGCAGGGCTATCTGACCTTCGATCAGGTCAACGATTTTCTGCCGCAGGACGTCGCCTCGCCGACCGATCTGCGTGCGGCGCTCGAAAGCTTCGAGGACATGGATATCAAGGTCCTCGATGAAGTGCCGACCGCGGGCGAAGACTCCGAGCTCGAGGCGGAAGGCAAAGAGGAACCCGAGGAAGCCGCCGAGCCGGCGGCCGAGGATTCGCTTGCGGAATCTTCGGATCCGGTGCGGCTGTACCTCAAGGAAATGGGCAACTTCCAGCTCCTTTCGCGCGAGCAGGAGGTCGAAATCGCGAAACGGATCGAGGCCGGCGAAAACGAGGTCGCGGACGAAGTGCTGCGTTCTCCCGTGATGCTCGATTTTGTCATCACGCTGGGCGAGCAGGTCGAAGCCGGAGAAGCCGACCTGACCGGAGTGTTTGAGGAAAACGAAGAGCCGTCTTCGGATTCGTCGGACGAAGAGCGCGGCCCCGAAGCGAACGAAAAGCATCTGCTCAAGCTCGAAGCCGCGGTCAAAAAGCTCAATTCGTTGCGCGGGCGGCTCGAAGAAACCGAATCCAAGCTCAAAGACAAGCCCAAAGGTCCGAACAAGGCCAAACTCGAAAAGGCGCTTGCACGCTATCGCCAGGCAATCAAAGAGGAACTGGAAGGACTGGAGCTGTCGCGCCGCGTTTACGACGAAGTGATCGAGCGGATGCGGCGGATGCTGGATGAGGCGCGCAAGGCGCAAAACCTTATCACGCATTACGAGGAGGCGACCGGCCGCAGCAAGAACCAGTTGATGCGCGAAGCCGCGGAGGTCGCCGACCGGCGCCATCTGCTGAAAGTCAACGGAACCCGCGAAAACCTGCTGGATATCGCCGCGCGGATCAAGGAAGCGCAGAAGACGATCCGCGAAGTCGAAAAAGCGGTGAAGGCGCCGATCGACGAATTCGCCCGCTCGATCGAAACGATCGCTTCCGGCCAGGACAAGAGCCGCCGCGCCAAAAAAGAGTTGACCGAGGCGAATTTGCGCCTGGTCGTGAGCCTCGCCAAACGCTACACGAACCGCGGCCTCGGCTTCCTCGACCTGATTCAGGAAGGCAATATCGGCCTGATGCGCGCGGTCGACAAGTTCGAATACCAGCGCGGCTACAAGTTCTCCACCTACGCGACGTGGTGGATCCGCCAGTCGATGTCGCGCGCGATCGCCGATCAGGGGCGCACCATCCGTATCCCCGTGCACATGGTCGAGACGATCAACAAACTACTGCGCGTTACCCGCCTGCTGGTCCAGCGGCTGGGGCGCGAACCGGGGCCCGAGGAGATCGCGGAACAGATGGAGATGCCGCTGGACAAGGTTCAGCGCGTGCTCAAGATCGTCAAGGAGCCGATTTCGCTCGAAACGCCGATCGGCGACGAGGAGGAAAGCTCGCTGGGCGATTTCGTCGAGGACGAACTGGCGCCCTCGCCGGTCGAGGCGGCGATTCAGGGCAATCTCGGCGAGCAGACCCGCAAGGTGCTGGCGACGCTCACGCCGCGCGAGGAGCAGATTCTGCGGATGCGCTTCGGGATCGGGCAGAAAACCGACTACACGCTCGAAGAAGTCGGCAAGCAATTCGCCGTCACACGCGAGCGAATCCGCCAAATCGAAGCCAAGGCGCTGCGCAAGCTGCGCCAGACCGGCCGTTCGCGCAATCTCGAAGGCTTCATGGAGCGCGAATAACGGCGCGCTTTCGCGATGGCCGCCGCCGGGCAATCCGCCGCGATGCTTGCGGAAATCTGGCGCGCGCTCGGCGGCGATTCGCGCTTAATCGACAACCTTAATTTTGCCGGCGAGGGCGACCTGCCCTCGATCTTTGCCGTATCCGATTTGGCGGCGGCATCGATCGGAGCGGCGGCGCTTGCCGCGTCCGAATTGATCGGCTCGCGGTATCGCGACGTTCCCGCCGTCACGGTCGATCGGCGGTTGGCCTCGATGTGGTTCGGATGGTCGATTCGGCCGCAGGGATGGAAGCTGCCGCCGGTCTGGGAAGCGCTTGCGGGCGACTATCGCACGGCCGACGGATGGATCCGGCTGCATACGAATAATCCGCATCATCGCGCCGCAGCGCTGACCGCGCTTGACGTCGCGCCGGAACGCGACGCCGTAGCGGCGGCGGTCGCGCGTTGGCGCGGCGACGATCTCGAATCCGCCATTGTCGCGAAACGCGGATGCGCCGCGGCGATGCGCACGGCCGAGCAATGGCGGGCGCATCCGCAAGGCCGCGCCGTGGCCGCGGAGCCGCTGGTCACTCGCGAAACGAACGAGGCTGGTTCACCACCAGCATGGCCGATTTCGCGATCGCGTCCGCTCGAAGGCGTGCGCGTGCTCGATATGACTCGCGTGCTGGCCGGCCCGGTGGCGACGCGTTTTCTCGCCGGCCTTGGCGCGGAGGTGTTGCGGATCGACCCGCCGGATTGGGAAGAACCGGCGATCGCGCCCGAAGTCACGCTGGGCAAGCGCTGCGCGCGGCTCGATTTGAAATCCGGCGCCGGCCGCGAGACGCTCGAAGCCCTGCTCGCCGACGCTGATATTTTGGTTCACGGCTACCGGCCCGGCGCGTTGGCAGGCCTCGACTTCGATTCGGAGCGGATTCGCCGTTCGCGTCGCGGCCTGATTGAGGTGACGCTTGACGCCTACGGATGGACGGGGCCGTGGGCGACGCGCCGGGGCTTCGACAGCCTCGTGCAGATGAGCAGCGGCATCGCCGACGCGGGGATGCGGCTGGCCGGCGCCGATCATCCGGTTTCGCTGCCGGTGCAGGCGCTCGACCATGCGACCGGCTATCTGATGGCCGCGGCGGCGCTGCGCGGGATGACGCGGCGAATTGTCGGCGGAACTGCGACCGTGTCGCGAGTATCGCTGGCGCGAACCGCGGCGTTGCTCACGGCGTATCCACATCGCGGAGAGGATTCCGCGCCGCTCGCGCCGGAGACTCCAGACGACCTCGCGCCGGACGACGAAGTTACGCCGTGGGGCCGGGCGCGACGGTTGCGTCCGCCGATCGAGATCGACGGCGCGCCGCTGCGCTGGACGATTCCGGCAAGCGCTTTAGGCTCGTCGCCTCCGCGTTGGTGATCCTCGGTTGTTCGCGCCTCATTCAGTCTTCGTTCGCCTTTACGCCTGGCCTTGAGATCGATTAGAAATGCTTAGGGGATCGATTTAGCAATTCTAATCGTCGGAAGGGGAGCAGCCATGGCCAACAGGGTGACTTCGAAACCGATAATTTCGGCGGACTCGCACGTGATGGAGCCGCCGGACACTTATCTGCCGCGAATCGAAAGCAAGTACCGCGAAACCGCGCCGCGGATGGTGTGGGACGACCGGCGCGGCGACACCGTCGTAATCGACGGAATGAAAGAGACCTTGCCGATCGGGCTGGTCGTCGCCGCGGGCAAGACCGCCGAGGAATTGGCCGGAGCGGCGGCGCGTGCCAAGTTCGACGAACTGCTGCGGGGCGGATGGGACCCCAAGGCGAGAATCGCGGATCAGGATCGCGACGGCGTCGCCGGCGAGGTCATCTATCCCAGCGTCGGGATGATCCTGTGCAACCATCCCGACCCCGATTACAAAAAGGCCTGTTTCGACGCTTACAACCTCTGGATCGCGGAGTATTGCGAACCGTCGCCGGCGCGGCTGATCGGATTGGGGCAGACCGCGATGCGCACGCCGGAGGAGGGAATTCGCGATCTCGAAAAAATCAAGGCGATGGGTCTGCGCGGCGTGATGATGCCCGGTTTCCCGGTGCAGGAGGATTACGACAGCGCGATTTACGACGATTTCTGGGAAGCGGCGATCGCGCTCAAGATGCCGCTGAGTTTCCATATCCTCACTTCGCGCGAGGGCGTGGCGAAGCCGCCGCGCGGGCCGAAGATCAATTCGTTCATGTCGATTATCCGGGGCAACCAGGACATCATCGGCACGTTCATTTTCGGCGGCGTCTTCGAGCGCCATCCGAAATTGAAGATCGTTTGCGTCGAGGCGGACGCCGGCTGGGCGCCGCACTTCATGTACCGGATGGATCACGCCTACGATCGGCATCGGTTCTGGATGACCGGCGCGAAACTGTCGCATCCGCCGAGCCATTACTTCCGCGAGAACGTCTATATGACGTTCCAGGACGACTGGGTCGCGTTCCAGATGCGCGAGATGTGCAACATGCGGCGCCTGATGTGGGCGAACGACTATCCGCACAGCGATTCGACCTGGCCGCGCTCGCAGGAGCTGCTGGAGAAACATACGGCCCGGATGCCGCAGGCGGAACGCGACTGGGTCCTGCACGACAACGTCGCGGAACTGTACGGCCTCGCCTCTTGATTCAAAATAAACGGGCGCGGGACCTGCTCCCGCGCCCGCTACAGTTAATCGGCAATCCGCCGGATGCCGGCGCGAGCCGGCTTTGGCGTTACGCCGGGGCTGAGGGCGAAGCCACCGCGTTGGAACTTTCAGCCGGGGCTTCAGGGGCGGCGATCGCGTAGCCGCAATCCTTGTTCGGGCATTGCCAGCGCGCGCCTTCGCGCTTGGTGATCTTCTCGACCAGGTAGGCCGAGCCGCAATCGGGGCAGGGCTGAGCAATCACCTTGTCCCAGCTCGCGAACTTGCATTTCGGATAGCGGCCGCATCCGTAGAACAGTTTGCCGCGGCGGCTGCGCCGTTCGAGGAGTTCGCCCTCCTTGCACTCCGGACAGGCGACGCCGGTGCGCACCGGCTCGCTGCGCGTGCGCTTGATTCCGTCGCATTCCGGATACCCCGAGCAGCCGAGAAACTCGCCGAAACGCGACCGCCGGCGCACCATCGGCTTCCCGCATTTTTCGCAGGTCTCGTCGGTCGCGGCGGGCGCGCTCGTCGCGCGCGGCACGATCACGATATTGCCCTGCTCGTCGCGCTTGAAATCCTGCGTGTTGGAGCATTCGGGATAGTTCGAGCAGGCGAGGAACTCGCCGTTGCGGCCCCACTTGATCACCATCTCGCCGCCGTCGAGCTCGCACTTGAGGCCGGTCGGGACGCCCTTGCGCTTGACTTCGGGCATCTTCTTTTTCGCCTCGCCGAGGCGTTTGGCGAACGGCCCGTAAAATCGCTTGAGCGCCTTGACCCAGTGCTCGCGCCCCTCTTCGACGCCGTCGAGTTCGTTCTCCATCTGCGCCGTGAAGCCCGCCTCGATAATGTCCGGAAACGCGGCGACCAGCAGATCGGAGACGACGCGGCCGAGCGAGGTCGGCCGCAGCCGCTTGCTCTCGTCTTCCTCGACATATTCGCGGTTCAGGATGCTGGCCATGATCGCGGCGTAGGTGGAAGGCCGGCCGATGCCTTTTTCTTCCAGCTCCTTGATCAGCGTGGCCTGGGTGAAACGCGGCGGCGGCTGGGTGAAATGCTGCTCGGGAACGAATTTCAGCAGCTTGAGAATTTCGCCTTCCGTCATCGCGGGCAGATTCGCCGCCTCGTCGTCCTCGGACGCCTCGTCCTGACCTTCAAGATAGACCCGCATGAAGCCGTCGAACTTCATCGTCTGGCCGGTCGCGCGGAAGGTCGCGTTGGCCGCCTCGATATCGACGGTGGTGCGGTCATAAACCGCTTGGTTCATCTGGCTCGAAACGAAGCGGTTGAAGATCAGCGTGTAGAGGGCGAGTTCGTCTTTGTCCAGATAACGCGCAAGCGACTCGGGGTCGCGGGCGAGTGCGGTCGGGCGAATCGCCTCGTGAGCGTCCTGCGCGGATTTGCCAGAGCGATAGAAGTTCGGCTTTTCGGGCACATAGTTGCGGCCGTAACGTTCGCCGATATATTCGCGCACGGCGGCCAGCGCGTCGTCGGAGACGCGCGGCGAATCGGTGCGCATATAAGTGATGAGTCCGACTGCGCCCTGATCGCCAAGCTCGATACCCTCGTAAAGGCGCTGCGCCACGCGCATCGTGCGCGACGGCTGGAAATAGAGCTTGCGCGACGCCTCCTGCTGCAGGCGCGAGGTGATGAACGGCGGCGCCGGCGAGCGCCGGACCTCCTTGCGCTCGATCTTGCGAATCGTGAACGGAGCAGGTTTGCCGTTCGCTCCGCCTTCGCACTCCGCGATAATCGCGCGCGCCTCGGCCTCGGTCAGCTTGCGCGCCTTGTTGTCGATCCGTTCGCCGCGATAGCTGAACAGCCGCGCGCGGAAAGGCGGCGGATTTTTCGCCTCCAGGTCGGCGTCGAGCGTCCAGTATTCCTCGGGCCGGAACGCTTCGCGCTCTTTTTCGCGCTCGACGATAATCCTGAGCGCCACCGATTGGACCCGGCCGGCGCTGAGTCCGCGCTTGACCTTGTCCCAAAGAATCGGGCTGACCTGATAGCCGACCAGCCGGTCGAGGACGCGGCGGGCCTGCTGCGCGTCGAACAGATTGTGGTTGAGCTCGCTCGGCCGCGCGATCGCGTCTTTGATCGCCCGTTCGGTAATTTCGTGCAGGAGCACGCGATGAACGCCCGCCTTGACCTTGCCGAGGCGGTCGGCGATATGCCAGGCGATCGCCTCGCCCTCGCGATCGGGGTCGGTGGCGAGAAAGATCTTTTCCTTGCCTTTGGCGGCGGCCTTGATGCCCTCGATTACCTTCGCTTTGCCCGCGATCACGTGGTACTCGGGCTTGAAATCATGCTCGATATCGACGCCCAGCTTGCTTTTGGGCAGATCGACGACGTGACCGACTGAAGGCGTCACCTGAAAGTCGGCGCCGAGATAGCGTTTGATAGTCTTCGCCTTGGCTGGCGATTCAACGATTATGAGATTCTTGGCCACTCCTGAGCCCCTTTATGCTGCTCGCGACGAAACTTGAATCGGTCAGGCCAGGGAAAAGAGCTTGCCCGGATATTGGGTCACGAGGCCCCTAAGCTCAAGGTCTGTCAGTAAGTTAAGCACGATTCTGGCGTTAAGTCCGGAATTTTCAATGATCGAATCTATATGAAGCTTTTCGGCGTCTTGAAGCGTATTCAATATCATTTTAACTTCATCAGGCTCCGAATCGGCCGCAATCGGCGCGCGCGTTCGCAATCCTTTTCCGTCGTCCCTCGGCGCCGGTTTCACGGCTGCGACAGCCGATCCGTCAAGCTGCGGCGCCAGCTCATCGATCACGTCCTCGACGCAGTCGACCAGCCGGGCGCCGTCCTTCAGTAAACGATTGCTGCCGCGACTGCGTCCGGTCAAGGGGCTGCCGGGGACGGCGAAAACCTGGCGATCCTGCTCGAGCGCCATCCGGGCGGTGATCAGCGAGCCGCTTTTTTCGGCCGCCTCGACCACCACCACTCCCAGCGCCAGTCCCGCGATCAGGCGGTTGCGGCCGGGAAAGTTCTCCGCGATCGGCGGCGTGCCGACCGGCAGTTCCGAAATCAGCCCGCCATGCCCGTCGATAATCGCTTCGGCCAGCTTGCGGTTCTCGGGCGGGTAGATGACATCGATTCCGCAGCCCATCAGCGCGACCGTCTGGCCGCCAGCGTCGAGCGCCCCCTGATGGGCTTCCGCGTCGATGCCGCGTGCGAGGCCGCTGGCGACGATATAGCCTTTGGCGGCTAACTCGAAGCCGAGCCGGCGCGCCATCCGGCGGCCCACTTCGCTCGCGGCGCGCGCGCCGACCACGGCGACGCATCGCGGATTGGCGGCGTCGAACTGGCCGCGGATAAAGAAATAGGGCGGCGGATCCGCGATTTGCTTCAGGTTGAGGGGATAGTCCGGATCAGGCCAGCGGACCAGCCGCGCGCCGATTCGGGGCAATTCGCACAATTCCATTTCGAGCGGAGCGAAGTCGTCGAAAGCGTGGATCGCACGCGCGGTCGGACGCGGGATTCCGGCGGCGGCGAGCTCTGTTTCTCCGGCGGCGAAGATCGCTTCGGCCGAGCCGAAACGTTCCAGCAGCAATCGCGCGGTTCGTGGACCCACGCCGCGGACCCGCCGCAGCGCCAGCCAATAGGCATCAGGTGATGGAGGCATGGCGATCCTGGGCTGACGACGCCAGGCCAGCGCGTCAGTGATTGCAAGCGCGCCGCGGCCCGAGTCGTCCGCCCTTCAATCCTTTGACGCGTATATGTACAATAAGCGGCGCGGACGGCAAGAGCGAGACGGCGCTGCGTGAATTGCGCTTATCTTGACCCGTCAAAATGAATCCATTACTTATGCTCTAACCGCGTAGAGCGCCGACTGTCCAATCAGCGGTTGTGATCCTCTAAACAAAGAAGGGACGATGGGCCTAACCAACGGATTGAATGTGGGTGGGGAAGAGCGTGGTTATGGCGATCGGCGCGGTATGACGCCGGTCGACAAACAGATAATTATTTTCAGTTTCTATCGGGATGCTGAACTGCGCGGCGCCCGTTTGCTCTTCAATATTATCAATCATCTCAAGGACAGCGATTCGCAGCTTAAACTGTCGCGTCATCTGGCGGACGAAACCCGCCACGCATGGCTCTGGACGCGCCGAATCGCGGACTTGGGCGGCACGCCCGAATTCGTGCCCGACGGCTATCAGCGCCGCTTGGGGACCCGAATCGGCGTACCCAAAGGAATCGTCGAAATTCTGGGCTTGACCGTCGTGGTCGAGGAGCGGGCGCAAAGCCGATACATGGCGCACGCCGCCCTGCCCAACGTTGACGAAGAGACCCGCGAAGTGCTCAAGCTGGTGACCGAGGACGAAACCTGGCATCTCTCATGGATCGAGAAGAAGATGCGGGAAATCGCCCGGGAAGAGGGATGCGCCGACAAGGCGGACGAAATCCTTGAACGCTACCGGCGAATCGATCGGGAGGTTTACGAAACTCTCGCCGCCGATGAAGCCGAACTGTTGCGTTCGGCGTAGCCCCTAAGCGTACAGCGCCGGCGAATCACGACAGGCATCATGGCCGCGCGCCACGTTTGTGGCGCGCGGCTTTTGTTTGGCTCTATCGAAGTGCAAACGACGGCCGGATTTGGCGCTGCGGCGCCATTTAGCTTGAACTGCGCCTGGCGCGTGAATCGGACACTCTCTCTCGCCAAAAACATGCTTAGCCGGGCGGCGTCTTGCCGGCGGCGGTCAGTGCGGCGTTCAGTTCGTCGCGCATCGCCGCCGCCGCCTCCGCGGCTGCGTCGCCCGGCTTGAGTTCGGACCGTTTGGCGAACGCGTACATCAGAGAGCGGCTGGCGTTGACGACCGCGCCGAGACCGTCGGGACGAGCGGCGACGATCGCGTCGGCCGCGGACGCGCCCTGGGCGCCATATCCCGGCACAAGGATGACCGCATGCGGCATCAGCTCGCGGGCGCGCGCGGCGTGTTCGGGCCAGGTCGCGCCGACCACGGCGCCGACCGGCGAGAGCCCGGCCGCGCCGACGAAGTCGCCGCCCCATCCGCGGACCCGCGCCGCGACGGCTTCCCACAGGGGGCGATCGGGAGCCGCGAGGTCCTGGAATTCGCCCGATGACGGATTTGAGGTTTTTACCAGCACGAACAGGCCCCGACCGGAGCGAACCCGCGCGACGAACGGCGCCAGCGCGTCGCTGCCAAGGTAGGGATTGACCGTGATTGCGTCGCACGCGAAATCGCCGTTGCCGAGAAAGGCTTCGGCGTAGGCGGCGGAAGTTGTGCCGATGTCGCCGCGCTTGGCGTCGGCGATCGTGACCAGGCCGAGCCGGCGGGCGAGCGCCAGGACCTCAGCGAACGCCTGCATTCCGGCCAATCCGCGCGCCTCGAAAAAAGCCAATTGCGGCTTGATCGCGGCGACGTAAGGCGCGCAGGCTTCGACGATTTCACAGCAGAAACGCGCAAGCGTGTAGCCGGAAGGGACGCCCGGCGCCGTTTTCGAGTCAAGTTGCGGATCGACGCCGAGCACGGCGAGGGAGCGTTTGGCGCGCTGCGCGGCAATCAGTTTTTCGATCAGGTCCATGACGCGAAATCATCGCATAACAAGGCGTTGAAGCGAACTTTAAGGCCAGATAATTGCGACAAAAAGAGCAATTGACAAAAACACAATTTAGATGCTAAATTAATAAATCACGATATGCCAATTTCAAAAAAAGGACAAATTATGAAAGATCTTGGCAAGCTTCAGTCATCGCTTATGGCGCAGCTAAGGAAAGCAACCGAGGCCGGAGACGGCAATACTTTGGGGCGATTGGGTCCCATAGCCGCAGACATGGAGAAAAAGGCACGCGAATGGTCGTCGATAATTGATCCACCTTCGAATGGCTCGCCGTTACTAAATGCAGTGCCTGTTGAGCCAAGCGGAGGTGGATTAGATTCGCGCAGTTTCGCGGGTAAACGGATCTACTCAGTTACAATAATCGATTCCAAGGTGCCTGTTGGAAGTTACAAAGATGCGTTTCAATGTGTGATCGAGAGGCTTCAGAGTATTCACGACAACTTTGACCAGTTGGCACCAAACGTGCGCGGGAGATTCCCCTATTTTTCTGACGACCCTAAGAAACTCCGCAAGCCTAAGCAACTGCAGCGTAGTAATTTGTATTTCGAGACAAATATTGGGGCCGATAGAATTTGGGAGATTTGTTGTCGGCTCGTTAGAACCTTTGGTTACGATCCTGGCCAACCTGGAGTGCTGAGCTTCGAGACGGACTCCACACGAACGCGAGCGCGGGGGCGTAGGCGGCGGAAGCCTTATGAAGAGCTTTAAAGCTCGATCAAGCAAAATTGTGAATGAAACGATCTAGCCATTTCGAGCCTCTTGTGAGCGGCTAGAGGGTTGGCGGACGCTCGTATCGCTATGCCCAGCAGAGGTAAAATAAGCGACATGAGACGAGTCGCGGGTTTGGCGCTGGCGACGCTGCTTATCCTGCAGAATTGTTACGGATGCCTCGGAGCGCCGGGTTATGCGAGCGCGTCTGAATATTCCAGCTCGTCAAGCGGCGGTTCATACGGTGGCGCGCCCCGGCTGACGACGGTCGCTTACAACTCGGGCGCAAGCGACAAGTCGGAGCTGTCGAATTCAGCGCTGTCGGGCGCGCTGACGACCTACCTCAAGCATCATCGGCTGCCGCTCGTTGGCGCCAATGTCATCACCGAGTCTGATGGCAGCCGCAAAGTGATTTTGTATGGCTTCACCGCGACCAATTTCGGCAAGGCCGACGCCGTTACCAAGACCGCGCGGTTTTTGAACGATCCGTCGATTGCGATTACGAATCGCATCGTCGTGCAGCCGGAACTCGCGCATATGCATGCGCCCGCACCGCCGCGCCAAGCGGTGGCCTCGGCCGGCCCGAGCGAGAACTATTCGCCGCCCGGTGTTGGCAATGTTCAGGGTTACGAACAGAATCAGAACCCCGCGACTTATGCCGGCGCACCGGCGAGCGCGAGCGGCGGCGGAACTAACTGGACGAGCGCGATCGGGCCGCTCGTCGGAATTGCGGCGCTGGCGGTCGGCGCTCTTGCGCTGGGCGGCGCCGGTGGTTTCGGTGGTTATGGCGGGGTTTAT
Source organism: bacterium (assembly GCA_014896235.1). Taxonomy (GTDB): domain Bacteria; phylum Desulfobacterota; class Binatia; order Binatales; family Binataceae; genus JADMIL01. The sequence goes on along the minus strand of JADBKU010000007.1, from coordinate 7,003 downwards.
CCGAACTACGGCTACGGCGGCTATCCGCCGAATTATGGCGGCCCTCCACCCGGTTACGGCGGTTATCCCGGTTATGGCGGCTATCCTTGAACGAGACCTTTGCGTAATTCGCGCGGATTTGACCAGAGGATCTGATCGAACGGGGGCTTCCCGCCGTGCGCAGTCTGCTGTTCGTGATCGACGGGGCCAAGGTGTTGCGCCGAGCGATCGCCGACGCCTTCGGTTCGCGCGGGCTCATTCGGCGCTGCCGCGAGCATAAGAAGCGCAACGTGACCAACGCGCTGCCGGAACGGATGCGCGCTACGGATCCGTAGCGCGATGAGCCAGGCCTGCGCGACCCGCGACGCGAAACGTGCGCGCCAGATGCTTGCGAATCTAGCCCGCGGCCTGGAGCGCAACCATCCGAGGGCGGCCGCTTCGCTGCGCGAGGGGCTCGAACAGACGCTCGCCCTGATGCGCCTGGAGCCGCGCGAATCTTTTGAGCGGGCGCCGTCCTCGATCAACTTGATTGAGAATTTGTTCAGCCGGGTGCGCGAGCGGCGCACCCATCTCGGCTATCTCGAAGCCCCGCTGCAGGCCGAACTCGAAGAACGCGAACAGCGGCTGATCGAACGGCGCCTACGTGAAGCTGACCTAAAACCCGAAAAGCGCGCCGGCGATAAGTTGAGTCCGAGGCGGCCGGCGTGGTCCTCTGAGCGCAATGAGGGAGGACCCGAAAGTGGCGAAGAAGGGGCATTCGGAGGAGCAGATGCTGCGCGCGTTGCGGCAGGCGGAGAGCGGGACCAGGGTGGGCGACGTCTGCCGCGAGTATGAGATCAGCGAAGCCACGTATTACGTCTGGAAGAAAAAGTACTCGGGGCTGGGGCTGAACGAGTGCGCGAGCTGCGGCAGCTGCGCGAGGAGAACTCCAAGCTCAAGCGGCTGGTGGCGGACCTCTCGCTGGACCGGCGCATCTTGCAGGAGATCGCGCCAAAAAAGCTCTAAGGCCTCGCCATCGGCGTGAGCTGGGGCGCTGGACGCAGACGGTCTTTGCGCTCAGCACGCGGCGGGCGGCGGGGCTGATGATGGTCAATCGGTCGACGATGAACTACCGCAGCCGGCGGGGTCCGCAGCATGCGTTGCGAGGGCGGCTGCGCGAGCTGGCGGCGAGCCGGGTGCGCTTCGGCTACCGGCGTCTGACCGTGTTGCTCAGGCGCGAGGGCTGGCTGGTCAACGCCAAGCGCATCTACCGGCTCTACGCCGAAGACGGGCTGGCGGTGCGCACCAGGGTGCGCAAGAAGATCGCGCGGCGCGCCCGCCTGCCAGCGCTCGGAGCGACGCGACCGAACGAAAAGTGGCCAATGGGCTTTGTGGCCGCCCGCCTGCTCGACGGGCGCTGGTTCCGGGTGCTGACGGTGGTCGACCAGTTCATCCGCGAATGCCTGTTGCTGTCAGCCGACAGCTCGCTGACCGGACATAAGGTGGCGCTGGCGCTGTCGCAGGTAATCGCTAAGCGCGGCGCGCCGGCGTCGATCACGGTCGATAACGGGACAGAGTTTTGCAGTCGTGCGATGGAGGCGTGGGCCTATCAGTTCGGCGTACACCTGGACTTCATCCGGCCGGGCAAACCGGTCGAGAACAGTTATATAGAATCATTCAACGGACGCCTGCGCTATGAATGCCTGAACGTCGAGGCGTGCTTCGGACTCACCGACGTGCGTGACAAGCTCGAAAGCTGGCGACAGGATTACAACCACGTGCGGCCGCACAGCGCCCTGGGCGACAATGCGCCGGCCTGCTTCGCGACGCAATGGAAACCATCCGCGCCGCCCGGTCCGGAACCAGTTCCGGACCGGGCGGGAAAGCCCGCAGCGGGTAAAATACTGGAGCTACTCAATTGAGTCTGTTGAGTCTTAATAACGCCGGCCAGGCCGGCCTTAACCGGATCACGCAGGCCGTTTTCTCTACTTCGATCTGGTACGCTTTCACGGGGCATCTCAATAACCGGCGGACTCTACTTATGAATGGAGGGAAATTGGGGAGCAGGTCAAGAGGGTTGCACTTGTCGCGATCATAGCATCCTCGGGAGAGGACTCACGAATATGACGAGTGCGCCGCCCGACGATCGCGTCCAGTTGCGATTCGGGCAGAAAAGAACCGCATCTGTTACTTCGCTTCCGCTTCGGCGGCGTTTAGCGTCGTCTCGAACGCTCGCAAAGCGGTTTAAGAGAAGACCTTGCCGCCCAGTTCGCGGAAGACGAGTTGAAAGTGTTTGGGCAGCTCGCGCCCGCATTTCGGTCTTGGCGCACGGACGTCGATTCAGTTTGCGGCTTTATTGGTTGTGGAGGCTTCGTGCGACGAATTTGCGGCCGATGCCGGTGATTGATCGTGAACCATTCTGAGGGCCGCGCCCGTGGGAAGGTGGATGATTTGTCCGACAGTAAGCTGATTGATGTCGGCCAATTGCGGATTGGCGGCGACCAATTGGTTGATTCCCGATTCGGAGCCTAAATAACGAACCGCAATTTTTTCGAGAGTGTCGCCCGATTTGACGACCACCTGATTCCGCGGATTCGCGTCGATTCCCGTCGCGGCCGAATGATCCGATCGCGCCGCGGCGTCCATAGTCGCATTTGCCGACGCGTGCATCGCCTTGTCCGACGCTGGCGCCGCGCCGCTGGAATTTTCAGGTCTGGCCGCTGATTTTCCGGAAGGAGACGCCGGGGAGACGGCCGCTTGGGCGTGGCCGTGCGGGACGCCCGCAGCTCCGGCGCCGCGCGCGTCTCGCGATTCGACCCGCGGCGCTGGCGGCGGCGTGACTGAGGATATTTCCCGAGCGTTCGCCGACTGATTAACCGCCCCGTAATGCAGGAACCGGTTGGAGAACTTATTCGGTAAGACTGCTCCCACCGCAATCAGCAGAGCGAGCATCGCAGCCGCAGCGAGCGCGGACGCGACCAACAATTGCGCACGCGATTTGGGTTTTACGATACCGACTGATTCATGATACTCTGCGGCGATTTTCTTCGCGGTTTTGTCGCTGACTTTTCGCTCGCCTGCGTGGAACGCGGCTAACATCGCGTTGTGGCAGAGCATGTTTATCTTGCGCGGAATCCCGTCGCTCCGCCGCAGTAATCTCTTTAATGCGCGAGTCTCGAAGATCGCCGAGCTTTTGCCGCCTTGCGCGCTCAATCTGCATTCGACATACAGCATCGCTTCCGCGGCGTTGAGCGGCCGGAGCACGCCACGAGTGGAAATGCGTTGATTCAACTGGCGCAGTTCCGGCTTCTTGAGCCGCTCCGCCAGTTCGGGCTGTCCGACCAGGATCAACTGCAGGCAACGTTCGTTCTGTTGTCCGCGATTCGACAGGAGGCGCAGTTCCTCCATCACGTCGTCGCTCAGCAACTGAGCTTCATCAACGACGATCGCAATCCGTTCTTCCTTGCCGCGCAGGTCAAGCAGATGATCCAGCGCATTGAGATAATCGAGCTTCGTGGTTCCCGCGGAGTAAAGATTCAGTTGGGTGAGAATCACCCGCATTATTTCGAGGAAAGAGAGTTTCGGATTATCTATATGCGCCACCCGAAAGCGCTTATGATCGCGTTTGAGCAGAGAATAGATGAGGGTGGTTTTGCCCGTGCCGGCCTCGCCGGTGAGCATCGTCAAACCACTAAGGTCTTTCGTCAATCCGGCTTCGAGGGTCGCCAGACCTTGAAGATGAGTTGGGCTGAAATAAACCGCGCTATCAGGCGACGCCGGCTGGAAGGGCGGTCCCTTCAGACGAAAGTACTGATAGTACTCCATATGGCAGCTAATTATACTCTCCGTCAAACCAAAGCAAGATAGAAGAATTACGATTCATGCAGCCTCTCAATCGCCGGCGCATCCTCGGCAGAATCGAATGCGCCCGGAACAGCGCATCATCGCTAATTATTGGCGAATGTTGGCGACCGTCGCGGTCGAAATGGTATGTGGGTGCTATGGAGCAAACCGGCCGATACGAGCGTTTCTCGATGCTTGGCTACTCGAACCACTGTCGAGGCGCCGCGTCGCCGCCGGCGCCTGCCGCGGCTCGGTAGAGGCATCTATGAGAGCCGCCGCAAACGCGCGCATCTTGAAATAATCATCTTTGCCATGCCTGCCGGCGTTGGTTGCGCGGTAACGTCGGCCGTGGCTAGATTCGGTCGAGCGGCTTTAAGTGTGTAAAAGGGTTTGGACAGGGAAAGCGCGTACGACCTGCAGCCGAGATTCATAGTCAACGCGACGTAGGCGAGCAGATGATAGGCATTCTGCTCGCCGCCGGTTGTCTCCATCGCCCTGGTCCGCCGTTTGAACTCCTTGTTTAAGCGTTCAATGGGGTTGGTGGTGCGCAGGCTCGGCCAGTATTTCGGCTCGAAGCGGTAGAAGCGCAGCAGGCCGTCGAGATCGCGCTCGATGATTGCGAGCGCGCTCGGGTAAGCGCGCGCCCACTGGCCCTTGAGTTCGACGAACGCGGCGCGGGCCCGGGCCTCGTTGCGTACGTAAAAGACCCGCTCCAGACCGGCGCTGAATGCCGCGCGCTCCTTGCGCCCCGCGCGCTTGAGCGCGTTGCGCTTGGCGTGAACCTGACAGCGCAGGATGGCGGCGTTGGCAAAAGCGCCTGCCAGTCTCGGCAGCCCATCCATGATCCCCAGCTCCACCACATCGGGGTTCAGTCCGCGGCGGATGAGATCCTGGAACCGCTCGGCCCACAAATCCTTGCGCTCCTTGTCGCCCAGCTCGATGGCCAGCACTGCGAGCCTGTCGCCCGCCGACCGTGCGCCGATGACGGCTAAAAGGGGGAGCTTCTCGACCTGGCGGTTGCGCCGCACCTTCTATAACGGATGCGAGAAATAGCCAGTTTTTCGCTCGGGACTAGCCGAACCTCGGTCGCGTCATAACCATCTAAAGAAATGCCGACGTTTTTGGCCAACTCGGCGCGGTGGTGTCTGTCAAGTGGTGGAAAAGCATTTTGCATGATGACCTGGCGCTGAGCGGTTATAGTGTTAGTCCCTTACGTGGCTTGTGCCCGCGAGTTGCTATTATCGATATGGCGCCAGCCGACCAGACGGCGCAGGGTTGCCCGGCCGCTGCGCAGTAGTCCGAAGCGCAGGAAGAGAACCGACTCTTCGCTGGGGATGGAGGTCTGGGTTTTGGTCCGCCGGCGAAACTCCTCGTTGATTCGCTCCAGCGCATTGGTGGTGCGCAGCGCCTGCCATTGCGAGATCGGGAAAGTGGTGACGGTGAAGAGTTCGTCGCCGGCCTCCTCGAAGCTGGCAAAAACGGCCTGTGGGCGCAGCTTCCATTTACGCACAAATCCGGCCCGCGCCTTCTCTATCGCCTGGTGGCTGTCCGCATAGATCATGCGCCGGTAGTCCTCGGCCAGTTCCTCGCGCAATTGGGCGGACGCCTTGGCCAGCAGGTTCCACAGTTTGCGATTAGTGCAGCGCTGAATCGCGCTCCCCGGCTATTGCATTTCGAGCGCCGCGCTCAAGCCCGGATTGCCGTCAATCACCGCCAGCGCCGGACGTTGATGACGCTTACGCGCAGGATATTCGTCGGCGCCGGCAACGTGATACGCGCCAGCGATAAGGGCGGGTGATTACAATCTCAGAAAAGAGCCAAGACGGAGTCGATTACGGTGAGTCGCCTTTATGACGTGAGTCGACTCGGTTCAAGGCGGCGCAAACAGATTGCGAGTCAGTTCACAACAATCGATATAATCACTGATTGCGAAGCATCCGATAAATTGTCGAACGGTCAACGCCCAGCCGACGCGCGGCCGCGCTGACATTGCCGCCGTGAGCGTCGAGCGCTTGACGAACCAGCTCTTCCTTGGCCTGTTGAAGCGAGCCTTCAACAGATACGGCCATTCCGACGCCGCGATCGCGCAAAGCGGCGGGCAAGTCATCGACCTGCACGCAATCGCCGTCGATCAAGGCCGCAAGACGCGCGGCTAAATTGCGAAGTTCGCGCACATTCCCCGGCCATCCGTAGTTCAGCAAGCATCGTTCTACAGAAGCGGTCAACTTAAGCGGACGACGGCCGAGGCGCTCGCACGTCGCCGCCAAAAACGCGCGCAACAGTTCAAGCGCGTCCTGGCCGCGATGCCGCAGAGGCGGCAATTCAATCTCGATTACGGCAAGGCGGTAGTATAAATCGCGGCGGAACACATTGGACGTAATGCCCCGCATCAGGTCGCGATTGGTTGCGGCGACGATACGAACGTCGATCGACCGAGGTTGAACGCTGCCCAGCGGAAAAACCACGCCGTCCTCGAGCACTCTCAACAGCTTGGATTGGATTCCCACTGGCAACTCGCCGACTTCATCGAGAAACAGCGTTCCACCGTCAGCAAGTTGGAATCTTCCTGATTTTCCTTGTCGGAGGGCTCCGGTAAATGCGCCGCCCGCATAGCCAAACAATTCCGCCTCGGCAAGGTCATGCGGGAGCGCCGCGCAGTTGACGCTTACCATTGGACCAGCCGCACGAGCGCCGCTCTGATGGATCGCGCGCGCCACGAGCTCCTTGCCAACGCCCGTCTCGCCGATCAGCAAGACCGGATCATCGGTGGCCGCCGCACGCGCCGCGATCCGCAGTGTCTTACGGAAACCCGGGTCGCTGCCGCGGAGCGATTGAAATGCCGGAGGGAGATCGGTCTCGCGATGGCTCGGCGACTGGCGGAGCCGGAGACGCACCAAAGCACCCTCAATCGAGCCAGATGCGCCCAGCGGGGTAACGACTATGCGGTCGACCTTCGCGCCGTCAAGTGCGATTTGTTTTTCTTCAACGCAAATTCCAGAGACAACGTCCGCGACAGCCTTGGCGCATAGCGTGACTACTCGCTCGTTTACAGCCATTGCATGCCAAGAATCGCTTGCTTCAACCAGCTCGGCGAACCGATCGAAGACGCCGAGTGGTTCCGACGGATATCGTGCGGCCAGGATGCGAAAACGATCGGCCAGGCGCAGGCGTTCTGCTCTACGGTCCTCGCCCAGCAGATATT
>JADBKU010000064.1 GCA_014896235.1 bacterium | reverse complement strand
GCCTCATCAAAAAGCTGCAGAAGGAAGCGAGGTTCGACGGCGCGGACGAGGTCGATCCGCGGCTCAATTTGATCAAGGGCAACGGCGGCGCGCTGGTGCGCGAGAAAATTGTCGCGGCGGCGTCGCGCCGGCGAATCATCCTGGTCGGCGATGAAAAGCTGGTCAAACGGCTTGGCGCGCACGGCAATCTGCCGGTCGAGGTGGTGCCCTTCGCCGAGGCGTATGTGGCGCGGCGGATTCGCGCGCTTGGGATGAAGCCGAAGCTCAGGCTCGACGGCGCGGGCGGCGACTTTATCACCGACAATCACAACATCATCCTCGATTGCGGCGTGAAAGAAATTCGCCATCCGGCGCGGCTTGAAGAGGAACTGCTCAATATCCCCGGCGTGGTCGGTACGGGCCTGTTCGTCGGCGTCGCGACGACCGTGCTGGTAGCGTCGCAGGACGGCAAGGTCACGACGCTCCGCCCCAAAAGCTGATCGACGTTTTCAAGTCGGCTACGATGCGGTTCGCGATGACTGCCGGCGCTAAATCTTCGGACCAGTCGCGGGCGCGAGCGGACCTGATGCGGATTTTCGCGGCGGCGGTGAGTGCGGTCGAGCCGCGCCGCGCCGTCGCGCGCGCGCTCGCTGGCGAGATTGCCGGTTCACATGCGATCGCCGATGCGATTGCGCAGGCGCCGAAGGTGCGGATGCTCGCCGTCGGCAAGTGCGCCGCCGGGATGGCCGCGGGGATTGCCGAAGCGCTTGGCGAGCGACTGACTTTCGCATTGGTAATTGCGCCCAGAGATGTGGAGTCGTCGATCGAGACTGGAGCGCGGATGCGCATTCTCCACGCGGCGCATCCGCTGCCCGATGCGAGTTCCGAAGCGGCGGGCCGCGCTGCGCTTGAATTCGCGGCGGCGACCGCGGCCGATGAACTGTTTCTGCTCGCGCTGAGCGGCGGCGCGTCGGCGCTGATGGTCGCGCCGGCGGCGGGCGTGACGCTCGCCGACAAAATCGCGATCACGTCCGCGCTGATGCGCGCGGGCGCGTCGATCCGCGAACTCAACGCCGTCCGGAAGCATCTCTCGGCGATCAAGGGCGGGGGATTGCTCCGCGTACTGCCGGCGCAGGCGCATGCGGCGGCGCTGGTAATTTCCGACGTCGCCGGCGACGACCTTGCAACGATCGGGTCGGGTCCGATGGCGGCAGATCCAACCACCTTTTCCGACGCGATCGGCGTGCTGAAGCGCCGCCGATTGTGGGGCCGCGCGTCCGAGTCCGTCCGCGATCATCTCGAGCGCGGCGCTGCTGGCGAAATCGCCGAAACGCTCAAATCCAGCGACCCGCGCTGTGCGAACGCGCTCCATTTGATCGTCGCCGCGAATCGCGGCGCGGTCGCCGGAGCGGCGCGCGCGGCAGAGGCGCTCGGCTACCGCGTGGAGCTGACGCGCGAACTGGCCGGCGAGGCCGACGAAGTGGGCCGCGCGCTGGCGCGAAGAATTTCTGAAATCAAAGAACCTCGCATCTGCATGATCGCGGGCGGAGAGCCGGTCGTGACGATGCGCGGCGCGGGGCAGGGCGGACGCGCGCAGCAGTGCGCGCTGGCGATAGCGATCGAACTTGCGAAATTAGCGCCGCGACTCCCGGCGCTCGCGATGTGCGCTGGCACTGACGGAATCGACGGACCGACCGACGCCGCCGGGGCGATCGCCACGTCGGCGACCGTTGCGCGCGGC
>JADBKU010000063.1 GCA_014896235.1 bacterium | reverse complement strand
CCCGCATCGAAACCTGATCGGCGGGCGCGGCGAGTTTTTCCGGAGCGCCGCTATTTTGACGGCTTGACTTCCGCGGCGCCGGGCGTTTTCGCTGCGCGCGCCAAAGCTGCAAGCGCGTCATGCTCCAGGCGCCATACCGTCCATCCGTCGAGCGGAGCCGCGCCAACCGATCGATAGAAGCGCTGCGCGGGCGCATTCCAATCCAGCACGCGCCATTCGATGCGCGAATAGCCGCGATCGGCTGCGACCCGCGCCAGTTCCTTGAACAGCGCGATTCCGGCGCCCGTGCCGCGATACGCCGATTTGACGAACAGATCTTCAAGAAAGATCAGCGGCTGGCCGAGCCACGTTGAATAACTGCGGTAAAAGAGCGCGAAACCGGCCGGTTCGGCGTCTATTTCCGCGATCAGGCACTCGAACGGCGGCGCGGCGCTTTCCATTTGCGCACGCAATTCCGCGGCGCTCGCGCGCACGGCGTTGGACGCGCGCTCGTAGTCCGCGAGGCCGCGGATGAAGCGCAGGATCAATCCGGCGTCGGCGGGGGTGGCGAATCGAATCGAGACAGACATGGGCGTCGCTCCTTCCCATGTCGCCCATTGTACATCCGGATGGGCCGGGAAGCTGTGGATATCCGGACGAACGCGGCGAGTCGCCGGGTTAAGGCTCCGGTTTTTTCAATCCTACCCGCTCGTAATACTTCGCCGGCACCTTCGCTCGGTCCTTATAAATGATGAAATTGCAGTGCTCTTTGCCAAGCTCGTGCGCCGGTTCCACGACCACGAACGGCGCGCCGTGCGCGGCGATATCCTGCCGTTCCATCACCGGTTCGTGCGCGCAATAGACGGGAAAACTGTCTCGCCCGTACGTGAGGAATTGTTTGCCCTTGATCGTGAGCATCGCGTCCGGCCCCTCGTACTTGCCCTCGAGGACGAGGCGGCCGCCGCTGCCGCACGGATGCATTTGGATGACGATTTTTTCGTCGTCCTCGACGATGCTGAGCGGCTGCAGATGCGCGCGCAGGCCCGCGACGAACATCTTGACGCGGGCGCGCAGCGCGGACGCGTCCGCAGGCAGCTTGTCGAGATTCGGCAGCCACCACGCTTTAACGCCCGCTTCCATCGCCTCTTCGAGCGCCTGATCGCCGAAGCGCCGGCCGACGAAAGAGAGGGTGGCGACGGTCCAATCGCGGTAGAGATCGTGCATGCTGAGGAATTCGTTGTACATGCGGCGGGCGAGTTTTTTCGCGTTCTCGCGATCGCCGGCTTCGATCGCCTCAACTACGCGATCGACGGTCTGTTTTTCCATTTCGGCGATTTCGCCCTGGGTCAGAATGCGTTCGGCCATGATTCGGAACCTCGTTTGAAATAGCCGCCAGCGGCGGCGCGCGCTTTCGCGACTCGGGAAGTTTTGCACAGCGCGGGCCGCGGTAAAAAACGGTCAACCGTTGGATTCCGAAAAGAGCTGCGCTATAGTCCTAGCGTTTTTCATGGTCACGCAAGTAATTCTGATATTGTGACTGGTTGACGGTTAGCGTACTTAATGCCTGATTCGGCGCCTGAGCCGGACTGAACGAGCGAATCGGAGAAAACGGTGGAAACGTCTTCGCACGACATTCTGATAATCGGCGGCGGCGGCGCCGGATTGCGCGCGGCAATCGAAATCGCCGAGCAGGATCCCACGATCAACGTCGCGATGGTTTCCAAAGTTTACCCGATGCGCAGCCATACGGTTTCGGCCGAGGGCGGCGCCGCCGGCGTGGCGGGCAAAGACGATACCATCGACGAGCACTGCTACGACACGATTTCGGGCAGCGATTGGCTGGGCGATCAGGACGCGATCGAGTTCTTTTGCAACGAGATTCCCAAGGAATTGTTACGGCTGGAGCACTGGGGATGTCCATGGAGCCGCGAGCCTGACGGCCGGATTGCGGTGCGGCCGTTCGGCGGCATGAAGAA
>JADBKU010000062.1 GCA_014896235.1 bacterium | reverse complement strand
GTGCGGCCCGTTCCCGGCGACGGCCGCGTGATCACGAACAGCGTCGGATGCGCGTCGTACGATTTACAAAACACCCACGCGACCTATTGGTCGAGCGCAGGTAACCCGCGCGGCGCCGATCCTTTGTTCAATTCCGACGCGCCGCAGGAATATCACGACGGGATCAAGTACGGCAGCCCGACCGGCCTCGCGCTGATTATGCGCTAGCTGTCGAGGCTGAACAGGCAATTTCGCGCTCGCATGGAAGGCGTATCGTCTCAGCCTTCCATGCCAGCGCGCATCGCACTGCCCAAATTCTAACGGGCGACGCCGCCGGAGATCCCCTACGAACCGCTAGGGTTTCGGCGCCGCCGAGGGAGCTGCGGACACATCTTTTTGCGGTGAAACGGGCCTGCTCGGATTCGCTGCAGGAGCGATCGAGGCTCCAGGCGCGGCTTCGACCAGCGTTGGCGTCGCCGCCGGCGATTTACCCGTTGGCGCGGGCGGGCTGACATCATCTCCTCAAGCGGGGGCGGCGGCGGACCAGTTACTGAGGGCGCCGGCCTCACCTGGATGCTCGGCCTGCCGGTCGCGCACGTCACCAACGATCTGACGCTCAAGCTCGCATGCGAAAACAGCAATGGCCAAACGCTCTTCGAGAAAACCTACTCAGCCACGCCGTATCATGTCTGGATCGACATGTATTATCTTGAACCGAATATCAACTATCCGAACATGACCCGGCAGATTTACGGCGAATTGTTCAAGACCTGGTCGCCAGCGGAAAATGCGCGGGCGCCTCTGCGTCGCAAGCGCTGAATTCCGACGCTCCGGCGTTTGCTCAAGCACCGAGCCGATCGTCTGCGGCGCTTGCCGACTCAACGCTCCGCTAAATCCATTTCAGCGCGCCGCTCGTATCTGAGGCATGAACACCGTTGCCTGCCCGAATCAGGATTACCTCGACGAAACCGGGTTCGATCTTGAAAAATATCTGCGCTCGGCGGGCGGCGTGCGGCCCGAGATGTTCGACTGGTCGGACGCCGGCCCCGCGCTCGACGCCGACGCGCTGTTTTGCCTTGCCTACATGATGGACATCGAGTCCCACACCATCATCTACATGCGCGAGTTGCTGTCGACCGCAGTCGCCGAGGATCCCGCGATCACCGCCTTCCTCTCGTGCTGGGCGTCTGAGGAATTCTTTCACGCGCGCACGCTCAAACGGCTGCTCGAGAGTCAGGGCGCAACGATCCACGATTCGCGCTTTGCGGAGCTCCGCCGCCGCCGGCCCGCCGACTTTTTCGCGCAACGCATCGCGCGAACCCTGTCTCGTCTCACGCGCCATTTTCCCGCAATCCACATGACTTGGGGCGCAATCAACGAATTGTCGACGCTGACTGGTTATCGCGCGCTCGCCGACCGCGCGCGCCATCCGTTGGTCACGACCGTGCTGGCGCGGATCGTCAAGGACGAACGGCGGCACTTCGCGTTCTATTTCAATCAGGCGCGGACACTCCTGCGGCCGCGCGCGGCGCAGATGCTGACTGCGGCGGCGCTGCGCCGCTTCTGGAGGCCGGTCGGCAGCGCCGTGCGCGGCGACGAGTCCGCGCGCCGGGTCTGCGATTATCTCTTCGATGGCCGCGATGGACGCCGGCGTCTTGCCGCCCACGATGCGACGATTGCGCGGCTACCTGGACTCGGATGGTTCAATCTGGCCACTCTTTACCGCTTCGGCGGCGCCAGCGTGGAATCGCTGGGCGTTTGCTCAGGCCCAAGCGGAATAGTTGGAGCCATTTGAACTGGAAATGCGGCGACGCTCGGCTTGACGATCGGAGCTATCGGCGGCTCAGGCGCCGCTTCGACCGGCGTCGGCGCGGGCGTGGGTGGCATCTCCTCGAGTGGGGGCAGCGGCGAAGACGTTGCTGACGGCGTTGGCGTTGTTGTGCGCTCGTGGCGCGTCGTTGCGGCCGGCCAGGACTTTTTCACCTCGATAGCCGGGCGTTGCTCAGGCCGCTTTCGACTCCCGGCAGGCCGCGCCGCCGCCGATGGTTTCGGAGA
>JADBKU010000061.1 GCA_014896235.1 bacterium | reverse complement strand
GCGCACCCATCCCGTCACCAGCCGCCCGCGCGAGATCAGGTCGATTTCCGCCAGCTCCTCGGCCATGCGCAGCGGATGCTTGATCACCGGCAGCGGATTTCCGATCAGCACGATCCGCACCCGTCTGGTGCGATACGCCAGCACCGCCGCCTCGACGTTCATCACCGACCCCATGCAGAACGGGTTGCCGTGATGCTCGTTCAGGGCCACGACGTCGAAGCCCAGTTCCTCCGCATAGCAGTTCTCGTCGAGATAATAGTTGTAGTCGTCCGCCGCCTTCTCGCGATCGAAGAATTTGTTGGAGACCGCGAAATAGCCATGATTGCGGAAAATTTCTTCTTCCGGGACCCATCGATAGGGTCTTTCGGTGAAGTAGCCTACCTGCATCTGAGTATTCCTCTGGGTATTCGCCGCCCGCCTTTTAATCCGCGAAGAACTTGTTCACCGCGCGCAGAAACTCCTCCGGCCGTTCGATCTCCGGCCGATGGCCCGCGCCTTCGATCTCGAATACCTGCGCGTCCGTTATCGCCGCCTTGTACGCGTCGATGCATCCGCGCGGCGCCACGCGGTCGCGCGTGCCGTGAATCAGGAGCGTCGGCGTTTTCAGGCCGCGCAGCAGATAGGGCAGGCTCGGGTTGTGCATGAACGGCTCCCATCCGAGCCGCGCCGTCTCCGCGCGCGCGTCCTCGAACGCTTCGAACTGCGCCGGCGTCATCTGACCGCCGTAGAGCTTGCCGAACTCCGGCGTGTTCGCCGGATCCGCGACCGTCGCGAACAGATGATGCCGCATCGTCAGCGCGAAGAAGTCAAGGATTTCGCCTTCGGCCGGCTTGATTCCCAGCGGCCCGACCAGCGCCATCCGCCGGAAAATGTGCGGACACGCCGCCGCCATCTCCGCCGCGATAAAGCCGCCCGCGGAAAAGCCGATCGCGTCGATCGGCTCCGGATGCAGCTCGCGCGTCACCTGCGAATAGAATCCCGCAAGGTCGCGGTAATTTCGTGTCCATTCCACGCGCGCCGTTTTGCCGTAGCCCGGCTGCAGCGGAATGATCAGCGTGCGGCGCTCCGCCAGCCGCTCGTTCCATTCCATCCAGCCGGGAAAACCCAGCTCGTCATGGAAGATCAGCAGCGGTTTGCCGGATCCGCCGCGGATCAGCACAAGCTCATGGCCGGCGGCGTTGACGGTTTCTTCGGTCCAGTTCGCCATTTTTCCTCCTCGGGCTCCGCGCGCCCCGTCCGCCCTGATGTCCCTCGCTCGGATTCGCGCGCGGGCGGACCGGCGCTCGGATGCCCGGGTAATCGGGGATGTCCAAACGGAATTTCTCTCAGGAATGCTCCGCCAGTGTCAAACCAATAGCGGCCCGTTTCCGGGCTCGCGGTTTGCGATTTCGCGCTGCTTTGTCTGCGAACTAGATTTTCCCTATCATCGCTTTTGCGCTGCGTTTGCGGTTGCGCGAGGCGCGCCGCATCTCGAAGCGGAAAGGGAATGATGATGGCCTCACGTATTGGATGGTTTGTGCTGGGCTGTGTCGTGATGGCTGCGGCGATCGCCGTCGGAGCATGGCTGTTTGTCGCCAACGGCGGCGTTGCGATGGAGACTAACGCGGCGCCGCTCCCGTTCGAAAGAATGTTCGCGAAGATGGCCATCCGCGCCGCCGTCGCCGATTCGCGCAAACTGCCCGATCCGCTGCCCTACAACGAACAGAACATGGTCGCCGGCGCCATGCTCTTCCGCAGCCATTGCGCCGGATGCCACGGTTTGCCCGGCAAGCCGTCGCGGATGGGCAAGGCCGAGTTTCCCCATCCGCCGCAGTTGTTCACGCCGGCCGGGATGGTCACCGACGATCCCGAAGGCGTCACCTTCTGGAAGGTTACGAATGGAATCCGCCTTTCCGGGATGCCTTCGTTCGGCGACGTTCTGACCGAGGATCAGCGTTGGCAGTTGGCGATGCTGCTCCGGCACGCCGACAAGCTCACGCCCGCCGTTTCAGCGGCGCTCTCCGGCGCCAGCGGCGGCGGCGCATCGGCCGCCTCCGCCAACGGCTCGGCGAAATGTCCGTGCGCCGGCTCGATGATGCAAAACAGCTCCGCCATGAAATCGATGACGCCGAGCCACTGACAAGCTATCGCGCCGTGGACTGCGAGTTAGCAGATTTGTTTAAGCGAATGATGGTGCAGGGCCTATCTGTGCGATCGGGTACTTCAGCGGCGACTCTCACCGACAGTTGTGTTCTGCCGTTTAAGGACTAATCGTCGTTGGCCGACGACTCATGCAGGCCGGACACATACAGATTGACTGGTTCTTGTGCTTGTGGGCCAATCCATGGACCACGCCCTCGGTGAGATCGAACCTATGCGCAATCACATCAAAATAATTCGTATCGCCGGCATTGTATCGTCTAAACACCGCGTATGCGATGTGATCGGCGAGTTGAACGCATCGCGAGGCTTTTGAGTCAATAAATAACGGAGCCTCAGCCAATCGCTGAATGCTGCCTCCCCACCTGGTCCCGTTGACGCGGAATTCTTTAGCTAACCGCTGAAGGCTGGTCTCCTGCGCGCTTTTGTCGATGATTATAATTCCTCGCTGAGGGTCGTTATTGTTAGTGCGTCGCGTCAAATATTTGTCAAATCGGCTGCACAAATCTTCAAAAGCCAGTGCCATCGGGTCCTCTCCTGGAAAAGAACCTTTATGAATTGCACATGCGAAAGCGCAGGCAGTTGCATAAGCGTCAGCGGCTATTTTCAATACAGCTTTAATTGTCTCTCGCTTGTCTTCGGGCTTTCGGTTTTTCCATGGATGGTTTCTGCCGGAATAAATTTCCGACGCATGGAATTCGACGGAGTCAGGATTGCTGGGCGTGATGCGCTCCGCGAGTTTGTCCAATTCGCGAGTTACATAGGCCACTTGATTTTCATGGAGTGATATCCCGCCCAACACCAGATATTCTTCATTTTGGTTTTCAGCTGAACCGGAGTCGTCAAGATACAGGAGGTGCATAACAAAATGCGGCCGGGTGGGCTAACGCCCAACGGACCGCCGAGGCAGCCCTCCCAACCGCATAATTATCGTGCCCGACCGTCCATCTTTCTGGACCGACCGCGCGGCCTGGGCGGGCGGACGATTAGGCTTTTACTTCGACCGTGACCGCGCCGGATTTCTCGGTGACTTCGGCGCTGGCGCCGGTGGTCGTGCTGCGCACGAGGACGGAGGCCTTGCCGCCGCCGACCGCGAGACCGTCGAGCAGCAGCCAGTCCATCGCGGTGGGAATCGCCGGAGACTCGATTTCGAGCCGCCGTTCGAAGCCGTTGACGTCGAGACCGAGCATCGCCTGCAGGATCATCAGGACGCTCGCGGCGGCCCACGCCTGCGGATGACAGGCTACGGGATAGGGGACGGGGCCGAGGCGCGGTTCGCGCGGAAAGCCGCAGAAGAGTTCGGGCAGGCTGCCGGCGTTGAGATGGACGGCCGCATCGAGCATCCCGTTGAAGACCTTGAGCGATCCGGCGCGGCCCGGGATACGCGCGAGACCGAGCGCGGCGATGGCGTTGTCGTGCGGCCACACGCTGCCGTTGTGATAGCTCATCGGATTGTAACGGGCGGCGGCGGCGCTGAGCGTCCGGATGCCCCATCCGGAGAACATGTCGTCGGCGAGCAGGCGCTCGGCGAGCGCGGCGGCCTGATCGCGCTCGAGCAGGCCGCAGGCGAGGCAATGTGCGGCGTTCGAGGCCATCACGCGGCACGGTTTCTTGTCGGCGTCGAGGGCGAGCGCGACGGTGCGCTCGCGATCGAGCCAGAAGTCGCGATTGAAATTGGCTTTGAGCGCGTTGGCCTCGGCGGCGAGCCGGCTGGCGACGCTGTTGTGATTGAGGCGCGATGCAACCTGCGCGACCGAGCGGTAGGCGGCGTAGACGTAGCCCTGCACTTCGGCGAGCGCGATCGGCGGGCGCGCCAGCGCGCCGTCGGCATGGAAGATCGAATCGAACGAATCTTTCCATCCCTGATTGACGAGGCCCTCGGGCGTTTTGCGCGCATACTCGACGTAGCCGTCGCCGTCGAGGTCGCCATAGCGCACGATCCATTCGAGGGCGCGCTCGACGTTGGGCCAAAGCTCGTCGGCGAGCGCGAGGTCGCCGGTGACGGCGACGTAGCGGCCATAGAGCCAGAGAAAAAGCGGCGTGGAATCGACGCTGCCGTAATAGCGGCCGAAGGGGATTTCGCCGGTATGGGCCATCTCGCCCGCGCGCATCTCGTGCACGATTTTACCGGGCTGCTCGTCGCGTTCCTGATTGATTTCGGCGCCCTGGAAGCGCGCGAGCGTGCGCAACGTGCCGGCGGCGAGGCCGGGATT
>JADBKU010000060.1 GCA_014896235.1 bacterium | reverse complement strand
CGCCCGAAATCACGGCGATTACGCTCGCGGAGCCGCGCGTTTTGAACGTCATTCGCGCCATTTGCCGATCCAGAAATCCTCTTCTAAACGCGACGTATCACATAAGTGTGAATAAGTGGTATTGGGTAGTAAACGATTCACAGGCCGATGGCAACGTTCAAGCCGGCAATATATTTCCTTACGGCTACGTGTTCCCGCCTGGCGTAACGGGAATTTTTGACAACCAGCAAGGCGTCGCATACGTGAGCGTCGTGAGGGCAAATCTGCATTGATGGCGTCAGGTCAAAAAGAGGATTAACCTAATGAGAAACACTATACTTGCCACTGTGACGATCATTTTTGCGATAGCTGGACTCGGGAGAGCCGTCGGGCAAGTCCAAATCCCATGGGACGAATCTAATGCGCGAACCTTGGAAGCGCTGACGAAGGCCGACGTCGTGAAGATTCTCAATGCCGCGCCTTATAGCGCCAAAGATCTCACACCCGCCCAAATAGACCAGTTCAGGTTTGCCGACCTCGAAGGAGATGGAAAATATGAATTGCTGCTCACGGAATCCGGACCTTGCGCCTCATTCGTTATGATTCTTCGGCAGATAGGCGGCGGGTATCTCGACCGCCAGGCGTTCTTTGGTGGCGCAAATCTCAACACAGCGACAAGATATCTGAACGGCGGTGGTAAACAGGAATTGATAATCTTGACTCCACTGGTCTCTCACAGTTGCACCGATATGGTGGCATGGCCAGTGGTTTACAGTTTGAAGAACGGCAAATACGTGGAGGCGAGCCGCGACTTCCCGAATTACTACGACAACGAAGTCCTTCCCGAACTCGACCAGCAGATCAGCAAGACTCAGGCGAAGGTCGCCGCGGGCAAGCACAACTACGAATACAGGCTGGCCGGGCTACTCATGGAGCGGGACCAGATTCTGCGCGTGCTCGGGCGCAATCCGACGGCCGGACTGAATCACGCCTATCAGTGGCTGAACAGCGACGACCCGGATCTGCTACAGGACGCCGAGGTGACGTTCAAGGAAATCGGCGGCCACAAAGCGGAAGAGCAAGCGGCGCGAGACAAACGGGTGCATGCGATTTGCACGCGCTATCCCGGTACTGCAATGTGCAGGCTACTGGCCACAAGCGGACCCGCCGCCAATCATTGATCTTCCCCCGAGAGAAGCGGATCAAGCCGCGCATTTGCCATCCATGTTCCGCGCCGGCGCGTCGCCGCGCCCCCTGCAACGGCCCGAAAATTGGCTGGAGCGGCAACCGCAGCAATGGATCGCACCCAAGCTGTTGATCCTGGACGAACTGGGCTACCTGTCGATGAGCCGCGACGAAGCCAACCTGTTCTTCCGCCTGGTGGCGCGCCGCTACGAGCGTGCCAGCCTCATCATTATTATCTCTAACAAAAGCTTCATCGATTGGGGCGAGGTGTTTGGCGACCAGGTGCTGGCAACCGCGATCCTCGACCGCCCGCTGCGCCATTCGAGCACAATCAACATTAAAGGCGAGAGCTTTCGACTCAAGGAAAAGCGCCGCGCCGGCATGCTCGGTAACACGGTCCAAATTGAACCGGGGGGACCCTCCGCCAAGGATCGCACCCCCTCACCGGTGCAGCAACCGTTTATGCCCGACCGCAAAGGGGGAACCACGCGCCACCGCTGACGGCGAAGAAACGGGCCGCTTTGCAACCCGCACCGGACGACCAAACCGTTAAAAAAGGGACATCTTGCTTCGAAGAAAAAGTGACTAACTGAATTGGAGTTGACGCTGCTTCCCGATCCGCAGCCGCGGATACCACCCGTCCAGGAAGATTTACCGCACCTTCAGCTCGCTCAGGTCGCGCTTGACCCACGCGGCGGAATCTTCCCGCAGCCGTCCCACCAGACGCGACGCCGCGTCCTTGGCTAACGGCGTCCCGCGCAGCAAGGGCGACAATGCGCCGCGCCCAACGCTTCCTCCAGCTCCTCTTCGACGATCGCCTCGATCGTCCCGCGAATCCGCTCTCGCATCAGCTCCTCAAGCGCCCCATTTCCCATCCCGCTGCTCCTGCTACCATCTCCACGACGGCATCCTCCGGCGCCCGCCTCCAAGTGGGCTTGAGTTGCGGCTCAGCTCGCCGGATCTTGACGCGTTCCGCTTTTCCCACCACCTTCACGACACTACCGGAGATCCTCGGGGTTTATTTTGCGAACTCACTCGGCGGAAAGCGCCCCTTGCAGATAATCAGCCTTTGACGCCGCCCGGCAGAGCATGCAGATTCGGCCGGGTTCGTTCACGGTTGGGAGCGATGCCATACCGCGCAAGCATCCGATAGACCGTGTAGCGCGAGACCCCGAGCAATTGCGCCGCGCGATGGCAATTGCCGCCGGCTTCTCGCAGCGCCTGAATCAACGCGGTTTTCGACGCGCGATTGATTACTTCGTCGAGCGAAAAGCGCGCGGACTTTTCGGCCGGCGTCGCTTCGTCCATTTCCGGTTCAGGTTGCGTTTCCGGTTCGCCTGCGGTGATGAAATCCGGCAAATCGCCAATACAGATGCGGTCGTTGTCGGAGAGCATGGCGGCGGACTGCATGGCGTGGGCGAATTCGCGGACGTTGCCGGGCCAGT
>JADBKU010000006.1 GCA_014896235.1 bacterium | reverse complement strand
CGGCATGTTCAGCACGTATGGAGAGAATCAACCGCCGAATTACGACATCTATTTCGGCGGTACGGCTCCGAGCCATCCGGCGACCATCATCAACACACTGTTGCCGAGCGGCGTGCCGCTGTCGGACATGGGCGCATATGTGAAGCAGCCGGACGCGATGGACGCCCAAACCGTCACAGCGAGCACGACCCTGAATATCGCAAGCGGCATCATTTTCTGCAACGCGTCTTCGGGAGCAGTAACGATTACGCTGCCGCCGTCGGCCGCGCAGGGGCGCTATTCGATCACCAAGACCGACACCAGCGCAAACGCCTGCACGGTCGCGACGGCGGGGACGGATACATTTGTCGGCGGCGCGACCACCTCGGCGTTGTCGAGCCAGGGCGCGTCGCATAGCTATGCCGGGAGCGGCGGCGGCCTGTATGCGATCTTCTGATGCGGCGCCGATGGATAATCGCGGGTGCGTTTGCGGCGTGGTTCTTGTTGACGGCGGCTCATACCCCGACGCCTACGCCGACGCCCACGCCAACGCCGACGCCAACGCCAACGCCAACGCCAACGCCAACGCCAACGCCAACGCCAACGCCGACGCCAACGGCGACGCCCACGCCGACGCCTACGGGCGCCAGCGCGCACGGTATGGCCGGAATCACGCTGCAGTGAGAAGCTGGTGAGGGAGCCGCTCAGATGCGCACGTTAAGCTCGCAGGCGTTGCAGGCGCTCTATGCGCAGGAAACCGCGACCGCGTTCCATCTGCTGATCACGATCAGCCATCCCACGCTCGCGCAGCCGTTCACGCTCACCAGCGATTCGATCCCGACCGTCAGCAACGGCGTGACTTTCAATCCCTTCCCCTTCGAGATTTCGCTGCCTGACGACGACCCCGAAAAGATCCCCGAGGCGAAGCTCACGATCGACGCCGTCGATCTCTCGATTATCGACGCCGTGCGGGGCTTCGGAACCGTTCCGGCGACGATCACGATTCAGGTCGTCACCAGCGTCACGCCCAGCGTCGTCGAGCTGGAGGTCGGGCCGCTGACGCTGCGCGACGTCACCTACGACGCGCTCACCGTGCAGGGCGCGATGCGCTTCGAGGAAATCCTGAACGAGCCGTTTCCCGGCGACCTGGTCTCGCCGGCCACGATTCCGGGAGTGTTCCTGCTGACGTGATAGCGGCGTGGGCGAAAGATTACATCGGCATCCCATACGCGGACCGTGGGCGCACCCGCGCTGGGGTCGATTGCTACGGCCTCTTGTATCTGGTGCTCTCCGAGCAATTTGGCGCGCCCGTTCCTTCGTACGCGGAGAGCTACGCCACCGCCGAGGATTTCGCCGAGGTGAAGGCGCTGATCGCCGGCGAAACGCGCTCGCGATGGCGCCGGATTCCCGAGGCGGCTGCAAGTTCTGGTGACGCGATCGTGCTCTCGATGAACGGGCTGCCGTTTCATGTCGGCGTGGTCGCCGATCCCGAGACGCGCGCGTTCCTGAACGTGTTTCGCGGCACCGGCGTCGCGCTCGAACGCTGGACCTCCGCGCGCTTCCGCAAACGGATCGAGGGGTTTTACCGCTATGCGGGATGAATCAGCGCGGCATCAGCGCGGTCGCCATCGCGCCGGCTCCAGCCCCGACTCCCGCGCCATTCCATCCAGCCTGTTCCATCTGGGCGTTTTCCCAACGCTGGCAATAATCGGAATAGTCAGAAGACGCGTCCTTGCATTGCGCGGGCAGAATGGGTTGATCGCCGCACCACCACTGCCAATGCATGCGCGCGCGCCATGGCGCGGTATCAGGCGGCATCGGCGTTTCCGCGCACGCCCGCGCCTGGTCAATCAGCTTAGCGCGTGTAGCTTGGCTGGCGGCGCATCCGGCGAGCGCCAGCATCGCGATCGCAACGATAACTGTCCGCATGGTCCCCGCTCCTATGCATGAGCTAGCGCTGCGCACGGCGCCGGTCAATCCGGAAATTGTCGAGACCGTCCGGGTCGCGGCGATTATCTCGCCCTTTTCGACTTATCGGATCGTGCGGGAAATCGCG
This sequence comes from bacterium, assembly GCA_014896235.1. Classification (GTDB taxonomy): domain Bacteria; phylum Desulfobacterota; class Binatia; order Binatales; family Binataceae; genus JADMIL01. The sequence goes on along the minus strand of JADBKU010000006.1, from coordinate 158,738 downwards.
CCGGGCCCGACGATCGCGCAGATCATGCGCGAGATCGGAATCGATCCGCGCGCCAACGCGCGCATCTTCGACGGCGCGCGGCTGATCGCCGACTCCGAACGCGAGACGCATCGCCCCGCGCCGGGCGCGATCGTCACGATCCGCGTCGTCCCGTCCCCGCCAGCGCTGATCGCCGTCGCGATCGCGGCCGCCGAAGCCGCGGCCGCATCGGCCGCGACCGCGGCGGTCACCACCGGCGCGTTGGCCGGCGCCGGCGCCGCGATAGCAGGAGCGACCGGCCTGTCGCTTGCGACGGTCGGTACGCTCGCGGGCATCGCGGCCAGCGGCGCGGTCGGGATGATCGGCAAGTTGCTGATGAATGCGCTGGTGGCCCCCCCGCCGCCGAGCGGCCCCGCCTTCACGGCCGATCCCGCCCGCTTCACGATCAGCTCAAATCAGAACCTGATCGCGCCCTTCGCCGCGATTCCCAAAGTCTACGGCTCGCGCCTGATTTCGCCGCTGCAGGGCGCGTCGCCGTACACCGAGATGACGGGTAACGATCAGTACCTGCGCCAGCTTTTCGTGCTCGGCTATGGCCCGCTCGACATCTCGCAAATCCGCCTGCAAGACAGCTTGATCGCCAATTATGAGGACGTTGAATGGGAGTTCCGCGCGGGCTTTCCCGACGACGCCCCGCTCACGCTCTACACCGGCGAGGTCGTGACCGACTCGATCAACATGCTGCTCTTCCAGGACCCGAACAATCAGCCGACGTACGAGGGCTGGCAGCAGCAGACCAGCGGCACGGCGGCCGACGAGCTGGGCGTCGATATCACGTTTCCGGGCGGCCTGATGTCGATCGGCAACACGAACGGCTTCCACAATCCGTGCATGGTCGTCATCCAAATCCGCTATGCGCCGACCGGCACGACAAACTGGACCTATCGTCCGCGGCTCGGCGCATACGGCGCCACCTCCGCGCAGGTGATCCGCAGCGATCGCTGGAACGTGCCGCGCGGGCAGTACGACGTCCAGGTGCGGGTGCAGAAGGTCATCCCGTACAAGGGCAACTGGCAGAACACGATCGTCGCCGAATGCTACTGGACGGCGCTGCGCACGATTCGTTCCGCGCCGCCCTACCAGATGCAGGGCCTCGCGGTCCTCGCGGTGCGTATCCGCGCCAGCAAGCAGCTCAACGGGACGATCAACAATCTCAACCTGATCGCGTCGTCGATTCTGCCCGATTGGGATGGCGCGTCATGGACCGATCGCGCCGGCGCGTGGACCTACGACTACGACAATCAGGGCAACGGCGCGTCGGCCTATGCGCTCGACGCCGCCAACGCGCACACCGCCAACTCGCGCAGCGGCTCCAACTGGATCACCAACGAGCAGGTCGGGACGGGCAACGGCGGCACGACCTTCAACTTCACCCTCCAGCATCTGCCGGTGCAGCCCGGTTCGATCGCCGGCACGACCAGCGCGGCGGCGTTTATCGACGACGGCCTCGGCAATTTCACGCCCGACTACGGCCAGGAGGCCGAGTGGAGTCCGTACATCATCTATCAGCCCGGCAACAATGTGCGCGCCTACGGCGGCGTCTTCGTCTGCATCAAGACCTGCGAGGGCAACGCGCAAGCGCCGCCCAACTCCACCTACTGGGCCAAGCTGGTGGTGTCGGGTTCGATCAACTATGCGACCGGCGCCGGCTCGATCACCTTCGGCGCGGCGTCGGCCGCGCCCACCGGCGAGCCGATTCTCGTCTCGTATATCCAGCAGCTTTTCACCGTCGGCGGCGGCCGCGCGCTGGCGATCACGACCGCCGCGGGAACCGACGGCGCGGCGGTCGCGTGCAAGAACATCCCCACGCACGACGCCGAAGTCGACACTCTCGTCGGCGGCAAGGTGACGCCGCTGCAATGGACGGTCTCCGGATGGTTCAAGGCCTCGGCGCCGATTCCGCAGGGGGTGCGGATGCGTTTGATCTTCTCGACGGACGAGAACTTCGGGCCGAACGACGTCAATAACGTCGCGAGCTACGACATCATCTCGAACGGCGCCGCGACCACGAGCTGGCAGCAGGTCTCCGCTACCATCACGCAGCCGTCGCCGGTTCCGGGCGTGACGCGCGCCGCCAGCTTTTTCATGCGCGTGGTGGTCTATCACAACCCCGACACGGTCGGCGGCGTGACGATCTACTGGGACGATATTTCGATCGTCCGCGCCAACGGCGAGCTGCGGCGCGTCAACGTCGTGCCCAACCCGAGCTTCGATTTTCCCGGCGTCATCACCTCGAACCCGGCGTCGCATTTCCTCGACGTGCTGCAGGGTCCCGCGAATAAGCTCGCGCTCCCCGCGTCGCGGATCGACATGGCCGGAATCGAGACGTGGCACGGATGGTGCGCCTCCAACAGCCGCTCCAACAATATGATTCTCGACCAGCAGAAGACCGTCTTCGAGATTTTGCGCGAGGTCGCGAGCTACGGGCGCGCCTCGTGGCGCATGAAGGACGGCCTCTACTCGGTCCTGCAGGACCTCCCGCAATCGACCCCGGTGCAGCATCTGACGCCGCGCAACTCATGGGGCTTTAAGGCCACCTATCAGTTTCCGATTCTGCCCGGCGCGCTCAAAGTGCGCTTCATCAATAACGCCACCAGCATGTGGTCGAAGGACGAGCGCATCGTCTACGACGACGGCTATAACGCCGCCAACACCGAGATTTACGAGGTGCTCGATCTCACCTCCGGATGCACCGATCCGAACGAGGCGTGGCGCGACGGCCGCTATCATCTCGCGCAGGCGCGCCTGCGGCCGCAAATCTACGAGCTGCAGGTCGATTTCGAGAATCTGGTCTGCACGCGCGGCGACCTCGTGCTGGTGTCGCATGACGTGCTGCTGTCCTCCGTCGCGTGGGCGCGGATCGCGGCCGTCCAGCTCGACGGCTCGAATAACGCGCTTGGCGTCACGCTCGACTCGAATGTCACCTTTGAATCCGGCACGAATTACGTGCTGCGCGTGCGCCGCAGCGACGGCACGTCGATCCTGCTTGCGCTCGAGAATCCCGCGCCGGCGGGCGGCTCGGCAACGGCCGCGCAGGTCGTCTTCGCGGCGCCGGTTCCGGCCGCGAATCCGCAACCCGAGGCCGGCGACCTCGCGATCTTCGGCGTCAGCGGCAGGGAGACGCTGCAGATGCTGGTGACGAAGATCATTCCCGGCCCGAATCTCACCGCGACGCTGCAGCTCCAGGATTATGCGCCGGCGGTCTATACCGCCGATTCGGGCACGCCGCCGCCCTTCAATTATGGCTCGACGAATACGCCAGCGGCGCCCGCGCCGATGGTGGCGCAATCGATTTCCAGCGATCAGGCGCTCCCGCAGGACGCCGACGGTTCGCGCAAGCTCGCGATCGTCCATTCGCTCGCCAATCCGGTGCAGCCGAACGGGCTCCCGTACCCGAATCTGAAGCTCGCGACGATCCAATATCAGTCGCGGCTGAGCGCGCTCGATTCGACCACCAATAACGCCGCGCCTTGGTCGAGCACGCAGGCATACGTGGTCGGCGATACGGTCACGGATTCGAACGGCGTCGTCTGGATTTGCCTGGAGGCGAACACCAACGAGCCGCCGGGCACGCTCGACACCAACGGCAATGGCTACTGGTCGGTCCTCACGCAGACCGACCCCTGGTCCGCGCTCGCGGAGACGCCGGGCGACGCGAATATGGTGATCGTCCCGAACGTCGAGCAGGGGCGGATGTATGACACGCAAATCCGCTACAAGCTGAGCGACGGAACGGTCACCCCCTGGACGCTGGTCGCGGGCCATACTGTGGTGGGGCAGGCGTCCCCGCCGGCGGACGTAACCAATCTCACCGCCACGCTCACGAGCCTGCAGGGCGTCAAGCTCAAATGGACGGCGTCCACGTCGCCCAACGTGCGCGAATACGAGATTCGCACGGGCGCGAGCTGGAGCGCCGGAACCTTCGTCGCGCGCGTGCGCACCACCCATTTTCAGGATGCGGACCAGGCGCTGGGCGCCGCCACCTGGTGGGTCGCGGCGGTCGATACGAGCGGCAATTATTCGCCTAATCCGCCCTCGGCGTCCGCGACGATCGCCGTCCAGCAGGGCATCGCGACGCTGGCCAACGTCCCGGACGTGGCCGGCCGTATCGCGCTCTCGTCGGCCGCAGGCTTCAAATATTATGCGTCGAGCGGCTCGTACACGCCGCCGTCGGGCGTGACCTCGCTGCTCGTGATGCTGGCCGGCGGCGGCGGCGGCGGCGGTTCCGGGTATGGGAATACGGGCGGAATCGGCGGCGGGGGCGGCGGCGGCGGCGCCACCACCATCCTGGTCATTCCATCCCCGAGCGGATCATACACGGTCACGGTCGGCGCGGGCGGCGCGGGCGCGGCGATCGCGGGCAGCGCCGGATCGAATGGCGGCAACTCTGCGATCTCCGGCACGAACACGCCGGGCGGCGCGGTCGCGAACGGGGGCAAAGGAGGCAGCGGCGGCAGTTCCAGCGGCTCAGCCGCGGGAGGCGCGGGAGGCGCTGCGGCCGGGATGGCCTCGGGATGCGTGCTGCAGACGAACGGATTAGCCGGCGCGACGGCGGTTAATGGCTCGGGCGCCGCAGGCGCTAACGGAACGGGCGGCTTGGGAGGCAACGGCGGCAACGCGACCGGCTCGATTGCGGGCGGCAATGGCGGTCCCGGTCACGTGATTATCGTGCCGCTGTTCTGAGGGATGCGATGGAGATGATCAAGTGGAAATGCGCGGCGTGCGATTTCAGGGTCGAACTCAAGGCCGGCGAAGTTCCTCCCGTTGCCGAGCCGCATCCGAAAGACGGCCACACCGCCTATTGGTTTGAGGCGCCCCGCGAGTTTTGCGCGGCCGAGGAATTTCGCCGCGAATCATGAGCGCTTGGACGGCCCTTCCAATGCCCGTACAATCCGCGTTGCAGGCGGCTTTCAGGCTGCTGTTCCTCTCGGCTCGCGGATACATATGAAATAAGCTCATCTGATGGCCGAATTGCGCTTCGCACCCTCCCTAACCATAGTTAACAATCCCAGAACCTCTTGATCAAAATCCCAGAACCTCTTGCGCGCCCACAATCATATGAGCGCCATCCGAGCAGCGCCAGCGGGTGCGCTTGCGGGGCGGCCGGAGGTCAAGCTAGAAGCGACCCTGAAACGCAAGCGCGGCTGAGCGGCGCAGGGAGCGGGATTATGGGCCAACGAATCATCATCGAGAAGAACATCGACATTCCGATGCGCGACGGATGCGTGCTGAAAGGCGACCTGTTCCGGCCGGACAGCGCCGAAAAGCTGCCGGTGCTGCTCAACCGTACGCCCTACGACAAGAAATTTCCGCTGATTTCGTCGCTCACGCTCGACGCTATCCGCGCGGCGAATCGCGGCTACAACGTGGTCTTCGTCGATTGCCGCGGCCGCTTCGCCTCCGAAGGCGTCTTCACCTGCTTCGTTGACGAGGGGCGCGACGGCTACGACACGATCGAGCATGTGGCGCGCCAGCCGTGGGCCAACGGCAAGGTCGGGACGTTCGGCGCGTCGTATATGGGCGCGACGCAATGGCTGGCGGCGGCCACCCGTCCGCCCAGCCTCAAGGCGATGGTCCCGTCGATAACGGCGAGCGACTATCACGACGGGTGGACCTATCAGGGCGGCGCCTTTTCGCTCTTTTTCAACGTGAGCTGGACGATGACCTCGCTGGGACTGGCGCGGCTGATGCGCGAGCGCGCGACGAACCCCAAAGCGGCGGAGGAACTGGGCGTCGTGATGGGATCGATCGACACGATGCGCGAGCGCATGGACCATCTGCCGCTCAAGGAATTTCCGATGTTCCGCGCGGGCGCGCCGTATTTTTTCGACTGGCTCGACCATCCGTACTACGACGACTACTGGCGCGCGCTTTCGATCGAGGAACGGCACGCGGAGATCGACGTGCCGACGCTGAATATCGGCGGATGGTACGACATCTTTCAGGGCGGCACGATTCGCAACTATCTTGGGATGCGTGCGCACGCGCCGGGCGCGGCCGGCCGATCAGCGGCGCTGATGATGGGCCCGTGGCATCACACGCTGCCGATGTCGAGCCTGGTCGGGGCGGTCGATATGGGCTTCCGGTCCAGTCCGATTTCGGTCGATCTCGACGGCCTTCAGCTCGACTGGTTCGATCATTGGCTGAAGGGCAAAAGCAACGACGTCGCCGGCGCGCCCCCGGTCCGAATCTACGTGATGGGGCGCAACGAATGGCGCGACGAAAAGGAATGGCCGCTGCCGGGCACCGAATGGCGCCGCTATTACCTGCACAGCCGCGGCCGCGCCAATAGCGCTTATGGCGACGGCGCGCTCGCGACCGACGCGCCCGGCTCGGAGCCGCCCGATTCGTTTCTCTACAATCCGCTGAATCCGGTTCCGACCAACGGCGGCGGGCTTTGCTGCTACCCGAATTCCGTCCCCGGCGGAGCGTTCGATCAGTCGATGGTGGAGCATCGCAGCGACGTATTGGTCTATTCGACCGAACCGCTGGCCGAGGATGTCGAAGTGACGGGACCGATCAAATTGACGTTATATGCGTCCTCATCGGCGCCAGACACGGATTTCACGGCCAAGCTGGTCGATGTCAGTCCGTGCGGCTTCGCCCGCAATTTGACCGACGGGATCCTTCGCGCCCGGGTTCGGGAATCGCAATCGTCGCCGCGGCTGATGGATCCCGGCAGGGTCTATGAATTCACCATCGACTTGTGGTCGACGTCGAATCTGTTCAAGGCGGGCCATCGGATTCGGCTCGAAGTGAGTTCGAGCAATTTTCCGCGCTTCGATCGCAATCCGAACACCGGTCACGATCTATTCGCCGACGCGGAAACGCAACCGGCGTTGCAGACGATCCGGCACGATAGGAACTATGCGTCGCACCTGACGCTGCCGGTCATCCCCGCACGGCGCTAGGCGCGAACGCAAGATCCAGGTGGCGGGCGGGAACAAATCGCGCTAGCTAGGGAAGCGATATCAGCGATCGGAGGACATTTCGCCAATGAGCGCAGAAAGCAACGCGCAACTGGTGACGGCTGCATGGAAGGATTTGATCGGCGGAAAACTCGACGCCTTTCTGGCGCAGCTCTCCGACGAGATTAGCTGGGTGATCCCGGGCAACCTGCAGGGAATCTCCGGGCTGCTGCGCGGCAAGGACGCCGTGCGCAAGTTCGCGGCGGGCATCGGCAAATCGTTTCCGAATGGCCTCAACTGCGACGTGCGCAAGGTGCACGCCGCCGGCGACAACGTGGTGGTGATGGAGACGGTCAATACCGGCAAGGCGTGGAACGGAAAAGACTACAAGAACGAGTACTGTTTTGTTTTCGAGATCGAAGCCGGCAAGATTCGGCGAATTCGCGAATACGTGGATATGCTGACGGTGAAAGAGACGCTGCTGGCGTGAGCCGCGAGGTTCCGGATCAGGAGGCGCGGCGCCGGGGCGCGCCGGCGGTTCCGCGCCGTCCCCAGCGCATCCGCGACCAGTAAATCGGCAGCCCGCTTAGCGCAATCAGCAGTCCCGGCCAGGTATAAGCTGGCTTGACGTACAGAAGGTCTCCCATCAGGGCGAGCGCGGATGCGATATACGCCAGTGGCACGAGCGGATAGCCCCACGCCCGATAGGGTCGGGGTGCGTCCGGCCGCCGCCAACGCATCACGAAAACGGCGGCGACCGTGAGTACGTAAAACAGCAATTGGGCGAAAATAACGTAATCGAGCAATTCCGAATAGGTGCCGGAAAGCGTCAGCAACGCGGCCCATCCGCCCTGCAGTAGCAACGCCTTCGCCGGCACGGCGTTGGCGTTGAGATTGCCGGCGGAGGGGAAAAAAACGCCGTCACGCGCCATCGCATACACCACGCGGGCGCCGGTCAGAATCAAGCCGTTGGCGCATCCGAAGGTCGAGACCATCACCAGCAGCGCCGTGATCGCGGCGCCCTTGGCGCCCCAAACCGCCTGCATCATCGCCGACGCCACCCGATCGTTCTGCGCGTGCGCAATACCGCGACCGAAAACGCCGGCGGCGTCCGCCGAGCCGGCGACCGGCAGGACGCGCAAATATGCGATATTCACAAATAGATAAAGAATGACGACCGCACCGGCGCCAAGCGTGAGCGCGCGCGGCAGGTTGCGATGCGGGTCGCGGACCTCGGCGGCGGCGAAGGTTACGTCAGCCCATGCGTCGGAGGAGAACAGTCCTCCGACCATCGCGGCGCCGAACGAGGCCATCAGCGGCCACGACATCGCGCGTACGCCGAAAATCCGGTTGCCTTCAAAATTGAGCTTTATCGCCAGCGCATTCGGCGCCAGCCAGCATCCCGCGACGATAATCAGAAGCAGGGCGCCGAGCTTGGCGACCGTGAATGAATTCTGCACGCGCCGGCCGAGATCGAGGCCGCGCAAATTGACTGCGGTCAGCGCCGCGATTACCGCAATCGCGCCCAGCCGTTCGCTCGACAGGCCCACGCCGCCGTACCCAAGCCATACGCGCGAACCCAGCGCCGGCAAGAACACGCCGCCAAAGCGGGCGAAGGCGACCGCGACGGCGGCGATCGTGCCGGTTTGGATCACCAACAGCATCGTCCAGCCGTAGGCGAAGGCGGGCGCGCCGCCATACGCCTCGCGGATAAATACGTATTGGCCGCCGGCCTGCGGCATCATCGCGGCCAGTTCGCCATAGGCAAGGGCGCCGGCGATCGTCATCAAGCCGCTCAACAGCCAGACGGCGAGCAGCCCGAACGGCGATTCAAGTTGCCGCGCGATATCGGCCGAAACGATAAAGATGCCCGACCCGATCATCGAGCCGGCGACGATCGCGGCGGAGTCGAAAAGCCCAAGGCGCGGCTGGAACTGCGTGGACTCCATCACCGCTGGTTCGACTTGCCGCATGGCGCTGGGCGTTCACAAAGCGCCGGCGGCCAAACTCTGGCGAGGCTCGCCGCGGCGTCGTCTTTCGTCAAGCAACAATAAGGAAAACAGCCCTTTTCGATTACCGGCGGAGGTTGGAATGGTGGAACGGAGCGGAGCAAAAAGGCGCGGCGTGCGCGTCGGAGGGAACCGGCGCGCGAACGCCACGCCATCCATCAGCCGCCGACGCCTATGAACCAGCCGGCGAGGCCATTGGCGACGCCATCGGCGACGCGCTTTCGGCAGGACTGGCCGCTGTGCTCGCTTCCGGCGATGTAGCCGGGCTTGCCTCCTCCGAGGCTGCCGACGAAGACGCAGGAGCCGGAGTTTCTTCAGACTTGGTGCAAGCTGCGGTTGCAAACATCATCGAAAGCAGGGCAAGAAACAGGACTTTTCGCATCGCTTCCTCCTTCGCTCAAGGTTCCAAGCAGGCGTTTGGCACCAACTCTCTGCAAAATGACATTACTTTAGCAAGCACATCAACACAAGGTTATAGCGGCCCGCACGGCGACCCGTCGAGGGCGATGGTTTATCTCACGATACGCAAAAGCGTCGGGATTTTGCGTGATACTCACTTTTAATGTACCTTTGCTACCTAATTGGTAAATCCTGGCGGGGAGGATTGCTGAAGTGGGGTTGATGAGCGGGTGGAGGCGAGGGCGACCCAATGGGCGCGGCCGGATTATCGAACACGAATTGGACATGCTGAGAACGCCGCCCGGAAAATCGATTACGCCGAACACGCTTAGACGGCTGCTGGGCGGACTCAAGCCGAATGGAGCCTTGGTGGGAACGCCGATGCGCTCGATCGATCGCGATCTGGAAGATCGCTGGCCGTCGGGAAATCGCCAGACCTGAAAGTTCCGCCGGTCGATTCGGGCTTGCGCTGGACGCAGGCAGTGGAGCGGGGATGGGCAACGAAATCAGCCGGTTCGCCAGCGGCGCGCCGTGGGAGCCGATTTTCGGTTATTCGCGCGCGGTGCGGGCCGGCGGATGGCTTGCGGTGTCGGGCACGACCTCTTTCGACGAGCGCGGCCTGATCGTCGGACAGGGGCAGATGTATGTGCAGACGCGTCAGGCGATCGCGAATATCGCAGCGGCGCTTGAGCGCGCGGGGATGTCGCTCGCGAATGTGGTGCGCACGCGGATGTTCGTGACCGACATGTCGCGATTTGCCGAGGTGGCGCGGGCGCATGGCGAGGCCTTCCGCGCGAACCCGCCGGCGGCGACCATCGTCGAGGTGACCCGGTTAATCCATCCGGACATGCTGATTGAGATCGAGGCGGACGCCTATGCCGACGGGCCATCCGCCGAAGCGGCTCCGGCCGGCCGCACGCGCCCGCTGGCGTCGGCGCGGCGCAAGGCGGCGGCATCCGGAAAGCGCGCGCGCACGGCGCGTTAGGCGCCGTTTTTCTTCGACGAAACCGGTCTAACGGAGCGCCGCGATCCGCGTCGCCGAGCGGCCGAGGGCCGACGCGTAAGCGGAGTTGGCGGCGTCCAGCCACGGCTGGGGATAGAGGCCGACGAGAATCGTGCCGGCGACGGCGACGATGACGCTCGCGACCAGTCCCGGACGCGGAGCGAGGCGCGGCGGCGCCGTGACGGCTTCCTCCTGCGCGTACATCACGACAATCACGCGCGCATAGTAGTAAACCGAAACGGCGCTGTTGAGCGCGGCGATTATCACCAGCCATACGAGATGCGCTGAGAGCGCGGCGGAAAAGACATAGAACTTGCCGACGAACCCCGCCAGCGGCGGCACACCCATCAGCGAGAGCATGAACAGCGTCATCGCGAGCGCCAGTCCCGGGCGCGAGCGCGACAGTCCGCGGAAATCGTTCAGCGTGGCGCCGCCGGCGCCTTTGCGCTCGAGCACAATCACGACGGCGAAGGCGCCGAGATTCGTGAAGGCGTAGCCGATCAGGTAGTAGAGCATCGCTCCGCCCGCCATGGCGCGCGGCGTCGCGGCCATTCCGACCAGCAGATAGCCCGCATGAGCTATCGCAGAGTACGCGAGCATCCGCTTGAGGTTTTGCTGTACGAGCGCGGCGAAATTCCCGACCGTCATGGTAAGCGCCGCGATCGCCCACAGCACCATCGTCCACTGCGCGCTGACCGGGCCGAGATTCGCCATGAAGACGCGCATGAAACCGGCGAAAGCGGCGAGCTTGACGCCGACCGCCATGAACGCGGTGACGGGCGTGGGCGCGCCTTCGTACGCATCGGGCGTCCACATGTGAAAGGGAACGGCGGCGACCTTGAAGCCGAATCCAATCAGCATCATGCCAAGCCCGAGCAGCAGCAGCGGGTTTTCGGCGGCGCGATCGTTCAGCGCGGCGCGAATCGGCGCGAGGCCGATCGTGCCGGTGGCGCCGTAAATCAGCGCGATTCCGTAAAGCAAGAAACCGGTGGAAAACGCGCCCAGGATGAAATACTTCAGCGCGGCTTCATTGGAGCGGGGGTCGCGGCGCAGGAAGCCGGCGAGCGCGTATACCGCCAGCGACATCGTTTCCAGGCCGATGAAGATGATGATCAGATCGCCGGCCGCGGCCATCAGCATCATCCCGAAGGCGGCGAATAGAATCAGCGCATAGAATTCGGCGCCGGCCATCCCTTCGTCGGCGACGTAATCGAGCGACATCGCGACCGTCAGCGCGGTGGCGATCAGGATGACAATTTCGAAGAAGGCGGCGTAATCGTCTGTCGCGAGCGATCCGCCGAAGGCCAGCGAATTTTCGCCGAGCGTGAAGATGGCGAAGATCAGGGCGGCCAGCAGCGTGATCAACGCAAGGATTCCCAGGCCGGCGCTGTCTTCATCCTCGACGCCCGGTCCAATCAGCATTATCGCCATCGCGCCCGCCGCGACGGCGGCGAGCGGCAGAATCGGCAACCAGGCGAAATTGACGGCGCTCAAGGTGAGATGGCTCATTGGGTACGGCCAGAACGCGCTTGCAAATCGAGCGCGGCTACGGTGCGGTATTGCGGACGATCGAGACGGACCTGCGCGGCGGCGACGCGGTTGAGCAGCAGATTCACCGACGGCTCCATCCGGTCAAGAAGCGGCCGCGGATAAAGGCCCATGAACAGCATCAGCGCGACCAGCGGCGCGATCACGGCGATTTCGCGCGCGGTCATGTCCTTGAGCGTGGCGTTAATCGATTTGGTTATCGGTCCCCACATCACCCGCTCATAGGCCCACATCATGTAGAGCGCGCCGAGCACGACGCCGGTGGCGGCGATCCACGCAGCGCGTTCCGAATGGAGGAACGCGCCCAGCAGAATCAGGAATTCGCCGACGAAACCGTTGAGGCCCGGCAGGCCGATCGACGAGAGCATCACTATCATGAAGACGGCGGCGTAAATCGGAATGCTCTTCCAAAGGCCGCCGAATTCGGAGATGTCGAAGGTATGGCGACGCACGTAGATCATTCCCACCAGCAGAAACAGCGCGCCGGTGGAAACGCCGTGATTGAGCATCTGGTAGATCGCGCCCTGCATGCCTTGCGAATCGAGGGCGAAGATGCCGAGCATCACAAAGCCCAGATGGCTGACCGAGGAATAGGCGACGAGCCGCTTGAGATTCGGCTGCGCCATCGCGACCAGCGCGCCATAAACGATACCGATCACCGCGAGCGCGAGGAACAACGGCGCGGCTTCGATCGCGACCGTCGGAAAGAGCGGAATCGCAAAGCGCACAAAGCCGTATGTGCCCATCTTGAGCATGATTCCGGCCAGGATCACCGAACCGCCGGTGGGCGCCTCGGTGTGCGCGTCGGGCAGCCAGGTATGCACCGGCCACATCGGCACTTTGATCGCGAAGGCGAGAGCGAAGCCGGCGAACAGCCAGCGCGACTCGGCGGGCGAGAACGAGACGCGGTACAGATCGGGCAGGTCAAAGGTCAGATGGCCGAGTTGGGCGCGTGCGGCGCCGGCGAGATAAAGAATCGCGACCAGCATCAGCAGCGAGCCGAGCATGGTGAAGAGCACGAATTTGAAGGTCGCGTAAATTTTGCGCCCGTGGCCCCAGATGCCGATCAACAGGTACATCGGCACCAGCATCACTTCCCAAAAGACGTAGAAGAGAAAAAGATCGACCGCGAGCAGCGCGCCGAGCAGGCCGGTTTCGAGCGTGAGCATCATGAAGCAAAATTCGCGCGGCCGCATTTCGATATCGCCGCCGCCCGAATAGAGGATCGAGAGCGAAATCAGCAGCGCGGTGAGAATCACCAGGAACAGGCTGATTCCGTCCATGCCGAGGTGATACGAGATGCCGAACTCTGGTATCCACGCGTAGCGCTCGACGAACTGGTAGCCCGCCTGCGACGGATCGAAGATCGCGAACAGGTAGAGGCTGATCGCCAGCGGGATAAGCGAATAGATAAACGCCGGGAGCCAGACGGAGTCGTCGTCGCCCTGCAACAGGACGCCGAGCGCGCCGAGCGTCGGCACGAAGATCAACGCAGTCAGCCAGAACCCGCCCATCAACGCATCACCCGGTACACGTAGTAGGCGACGATCGCGAGCGCGCCAAGCAGGTAGACGAAGGCATAGAACTGCACGTTGCCGGATTCAGCCTTGCTGACCGCTTCGCCGCCTTCCTCGACCGTGAGGCCGGTCCCGTCGACCATCGCGTCAATCATTCCCCGATCGACTCCGCGGTTCAGCAGCACCGCGGAAATCCAGAACAACGGGCGCGAAACAAGCACATCGTAGATTTCATCGACATAGTATTTACGCCAGAGCAATTCGTAGAGCGCGGAAAGGCTCGCCACGATCCGCTCGACCAGGCCGGGATTGCGGCGATAGAGCAGCCACGCCATCAGGATCCCCAGCAACGCCGCGGAGAGCGAGATTACTCCGAGCAGCGCCGACGCCGCGCCGGATTCGACTTCAAGCACGGGCGACACGGCCACGCCGGCAAGCGGATGATTCACGATTGGCGCAAGGAAATGGCCGAATGCGTTGCCCCAGAAAAGCCCTTTCGGCAGCCCCACCAGTCCGCCAATCGCAGACAGGACCGCGAGCGCGATCAGCGGCGCGGTCATCACGCGCGGCGCTTCGTGCAGATGACGCTCGCGTTCGGGTTCGACGCGCGAGTCGCCGTAAAAGGTCATGAAGATCAGACGAAACATGTAGAAGCTGGTGATTCCCGCCGTGACGACGCCGAGCAGCCAGAGCCAGACGTGGCCGGAGCCGAAGGCGGCGTCGAGAATCTGATCTTTGGAGAAAAAGCCCGCGAAGGGCGGAATCGCGCTGATCGCGAGCGTTGCGATCAGCATCGTGGCGAACGTGATCGGCAATTTATTCTTGAGTCCGCCCATCTTGTTCATGTCCTGCTCGCCATGCAGGGCGTGAATGACGGAGCCTGCGCACAAAAAGAGCAGCCCCTTGAAGAAGGCGTGGGTCATTAGATGGAAAATGCCCGCGGAAAAAGCGCCGACGCCCACGCCAAGCATCATGTAGCCGATCTGGCTGATGGTTGAGTATGCGAGGACGCGCTTGATGTCGGCCTGGACGATCGCGATCGTCGCGGCGAAAAACGCGGTTACGGCGCCTACCGTAGCCACAACTTCCATCGCTGTGGGCGCCATCAGGTAAAGGAAGTTCAGCCGCGCGATCATATAGACGCCCGCAGTGACCATCGTTGCGGCGTGGATCAACGCGCTGACGGGAGTCGGGCCGACCATCGCGTCGGGCAGCCAGACGTAGAGCGGAATCTGCGCCGATTTGCCGGTCGCGCCGAAGAACAGCAGCAGCGCGGCGAGTGTCGCGACCGGCGCAAGCATCGCGGCGTGATCGCGCATCGCGACGAAGTCGAGCGTCCACACGTTATGCCGGGCGAGGGCGCCGACCAGCGTCAGAATTCCGAGCAGAAAGCCGAAATCGCCAATCCGGTTGACGATGAACGCCTTGCGGCCATTGTATGCGTATTGCGGATTATCGAACCAGAAGGCGATCAGCAGGTAGGAACAGAGGCCCACGCCTTCCCATCCGATGAACATCTGGAGCAGGTTGTCCGCCAGCACCAGCACCAGCATCGAGAGCGCAAACAGGTTGAGATAGGTGAAATAGCGGGCGTAGTCGTCGTCCTCCGCCATGTAGCCCGCCGAATATATGTGAATCAGCGCGCCGACCCCGGAGACCACCAGCGTCATTACGGCGCTCAGCGCGTCGAAACGCAGTCCCAGATCGACGTGAAAAGGGCCGGCGGAGATCCATGGCCAGAGCGGACAGGTCAGCGCCGCTCCAGGCGGCATCCTGAGCAGCGCGATAAAGGCCGAGACGGCGACCGCGAAGGCGAGCACGATTACGGCGGGACCGGCGAAATTCACCGCGCCGCGGCCGGCGCGCCTGCCGTAAAACAGGTTGAACAGCACGCCGATCGCGGGAAACAGCAGGATAAGCGCGAGGGCCGGGAAATTCTGCGTCATGACGTTAGAGCGATAGACTGCGTTTCACCAGCGCAGCAGGTTGAGTTCATCGGCGTTGACGGTCTCGCGATTGCGGAACATCGAGATGATAATCGCGAGCCCGACGGCGGCTTCGGCCGCGGCGACGGTCATGACGAAAAACACGATCACCTGGCCGTCCATCGAGCCGATTCTGCGGCCGAGCGCGACGAAAGCGAGATTGACCGCGTTCAGCATCAGCTCGATCGCGAGGAACATCACGATGACGTTGCGGCGAATAAGCACGCCGATCGCGCCAATCGCGAACAGCAACGCGCTGAGCGCCATATAATCGATAATCGGCGTCACGTTCAGGCGACCTCCCGGCGCGATTCCCGCGCCGCCGAGCCGGGCTGGGACGGCATCGCGGCGACCTCGGCGGACTGGCCGGCGAGCCGCCGCGCCAGCGCGACCGCGCCCACGATCGCGGCGAGCAGAAGCAGCGAGGTGGTTTCGAAGGCGATCAGGTAGCGTGAAAAGAGCACATGGGCGAGCGTCGCGACCGAGCCGAAAGCCGGCGCGATCGTTCGCACTTCACGCAATTTCGGCGCGTGGGAAAAAACCACGAACAGTTCCGCCGCCAGCGCCGCCGCCGCGAGCGCGCCGACCAGCTTGAGGCTGAGGCTGGCGCCGCCGCGCACGCCGGTATCGGCCTGGATATTCAGCAGCCAGATCACAAACAGAAACAGCACCATGATCGCGCCGACATAAACGATGATCTGCAGAAAGCCGACGGTCACGGCTCCGAGGCCCATATAAAGCACGCCAAGATCGATCAGGACCAGCGCGAAGCCGAGCACGCAATGAACCAGGTTGCGCTGCAAAATCGTTCCGAGCGCGCCGATGATCGCGAGCGCGGCCAGAAACGCGAACAGCCACTGCGGCATGCCTATTTTCCTCCCGCCGCGACGACCACGAACGCCGTCGCCACCAGGTTGAGCAGTCCAAGCGGCACGAGGCCCTTCCAGCCGAGCCGCATCAGTTGGTCGTAGCGCAGCCGCGGCAGCGTCCAGCGAATCAGGATTTGCAGGCAGCTCAGGATAATCACCTTGATCCAGAAGGCGACGAACTGCAAAATCGCGACCGCGAGATTCGGCAGCAGCCACGCCGCGCCGCCCGGAAAATGAAAACCGTCGCGATAGAGCCACGGCACCTGCCATCCGCCGAAGAAAAAGACCGTGATCAGGACGGCGACCAGCAGCACTTCGGCGAAGTCGGTCATCATGAAGACCGCCTGCTTTCCGCCGGAATATTCGGTGAAATAACCCGCGACCAATTCCGATTCGCCCTCGGGCAAATCGAAAGGCACGCGTTTGGATTCGGCCATTCCGGAAATCAGCAGCAGCAGGAACGAGACCGGCTGCAGCAGGATTCCCCATCGCGGCAAAAAGCCGAACCACACGCCGCCCTGCGCCCGGCACATCTGCTGCAAATCGAGCGTGCCGTAGGTCACTACCACCGCGATAATCGCGAGGCCCATCGCGATTTCGTAGGAGATCATCTGCGCGCTGGCCCGGATTCCGCCGAGCAGCGCCCATCGATTGTTCGAGGCCCATCCGCCCAGCGCGATTCCGTAAACGCCAATGCCGATAGTCGCCAGCACGTAAAGTGCGGCCACGTTCAGGTTGGCCGGCTGGAGGTCGATTTCGTATTTGCCGATTTTCAAGATATCGCCCATCGGCACGACCGCGAAGGTGATGATCACCGGAAACAGCGCCAGGAAGGGCGCGAGTCCGTGGAGGAACCGGTCGGCGCCGTCCGGCACGAAATCCTCCTTGGTGAACATTTTGATCGGATCGGCGAGGACGGTGTTGATCACTCCGAAGTTCGGCATTCCGAGCCGCTTGCCGAGACCGAATATGTCGGCGCGGTTGGCGCCGATTCGATCCTGAATCAGGGCGCTGCCCTTGCGTTCGAACCACAGCATCAGCGTGGTCAGTCCCAACACCAGCAGGACAATAACCACCGCCTTGATCGCCCCAATCACCAGTTCAATCGTCACGCCAGAATCGCTCGCCAGCAGTCTTTGGGTATGCGCGCGCCGCCGCATCGGCCGCAAGCGCGGTTAATCTCGGGCACGGCCCCGCATCGCTATGCGCCATCCGCAACGCCTTGACCGGAGCGTTTCGGGAAACCGCGTCGGGCATCTCCGCCGGGCCGCAAAATCTTTAGTTAGGTAGCTTAAATTCGCGGCCCGCGCCAGTCTTCGCGGCGGTTCCGATCGATCTCGCGTCAAACTTGCGGCGTGGAAGCCGACTAAGTTATCGTCCGCCCGGCGTGCTTGGGCGCGCAGTTGGGGTTGAGATAGATATTAGGTAGCCTGTTCGCCGGCGGATGGCCTCCATGACGCATACGCCGTCTGGCCCGTCCCAAGGAACGGCTTAAGAACGCGTGGATGAACATTACGAATCGATGAACGACAATGGTCATAACCGTCCGGCGGACCGTTCGACGCGATCGCGGATCGCTCGGCCGGCGCGATGCGAGCGACTGCGATGCGCGTGATCGCGGGCGCGGCGCATGGACGCCGGATCGCGGCGCCGCGCGGCCTGACGACGCGTCCGGCCACCGCCCGTGTGCGTTCGTCGATCTTTTCGCGGCTGGCCGCGCGAATCGATCTCGAAGGAGCGCGGGTGCTCGATCTTTTCGCCGGCAGCGGCTCGCTCGGACTCGAGGCGCTTTCACGCGGCGCCGCGTCGGTCGTCTTCGTCGATTTGGCGCGCGCCGCCGCTGCGGCGATTCAGCGCAACCTCGAAACCTTCGGCTTCGCTGCGCGCGCGCGGGTCTTGGTGATGGATATGCCGCGGGCGATCGAACGGCTGGCCGGCGAACGCGCTCAGTTCGACCTGGTTTTTATCGACGCGCCCTACGCCGACGACAGCAGCGCGAGCGTGCTTGCCGCGCTGACCGCGGCGGAGTTATTCGCCGCCGGCGGTATCGCGGTCGTACGGCAGGATCGGCGCGCGCCCGCGCTCGAGCCATCGCATCTGGAACTGGTCAATCAAGCAACGGTCGGCGATCATCGCATCGCCCTTTACCGGCGTCCGCTGGCGTCGCCGAATTAAGCCCGATGGTCTAGCATGTATAACAAGCCCAAGGAGCACACGCAGTCGATCGCCATTTACCCCGGCAGCTTCGACCCAATTCATAACGGTCATATCGACGTTATCAGGCGCGCGGTGAACTTTTTCGATGAAGTTATCGTCGCCGTCGCCTATAATCCGCACAAGGACGCCGCGCTCTTCACCCCCGACGAGCGCGTCGAGATGATTCGCGACACGATTCGCGACCTCGAGCCGCGCGCCCGCGTCGACAAGTTCAGCGGCCTGTCGGTCGATTACGCCGAGCGCATCGGCGCCAACGTGATCATCCGGAGCCTGCGCGCCGTCACCGACTTCGATTATGAACTGCAGATGGCGCAGATGAACCGGCAGATGAAGCCGAACATCGAAACGGTTTTTCTGTTCGCGAATCCGAAGTTGTTCTTCACCGCGTCGCGCCTGATCAAGGAAGTCGCGGGTTACGGTAAACGCCTGCCCGACCTGGTGCCTGACAGCGTGATGGCGCGGCTCAGGCAAAAGCTCAAGCTCGACTGATCCCGCCAGAATTTCCCCGCGCCGGACGTTTTTTTGCGGCCGGCGCGGTTTCGCCGCCGGATTGCGGCCGGTAGAATCAGGGTTCGCGCCTGACCGCAAATCCCGGCGCCGACGAATCATTGCAGATGATCAAGCTCAATCGACGAATCGCCGCGCTCAAGCCGTCCGCCACGATGGCGGCGGAAACCCGCGCCACCGAACTCAAGGCCGCTGGAGTTGACGTGATCTCGCTCGCCGCCGGCGAGCCTGATTTCGACACGCCCGAGCGCATCAAGGACGCCGCCCGCCGCGCGCTGGCCGAAGGCCGCACGAAGTACACGCCGGTCGCCGGGATGCGCGAACTCAAGGACGCGATTCGGCTCAAGCTCAAGCGTGACAACGGCCTCGATTACGACGTTACGGAAATCATGGCCTCGGCCGGCGGCAAGCAGGCCGAAGCCAACATTATCGCGGCGCTGTTCGACGAGGGCGACGAGGTGATTATTCCGACGCCCGCGTGGGTGAGTTTCGTCGCAATGGTGAATCTGTCGGGCGCGTCGGCGACCATGGTCGATTGTCCGGAGGAGAGCGGCTTTTTCCTCGATCCGGATCGCCTGCGCCGCGCGCTTACGCCGCGCACTCGCGGCATCATCCTGAACTCTCCGTCGAATCCGACCGGCGCCGTCTATAGCGCCAGCCAGCTCGGCGAACTCGCCAAAATCCTGCTTGAGGCAGACCTGTGGGTGCTCTCCGACGACGTTTACGAGCATATCGTTTACGACGGCGCCGCGCCGCACATTTTCCAAATCGAGCCGCGTCTCAAGGCGAAGGGATTCGCGCTGAATTCGCTCTCGAAAGCCTACGCGATGACCGGATGGAGGATCGGGTTTGCAGCCGGGCCGAAAGAGGTTATCGCCGCGGCCTCGCGCCTGCAGGGCCAGAACAGTGGCAATCCGAATTCGATCACGCAAATCGCCGCGATCGAGGCGCTGACCGGACCGCAAGGCGAGACCCGCGCGATGATGGAGGAATTCCGCCGCCGCCGCCAATTGGTGGTTGAGCGCGTGCGCAAAATTCCCGGCTTCAGCCTACCGAACGTTCCCGGCGGCGCATTCTACGTCTTTCCGAACATATCCGAGCTGATCGGGATGAACCTCGACGGCCGCGAAATCTCCGACGGCAATTCGTTCGCCGATCTTCTCCTCGACGCGGCGCATGTCGCGATCGTGGGCGGCAACGATTTCGGCGCGCCCCATCACGTGCGCCTGTCTTACGCGACGTCGATCGAAAATCTCAACTCCGCCTTCGACCGGATCGAGAGCGTTATCGCGCGATTAAAACGCTGATCAACGCCGGATCGATTCGCCGGATCGAAACTAAAGCGCCGCGCCCGGAGGAACCTCCGCGCGCGGCGCTTTCATTTCCGGCAAGGATGGCCGGCTCAGTCGTTCTGGCTGCTTTCCGACTTCGGCGGCGTATAGGCTTTGTCGCGCAACAGCCACCACGCGCCCGTCAGCGGTCCGCGCAGGCCGAGCGTATCCGACGGTTTGATCTCGGCGATAAACTGCTGGCTGGTTTCGACCGTGGCGCCCGCGCTTTTCATCGCATTGATCGCCGCGTCGCGCTGCTCGTCGCTGCCGGCGGCGAGCGCGTCGCTGATCACCGTTACTTTGTAGCCACGTTTGATCGCAGTTGCGACGGTTTTTTCAACCGCGTGGTTCGCATAGACGCCGCCGATCACGAGGCGGCCGATATTCTGCTCGTCCAGCCAGGTTTGGAGCTTGCTATTGCAGAAGGCGTTCGCCTGCCTTTTGTTGAAGTACGGCCCGGCGTAAGCATCCACGCGCGGGTCAATCTGCGAACCTTCCCACAGCCGCGGCGTAGCGTAATTGCGGTAATGATTGCTGATGAACTGAAAGGGACTTGCTTCGTCGCGCACGTAAAACACCAGCGTGGTGTTCGCGCGCGCCGCCGCGATCATCGCGTTGGCCGCCTGAATCAGCGGCGCCACTTCGTCCTGCGCCACTGGCATGCGCCCGTCGGCTTGCAGATAATCCCGCTGCAGGCCAATCAGCATTACTGCCGTGCCGGTTCCACGGCCCTCGATCGGATGCCATTCACAGCCGCCGATCGCCACCATCGCGGCCAACGTCGCGCAGAGCGCGGTCCAACTCCAAGCACGCTTCATCTCAGGACTTTAACCTCCGGAACTCGCGGTCGATTAGTTTTGCTCATATTTGCGACGGCGGCAAGGATCGCGCGGCTACTTTCGCCAAGGCGTTGGAAACAGGCCCGTTTCGAGCCATCGGCGATAGTCGGCGAGAATCTCGGCGTGGTCGAAAGCGAGCGGCGTCGGCGGTTGATCCGGATGGAACAACGCGAGCGCCCTGGCGTCGTCACGGGCTTGTGGAGCGCCCTTGCCGCGTCCTACATAGACCACCGTGACCGTCTGTCCGCGCGGATCCCGGTCGGGACGCGAATAGACGCCCAACAGCGCCCGCAATTCGACTTCCAGCGAGGTTTCCTCGAACGCCTCGCGCATCGCGGCGCTTTCGACGGTCTCGCCGAATTCGACGAAACCGCCCGGCAGCGCCCATCCGGGCGGAAAATTCTTGCGTTCGATCAGAACGATTCGGTCGCCAACTTCGGCGATCACATCCGCCGCGATCGGCGGGCATTGCGGACGCGCCATCCGCCGACCTTACCATTCATTTCATCGCCGCGCATACGGGCGGCGCGGCTTCGCGACTCGTTGACTTCCAAGGTCCGGCTCCCCAAAGTTCATGGCATTATGATGCGAGTTGCGCGCCTTTACGATTTCGGCGATATCCGCGTGGAACAATCGGCCCGTCCGGAAATCGGACCGGACGAGATGCTGGTGCGGGCCCGCGCCTGCGGAATCTGCTCCGGCGATATCATGCCCTGGTATATCCGGCGCAAGGCGCCGCTGGTGCTGGGCCATGAGCCGGTTGGCGTTATAGAAGCGGTCGGGGCCGCGGTTGACGATTTCCGGCCGGGCGAACGCGTGTTCGTCCACCATCATGCGCCATGCTTTCAATGCGCCGCGTGCCGGCGCGGCGAATACGTGCAATGCGCGACCTGGCGCGCGAGCAATCTCAAGCCCGGCGGGATGGCCGAATATTTCGTGGTTGGCGCGGCCAACCGGCGCGACACGCTCAAACTGCCTGACGATATGAGCGACCGCGACGGCGTGTTGATCGAGCCGGCCGCGTGCGTGGTCAAATCGCTGCGCCGCTCCGGGTTGCGGCCCGGCGAAACCATCCTGATTATCGGACTGGGCATCATGGGGATGATGCACGTGCGCATCGCCCGCGCGCTGGGCGCGGCGACGGTCATCGGCGCCGATCTGTTCGAGAATCGCGCGGCGCGCGCGCGCCAACTCGGCGCGGACCATGGCCTGACCGTGTCAGGCGACGATTTGGTCGAGAAAGTCCGGGACGCGACGAATGGCGCGATGGCCGACGTGGTGATCGTCGGACCGGGCAATGCCCGTGCGCTGACCACTGGAATCGCCGCGGCCGGCAAAGGCGCGACCGTCGTGCAATTCACCGCGACGCCGCCGGACGAGGAGATGCTGGTGCGGCCGCACGATCTTTATTTCAATGAAATCAGGCTGATTCCAAGTTATTCCTGCGGTCCCGACGACACGCGCGAGGCGTTCGAGCTGGTGCGAAAGGGCGTGATCAACGCCCGCGAGCTGGTCACGCACAGCTTTCCACTGGCCGAGGTCGGCGAAGCCTACGCTCAGGCCCAGCGGCCGGAATCGCTCAAGGTAGTCGTAACTTTTTGACCGCCGGCGCTATCGTCAAATCGAAACCGATTCGATTTTGGCAAGGCGAATAATGATTTGGCCGCGCTGCCTGGTTAACACGCGAATGAACCATTTCCCGCCGGATTAGCTTATGGCGCCGGCAAGCAAAACTTTATCGCGGCGATAAGGCCGGATTAGTACTAAATGAAATTGCCGGGATTGGCTGAGACAAAACATGATAATAAAAAAGGGCGTCCGTGATGGACGCCCTTTTGGTTTCGCCTGAATGCGCGACTAAGCGATCAGGACCCAGCCGGAGCCGGAGCAGCCGCGCTCGGAGCAGCCGCCGGGGCCGCAGCGGCATGGTGATGATGGTGGTGCACCCAGTGATGGTGGTGATGCCACACGTGACGACCGCGCATACCGCCGCTGCCAACCTTGGCCGCAATCGCCTCGGCGCGATCCGCGGCCGCCTTTGCGTCAGCCGCAGACTGTTCGACCTTGCTCGCCGAAGCTTGCGCGGACGCCGCCGCTTGCTGCGCCGTCTGGCTGGCTGCTTCAGCCCGCTGCGCCGCGGAATCGGCCTGCTGCGCCGCAGCCTGCGCCTGCTGGACATCCTGGTTCGGGCCGCAGCCCGCCAGCAGCGAAAGGGCCAACACCGCCCCCGCAAGTCCCAGCCATTTAGAAGATTTTGTGATTAGCCCTTCCATCCCGTTCCTCCTTGGTAATCTCGGGCAAACAGCGAATCCGCCAATTGTACCTAACAATTAATCGTCAATCCAATCTTGTGTCACGGACTCTATTCGGCATGCAAGCATATACCAGCGGATGCCATGCCGCAATTATAGAACGATGCCGCATGAATTGATTGATTCAACGCCTCAGTCCGGTCGCCACAGCGCCTCAGAAATCGTCTCCGCCGAAATCGTCGTCGCCCATACCACCCATTCCACCCATGCCGCCCATGCCGCCCATTCCACCCATACCGCCGGCGGGCATCGCGGGCGCCGGAGTCTTTTTCTTTGGCGCTTCCGCGACAGCGGCTTCCGTCGTCAGCAGCAACGATGAAGCGCTGGCGGCATTTTCGAGGGCCGTGCGCACGACTTTGGCCGGATCGATCACGCCCGCCTTCACCAGGTCTTCGTATTCGCCGGTCGCGGCGTTGTAGCCAAAATCGCCTTTGCCTTCAGCCACGCGACCGTAAACGACCGCAGGCTCAAGCCCGGCGTTGTGCACGATCTGGCGCAGCGGTTCACTCATCGCGCGCTCGATAATCTGCGCGCCCGCGCGCCGTTCGTGACTGAGCTTGAGTCCCGCGACCGCTTTGACCGCCCGCACCAGCGCGACCCCGCCGCCGGGGACGATGCCCTCTTCAACCGCGGCGCGCAGCGCGTGCACGGCGTCATCGACGCGGGCCTTTTTCTCCTTGAGTTCGACCTCGGTGGCCGCGCCGACCCGAATCACGCCGACGCCGCCGGTCAGCTTGGCCAGCCGTTCCTGCAGTTTTTCGCGATCGTAATCGGAGGTGGTTTCTTCAATCTGGCGCCGGATCAATTCGATACGGCCGTTGATTTCAGATTTCTTGCCCGCGCCGCCGACGATCGTGGTGTTGTCCTTGTCGATCAGCACGCGGCGGCATCGTCCAAGCTGATTGAGCTGGACGTTTTCGAGCTTGCCGCCGAGCTCTTCGGCGATTACCTGGCCGCCGGTCAGAATCGCCATGTCCTGCAGATTTTCTTTGCGCCGATCGCCGAAACCCGGCGCCTTCACGGCCGCGACTTTGAGCGCGCCGCGCAGCTTGTTGACGACCAGCGTGGCCAGCGCTTCGCTCTCGACGTCTTCGGCGATAATCAGCAGCGGGTGGCCGTTCTGCACGACTTTTTCGAGCAGCGGCAGCATCTCGCGGAGGTTGGATATTTTCTTTTCGTGAAAGAGAATCAGCGGCTCGTCAAGTTCGACCGTCATCCGATCGGCGTTGGTGATGAAATACGGCGACAGATAGCCGCGATCGAAACGCATCCCTTCGACCAGGTCGAGCGTGGTTTCGAGGCCGCGCGCCTCCTCGACCGTGATCACGCCCTCCTTGCCGACCTTGTCCATCGCGTCGGCGATAATTCCGCCGATCGTGTCGTCGCCGTTGGCGGCGATCGTCGCGACCTGTTTCATCCGGTTGTGATCGCGCACCGGCCGCGCCATCTCTTTGAGTTCGGCCACGGCGGCCGCGACGGCGGCGTCGATGCCGCGCTTGAGTTCGATCGCTGGAATTCCCGCCGCGAGCAGCTTGAGTCCTTCGCGCACGATCGCGCGCGCGAGCACTGTCGCGGTGGTGGTGCCGTCGCCGGCGACGTCGTTGGTCTTCTGCGCGACCTCGCGAATCAGCTTCGCGCCGATATTCTCGAATTTGTCTTCGAGTTCAATTTCCCGAACCACGGTGACGCCGTCTTTGGTCACCCGGGGCCGAAACTTTTTTTCGATCAGGACGCGTCCCCGGTCCGAGCGTGAACCCGCCGCTTGCCACCAGGGTAGCTCCGCGGACGATTCCGGCGCGGGCGCGTTCGTGAAGTTCAATTACCTTGGCTGGCATCTGGTCGTATCTCCATCCCTTGTCGTAATGTCGTTGGCTCGCATTGGACGCAATCCCGCACCTAGCGCGAATGCGACCGCTATCAAATTAAGCATCGCGCGCGCGGTTGCAAGCCGGCGCCGCTCTTTTCGCGCAAACCACAAGCTGTCAGGATTGCTCCCAGCGAGTTAGTAATCGTGGCAATTATTTCCCCCGCTCGTTTTCGCTTTGCTTTCGTCGCCGCGGCTGGCGCGGCTCTGATCGCGCTTGCTGGACGCACCGCTGGCGCATCCGCGCACGGACTGTCCGCCTTCCCGACGACGCATGCGATGCGAATCGCCGCGCCGTATCGACTCCGCCGTTGGGCGCAAGACGCCGCCGATAGCGGCGTCGGCAGCGTCGCTCCGGAGGAAGTCGAAAAGTACGTCGCGGTGTACAAGGCGATGCAACGCGATCGGTCGTTGTCGGTTCAGCGGGCGGCGGCGCGTCAGGGTCTGACGCTGGATCAGTTCCGCGCGCTGGAAAGCAGGATCGAACGCGATGACGCGGCGCGCGAGCGGGTGCGTCAGGAATTGCAGTCCGCCGCGGCCAAAGGCCGCTGAGCCGCACGCGCTGAAATAAAAAGGCGCGGCGGAAGGATCTGCGCCATTCCGCCGCGCCGGGTCAGCGCGTCCGCTGATTTACTTCGTAACCGAGCTCGAGAAGGCCGCTTCCAGACGAGCGACCGCGTCGTCCGCCCGTCGTGCCGAATCGGCCGCCTGGGCCGCACCCGCGTCCGCCTGCTGCGCGGCCGCTTGCGCTTGCTGGGCGGCGGTTTCCGCGCTCGTGGCGGCGCTGTTCGCGCTGCTCGCGTCTGATTGCGCCTTCTGTTTGGCCGCTGCGATCTCCGCGCTGTTCGAGCATCCGGCGGCCATGGCGACCACCAGGCCGATTGCGACATACTTCGCCAATTTCTTCATCCTAACGCACCTCCTCGCTCGCCGATCGGGTGACCGGCTGCCGCTGCGATAACCTTAAAACGATATCAAGTCTCAACGAATAAACGCCAGAATAGTGGCAAATCAGTCCCTTTGAAGCAAGCAACTGCGCCGCACCGATGAGATTATCCGGCCGCGAAAACGGGCTATTAATGTAAATCACAGCCGCCTGCGAATTGAATCAAAGGTACAGCGCCGAATGGAATAGTAGTGGACGCCTCGCCATCGTTCGTCCGGTTAGTTTGGCTATTTCCGCCGATACATGGCCAAGGTTTGCGCAGTGCTTCAGACCTTCGCAGGACATCAACGGAGCCTGCTATTCCGCACGTCCGCCCCGCGCGGATTCGCTCCGGCTGGCGATGGCGAAATGGCGCGCGCGGTGTGTTAAAATCAATCAGAAGATCGCGGTCGGAGAATGAATCAGGACGAAATTCGCGCGTCATTCGACGCCCGCCGCGTTCGACTGAAGGATTAGTTAAGATGACCGCGCCGACGGCGGTGAGCGATCGTAATCTCGCCTGAGACGCCAGTCCGAAAGTAACCGTGGCGATTTCCCGTCAGAGTTCAAATGACGTTAGCGGCCAAGCGCGTGCCCTGACGATTCGGCCGGCGACGACTCGCGATCTACCAGCCATCTTCGAAATCGAGCGGCTTGCCTTCGACCATCCGTGGAGCCTCGATTCGTTCGTACGCGAACTGTCGCTGGCGTTCTCGCTGACGCTGGCCGCCTTTACCGGCCCGCCGACGCGGCAGATGCTGAGCGGTTATTTATGTCGATGGCTGGTTGCGGACGAATGCCACATCCTCAACGTTGCGGTACATCCGCGCTATCGCCGGCAAGGAATCGCCGAGCGCCTGATGGCGGAAGCGATCGCGGAAGCGACGGCGAAAAAAGCGTCGGTGGCGACCTTGGAGGTGCGGCGAACGAATCTCTCGGCGCGCGGCCTTTATCGCAAATTCAAATTTGAAGAACGGCGTTTGCGAAAAAACTATTACGGGCCGGGCGAGGACGCGATCGTAATGGAACTGAAGCTTTGAATGCGATTTCCATATAAAATCAAACATTGTTTGAGAGAATGCCTGTTTGACGGGGATTACCAATTCGCTAATTTTGTGCAATAATCATGCAAGCGTTCAGGCGAATCGGAAGCCTCTTGGTCTGTCGCCGACCGATGCCGCTCCGAAATCGGATGCCTCGCGCAATCACAAATGAATTTGACGTTCAAGAAGGGTGAAAAGGTCGTTTACCCTGCGCATGGTGTCGCCGTTATCGAGGATATTCAAAGCCGGGTGATTTCCGGAACCGAGCGCCGCTTCTACATGCTGCGCATCCTTGGCGCCGAAAAGATGACTATCATGATTCCGACCGAAAATGTTGAAGCGGTTGGATTGCGGCGCGTAATTGGCAAAGATACGGTCACGAAAATCTACAAAATCCTCCGTCAGCGCAAGGTCGAAGGCGACTCCCAGACCTGGAATCGGCGTTACCGCGAATACACTGAAAAGATCAAAACCGGCTCTCCGCTCGAAATCGCGAAAGTGCTGCGCGATTTGCTGGTGCTCAAGGGCGACAAGGAGCTTTCCTTCGGCGAGCGAAAAATGCTCGACACCGCGCGCAGTCTGCTGGTGAAGGAACTCTCCATCGCCAAGGCCCATCCGGAAGAAAAAATCATGGAAGAGCTTAAGACCATCTTCGCCAATTAGGCGATAGACTGGTCTGGTTTGATCCTGCGGCATTCGACTTAGGGATCGGTGCAAGCGCCGATCCCTTTTTGTTTTCAAAAAACGGCTGAGCGCGGCCATCAGTTGGCATCCGCAGCGCCAGCGTCTAAGTTCAAAGCCGGTTACGTTTTGAGATGAAGGCGTCAGCAATCATCGTCGCGGCAGGCAGCGGCGTCCGTCTCGGATATCCGACGCCCAAAGCCTTCGTGCCGCTCGGCGGCGCGCCGCTGCTGCGCTATGCGCTTGCCGCGATCGCTCAGGTTGAGACGATCGGCGAGGCTGTCGTCACGCTTCCGCCAGGAATGGAAAGCGCCGCACGCGCGGAAATTCGCCACGCCGGTCTGGATTTGCCGGTAAAACTGACGCCGGGCGGCGCCGAACGGCAGGATTCGGTGCGAATCGCGCTCGAGCTGACCAGCGCGCTTGCGGAAGTTGTGGTGATCCATGACGCGGCGCGGCCGTTCGCCACGCCGGCCAGCTTCGCCGCCGCGATCACGGCGGCGGCTCGCGCAGGCGCTGCGATCGCGGCGATCCCGCTGGCCGATACGCTTAAACGGGTAAGCGAGCCGAACCTGATCGTCGAGACCGTGCCGCGGGCCAACTTATGGCTGGCGCAAACGCCTCAGGCATTCAGGCGCGACCTGTTGGTCGAGGCGCATCGGCGGGCGCTGGCCGCTGGAATCGTTGCGACCGACGACGCGGACCTTGTACAGCGGCTGGGCGCGGCGGTCGAAGTTGTACCGGGCGCGTCGTTGAACTTCAAAATCACCACGGCCCAGGATTTGGCCATCGCCGCCGCCATTGTTGCGGCCCGCGCGGATCGCCCTGAGCCGCCACGAGGAGCTGACGGCTGAACGCGATCGCGGGTTCGCGAGCCGCGCATCGCGCTCCGCGACTAACGATTAAGCGGCATCTGGTCGTCGATCCATTCCTCGGCCTCGGCTTGGCTCGCGAAATCCTCCCCGATTTTCTTTTCCTTCCAGAAAACTTCCCAGCGGCCGGTCGCGGCGTTGCGCCGAACCGCGTAGCCATAGAGATTTTCCGCCAAGTGGGTTTCCTCCATCGCAACAACTCCTGCCGCGGGCGGGTTGGCCGGCGGCTGTTACATAGCGCCACGATACCGCGCGATTTGTCCAGATTGAATGAATCCCTAGCGGCGGCTGTGTAGTACGGAATTGAATCAAGATAACAAGACAGATTATTTCAAATAGCCGCGGCTGGCGATTTGCCGCCGGATTGTCGAAGCCTATCGCGGAACGATTCGCGTGGAGAGCGAGGAAGGCGCCGGCGCGAAGTTGATTCTGATTATTCCGGCCGTTTGAAATGGGCGGCGCGGGGCTGACGCCGGATGCGAAGCCCCGCGCCGGACTGGGTTTCAGAAATTATAGATCAGCCGGAGCAGCGCGTTCTGCGAGCCGTATCCGGGGCTCAATTTGACGTTCTTGATGCCGGCGGTGTTGCCGGAAATGCCCGGACTGACCGTCGCGAAATAGCGGTATTCCGCCGCGATGCTCCAGTGCTCGTTGAGCGCATACGCGACGCCGCCGATCGCCTGGTATGCGAATGTCGCCGTGTCGCCGCCGAAATCTCCACCCGGCGCGTCGGGATGCAGATTATTCAGCGCGACCACCGCCTCGCCGACGCCGCCGCCGATATACGGCGTGAAGCGCGTGCGGTTATGCCAGCGATAATAGCCGTTCATCATCATGGCGTAGCTGTGGGCGTCGCCGCCGGTGAAGATATTTTCACCCGCGTAATTCAGGTTGTTGAGATGGTTCTGGCGATAGGTGAACTCGCCTTCGAGCGCGAGGCCGATTGGCCATTCATAGCCGCCCGAGGCGCCGGCCAGCCAACCCGTGTCGGTGTTGGTGTTGGCCTGCGCGGTGGGGCCATTAGGAATCGCCACGTGAGTCGTGATGCCGTCGAGCAGCGTCGCGCCGCCTTGCACTCCAACGTAAAAACCCGAGGCGAACGCGTATCCGCCGGCGGCCAGAACGAGCGCGCTCGAAAGCGCGAGCGCGCGGGTGAAAAGGGCGTATCTCTTCATTGCAACCTCCAAAGAGATAAGCGGCCGACACACTTGCGCGATTTGCCGAACGGGCGGCCTTGCCGTTCGCGCGCATGAAAATTATTCAGTTGGTATTACGACTTGCTAATGATGTGACTATTCGGAAAACATACCCGCGAGCGACGACTCATTGCTCCTTCATCCACCCCACGCGAAAACCACGACAACGTCTTCGATCAAGGCGTTGCGGATCATCGTTAACGGATATTTCCAACGCGCTCAAGGGGGTTCGCGAGCGATGGCGATCACAGCCGACTTCGCCTAACCAATGGCCGAATCAGCGGAACGCAGGCGGACTACTCAGAAATTCAGCCGTCAAGAAACGATTTGGATAATCTAACCCGCCTGTGGCGCGCCGCCGGCGGATACCCGAGGACGGCGCCGATCGCGGCAAAAAAAAGCCGCGGACGCCGATGCCGACGTCCGCGGCTGCAAGAAGCGCCGTTGCGAATGAAATCAGGCGTGGCCGTTGCGCAGCAGTTTGCCCGGAGTGGCCCCGGTGGCCTTGCCGTCTTCAAAGGTGATCTCGCCGTTCACGACGATCGCGCGATAGCCGCGCGCGCGCTGCACGCGCCGCCATTCGCCGCCCGGAAAATCGTGAACGATCTCGCCCACCCAGTCGGGTTCCACGTCGAGGCCGTTGAGGTCATAGACCACCACATCGGCCCATGCGCCCTCGCGCAGCATGCCGCGATCCTTGAATCCCGCCGCATGTGCGGGCAGCGCCGAAAGCCGGTAGTGCGCCTCTTCGAGCGTCATCTTCTGCTCGTCGCGCACCAGCCATCGCAGCAGGTCGGTGGTGAACGCGCCGCCGGTGAAGAACTTGGTGTGCGCGCCGCCGTCGGAAACGCCGGGGAAGGTGTAGGGCGAAGCCGTGATCATCTCCGCCATGAATTCCGCGTTGAAGCCGCGGTTCGGACCGAGGAACTCCGCCTTCAGCCCGGTTGCGATCGAGAGATCGAGCATCACGTCGATCGGATGCTTGTTCTCTTCATGGGCGATCTGGCCGAGCGACTTGCCGACGTACTTTTCGAGTTCAGGCTGGTCGTTGACCCACTGTACGATCAGATGCTGCGGCGCTCCGCCGACGCCCGCCTGGATCGCGCGCAGCTTGCGGTCGGCCGCGTCGGTTTCGCGCTTGACCGCCTCGCGCAGCGCCGGATCCTGCATCTTGCGGATCTTTTCCTCGGTCGTGCCGGTCGTGATCGCGCGCCACGCCTTGCTCGCGTCGTAGAGGTTCCAATGCTCCAGCGTAAAGGCAAAGCCGCTGCGCACCGTCGCGGTCTGGCCGAAAATCGGCAGGCCCTTGGCGCGGCATCGTTCCAGCCAGCGCAGGCTGCGGCGATGGATTTCCGGATCTTTGCGGGTCGGCACGATCGCGTTGTGCAGAATCGGCCGCTGCGCTTCCGCCGCGAGCCGTTCGAGAAAATTCAGATCGTCTTTGATATGTCCGGTCGCCTGAGTGATCTGGATGAAGCCGTCGTCGCGTTTGCGCAGCACGCGGGCGAGGTTGAGGATGTCCTCGTCCACCATCGTGTCGGTGACCATCGGCGAGCCGTCGAAATCGGCTTGCGTGGAATTGCGTCCGAGCCGCTGAATCGAGAAGCCGGAAAGTCCGGCGTCCATCCCTTCGTCGAGCAGCCGCGCCATCTCTTGGCGCTCTTTATCGGTCGCGGGGCGCGATTTGGCCGCTTCCAGACCCATCACGTAGGTCATCAGCGACGCGGTCGGCATGTACTGGATGCAGTTGACGCCCTTGGGCGCGCGATCGAGCGAATCGAGGTATTCGGGAATCGTCTCCCAATCCCATTTCATCCCGACCTTCATCGCGTCGTAGGGAATCGCTTCCGTGCGCGTCATCGTGAGCATCGAGCGCTCGCGGAAATCGGGTTTTACGGGCGCGAAGCCGAAGCCGCAGTTGCCGAGCACCACGGAAGTCACGCCGTGCCATCCGGAGATTGTGCACCATGGATCCCAGCGGATTTGCGCGTCGTAATGCGTATGCAAATCGACGAAGCCCGGCGCGACGATCAAGCCGTCGGCGTCGATCGTGCGCTTGGCGAAACCGGGCGCGCGCCCGCCGATCTGCGCGATGCGACCGTCGCGAATCCAGACGTCGCCGCGAAATTTCGGCACGCGCGTGCCGTCAACGATCGTGCCGCCTTTGATGTGAAGGTCGTAATCAGCCATGAATGCGTTCCCTCCTGAATGGTAGAGACACCGGCTAAACTTATGCGCCGAAAAGGTCTCGCTAATGTCGTTTCATCTGTTGGTATAGCATCGGCGCGATGAAACACAAGCGCAAACGGCGGTCTGACGACCGCTGTCCGGGGTGACTTATGCACCCGCGTGCGCCGGTATGCTACGCCACGTAAAAGCGCGTGCCGCAGATTGCGATTTGATCGTCGCCGACGGCGCATCCGCGCTGCCGCGCCGCGGCCATCAGGCGCGCCTTGTCGGCCGCGACGATATCGATTCCGCCAAGGCCTTCGCCGCGCCCGTCGGTCGCTTCGACGAACCGCACGGCGGCGTTGTCGAGCGGCATCTCGAAGCGCCCGCGCGCATCCTTGTGCAACGGAATTTCGGCGATCGAGCTCCAACGCTCGGCCAGCCCTTTCGGATCGGCCGATTGCAGTTCGACGGCGGTGTAGGCCTTGACCACGTCGGTCCGCCGCGCCTGCGTCCAGCCCGCGCCGCCGGCCGGCATCCAATTGCCTTCCGGCTCGCCCTTGGCGTCCCAGTCGATTTCGAAAAACGCGCCGCCAGTG
Source organism: bacterium (assembly GCA_014896235.1). Lineage (GTDB taxonomy): Bacteria > Desulfobacterota > Binatia > Binatales > Binataceae > JADMIL01. The sequence goes on along the minus strand of JADBKU010000006.1, from coordinate 125,906 downwards.
TCCGCCGGATGAAGCTGCATTACGTGGAACGCCTTCGCTTCGTGCTCCCACGCCACGCGGATATTCAGGGCCTGCGCGCGCTCCTTGCGGCCTAGCTGGGTGGCGTGGCTGTCGCACTGGCAGATCACCATATAGCCGCCGTCGCCGCCGCGCCGTTTCAGATAGCGGCCTGCGGCCGTGTCGTCCTTTATGGGCGCCACGACTTCAATGAAATTTGATCCCACGGGCATCAGCGAGTTCTCCAATCCGAACACCGCGACTTCGGGATCCTTGAAGCAAACTTCCAGGCCCATCACGGCCTTGAAATCCTCGACTACCGGGGCGAGCTGATTGGCGACGAGACAAATCTGGCGAAGCCGTATCGACATGGCGTCCTCCGGAGGCGGCGCGCGTAAGCGGCCGCGAATTGTTGATGGCTTTTCGCGCAGAGGATAGGCCGAACCGCGGCCACAGCGCCATAGATGGGAGCGCCACGCCGGTAGTTCCGTCAGTCCGATGACCTCTGTGATGAATACCGCGCGCTCGGCCCTCGCGGTTTCGTTCGTTAGCTCGATGCGTCTTCCGAATTCTCCGGAATCGCCCGATAATGTTCACGAACTCCCCTCCGGCTTGCATTCAAACAACGGATTCATCAGCAAATGATGTTATCTGTGCGGTTGAATTTCTAAACCTTTGATGCGAAATAGTGCATAGGCAAATTATTTTAGGATATCGTGGGCAAAAACGGGCCAATCAAGGTGGCGATCGTGGGCGGCGGATGCGCCGCGATGGCGGCGGCGTGGGAACTGACCCGTCCGGAGAATCGCGGGCGGTTTCAGGTCACGATTTATCAGCTTGGATGGCGGCTGGGCGGCAAAGGCGCTTCGGGCCGCGGCCCGGCGCATCGGATCGAGGAGCACGGCCTGCATATCTGGATGGGTTTTTACGAAAACGCGTTTCGCCTGCTGCGCGAGTGCTATGCGGAACTGTCCGACCAGCCGGGGCGGCGTTTTGCCGACTGGCGCGACGCGTTCTCGATCGAACCGGGCGTGGGCGTGATGGCGCGCAAGGCGCCGGAGGGATGGGAGCCATGGACGGCGGCGTTCGCACCGCGTGCGGGGATGCCCGGCGATCCGGAGCCGGCGCGCCGCGGTTTCACGATCGCCGGCTACCTCGTGGAGATCGTCCGGATGCTGCAGGCGGCGCTCGCGAGCCTTCAATTCGGCGCGTCAAGCGAACGTGCGGACGCCGGCCGGCCCTTTGATTTTCGCTCAAAAGAAGAACTCGCCACGGCGATCGCGCAGGTGCTCAAGTTCGGGTTGCTCGCGACGTTCGCCGGCGCGTTGCAGGCGCTCGCGCTGCTCGAAGCGGCGTTTCGCGCCGCCGCGCCCGATTGGTCCGGCGGTCTGCGCGAATTGACTGAAACGGTGGCTGCGGCGATTCGCCGGCTGGCCGAACCGCTCGCCGATCGCGATTCCGATTCGCGGCGCCTGTGGGACGTTATCGATCTGAATCTCGCCGTCATGACCGGAATAATCCGCTTCGGGCTTGCGACCGATCCGCGCGGCTTCGACGCGCTCGACAATTATGAATTGCGCGACTGGCTGAAACTCAACGGCGCTTCGCCGCGCGCGCTCGATTCGCCGCTGATGCATGGCGTGTACGATCTCGCCTTCGCGTACGCCGGAGCCGACCCGGCCCGGCCGCGGCAGGCCGCGAGCGTGGCGCTGCGCGGTACGCTGCGGATGTTTTTCACGTGGCGCGGCGCGTTTTTCTGGCGGATGCATGCCGGGATGGGCGACGTCGTCTTCGCGCCGTTCTACCAGGCGCTCAAGCGCCGTGGCGTGGCCTTCCGGTTTTTTCATCGTCTGGAAAACGTCCGCCTTGCCGATCCCGCCGCGCTGGCACCGGGCGAGCGTCCGTACGTCGCCGGACTCGACTTCGACGTCCAGGCCGAGGTGGCGAACGGCGGCGAGTATCAGCCCTTGATTGACGTGCGCGGCCTGCCGTGCTGGCCTTCGGCGCCGGATTTCAGTCAGCTTGCCGATGGCGCGCGGATAGCGCATGAAGGCCGCGAGTTCGAGTCGTTCGCGGATCGCCGCCGCGCGCGCTCGCTGACGCTGCGCGTCGGAATCGATTTCGACGCCGTGGTGCTGGCGGTGGGACTGGGCGCGATTCCGCATGTGGCGCGCGAGCTGATCGCGCGCGACCGGCGCTGGCGCGAGATGGTCGAGAATCTGCCGACGGTGGCCACGCAGGCGTTTCAAGTCTGGCTGCGCGAGGATTTTGAAACGCTCGGATGGACCGAGCCGCGCGCCGTGGTCTCCGGATACGTCCATCCGTTCGACACTTTCGCCGACATGGGCCATCTGATCACGGAAGAATGTTGGAGCGTGAGGCCGCGCGCGCTCGGTTATTTTTGCAGCGCCTTGCCTGATCCGCCGCCGGCGCGGGATTCGAATCCGATCGAGCGCGCGCACGGACCGTCGTTCGCTACCGATCCGGACTATGCGCGTCGCCGGCGGCATGAAGTGCGCGAAAGCGCGATCCGCTTTCTTGAGCAAGACGCGGCCGCGCTGTGGCCGCGCGCCGCCGCGCCGGGCGGCGGGTTTCGCTGGGAACTGCTTGCAGATCCATCGGACCGAACGGTTGTCGATGCCGCAGGCGCCACTTCCGCCCGCTTCGCCTCGCAGTTCTGGACCGCGAACGTAAATCCGTCGGATCGCTATTCGCAGTCGCCGCCGGGTTCGACCCGCTATCGGATTTCGCCGCTCGACAACACTTATGACAATTTGACGATCGCGGGCGATTGGACGGCGTGCGGTTTGAATGTCGGATGCGTCGAAGCGGCGGTGATGTCGGGCCGGCTCGCGGCGCACGCCCTGAGCGGCGCGCCCAAGCTGGAAGAGATCGTCGGCTATGACCATCCGTGACGCGGCGAAACGGAGTGTCAGGCGCTGAATCCGCAGCGGTTGGAGGACCATGAGCGCAAACGATCGTTTTCGACGCCCGGACCCGGTTCGTGCCGCGCCCTTGCGCGGATGGTCCGCTTTGGTCCGTCCGGGAGGCGTGCCGGAATCGGGAAACGACCATTCCGGAAACGACCGGCGCGTCTCGAACGTCTCGGTTGACGAGGGCGCATCCGCGAGTACGTCAGCTCCCGACGCCGAGATTGCGGACGCCGTCGCCACGGCCTATCGCGTCGTCGATCGCCATCTGTCGGCCGGCCGCGAAGCCGCGCGCACGCTCGGCGGGACTTCGGCTGAGTTCGAAAGCGCGGCGCATGGCGCGGATCGCGCTGATAACGGCGGTTTCGCCATGCTTGGGGATGGGCTTGAAGAACTGATTGGCGAGGCGGCGCGCGCGTTTGCTGGCATGATGCCGGCGTTTGCCGCGATGATGGACGCGGTCGCGCGGCCGCCTTATGCCGGATTCGGCGCGCTGATCGGTCAGAATGGAATTGCACCGTCCCGCCAGAATTCGGAGGCCGTGCCGGGACCGAACTTCGCGTTCGAGATCGCATCGGTTCGGCCTGTCCGAGTCACGCTCGACCTTACGCCCGGAGCCGATCCCGCGACGCTTGCCACGACCGGACTGCATGCGCTGGAAGCGGGCCGGCCGCCGGTGACCGAAGTCGCATTTATTCCGGGCGGTGCGGGCGGACGGCCAGTGCTGAGTATCCGCGTGCCGGCGAACGCCGCGCCCGGAATTTACGCCGGCGCGGTCGTCGATCGCGAAAATGGCGAGCCGCGGGGCGCGATTTCCCTGAAAGTGTGCGAATAGGCGTCAGCGATGAATGCGGGGGGAGCGATTGCCGCCGGCCGCGAATCCGGACGGGTGGCGCCGGAATTGATGGCCGAGTACGGCGGGCTGACGCGCGCCGCGCTCGACCGCTATCTCGACCGGCGCGAAAACTGCGCCTTTCTGCGCGATTTGGCTGCGGATTATCCGCGGCGCGGCGGTCGGATGATGCGTCCGGCGATATGTATCGCGACGGCGCGCGCTTTCGGCGCCTGTTCGGAGGACGCCGTGGCGACGGCCGCGGCGATCGAACTGCTGCACAACGCCCTGCTCGTGCATGATGATATCGAGGACGCGAGCCTCGAACGGCGCGGCCGCCCGACGCTCCATCGGTTGCACGGCGTCCCGCTCGCGCTCAACGCCGGCGACGCGCTGGCGCTGATGAGCCTCGCGCCGCTGTTCGAGAATCGCGCCCGGCTCGGCACGGCGCTGGCGATGCGTCTGCTTGAAGAAACGGCGCGGACGGCGGCTGAATGCGCCGACGGCCAGGCGCTGGAATTGGGCTGGCGCGATCGCAACGTGCTCGATCTCGCGCCGGCCGATTATCTCGAAATGGCGCTCAAGAAGACCTGCTGGCTTGCGGTCATCCATCCCCTGCGCGTGGGCGTGCTGATTGCAACGCGCGGCGCCGTCGATCCCGACGCATACGTGCGTTTCGGTTTTTTGGTTGGCGCGGCGTTTCAGATTCAGGACGATCTGCTCAATTTGGTCGGAGACGAAAGCTACGGCAAAGAGCGCGACGGCGATTTGTGGGAAGGAAAACGCACGCTCATCCTGATTCGCCTGCTTGCGTTGGCGGCGGAGGCCGAACGGGAACGGATCGCGGCAGTGCTCGCCTGCGGCCGCGAGCGCCGGACCGAATCCGACGTCCGCTGGATGCGGCGTTTGATCGATCGCTACGGATGTATCGAATACGCGCGGCGCGTCGCGCACGGCCTGGCCGGCGCGGCGCTGCACGAATTTTCGCGCCATTTCGCCGAGCTGCCGGATTCGCGCGACAAGCGGTTTCTTGAGGAACTGCCGGCGTGGGTGATTGAACGCGCCTGATTCAAACAGGCTGAAAATCGCGATCGCGGAAATTATCAAGCTCATCGGCGCCACGATACGCGGAAAATCGGACAACCGTTGTCCTAACCATGGGGGAGACTCGAAACATGGCCGAGTCGAAATTGCCGGAATACAACGCAAGCCTCGCGAAACTGATTGATTGGCCGACCACCGACGTCAGGATGTATTTCCCGAAGGTGGGGATGCGCTTTTATCCGCTGCGGGCGGATATCTGCAGGCTGCAGGCGCTGCTCGATTCGTACCTGAATTTCGCCGACGACAGCCAAAACCAGCCTCCCTACATGTTCAAGGCTGCGGCGCCCTTCGTGCTGCTGCAGACGGTCAATTACGACCGGCTCGAAATCGACGCAGGCGAGGGCGCTCCGCAGCAAAAGCCGCTCGCCTGGCTCAAGCAGCACGAGGCGATCTTCAGCATCCCGATCGAATGGTACGAATGGAAAGGCTCGCATTGGAGCTTCGTGGATTGGGCGATGACCTACCCGTTCATCTACCTGGACCATCCGATCTCAATCTGGATCGGCCGCGAGATGTATGGGTGGCCGAAGATGCCGGTGCGCGTGCCAAACCTGTTTCCGCTGTCCAACCCTCCCGACCCGAACGGCCGCGTGGCGTTCTGGCTCGGCGGCCGCTCGGCGCGGAATCCGGAACGTCCGGAGCCTTTCCGGCCGTTTATCGAGATCGATCAGGCGGCGTCCGCTTTCAATCCGCTCGCAAGCCTCGGCGACTGGTTGACGCGCTGGCCAAAGATGGCGTCGGACGCGCTGTCCACGATGGCGGCGCTGACCGATATCGCGCGTGGCGCAGGGATGACGCAATGGCTGTCGGGATCGGAACGATCGGAGCCGTTTCCGGCGACCGCGCGCGAGAGTCTTAAGTACGCCAGCCAGTGGGCGCCTCAACTGCTCAATATGTTCGGCTCGGCCAGGGCCGGCGAGGCGCATCAATTCACGCCCTCGCCCTTTATGAAAAACAATATCGTGCTCAAGCAATTCCGCGACGCGCACGATTTCAAATCGGCCTGCTACCAGGCGCTGGTCAAATCCGAACTGGCGGTTCAGGCCGTGCATGGCGGCGGGTTTTTGTTCAATCCGATGCTGGCCGATCCCACCGGCGGGGTCACGATCAAGCTTCATCATTTTGATCAGGAACCGGTGATCGAAGCGCTTGGGCTGGCTCAGGAAGCCAGGCTGGTTGCCGATCCGTCGAACGGGCGGCGCAAGATTTATGAATTCAAGCCGTTCTTTCCATTCTGGTGGAATCTCGATTTGACATACGGCAAAGCCGAACAACTCTGCTGGCGGGCGAAGACCACCAAATGGTCAACCACCGACGATCCCGGAGATCGGCGCGAGATCGCGCCCGACTATGTGACATCAGGCGGCGGCGCGATCGCCGAAATCGGCGGAGTCGTGAAGTTCCCGACGTTCGAGATGCTGGTCATGCCGCTGCCGGCTGATCAAAAGACACTCAATAATTTGTGCGCGAAGTATCTGAATCACGAAAAATTTCAATTCCGGACCAGCGCGGATTATGTGTTCGCGATCGCCAACCAGTTTCGCGCCGCGACGGCCGAAACTGACCCGTTTGAACGATTGGCTGACAGCGAATTCATTTTCGCGGTGGCCGGCGAATATTGCGACGCTTCGAATCCATCCGCGGGTTGGCGGCCCATCGTGATGCCGATGATTGGGTTCACCGGCGCGGAATGGGATTCGATATCTGACCGTGAAGTGTTCGGACTCTTCAGCCTTGCGTCAAAATTTATTCCCGCGATTCTCCACTACTGGCGAACCGCGCCGCGCGAACCGCACGTCAGTTTCTATCTTCAGACAACGCTCTGCCCCGCGCTCAACGAAGACGAGCAGGCGAGGCTCTGGACATTGCTCGGCGTCGGCAGGGGGAAAGCGGCGCCGGGCGCCAGGACTGACGCCGATACGTGGCTGAATAAACTCGGCCTTGGAACAATCTCCGCCGAAGCGGGTTTCGATTCGGTCGGACTAAAGCAATTCCGCGACGCCCGTTTTGCGAACCGGGCCTGTTATCAGGCGTTGGTGAAGGTTCGCCGCGTCTTTGACGGAACCCCCAGAGTCGCTTTCGTTCCCGGATCGATTCGAATCGATATTCACAAATTCGATACGATGGATCTCGTCGCAACCTTCGGGATCACCGGCGGCAGCCAGACAAAGGAGGGACGTTTCCAGCGCCCGTGCTATTCAGTCGAAGCGGTGAATCCGTTCATTGTGACGGTCGGAATGCTGCAGTTGCCGCCCGAAAATTTGTGCTGGCGGGCGGGCGCGATGGATTGGCAAAGAGACAAGTGACGGTCAGCAGTAAGCGATCGATCGATACCACGCCAGCGTATCGGCCAGAGTCGCGGAAAGCGGCCGCGGCGCGGGGCCTAAATCGAGCTGAAGCGGACTGGGGTCGCGCGCGTCGTGCATCGCCGTCAGGATCGCCGCCAATGCCGGCAGAGGCGGCCGCCGTCCAAGCGCGCCGAACGCGGCCTCGCTCCACCACGCCGCCGCGACGCTGAACGGCGCTGGAGCCATTGCTTTTGGCGCCGCCACGCCCGCCATTTCGCACAACCATCCGCACAACATGTGCAGCGGCAAATTGTGGCCGACGACTGCGATCGGTTCGCCGTGGCGCGCGGCGTCAATCGCCGCGACGGCGGTCCGCGCGACGTCGCGCACATCGACGACGTTGACGACCTGCGAGATTGAAACCGGCGCCTCGCCCGCCAGCAGACGCGCCACGAAGCATCGCTCACGCGGCTTCTGGTCCCAAGGTCCAAGGCATAAGGTGGGATTGATCACGGCCGCGGGAAGTCCGCCGCGGGCTGCGTCGAGCACTCGCGCTTCCATCGCCGATTTCGCCGCAAAATAAGGATGGACGGCGCGCAGCAGCGCGCGTTGCATCCGCAGCAATCCACGCGCGCGATCGGGCAGCGTCGCAAAGCTGCTGATATGGAGCAGCCGCGCCCGATGGCGTCGGACCACATCGATTATCAAATCCATTCGCGCCGCCGCGGCGTGGCGTATCCGTTCCACATCCGCCGCGCTTGCGAGCGCATCGGGGTAGGGCGCGGCGGCGTCGACCACCAGGTCATGCCCGGCGATCAACGAATCGAGCGCGCCGGAATTCTCCGCGTCGGCGGAGACGTAACGGACGGGCAGCCCGTCGAGGTTGGCCGCCGGACGCTCGCGGCGCGCAACCGCGGTGACGGCGCGCCCCTGGCCAAGCAATTCACGAACGATCGCGTTGCCCAGATGTCCCGATGCGCCGATAACGATCGCCGCCATTGCCTGCAATTCCTTGCCGTCGCTCCGCTAAAAGCAAAATCGGCGACGAATGGAGTTTAATGATGAAGATTAAGAGTTCATTATCAAAGCAAAAAATCCCGCTGGCAATGGCTAACGTGCGCACGCGCATGCTATTGATCCGTCTCAGCGAAGTTGTTTCGCGGAAGTCGCGGAGAGGTTCCTCCGTTCGTTAAATCACGGGGAGGGGGAGTGTCCGCTAGCGTATGCAAGGAATGCGGCCGGATCGATCGGACGGCGGGGCGATATTGCGCCGCATGCGGCGCGCCGAGGGAGTCTGGATGCGGCGCTTGCGGCGCAGTAGTCGAACCAGGCGATCGTTTTTGCAGCCAATGCGGCGCACGGCTTGACCGGAGGGCCGGGGAACAGCCGCGGGCGGGCGGCGCGGATCCGGCAAGCGCCGACGGCTACGAGGGCGAGCGGCGCCAGATTTCGGTTCTGTTCGCGGACTTGGTCGGTTCGACAGCGCTGACGACGCGGCTCGATCCCGAGGAATATCACGAGATCGTACAGGCTTATCATAAGGCGGTAAGCCGGGTGATGGGGCGATTCAACGGTTACGTCGCGCAATATCAGGGCGACGGCGTGGTGGTCTATTTCGGCTGGCCGCGGGCGCATGGCGACGACGCCGAGCGGGCGGTGAGGGCGGGACTCGAGCTGATCGAGGCGGTCAAGGCGCTTAACCGCGATCTGCCCGAATACAAGCGCATTCGCGTGCGCGCTGGTATCGATACCGGGCCGGTGATGGTTGGACACATAGGTCGGGGCGCACGCCGCGAGCCCACAGCGCTGGGCGAAGCGCCGAACATCGCGGCCCGCGCGCAGGCGGCGGCCCCAGTCGATGGCCTGGTGATTACCGGCGCGACCAACCGTCTGATTGGCGGTCTGTTCGTGGTCGAACCGCTTGGTCCGCAGCAATTCAAGGGCTTAGCGAACGACATCGAGGTCTATCGCGTAATCCGCGTCACCGGCGTGCGCAGCCGGCTCCACGCGGCGCAGACGCTTACGTCTTTCGTCGGCCGCGAGGCGGAATTGCGCATTCTCGCCGAGGCGTACGAACAGGCCGAACGCGGCGACGGCCGGGTCTGCCTGATCCGCGGAGAAGCCGGCATCGGCAAATCCCGGCTGGTGCGCCAGTTCCGCGAGAGCCTGCGCGCGCGGCCGCATACCTGGATCGAGAGTTTTTGCTCGCCGTTCGAGACCAACAAACCGTTCGCTCCGGTGATGAACCTGTTGGGCGATTCGTTCATCATCGGCGGGCGCGATTCGGCGCAAGAGCGGCTCGCCGCGCTTGAAATCGGACTGGCGGCGGCCGGTTTTCGCGTCGAGGAAGCGCTACCGCTGATCGCGGAGATGCTCGACCTTCCCGCGCCCGCGCATTATCCGCCGCTGGTATCGCCGCCCGAGCAGAAACGCCGCCGCCTGATCGCGACGCTTGCGCAATGGGTCTTCGCGCTGGCGGAGATGCAGCCGCTGGTGATGGTGCTCGAAGACGTGCAGTGGGCCGATCCATCGACGCTCGATTTCCATCAAGCGGTGCTCGAGCGTTCCGCGGCCGCGCCGATGATGCTGATTTACACGGCGCGGCCGGACTTTGAAGCGCCGTGGCCAGCAGCGGCGCATCATTTACGCCTCGAAGTGCGCAAGCTTGACAGCCGCGAAGCTCGGGAGATGGCGCGTGCGGCGGCGCGCGGCGTCTTCGACGATCGTGCGGCCGAACTCGTTGCGCAGCGAACCGACGGCGTGCCGCTGTTCGTCGAGGAGCTTGCGCGGGTGATGGCGGAGCGCGGCGGCGGAAGCGAACCAGTCGGCGTTCCCGCGACGCTGGCGGATTCCCTGATGGCGCGCATCGACTGGCTTGGCGCGGCAAAGGAAGTGGCGCAGGTGGCGTCCGTGATCGGGCGGGAATTTCCCTACGGCGTGTTGCGCGAAATCGCCGGCTGGGACGACTTCGCGCTGGCCGGCGCACTCGATCAAATCGTCGCCGCCGGGCTGATTTCCGCGGACGGCGAGGGGCCGCGCGCGACCTACCTGTTCAAGCACGGATTGGTTCGCGACGCCGCTTACAATTCGCTGCTGCGATCGCGACGCCGCGACTTGCATCGCGCTGTCGCGGAAACCCTGCGCAAGAAATTTCCACAACTCGCGGAATCGCAACCTGAAACGCTCGCCTACCATCTGGAAGAAGCCGGCGAAACCGAATCCGCAGCCGCCGCCTGGCGCGACGCCGGCGATCGTTCGGCCGCGCGCGGCGCATTGAGCGAAGCTTCGAGCTATTATGAGCGCGCGCTTCAGGTTCTGTTCAACGAGCCGCAGTCGCCCGAGCGCGACCAGCGCGAGATGGGTTTGCGGATCGCGCTGGGTTCGGTTTACACGGCCACCAAGGGTCTCGCGTCGCGCGAGGTCGAAGAGGTTTATCGACGGGCGCGGGAATTGGGCGAACGCGTCGGCGGCGGCAAAAATTCAATCCTGCTCGGACTCTGGCAAACATATCTGGGCCGCGGCGAACTGGCGGCCGCGCAGTCGCTGGCGGAGCGCCGGCTCGAACTGGCGCGCGGCGAAGGCGCGCCGCTTTCGCTGTGCTGGTCGCACTACGCGCTCGGCGCCACCTTGTTGCATCGCGGCCGCCTGGCCGAGGCGATTGGGAATCTGCGGTTAGCCGTCGAGTATTGCCGGGGCGGCGATTCGGCCCGGCGTCCGCTGGACGCGGGGCCGCTCGCGATGAGCTATCTCGCGGTCGCGCTGATGCTTTCCGGGCGCGCCGACGAGGCGCGCGCGATGGGCGCGCGGGCGCTCGAAGCGGCGACGCAGACGGGCAAGCCGTTCAATGTCGCGTTTTCCTCGGTTAACGTGGCCGCGACCTATCAACTCGCGAACGATATCGGACAGGTCTATACGATTGCGCATGAGGCCGCGCAATTCGCCCACGCGCGCAATCTGACGCAGTTCGCCTCGGGACTCGACGTTTACGCGGGATGGGCGCTGGCGATGCGCGGCGATCCGGCGTCGGGAATCGAGCGGCTCCATCACGGCATTTCCGGATGGATCGCCAACGGCCAGCGGTTGCCTTACGGATGGTATCTGGCGCTGCTGGCATGGGCTTGCGCGCTCGGCGGGCGCTTCGACGAAGCGCGCCAGACCATTCAGGACGCGCACGCGGCGGTCGGCGAACTGCTGATGGATCGCCCGACGGTGGCGTGGGCCGAGGCTGAAATTCTCAGACTCTCCGGCGCCGACTGGGAAACGCTGGAGCGGGCGCTGACCGTCGTAATCCGCGAGGCGCGGGCGACCGGCAATCGCATCTTCGAGCTGCGCGCGGCGACCGCTCTGGCGCGGCGGCTGGCTGAACGGGGCGATCATTCCGGCGCGCGCGAATTGCTCCTGAAGCGTCATCGCGATTTCGCCCTCGGCGGCGAAACCCCTGACGTGGTCGCGGCGGGCGATCTGATCAATTCGCTGACGGCCTAATCCGCGCGCTGCGCTCTCGCCGCGCGGCGCATCGCAAGGGCGGCGACAAATCCCTTCAAAGACGCGGCGCCGATCGCGAGCACGGGCGGCGCAATTAGCGCGGCGGCCAGCAATCCCGCTGAGGGCGGCGCGAAGCGGAACAGACGCCGAACCGGAGCAATCAGCAGCGTGAGCGCCAGCAGCGCCGAGGCCGCGGCGATGATCATCCATAGCGGCGTGTTTTGCCGGCCGAACGCCGCGCGAAGATCGCCGCGCGACGACCGATCGGCAAGAACCAGTCCGAGATTTCCCGCGACCAGCGCCGCGAACGCGGCCGCCCGCGCCGCATCGGCGGAAACGCCCTGCAAGAGCGCGCCAAAATAAATCGCCGCCGCCGGGGCCATCACGGAGGCGCCGTGGAAAATGCTCCACGCGGCCATCCCGGCTGAGAAGAGCGGGGCGTTCGCCGCGCGCGGCGGCCGGCGCATCGCGCCCGCTTCCTCCGGCTCCGCTTCGAAAGCGATCGATGAAACCGGGTCGATTACCAGTTGCAGGAAGGCGATATGCGCGGGCAGCAGCGCGAGCGGCCATTCGCCGAAGAGCGGCAACAGGGAAAGTCCGGCGATCGGCACATGCGCCGCGAGCAGGTAGCCCATGGCTTTGCGCAGATTGTCGTTAATTCTGCGGCCGAGCTGTATGGCTTTGACGATCGAGCTGAAGTCGTCATCGAGCAGGACCAGCGCCGCCGCTTCGCGCGCCACGTCCGCGCCGCGTCCGCCCATCGCGATGCCGATATGCGCGGCGCGGAGCGCGGGTGCGTCGTTGACGCCGTCGCCCGTCATCGCGACGATTTCGCCGTTGGCTTTGAGCGCTCTGACGATACTCAGTTTCTGTTCCGGGCGAATTCGCGCGAAGACCGAAGTTTCGGCGGCGGCGGCGCGCAATTCCGCATCGTTCATGGCGGCAAGTTCGGCGCCGGTGACGACGCGCGTTGCGGCGTCGATTCCGGCCTGGCGCGCGATCGCGCGCGCGGTCGCCGGATAGTCGCCGGTGACCATCACCACGCGAATTCCCGCCTCGCGGCATTCGCGCACGGCGTCGCGCGCGGACGGCCGCAGCGGGTCGGCGAAGCCGATCAGTCCGGCAAAGGCGAATTCAAATCCATGCGGGGTTTCGGGCCATGCGCAACCGCGATGCTCGGCGCGGGCCACGCCCAACACCCGCATCCCTTCGCCGGCCATCCGCTCGGCGGAGGCGAGAATTTCATCGCGCATTTGACCTTCGACGCGGCAGAGCGCGGCGACCGTTTCGGGTGCTCCTTTCACAGCGACGAGATAAAGATCGTCGCCGGCCGGCCACGCATGCGTCATTGCCGGGAGTTCACCGCTGAGTCCGTATTCATGGACGGGGGAGTCGGCCGTCGGCAGCGGGCCGGAGACGGGCGGATGGAGCCGCGCGGCCGCCGCCAAGGCCTGCTCCATTGCATCGGTCGGATTGGATTCGCTCGCGAGCCGGGCCCATTCGAGCAATTCGCGATATTGCGCGCTTAATGCGACGCCTTCGGCGACCCTGACGATTTCGCCATCGATCGCGAGCGCCGCGAGCGCCATCCGATTGAGCGTCAGCGTGCCGGTTTTGTCGGTGCAGAGAACGGTCGCTGCGCCTAGGCTTTCGATCGCCGCGGAGCGGCGGGTGAGCACGTTCGCGCGGGCGATTCGCCGCGCGCCCATCGCCAGGAAGATCATCAGCACCAGCGGGAATTCTTCCGGCAAGAGCGACATCGCCAGCGTGACTCCGGCGAGCGCCGCCTGAATCCACGAACCCCGCGTGAGGCCATAAAGCAGAATCGCGATCACACTCAGGCCGATTCCGATCATCGCGAGCAGCCGCACCAGGCGGCCAGTGCGCATCGCCAACGGACTGGGCTCTTCCGCAATCTCGCCGAGCGATTTTCCGATCTTGCCGATTTCGGTGGCGGCGCCGATGGCGAAAACGCGGCCAAGGCCCTGGCCGCGAATGACGACCGCGCCGGCATATACCCGCGCCGAACCGTCTTCAGGCTCAACTGCCGATTGGGAACCCGCCGCGGCGCGCTTGGCGACGGGAATCGATTCGCCGGTCAGCAGCGATTCGTCGACTTCGAGATCGTTGGCGGCGAGCAGCAGCGCGTCCGCGGGTACGCGATCGCCTTCCGCGAGAACGATCAAATCGCCACGCACGACCTCGCGCCCGGAGATGCGCCGCCGTTCGCCGGAACGGATCGCCAAGGCGCGCGGACTGCTAAGATCGCGCAATGCCTCCAATGCCCGCTCGGCGCGAAATTCCTGGACCGACGCGATCGCGGCCATCATAACCGCTGAACCAGCCAGCAGCATCGCTTCCGCGAAATCGCCGAGGGCGAAATAGATCGCGGTCGCGGCGGCCAGCAGTTGGAACATCGGTTCGCGGGCGACGCCGAAGGCGATCGCGCCCCATCCGCGCCGCGGCGGATGCGGCAATTCGTTCGGCCCGTCCGCCGCCAGGCGCCTCGCGGCCTCGGCTTCGCTAAGGCCGGCTTGGCGAAGGGATTCTGCGTCCGGCCGCTGATAAGCGGCTTGAAGCGGACTCACGTTCATGCGGGACGGCGGCGGGTCAGCGCGCGGCGGCTCGCGTCCAGACGACGTCGAGCGCGCCGTCGTCGGACCAGGCGTAAGCGGCTTTGCCGCCGAAGGCCTTGCAAAGCTCGCGCGCGATTCGATGCGCCAGCTTTTGGGAGGTCGTACGCACCTCGAGCGTTCCGTCGCGGAATTCGGAGGAGACGAGTTTGCGTTCGGGTTGGGTGGCTGCGGCGCGGCGAGCGACGTTGGCGATCCTCCGCTCGATCATATCCCGCATTTCGCCGACATGTTTCCCACGCAGAATCACCCGGCCATGACTTTCCCCGCGTTCGACCTGCTTGCAGGCGGGGCATACGGTAAAGCGCACGGATTCGGCGGCGCGCGAGGAGATCGCGCGAATCGCGCCGCGCGAAATTATCGCGCCGGAAGGATGCGCCGAGGCGGCGGCGATCGCGCGCGAAGTCGGGGCGCCGTTCTCGGCGATCGCGAAAGATTGGTTCGACGGGAACATTCCTGACGGTCCGCTGGCGCGGCGCTTCGGCGCCGATTGGGCGGAGGGCGCCGCGGAGACCGCGATCGTGGGCGCAGCGGCGGCGGCGCTCCGCTACGTCGAGGAGAATTTCGGCGGCGAGCTTGGCTATCTGCGCGCGCCGGCCGTCTACCGCGCGCAGGAATTCATGCTGGTCGACGAGGTGAGCCGGCGCCATCTGGAACTGGTCGTGTCGAGCGACGGCGCGCGGGCGGGATCGCTGCTCTCGATACTTGACGAGACGCTGACGCCGATCGGCGCGCGGACGCTCGCGCACTGGATCGTTTACCCCTTGATGGAATTGAGCGCGATACGCGCGCGGCACGACGCGGTCGAGGAGCTTTTCGACGCCGACCTCGGCGGCGGGATCGAGGAGTCGCTCAAGCGAATCGGCGATCTCGAGCGGCTGGCGGGGCGGGTGGGCGCGATGCGCGCGAATCCGCGCGACGCGCTGAAACTGGCGCAGGCGCTGCGCGCGGCCGCGACGCTCAAGCAGGCGCTGGGCGGACGGCGGGCCGAATTGATCGGCGAAATAGCCGGCCGGATCCGTCCGATGCCGGAACTCGCGGAGCGAATCGAGGCGACGCTGAGCGACGATCCGCCGATCAATCCGCGCGACGGCAATACGATTCGCGCCGGCGTCAGCGCTGAGGTCGACGAGCTGCGGTCGCTGGCGGTGGACGCGCGCGGCGTGATCGCGCGGCTCGAGGCGTCGGAACGGGCGCGCACCGGAATACCGTCGCTGAAAGTCCGCTACAACCAGGTTTTTGGCTACTACTTCGAGATCACCAGGGCGCATCTCGAGCGCGTGCCCGCGGATTACGAACGCAAGCAGACGCTGGTCGGCGCCGAACGTTTCACGACGGCGGGGCTGAAGGAGCTGGAACGCAAGATCCTGAGCGCGGAAGCGGGACTGAAAGAACTCGAAGCGCGGCTGTTCGCGGCGCTGCTGCGCGAGGCGGCGGCGTCCGCCGGCGAAATTCTCGCGACGGCGGCGGCGGTGGGAGAATTCGACGCGTTGCGGTCGCTTGCCGCGGTCGCGCGGCGGCGCGGCTACGTGCGGCCCGCGATGGATTCGGGGCGGGCGATCGCGGTGCGCGACGGACGCCATCCGGTGATCGAAGCCGGGATGAAGCCGGGCGAGTTCGTGCCCAACGACGTCTCGGCCGATCCCGACGAACGGCAATTGCTGCTGATCACCGGTCCGAACATGGCGGGAAAATCGACCTATCTGCGGCAGGTCGCGTTGATTGCGATCATGGCGCAGATGGGGAGTTTCGTGCCGGCCGTGGAGGCGCGCACCGGCCTGATCGATCGGGTGATGACGCGAATTGGCGCGCGCGACGAACTGCGCCGCGGCGAGTCCACCTTCATGGTCGAGATGCGCGAGACGGCGCGGCTGCTCGAAGGACTTACCGATCGCAGCCTGCTGCTGCTCGACGAGGTGGGTCGCGGCACAAGCACCTTCGACGGGCTCGCGATCGCGTGGGCGGTCGCTGAATATCTGCACGACGAGACGCGGGCCAAGGTGCTGTTCGCGACGCATTTTCACGAACTGACCGAGCTTGCGCGGGAGCGGCCGCGCGTCAAGAATTTGAGCATGGCGGTGCGGGAATGGAACGGCGAAGTGCTGTTCCTGAGGCGGGTGATCGAAGAACCGGCGAGCCGCAGTTACGGAATTGAGGTGGCGCGGCTGGCTGGCCTGCCTGCAAGCATAATCGAGCGGGCGCGGCAAATTCTGAAGAATCTCGAGGCGGGCGAATTCGACGAAGCGGGCGGCGCGCGGCTCGCGCATGGGTCTTCCGACCCGCCGGCGCCGCAGATCGGGCTTTTCGCGCCGGTGGAACGGCGGGTGGTCGAGGAGTTGCGGGCCGCGTCGGTCGATCGGATGACGCCGCTGGAGGCGCTCAATCTGCTGGCGCGGCTCGCGGCGCGGCTCAATGGCGGCGGAGATTCGTAGCGGCGCGGCGGCGGTCGCGCAGGTGATCGCGGCGTTTTGCCTGCTCTTGTTGACGCTCGGCGCCGGGCGTGCGGCGCTGGCGGCGACGATCGTCGGCGCTGCGATCGACAAGGATGGGCCGGTGGTCGAAATGCGCTTCGCGATACGCGGGCGCGGACTTCGATGGCGAGTCAGCACGCATCGCCAGGAATTGTGGATCGACCTGAGCGATACGCGGATGCGGATCGGCGCGCGCCCGTTTGCTGGACGCGAGGCGTCTCCGGTCGCGAGTGTTACGGTGATCGACGGCGGCGGAGGCGCAGCCCGGATCGTGGTCGGAGTGATCGGCCGGGCCGATTACGCCGTTGTCCGGACGCCGCGCCAGTTGACGTTGCGCGTCGCGCCCGCGGGAGCGGTTTCCAATCTGGCGGCGCCGCTGCTGGCTGCGGCGCGAAGCGAATCGTTCGCGCCCCGGCGAAGCGCGCAGCCGCGTTTGCATCCGCCGCGCGGCGCGGAATTGGCGTCGGCCGCGCATCCGACGCCGTCAAACGATCGCGTCGTCCAGGCTGCTCCAGCGGACCGGCGGCCGATCGTGATGATCGATCCCGGTCACGGCGGCCGCGATCCGGGTACGGAGTCAGCCAGCGGCGTCGAGGAAAAAGACATCGCATTGCAAATAGCGCTGAGATTGCGGTCCGCGCTCGTCGCGCGCGGCGTCGATGCGCGCCTGACGCGGAGCGCCGATGCGTTCATTCCCCTTGACGAACGCACGCGGATTGCGAATGCGGCGGGCGCGGATTTGTTCGTATCGATCCATCTCAATTCGAGTCCGGACGCTGCGACTACGGGAATTGAAACTTATTATCTGAACAATACGACCGACCGGGCGACGATTCGATTGGCGCGGATGGAAAACGGCATCGCGGGCGGCTATAGCGCGCCGGGTGGCCCCGATTTACACTACATCCTGACCGATTTGCGCCAGCAGTATAAGGCTAACGAGTCGGCGTCGCTGGCGCGCATGATCGAGGCGGCGACCGTCGCGGACGCCGCGGCCGAGACGGGAATCAGGGTGAACGAATTGGGGGCCAAACAGGGGCCATTTTATGTGCTCGTGGGAGCGTTGATGCCATCGGTCCTGGTGGAATGCGGCTTTCTCTCCAATCCGTCGGAAGCGCGGCTGCTGCAATCGCCCGCATATCAGCAGGCGATCGCGGATGGAATCGCGCAGGCGGTAGCCCATTATTTTAACGCCGACGCGGCGATCGGAAATCTGTGAGCGGCGGCGTCATCGAATCGAATCAAGCGGGCGTTCAGCCGCCGATCGTGCGCGACGAGGCGGCGCTGATCGCCGAAATGGAGCGCACGAAGGAGCCCGGCGCGATCGCGCGGCTCCATCTGGAGGCGGCGCGCGCGGCGCTCCGCGAACGCCAGCTCGCGGGCGCCGGCGGAATCGAGATCGTGCGCGCGTTCACCGCTGTCGTGGACGATCTGATGCGCGCGCTCTATCGCTACGCCGACGAGGAGCATGGCCATCGCTTCGCCCGCCTGAATCAACGCGTCGCGATCGTCGCGCGCGGAGGTTACGGCCGGCTCGAATTGAATCCCTATTCCGACATCGATCTGCTGTTTCTGCACGAGTACAAACCTGGCCCCTACGTGGAGGTGGTGACCGAACGCATTCTGCACGCCTTGTGGGACGCCGGCGTTACGATCGGCTATTCGGTCAGAGGCATCGCGGAATGCGTGAAGATGGCGGCCGCGGATCTGAAGGAAAAGACCGCGATTCTTGACGCGCGCCTGTTGGCGGGCGACGAAAAACTATACGCGCAGTTCGCGAAAGCGCTGGAAAGCGACGTTCTAAATCGCGACCAGCGGGCTTTTTTCGACGCCAAGCTCGACGAAAGCCGTAAGCGGCATAAGCAGTACGGCGATTCAATCTATCTGCTTGAGCCGCAGATCAAAGAAGGCGAGGGCGGTCTGCGCGATTTGCATACGGCGCTGTGGCTGGCGAAGGTCAAATACAAGGTCCACCGCCTGGAAGAGTTGGTGCAGAAAGCCGTCATCACCGAAAAGGAATACGACAACGTCGCCGCGGCGCAGGATTTTCTGCTGCGCGTCCGCAACTTCCTCCATTTCCTGACCGGCCGCCATACCGATCAGCTCACGTTCGAGCTTCAGGAGCGGATTGCGCCGCTGATGGGATTCGAGGCCGTGGACGGCGCGCCGGCGAGCGCGAACCTGATGCGCGCTTATTATCAGCAGGCGAGCACGATTCTGTTGTTCGCCGAAGGGCTCATCGCGCGCGTGACCGAGGACATGACGCCGGCGCGTTTCCTGCGCCGCAGTCCAGCGCGGCAAATCCGGCCCGGCGTGGCGATCCAGGGGAAGGTGATCGGCCTGACCTCGGCGGATTTTTTCAGGCGCGCGCCGCTCAACCTGATCACGATCTTCGCCGACTGCCAGGCGCACGAGGTCGAGCTTTCGGGCAGCGCCTATCAGATGGTTCGCGATAATCTCGGGCTGATCGATGACGCGATGCGCAGCGATCCGCGCACCGGAATGGCGCTGATGGGAATCTTGAGCGGACGCCAGCGCGTCGCCGAAACCCTCGAAGCGATGCATCGCGCAGGCGTGCTGGGCGCCGTGATTCCGGAATTCGGCAATCTCTATGCGCGGGTGCTGCACGACCTTTATCACATCTACACGGTTGACCGTCATTCGCTGGCGGCGGTGCGCGAACTCGAGCGTTTGCGCGCGGGCGAATTCAAGGACGCCAATCCGTTGCTGACCGAGGTGGCGCGCGAGTACGGCAGCCTGCCGCTGGTGTTCCTCGCGCTGCTGCTTCACGACATCGGCAAGGGCCATGGCCACGACCATCACGAGCGCGGCGCGCAACTGGCGGTGGACGTATGTGCGCGGATGGGGCTGGACGACGAAGAAACCGACCTCGTCATTTTCCTGGTTCGGGAGCACCTTACGATGTCGCAGGTCGCGCAGAAGGGCGATATCGACGATCCGGGAACCGTCGAGGATTTCGTGCGCGAAGTCGGTTCGATCGATCGGCTGAAGGCGCTTTACCTGATGACGTTTGCGGATATGCGCGCGGTTGCGCCCAAAGTTTACAACAACTGGCGCGACATGCTCTTGAGCGAGCTTTACATGCGCGCGCTGAAGACGCTCGAACAGGGCGGCCGCGAGGCCGTCGATCCGGCGCGCCGCCTCGCCCACGTCAAAGCCGAAGTGCGGGAGAGGCTGGCCGGCGCGAACGCGCCGGAGGCGGCAATCGCCGAATTTCTTGAATTGATGCCGGATCGGTATTTCCTCACGGTTCCGGAAAGCGACATCAAGCTGCATTTCGAGCTGATGCGCGCGATCGCCGAACGACCGCTGGTCTGCCGGCATCGGCATTTTCCCGATCTTGAATTCAGCGAATTCATCGTGGTCACGCGCGACGTGCCGGGCTTGTTCGCGATGATCGCCGGCGCGCTTACGGCGAACAATCTCAATATTCTTTCGGCGCGGATTACCACGCGCGCGGACGGCGTCGCGCTTGACGTATTTCGGGTTTCCCATATCGGAACCGGCGGCGCGATCGCGATGGACGAAGACCGCTGGGTGCGCGTCGAACGCGATCTGGAGCGGGTTCTCAGCGGCGAGCGCGACGTCGCCGAACTGGTCGCGGAATCGCGGCGGTCGCGATTCGGCGGCAAGCGCTTCACCCGCCGGTTCGCGACCGAGGTCACGATCGACAACCGCAGCTCGGAAGAGTTCACCGTGGTCGACGTTTTCACCCAGGATCGCGTCGGCCTGCTCTTCGCGATCACGCATACGCTTTTCCGCCTTGGCCTCGTCATTCATCTCGCGCGCATCTCCACCAACGCCGATCAGGCGATCGACGTTTTCTTCGTCAGCGACCGCGAGGGGCGGAAAATCGTCGACTTGGAGCGGATGCGTACGTTGCGCGCCGAACTGCTCGAACAGCTTGACGCCGATCCGAATCTAGTCGCGGAAAAGGCGCCATCCGCGTGACGGCCATGGCGGACGCAAGCTATGGCGCGACGGGCGCGCTCGGCTGGGACGAACTCATCGATCGGCATCTTGCGCGCCGCGCGGTCGAACGCGGGCTTAGCCGGAATTCGCTCGCGGCTTACGCCGGCGACCTGCATGATTTCCAGTGCTTTTGCCGCGCGCGCGGCGTGGCTCCCGACGAACTCGCAACGCCGCAGTTGACCGCCTATCTCGCCGAACTGGGCGAACGCGGTTTTCGCGTTTCCAGCCAGCGGCGGCGGCTTTCCGCCGTGCGCGGGATGGTGCGGGAAATGCTCGAGGCGGGCGTGCTGGAGCGCGATCCGACGCTCGGGCTTGACCTGAAACGCCATCCGCGACCTCTGCCGCGCACGCTCGGACGTGCGGATGTGGAGGCCCTGATCGGCGCGATCGACTTAACCACGCTTCGCGGCAAACGCGACCGCGCGATGCTCGAACTGGCATATGGATGCGGTCTCAGGGTTTCGGAGCTGGTCGGGCTCAAGTTCAACCAGGTCAATCTCGAAGCCGGCGTCGTCATCGTTATCGGCAAAGGCGACAAAGAACGGATTGTGCCCTTGGGCCGCGCGGCGCGAGATGCGCTCGAAGCCTATCTGGAGGCCCGCCGGCGCGCGGCCGCCGAGGATAATCCGCATGGCAAACGCGGCTCGCGCGAAGCGATGTCAGCGCGGCCGACCGCCGCCATATTCGTGACGCGCTTGGGCCGCGCGATGACGCGGCAGGGTTTTTTCAAGGCGCTCAAAGGATGGGCGGCGGGCGATCCCGGCCTCGCATGGGTTAGCCCGCATACCTTGCGCCATTGTTTCGCGACCCATCTGCTGGAAGGCGGCGCCGACCTGCGCGCGGTGCAGGAGATGCTCGGCCATAGCGACATCTCGACCACCCAGATATACACGCATCTGTCGCGCGGCCATCTGCGCCGCGTCCATCGCACGTATCATCCGCGTGCGACGCGCCGGGCCGCGCCGTCCGCGCTGCGCGTCGATCGCGGCAAGCCGCCGAAGGACGGCTCCGACTGATTGGCGAACCATCAAGGGTTTATCCTCGAACTGCTGATCTGGGCGCTGCCGACGGTGTTCGCGATCGTCGCGCACGAAGTGATGCATGGCGTGACGGCGCGATTTCTCGGCGACGATACGGCGGCGCGCGCGGGCCGGCTCACGCTCAATCCGATCGCTCACGTCGATCTGTTTGGCACTTTGATCCTGCCCGCTCTGCTGCTTTTCGCGCATCTGCCGGTCTTTGGTTACGCGAAGCCGGTGCCGGTCGATTTCCGCCGCCTGCGCGATCCCAGGCGCGGAATGATCGCGGTCGCCGCGGCCGGACCGCTCACGAACTTCGCGATCGCCGCGATCAGCGGCGTCGCGATGCGCATCTTCGCCGCCCATCTCGGCGGACCTTTCGGCGCGGCGGTGTTTTATCCGCTCGCGCAGATGGCGCAGGCGTCGGTGGTGATCAACGTTTCGCTCGCGGTCTTCAATTTGTTGCCGCTGCCTCCGCTGGATGGCGGCCGGGTGGCGACAGGACTTTTGCCGCTTCCGGCGGCGCGGCGCTTCGCGCGGATTGAGCGGTTCGGATTTCTGATATTGTTGTTGCTGCTCTATACGAACGCGGTGGACGACGTAATCAATCCGATAATCTTGGCGATAACCCGGGCGCTGCTGTGAGCGACGAACGTTCAATCGCGAAATTTGACGCCGACGCGGGCGGGCTGCGCTTTCGCCTGCCCGTGTACGAGGGGCCGCTCGACCTGCTGCTGCATCTCGTCAAGCGCGCCGAACTCGATCCCCGCGACGTCGGCGCCAGCGTGATTACCGAGCAGTATCTGGCCCATCTGGAGCTGATGGAGCAGCTCAATCTCGATATCGCCGGAGAATATCTCGTGATGGCGGCGACGCTGTTGCTGATCAAGTCGTTCGCGATGCTGCCGCATCCGGAACTGGCCGATCAGGAAGAAGCCGAGGAGCTCAAGCGCGATCTGGTCGAACGGCTGCTCGAATACCAGCGCTATCGCGAGGCCGCCGCAAAATTGGAGGCGCGGCCGCTGCTCGGACGCGACGTGTTCGCCGCGCCGCGCAAGGCGCCGCCGGAAGCCGACGCCGCGGAGCCGCCGTGGCGCGTCACGATTTTCGACCTGGTCAGCGCGATGGCGGCGGTGCTCAAGCGAATCGGCGATCGCACGCCGCGCCGCCTCGAGTTGCGCGATATCCCCGTCGCACATTGCATCCCGCGCGTGCTGGCCGCGTTGGGCGAGGCGGATCAGGTCGAATTTCTGGCGCTGTTCGACGATCTCCAGGATCGGCCGCTGGTGATCGCGACCTTCATCGCGACGCTCGAATTGATCCGCCGCGGCGCCGTGCGCGTATGGCAGGATCGGCGCGATGGGCCGATAATGCTGGGGCGCGGCGAACGCTTCGCCGCTCAATCGCCTTCGTCCGGTAACGACGCCGCGCCGGCTTCCGGCGCAATCGAAGAGGGCGCGCCGCCGGCCGATGTCGACGGCGGCGAGAGCGACAGCAACGAGGGAGGAAGCGGGCACGAGGGGTGAGCCGACCCGCGCGACGGTGTGGAAGAGGAACGGCTGAAAGCGATCCTTGAGAGTCTTTTGTTCGCCGCCGGCGAACCGATCACGCTCGCGCAGATGGTCTCGGCGCTCGAGACCGTGCCGCGCGACGATATTCGGCGCGCGCTCGGCGAGATGGCGGTCGCGTACGCCGAGGCGGGCCGCGGTCTCGTTCTCGAAGAGGTCGCCGGCGGCTACCAGTTGCGCACGCCGCGCGAGCACGCCGCATACGTCCGGCGCCTGCTTGCCGCCAGGCCGCCGCGGCTCAGCCGGCCGCTGATGGAGACGGTCGCGATCGTCGCCTACCGCCAACCGATCACGCGCCCCGAGATCGAACAACTGCGCGGCGTCGATTGCGGCGGCGTCATCGATACGCTGCTGGAGCGGCAGTTGATCAAAATCGCCGGCCGCAAGGAAGCGCCGGGCCGTCCGATCGTTTATGCCACCACGCCCGAATTTCTCGAACTTTTCGGCCTTAAAGACCTCGCGAGCCTGCCGGACCTAGAAGAGTTCCGCGAAATCGAGCTGCCGCGCGACGATGCGCCGGTAATCGAGGCGGACGCGACGGGCGCCATGGAAGAGCCCCGGCTTTCGTCCGCATCGACGGATTCCGCCGACGAATCGCAAAGCGAAATCGTGGCTGAAGCCGACCCGCCTGCGGCGTCTGAGACCGCGTCCGCGTCAGGCGAATCGGACGAGCCGTCCGCGCAAGATTCGGATAAGTCGAACTAGGCGCACGTCCCGCCGTTCAAACCTGGAATCGCCACGCCGCGCCGTTCTTCAGTATCCGGCCGCACGACGGCGTGGCGAAATGCGTTCCGAAAACCGTCACCGGCCGATCGGCGTAGCGCTCCAGGAACGATCGCCGCGTGCTCCGCGCCAGATCGGGTATCGCGTCGAAGCCGCAATTCCATTCCGGATGGATGCACTGAATCGGATGGTGCATCAGGTCGCCGGTGATAACCGCTTCCTGCCCGCGCGACGAAATCCGCACGCTGAAATGGCCCGGAGTATGGCCGGGCGTCGGCTCCAGCCAAATTTCATCGGTAACGCGATGGTTGTCGTCAACCAAATCCGCCAATCCCGCATCCACGATTGGCCGCACCGAGTCGTCGATCGGGTCCTTGATGAACCGGTCCTGCTCGGCCGACCAATGGTTCCATTCGGCGCGCCCGAAGAGATAGCGCGCGCGCGTGAAAGTCGGTATCCAGCGTTCGCCCATCAAGCGCGTGTTCCATCCGACGTGATCGACGTGCAGATGCGTGCAAATTACATAGTCGAACGAATCCGGCGGGAAGCCGCCCTTTTCCAGATCGTTGAGGAAATTCGTATGGAGCTGATTCCAGCCCTCGAAACCGCGTTTTTTGTCGTTGCCGATACAGGTGTCGACCACGATGCGCTTGCCTTTCGATTCGAGCGTGAGCGCGTGGATGCTCATCCGGACGCGCCCGGTTTCGTCGCAAAAATGCGGCAATAGCGCGTCCGCTTCGCGCTTGACGTTTTCGGGCGTGGCGTCGGGCAGCACGAAGGTGGCTTTCGAGACGGTCTCCATCTCGACGAAGCGGTTGATGACGACGTCGCCGATTTGCCAGCGATTCATAAGCGGCCTCCGGGCGATAAAAAATCTCGCGCGAAAGTATCGCGAAATACGCCGCGGCGGCAATCCCGCCGCGCGCTCAGCCTTCGCTTTCTTCGAAGAATCCCGCTTCGGGAGCGTAGTTCTCGAAGCGCGTGTACTGGCTGAGATAGGTCAGTTTCGCGGTGTCGGTGGGGCCGTTGCGCTGCTTGGCGATAATCACTTCGGCGACGCCCGGCTCCTTGCTGTCGCGATGGTACATCTCGTCGCGATAGATGAATGCGATTACGTCGGCGTCCTGCTCGATCGCGCCTGATTCGCGCAAATCCGCCAGCAGCGGCCGGCGGTCGGGACGCGTCTCGACCTGCCGGTTGAGCTGCGACAGCGCGATCACCGGCACCTTCAGTTCCTTCGCCAGTCCCTTGAGCGAGCGCGAAATTTCCGCGATTTCCTTTTCGCGCGATTCGCCCGGCCGCGACGACCGCATCAGTTGCAGGTAATCGACAATCACCAGCCCGAGCCGCGAATTGCGCTCGCGCATCAGGCGCCGGCATTTCGCCTTCAGCACGATCGGCGACGTGTCGGAACTGTCGTCGATGAAAATCGGGGCCTCGGCGAGCCGTGCGGCCGCTTCGGCGAGTTTCGGAAAATCCCGTCCGCTCAGAAAGCCGGCGCGCGCCTTCGAGCTGTCCACTCGCGCTTCCGAACAGAGCATCCTCAGGACGAGCTGCTCCTTGGACATTTCGAGCGAAAAGAACGCCACTCCCACTTTGGGGTCGGCGTCGAGCGCGGCGTGCGCGCAGATGTTCAGCGCGAGCGCGGTTTTACCCATGCTGGGACGCGCCGCGATAATGATCAGGTCGCTCGGTTGCAGTCCCGCCGTGAGCCGGTCGAGATCGGTGAAGCCGGTCGGCACGCCCGTGACCAACTCCTTGTTCTCGTACAACCTCTCGATCAGCTTGAGCGACTCGCGCGTGAGCTCGCTCATCGGATGGAACGACTGGCGGATGCGCCGTTCGGAAATCTCGAAAATCCGATGCTCGGCGCCGTCGAGATATTCCTCGACATTGGCCGGCGAATCGTACGCGCCCGAAGCGATTTCGGTCGCCGTGGAGGCGAGCGCGCGCAGCACCGATTTTTCCCGCACGATCCGCGCGTAATGGCCGACGTTGGCAGCAGTCGGCACGCAGGCCGCCAGTTCCGCGATATAGGCGGCGCCGCCGATCGCTTCCAGCACGCCCCTGACCCTGAGCGCCTCGCTCAGCGTGATCGCGTCAACGGGCCGGTTGTGCTCGGTCAGATCGACCATCGCGCGAAAGATCTCGCGATGCGACTCGCGGTAGAAATCGTCGGGACCGAGCGCTTCAAGGGCCACGTTGATCGCGTCGTTGTCGAGCAGAATCGCGCCGAGCACTGATTGTTCGGCTTCGATATTCTGTGGAGGAACGCGCTTGAAAATATCGTCCGCCGCTGCCGCCGCCACCCTAACTCACCGTCGCGCCTGATTCGATCCGCCGAGCGGACCATCGCGCAAGATCAAAGTATCCGCGCCCATGATTGGCGCCGCAAGCCGCTTCTCGGGCGAGCGCGGCGCCGTCGCGCCGAAAATCCACACTATCAACAATTGATCGATTCAGCGCCGCCGCCGCGCGGACTTGGGCCGCGCCCGCGCCGCGAACGGCCCGATCGCGACGCCGAACAGGAATCCGCCCACGTGCGCCCACCACGCCACGCCGCCGACCAGCGGCCCCTGCGCGCCTGCTGCGATTCCCGCCCAAAGCTGCGCGGCGAACCATGCGAGCAGATAGGCCACAGCCGGAATTTCGGGCGTCCAGATGAAAAATCCGAGCGGCAGAATCGTCATGATGCGCGCGCGCGGATACATCACGAAGTAGGCGCCGAGCACGCCCGCGATCGCGCCGCTCGCGCCAATCACTCCGACCCGCGAATCCGGTCCCATCGCGATCGTCGCCAATCCAGCCGCGATTCCCGCCGCCAGATAAAATATGGCGTAACGCCGCGCGCCCATCCGCTCTTCGACCGCCGGTCCGAAGATGAACAGGTAAAGCATGTTGCCGAGCACGTGCAGCACGCCGCCGTGCAGGAACATCGAGGTGACGAGCGTCAGCGGCGCGCGCACTTCGCGCGCCGCGCCGCCCGCGTTCGTGATCGCCGCCGGCGTCATCGCGTAACGCCGAATCAGCGCCGCCGCGCCCTTGCCAAGCTCCGTTTCGTATCCGAACACCGCCAGATTCGCCGCGATCAGCACGGTGTTCATCAGCGTCAGGCGGCGGGTCGATTCGCTGTCGCGCAGGGGAATCATGCGGTCGGCCGTGCGGCGGCGTCCATACTAGCGGCGGCGATGCGTGTGGGCGAACCGCGCCCCCGTGCTTGAGCGCGCCGCCGATTCGTGCGAAAGAACACCCGATGAGAGGGCGTGGCCGCGCCCGCTCGACGCGGCGAACCGCGGCCGTTCCACCTCGCGAATTTCCCGGATCAACCGCCGGCTTTCGGCGCATGTCCGAGGGAGGTGACAATGGAAACAATCAGGCAGGAAGTCACGGTCAACACTGCGGGCGGCAAGATGCCGTGCTATGTGGCGCGGCCCGCGGGCGGCGGCCCCTATCCGTCGCTGGTGGTCGTGATGGAAGCGTTCGGCCTCAATCAGAACATCCGCAATATCACCGACCGGTTCGCGGCCGAGGGGTTCGTCGCGATCTCGCCCAACCTTTATTTTCGCAGCCCCGATAACGTTGTCGGCTACGACAACCTGCCCGGCGCGATCAAGCTGATGCAGAGCCTGACCGACGATCAGATCGTCGCCGACATGACCGCCGCAATCGATTATGTGAAGACGCTCAAAGAGGCGAAGCCGAAATTTGGCACGACCGGCTTCTGCATGGGCGGCAGAATCGCGTTCCTGACCGCGGTCCGCAATCCCGACGTCTTTGCGACCGCGCCGTTTTACGGCGGCGGGATGACCCGCGCGGGCCAGCCCGGCGGCAAGGCGCCGACGGACTACGCCGCTAACCTCAAGGGCCCCGTGCTCGCCTTTTTCGGCGGCAAGGACGCGTTCATACCCGTCGCTGAAGTGGATAAATTCCGCGACGCGCTCAACAAGGCCGGCAAGCCCGCCGAAGTGGTGCTCTATGCCGACGCCGACCACGGTTTCATGTGCGAAGAGCGCCCGTCGTACCATCCGGAGCACGCGCGCGAGGCCTGGTCGAAAACCGTGGCCTTCTTCAAGCAGAATTTGACTTGACGCGGCGCCACAGCCGGGCCGGAAAATAACCGGCGGGCCGCGCGCGCGGCCCGCCGGTTCAGCTTAACTTAAACTATTACTTTATTTTGGCATGACGGTCCACGCGTTGCCGTAAACGTCGAGGCAGGCGACTTCGTTGATCGGCTTGCGCGTTACCGGTCCGTGCTTGCCCTTGGGATAACCGACCGGCATCAGCGCATAGGTCTGCACTTCGGGCGGCAGCTTCAGGATCTCACGCACTTCGTCTTCGAAGAAGGCGTGAATCGTCGTCAGCACGGTGCCGAGACCGAACGCGCGGCATGCCAGGATGATGTTCTGCACGGCGGGATAGATGCTTGAGCCGGCGATTCGCCCCGCCGCCGCCATTCGCGCCTTCACGTCGTCGGGCAGTTTCGACGCGCCCGCCCAGATCGATTGTTTCAGACAGGGCACGATCAACACCGGCGCGTCGCCCATGTGATCGAAAAGATCGACCACCGTTTTCCACCAGCGCTCGTACTTCGCCGGGTCCATGTGCGGCGGCGGCTTCGCGCCTTCGTAAAGCTTGCTCAGAATTGCGGACGCCTTCTTGTAAACCGCGCCGAGGCGCTTGCGCTGTTCGGCGTCCTTGACCACTACGAACACCCACGACTGCGCGTTGCTGCCCGACGGCGCCCGAATCGCCGCATCGAGCACTTTGGCTATCACTTCGTCCGGCACCGGGTCCGGCTTGATCCGCCGAATCGCTCGCGCCGTGTACATCGCTTCGAACAGTCCAATCTCAGCCATCGTTTCCTTCCGTGTTCAATCCGAGACGCTTGCGTCCCGACTGCGCCGATCCGCCCGCTTAGGCCGCAGGCGCGTTCCGGCCGCGCCGTCCGATTAGTTTTTCGACGACTTTCTTCGCGTCCTCCGGATTCTTGACCATCGGGCCGGGCTGCACGCGATGCTTCAGAATCTTGTCGTCGTCGTTGAACTCCCGCACCGTCACGCAATATTCCAGCAGCAGCCCGTTCGGATCGTTGAAATAGATCGACCGGCACCATTCGTGATCGACGACCGGCGTCACGTCGATATCCTTTTTCAGCAATTCTTCGCGCTTGGCTTCGAGTTCCTCGACCGACGCCACATCGAAGGCGAAATGATAAAAAGCCGGCGGCAGATTCTGCGCGCTGTTGATGTCGGTCTTGAACTCGGTCGGAATGCCTGGCACGCGCTCCGGACACATGAACGCGACCAGCGTGCCGTCTCCGGTATCCATGAAGACATGCTTGATCTTGCCGCCCTCGGGCGGCTCCAGGATGTCACACCAGGCGACGCTCCAGCCCAGTTTGCGGGTGTAGAACTCGACCGTGCGATCGTAGTCCAGCGTCGCCAGTCCGATATGATGCACGCCGTTTCGCGCCATGCGATTTCCCCTGTCTGGCTAATCTCTCCGCGGATTTGCTTCTTTCACCACTTACCACTTTTGCCCGCGATCCAGAACCGCCCGATCGGGGCGGGCGCGCGCGGCTTCAGTCGAGCTTCACGATTTTGCGCTTGATCGCGTAGCGGACCATGTCGGCCGTGGTGCGAAGGCCGAGCTTCTCCTTGATGTTCTCGCGATGGACCTGCGCGGTCTTGGGACTGATGCCGAGTTGCTGCGCGATATCTTTGCTGGTCGCGCCCAGAGCGACCATCCGCAACACTTCGCGCTCGCGCCGGCTGAGCCGCGCAGCGTCGGGCCCGGCTTTCTGATTGGGTCCGCGCAGGCGGCCGATAACGATCGGCGCGATCGATGGACTGACATAGCGGCGGCCGCTATGGACGGCGCGCACCGCTGAAATCAACTCTTCGGGGGCGTCGCTCTTGACCAGATAACCGGCGACGTCCGCCTCCGACAACGCTTCGAGCACTTCCTCGTCTTCCTCGTGCGCGCTGAGGATCAGCACTTTGGTCGCCGGCGCCGTCTTGCGCAGCCGATGCGCCGCCGCCAGACCGCCGCCGCCCGGCATTTCGAGATCCATCAAGAGCACCTGCGGATGCAGCTTGGCCGCGAGCGCCACGGCTTGTTCGCCCGTGGTCGCTTCGCCGACGACGTTCATCCCGTTGCGCTCGAGCAGCGCGCGCAGCGAGCCGAGCAGCACGCGATGGTCGTCGGCGAGCAGCACGCGAATTTTTTCGTTGTCGCTCATGCCGGTTCTGGAATTTCGGCGATCAGCCGGGTCGCCCCGCGTTTGGATTCGACCTTCAGCCGGCCGCCCATCAGCGCGAGCCGCTCCGTCAATCCGCTCAGCCCCATCCCGTTCCTTCCGCTGGTTTCGGGAATGCCCCGGCCGTTGTCAAGGATTGAAAGGCGTGCGATTCGTCCGCGTTTTTCCACGGATATCTCAACGTGGGTCGCTTCCGCATGCCGCACCACGTTGGCCAGCGCCTCGCGCGCGACCTGGTAGCAAAGCTGCTGGACGGGACGGGTCAATTTGCCGATTCGCTCGGGCCGCATCAGCCGTCCGCGAATTCCCGCGTCGGCGATACGGCGCAATTCGTAGCGCAAGGCGTCTTCGAGCGACGAACGGCCGAGCGTTGCCGGCCGCAGCTCGCGCACGCGCAGCCGCAAGGCGTCCTCCAGTTGCTTGAAGACGCCGCGAGCTTCGTCAGGCCCGGCCTCGAGCGCGATGCGCGCGGCGGCGAGCAGTTGCGCCTGATGGTCGTGCAGGTCGCGCGCGATGCGCGCCCGTTCGGCGTCCACCGCGCCGTAAAGCCGCATCCCGAGCGCGCCGACCAGCCGTTCGAGCCGCTCGCGTTCGGCCTCGGCGCGCCATCGCGCCAGAATCGGCGCGATCCGTTCGGCCAGCGCCTCCGCGCGCGCCACCGTTCGCGGTTCAATAGGCTGTCGCGAGGCGAGCGCCACCGCGCCGCGCTCGAAAGGCACGCAAGCATACGAGTCGAAACGTGCGAACAGGCGGTCCTCCGGACGCGGCGGACCGCGCCGGGCGCGTTTGGGGCGCCAAATGGAGGTCTTGCCGGCGCGCATGCAGACCGCCAATGCGCTGGAGTTTTCGAGCGGCGTGGCCGGCATCAGCACGCCTTGAGAGGCCACCGCGCGAATTATCCCATCGCTTTCCAAAGCGACGATCCAGGCCTCGAAGGGGCCGGTGGCGGCGAATCTGGCGCCCAAATGCGCGTAACGATTACGCGATCCAAGCCGCGCCAGCGCCGCCGCGGCTTCGTCGGTAGCTTTGCGTTCGTCGTCCCGTTCGCGCGATGACGTCTCAATCCGCGCCAATCTTTCAGCGAGGTCCCGCGCATGGACGCGCCAGAAATCGCGCGATTTTTCGGCCGCCGCCGTGCGTAGCGCCGCCGCCGCGGCTTCGCTCGCCATCGCCGCGATCGCGCGCGGCGCGGACGTCTGATTTCGCGCGGGCGCGGCGACCGTGGTGGTCACGGTTCCGTCATTGGCCGAATCCACGCTTGCGCGCGCGAACACGACGAGCGGCGCTCCAGCATCGGCGGCGCCGTTCGCGCCGTTGCGATATGAACTCTCCTCCACGATCGTGGGGACGGCGTCGCCGCCATCCTGCGGCGCGTAAAGATCGGCGGCGGCCGCGGCTCGTTCGAGGATCGGTCGAAGCGGCGAGTCCCCCGGTTCGAGAGCCGCGCCTGACTCGCCGTCGCATTGCCATCGAATCAAGATTCCGCCGCCAGGCAAGAGCGCCGCGGCGAGCGACGCGATTCGATCGATACGGCGGTGCGGCGACAGCTTCGCGGTTCGTGCGGCTCGGTCTTGAGCTTCTGTGGGAACAGCTCGCACTGCCGATTCGGGCTTCATCGCGCTTCCGCCGCGGGCGTTATTGACGACTAGGCGGACCGGTCGGCCGGAGCGCGTCTCCCAGTTGCTGCATCTCCGTTCCAAACCGGGTCCAGTCGCCTTGCCGCAACGCGTCCAAAGCCCTCTGATAATGCACGGACGCGCCGCTTAACGTAGGTGCGAGAGCGGGGCCGGGCTGGGTCGCCGCCGAGGCCGTCGCCGCTGACGCGACTGTGGGCGGCGTCGGCGCCTGTGCGCCCTTGAGCAGGGCGGCCAGCGTTGAAGGCAGATCGTCGCCCATCACCGTGCGATCGCTGTACGAGGCGATGACCCGCTGCAATTCCGGCAACTGGCCGTTTTGCGCGCGGATATAGAGGGGCTCTACGTAGAGCAGAGAATCCTCGACAGGTATCACCAGCAGATTGCCGAGAATTACCTTCGATCCCATCTGATTCCACAGCGAATATTGCTGGGAGATTTCCGGATTCTGATTGATCCGCGCCTGAATCTGGTATGGACCGTAGAACAGCCGGTCCTTGGAGAATTCGAACTCGAACAGATGGCCGTAGTCGGCGCCGTCGCATCGCGCCGCGAGCCAGGCGATCATATTGTCGCGTCCCTGCGGCACCATCGGCAGCATCAGGATATATTCAGCCTGCGCTTCGCCGGGCAGCCGCATGATTACATAGTACGGCTGCATCGTGGTGGTTTCGTCCGAATAGTTTTCGCGCGGAAAGCTCCACAAATCCTCGCGGTTATAAAAGACCGCCGGATCGGTCATGTGATAGGTCGCGTAGGTTTCGGCCTGAATCAGAAAGAATTGTTCCGGATAGCGGATATGCGCGCGCAAATCCGCGTCCATCGCGCCCAGCGGCGCGAACATCCCCGGATAGATCCGCTCCCACGTGCGGATAATCGGATCGTCCTCGTCGGCCACGTAGAATGTGACCTCGCCGGTGTAGGCGTCGATCACGGCCTTCACCGAGTTGCGAATATAGTTGATTCCGTACGAGTTGATTTGCGAATAGGGATAATGATCGCTGACCGTATAGCAATCGATTATCCAGTAGAGCCGGCCGTTGTGCACGACCATGTACGGATCGGCGTCCTGGTTCAGGAACGGAGCGATATACGATACGCGCTGGCTGATATTGCGCCGCAGCATGATCCGGCTCGACGGGCCGATCGTTTCGGTGACGAGCAGGTTGATATCGCGGTAGAAGAAGCTGAACAGGATGCGCCGGAACAGGCCGCGGATCGGCACGCCGCCGTCGCCCTTGTAATAGTCGAACACGTTGTCGTTGCCGCGCGGATAGTCGAATTCGGGCGTCGTCGCCTTGACGATCGCGTAATTGTCCGGCTCTTCGCCGAAATAGATTCCGGGCCGGTCGATGTTCACGCCGACGTCGGATTGCGGCGGAATATTCTTCACATAAAGAACCGGCAGCCCCTCCTGGTCCTTGGTGTTCACCGGACTCATAACGAGTCCGTAGCCGTGGGTGAACTTGAGATGGCGATTGATCCAGGTCTGCGCGTTCTGAGGCAGCAAATCGACGTTCATCTCGCGCGCCGACAGCATCACCTGCGTATAATTGCCGTCGATATGGTAGCGGTCGATATCGACGTCGCGGAAATCGTAATACAGCCGGATTTCCTGCAACTGGCGGTACGTCGCGATCAGCGGGCGCGGGTCCCACAGCCTGATGTTGCGGATGGTTGTGGCGTCCTGCGTGAGCGAAGCGTTTGTGAGCTTGCCAAGACCGGCGAAAGGTTTGACGTCCACTCCGTCGAGTTGAAACGCCCGGCGCGTCATTTCGATATTGCGCTTGAGGTACGGCGTTTCGATGCGCAGTTCGTCTGGCTTGACCACCAGGCGTTCGATCGCCGGCTGGAGCAGATTCAAAATCACGGCCGGACCGAAGACCACCACCGCCGCCGCGACCGGCATCCGCACGCCGCGCTCGCCAAGATTGGCCAGGCAGATGAGGGCGGCGGCCACGGAAAGCGCGGCCAGCAGCCACAGTCCGGGCTGCCACAGCGCGTGATCGACGTAGCGCAATCCAAAGACGACGCCATTGCCGTGCAGCGTAAGTTCGAAGCGGCTGACCCAGTAGGCGAAGGCCCGTTGCAGAAAGAAGAACGCCAGCAGCACGGAGAAGTGCGCGGCGCATCCGCCGGCGATGCGCGGCGGCGACTCGCGGAAATCAAGCGCTCCGCGCGCCCAGTAGATGACGCCGCTGAGCGCCGCTGAGAGGATTACCAGCGTCAGGAACAGGTCGCGAATTTCTTCCAGCAACGGCAGACTGAAAACGTAGAAGCCGACATCGCGGCCAAACGCCGGCTCGCGCAGGCCGAAGGGCACGCCATACAGCGCTTTGAGATAAACGTCCCAGCTCGACGCCTCGCCCTGCGCGATAAACAGCGCCAGCAGCGCGGCGGCGCCCGTCACCAGCAATTTCCATGGAATCCGGTCGCCGAGCGAGCGAATCAATTCCGGCAGATTTACTTCAGTGACCTGGTCGGAACGGCGGACCACGTGCAGGCGTTCGCGATCATGGCTCAACCCAAGCGCGATCAGGCCGTTGAGCAGAAACGCGATGAAGCCAACGACCCACACGATTCCGAATATAGCCAGCTCCGCGACAACGGTTGTCGTAAAAACCTGATGGAAGCCGAGCGCGTCGAACCACAGCCAGTCGACGAGCAGCGTGTCGCAGAAATTGAGCAGCAGAAAGGCGACAAAGATTACGGCGGCGAGGACGATCAGAAGGTTTCTTAGGCGCATTTACGGTCCGCAGTTAGGCGCCGCGCGCGACTTGGGCCACATGTTCGCGGACCACGTCGGGCGGGCACATCCAGATGAAGAGTTTGAGCGTCAGGTAGCCTACCAGGAGCCAATCGAGCTCGCCGATTATGGGTACGAAATCAAGTTCGAGCGCCGGCGGCGTGATCAACAGAAGCAAGCCCAGGAGCGGCACCAGCTTGGCCAGCATCGAAACCCGCCGATCGCCCATCAACCGCCAAAAGACGCGGATGAAGTGCGGTAGATAGAGCAGCATCCCGCGCACGCGCCGCGGGTTCAGCAACTGCATCCTTAGGAATGAGCCAAACACGATAATTTCCAAGCTTGAATGTAGCACAAGCGGGCGCGAAGAATGACACGGTTGGGCGGCCTGACGCGGCGACGCAACCCGTCGATCGCGATACAATCATCATGCGGAGGCGTGGACGGGATGAAGCGACGGATGGCGCTCGGCAATTTCCTGGTCGAATATCTGCGTAAAATCGGGGTCAAGCATGTCTTCGGCATCCCCGGCGACCTTGCGCTAAAGTTGTTTTTTGCGCTCGGACGCAAGCACGACCTGGAAATCCTTACGATGTCGCATGAGCCGGGCGTCGGTTTCGCCGCGGACGGTTACGCGCGCGCGACCCGCCGTATCGGCGTGATTTGCGTCACCTACGGCGCGGGCGGGCACAACATGGTCAATCCTGTCGCCGGTTCGTTTTCCGAGCGCGTGCCGCTTTTGATTTTTTCGGGCGGACCGGGCGAAGAGGAGCGCAAGCTCGGCGCGCTGATCCACCATCAGGCGCGCGAAATCGAATCGCAGCATCGCATCTACAAAGAGGTGACCTGCGCCTCACAGGTGCTGACCGATCCCGTGCGGGCGGCCCGCGAACTCCACGAAGTCGTCACGGCGGTATGGGCCGAGCAGCGTCCGGGCTACGTCGAAATCCATCGCGACATGGTCGATCGCGAAATCGAGGTGCCGCAGGAGATCATCGAGTGGGACGGGCGGCTGCGCTTTCCGGAATCGGACGAGCGGCGGGTCGAGGAAGCGGCGCGCGAAACCGCCGCGATGTTCAACCAGAGCAGGCGGCCGATTCTGATCGCCGGCATCGAGATTCATCGCTACAAGGCCCAGCGCGAGCTGATCGAATTGGCGGAGCGGATGGGCGCGCCGGTTTGCGCGACCGTGCTCGGCAAAGGCGCCTTCCCGATGGACCATCCGCTATACATGGGCGTGCACATGGGGCCGATCAGTCCGGCGCCGATCGTGGCGCGGATGGACGAGGCGGACTTCGTGTTGAATCTAGGATGCCTCAAGACCGACATGAATTTCGGCAATCGTCCTCCGCACATCATTCAGGAAAAAACGGTATGGGCGGTCGATCGCCGGGTGGACGTGAAGTTTCATACCTATGTTGACGCTGGAGTGCGCGAGTTCGTGCGCGCGCTGCTCAAGCAGGACCTGCGGCGTCATCGCGAATCCGTCGCCTACGCGAGCAACCTCACCAACGGCATCGCTCCGCGTGATGCGAAGGAGCGGCCGGTGCGCGTCAGTGAAATACTGCGCGCGGTCAACGACTTTCTCGCGGAGCATCGCCGCTACATGGTCGTCACCGAAGCGGGCGACATGCTCTTCGGCGGGCTCGATATCCGCGTGCCGAGTCATGGAATCTATCTGGCGCAAGGATTTTACGCATCGATGGGATTCGCGACGCCGGCAGCGCTGGGCGCGCAAATCGGATGCGGGCTGAGGCCGATCGTGCTGACCGGCGACGGCGGGTTCCAGATGACGGGGCCGGAGATCTCGCAGGCGGCGCGTTTCGGCGTGAATCCCATTGTTATCGTCGCAAACAACGGCGGATGGGGAATATTCCGGCCGGTCGCATCGGATCGGCGCGATCTGCTGGAAATTCCGCCGTGGCCGTACGCACAACTGGCGCGGGATTGGGGCGGCGCGGGGTTCGTCGCAGAAAGCGCCGAGGAATTGCGCGCGGCGCTGGCCGAAGCGCATCGCGCGAAAACCTTTTCAATCATCGACGCGCGCGTTGGCCGCGACGATCTTTCGCCGGTGACGATAAAATATATCCGTGCGGCCGCCCGCCGCTCGCAGCCGGCGGCGAACCACGGCGCCGCGCGTCGCGCGCGTTCAACATGAACGAGGAACCTATGGCGGTGATGGACAGTTACGAGAAAATTTATCGCGAATTTCGCTGGAACACTCCGGCGACGTTCAATTTCGGCGCGACGATAGACGCCTTCGCCGCCGATCCGTCGCGAGTGGCGTTACTATGGGAGGATCAGGAAGGCAATCGCGCCCGCCTTACTTTTGCGGATATCAGCGCGCAGTCGAATCGCATCGCCAACGCGCTGACGGCGCTCGGAATCGGACGCGGCGCGGCCGTGATGATCGCGCTGCCGCGGATTTCGCTCTGGCAGGCGGCCTATATCGGCGCGTTGAAGACGGGCGCGATGGTGATTCCGTGCGTGTCGATGCTGCGGGAGAAAGATTTCGTCTATCGCGCGAATCATTCGGGTGCGCGCGCGATCATCGCCGGCGTCGAAAACGCCGAACTGGCGGCCGATTTGCGCAATCAATGCTCCATGCTGAAGCATTTCCTTATCGCCGCCGGCCCGCGCAACGGATGGATTTCGCTGCGGGAGGCAATGCATAACGCGTCGGCGCATTTCCGGCCGGTCGCGACAGCCGCCGCCGATCCCGCGATTTGCTATTACACTTCGGGCACGACGCGCGAGCCAAAGGCTGTACTGCACAATCACGCCTACACCTGGGCGCATCAGTACACCGGATCGATCTGGCTGGATCTCAAACCGGACGACATTCATTGGACGACCTCCGACACGGGATGGGCGAAGGCGGCGTACGGCGTGCTCTTCGGCCCCTGGATGAACGGCGTAACGACCTTCATGTACAACGGCCGCTTCGAGCCGCTGAAGGAACTCGAGCTGCTCAAGCGCTATCAGATCACGACCTTCTGCGCGCCGCCGACCGAATACCGTATGCTGGTGAAGGAGGATTTGGCGAGCCATAAGCCGCTCGCGCTGCGCCACTGCGCGGGCGCGGGCGAACCGCTCAATCCGGAGGTAATTGAAGTCTGGCGCGAGCAGTTGGGGCTGACGATCCATGACGGCTACGGCCAGACGGAAACAGCGCTGGTCGCGGCGAATCTGCCGGGGATGGAGATCAAGCCGGGTTCGATGGGCCGTCCGTTTCCGGGAATCGACGCGCGCGTGCTCGACGAGAATCTCAACGAATGCGGCGTGGGCGAGGTCGGCCAGATCGGCGTGCGGGTAAAGCCCGACAAACCGCCGTCGATCATGCAGGAATACTGGCAGAATCCAGAGGAAAACGCCGCTGTTTTCAAAGGCGATTTCTATCTCACCGGCGACAACGCCTATCGCGACGGCGACGGCTATCTGTGGTTTGTCGGCCGCGCCGACGACGTAATTACTTCCGCGGGCTACCGAATCGGGCCGTTTGAAGTCGAAAGCGCCCTGCTGGAGCATCCGGCGGTGCTCGAATCGGCGGTGGTCGCCAGTCCGGACCCGGATCGCGGAGCGATCGTCAAGGCGTTCGTGCGGCTGAAGGCCGGCGTCGCGGGCAGCGACGCGCTTGCGGTCGAATTGCAGGAGCACGTCAAGCGCGTGACCGCGCCCTATAAGTATCCGCGCGAAATTGAGTTCGTCAGCGACCTGCCCAAGACGGTCAGCGGCAAGATTCGCCGGGTCGAATTGCGCCAGCGCGAAGAGCGCCGCAAACAGGGCGGCTGAAACTCGGAGGCGCCGCGCGCAGCGTTACGTCCGCGCGGCGCGGCGCCGCTCAGGATTTGCGCCGGCCTTCGAGCAGATTCATCTTGCCGGCGAAGTCTTCGAGATCCACCTCGGTCGTTTCCAGAACCCGCGCGACCATCCCCCAGAAGCCGATCGACATGATCAGCTCGACGATTTCGCCGGGTCCGAGATGTTTTTCCAGGGCGCGCAAAGTCTCATGCTTGCCTTTGACGTGGCGCGCAACTTCGTCGGTGAAGCGCAGGACAAGGCGTTCGACTTCGTCGAAGCATGCCGCCGCCTCCCAATTGTCCATCGCGGCGATTTGCGCGTCGGAGACGCCGACCGCCCTGGCGATCGGCACGTGCTGGGTCCATTCATAGACCGACGAGCTGACTTTGGCGGTCCGCAGAATCGCGATTTCGC
Source organism: bacterium (assembly GCA_014896235.1). Lineage (GTDB taxonomy): Bacteria > Desulfobacterota > Binatia > Binatales > Binataceae > JADMIL01. Next base: position 87,009 of record JADBKU010000006.1, on the reverse strand, counting down.
GGAGCTTCGCGTTGAGCTTGCCCTTGGTGAGAAGCGCATTGCCGAGCCGCGAGAAATTGTGAAAGACGGCGTCGGACGCGTTCGCCATCATCCGCGCGACGTTCATTTTCCGCGGCGTGTTGCCGAGGATTTCGCGGGTCTTTTCCGAAGCTTTGCTTTCGTCAACATACGGTAGCAGCGCCATCGCGTTTACTCCTTTGCCGGAGCGGCGCGTTCGGGTAAAGCGCGCGCGCCGCTGATTGTTCCGGAGGGTAATCCGCATGCGGCCGCATGCGCAAACGGAGCATGCCGCTGGAATCAGGCACCGAGCCGAGTGCGCCGCCGCCTGAGTCCGAGCCAGAGCAGTAGCGCGGCGGAGGCCAGGCCGAGCGCTGCCAGATGGCCGGCGCGACGCGCGATCATCGCGACATGCTCGAGTTCGTCGCCGACGAGATAGCCGACAGTGATGACAAGGCCGCACCAGATTATCGCGCCCAGCAGATTCCATCCCAGAAACCGCCAAAAACGCATCCCGGTCGCGCCCGCCATCGGACCGGCGACGAAGCGCGCGCCGGTCACGAAGCGCGCCATGAAGACGGCCTTGGCGCCGTGCGTCGCGAAGAACGTGCGCAAGCGTTCGATGCTTGGTTGCAGGAAGCGGAACGTGGCGGCGAGCCAATCGATCAAGCGCTGGCCGCCGGTCCGGCCGAACGCGTAGCCGGCGCAATCGCCGCTGACCGCGCTAGCGATGCCGACGAGATAGATGGCGCGCAGTTCAAGGATGTCGCGGCCGGCCAGGAATCCCGCGGCGAGCAGCACCGTTTCTTCCGGCACCGGCACGCCAAGATTGCCCACGAACACGCAAATGAACAGGCCGAGGTAGCCCCAATCGGCCAGAAACGCCGCGATTCCGGTTGGATCGAACGGGTGATGCATCCGTGACTGCACGCTCGCGCCGCGCGGAGCGGGCGTAAGTCAGGATAGCTTGCCGTATCGCGTCGCCGAAGGTAAGCCCGTTTGGCGCTCCACGCGTCACGCTAGTTGCGCCAAGCCGGCAACTATCGCGCCGCGTTCCGCGTTTCTCCGCGCCGCACGCGTTCCCGTTGGGCGAGCGCGGCGAAATGCGCTATGCAGGAATTCGCGGCGCACGCGGCGTTCGGCCGCCGCGAATTCCGTCCGCGAAAGGCGCGCGATCATGAAAACTATCGAGGAGCGGCTCGCCGCTCTCGAAGCGATCGAGGAAATCCGCAAGCTAAAAGCTCGCTACGCCGCCGCCTGCGACGACAACTACGACGCCGACGCGATCGCGGCGCTGTTCGTCGAAGACGCGGTATGGGACGGCGGCGCGCTGGGCAAGGCCGAAGGACGCGAAGCGATCCGGAAATTTTTCCGCGGCGCGCCTAAATTCTTTCCGTTCGCAATGCATAATGTGATGAACCCGATTATCGACGTGGACGGCGATCGCGCGACCGCGCAATGGAATCTCCTGCAGCCGGCGACGATGGCGAAGGGCAATCAGGCCGTATGGCTGGCGGCGACCTATCACGACGAATACGTGCGCGTCGGCGGCGAATGGAAATTCAAGCGGCTTACGGTGACGCCGCGTTTTCTCACGACTTATGAAGAGGGATGGGCGCGCAAGCCGTTCGTTTGAGAATCCGGCGGCCGGCCCGGCTAAAATCCAGTGAATGCGAGGTGATTTAAGATGGCCTTACCCGGCGAAGTAACGAATCCATCCGCGCTCGCGACCAGCGACGTTACTTTCACGAGCGACGGCTTTGCGATGCGCGGCTATCTGGCGCGGCCCAAGGCGGCGGGAACCTATCCCGGCGTAATTATCCTGCACGAGGCGTTCGGGCTGGTCGAACATGAGCGCGACGTCGCCCGGCGCTTCGCGAACCAGGGCTTTATCGCCCTCGCGCCCGATATCTATTCGCGCGTGGGCGCGCCGCGCAGCCCTAGCGACATGGCCGAAGTGCGCGCCAAGATGTTCGGCCTTGCCGATGCGCAACTGGTGCGCGACTTCGAAGCGGCGGCGGCGTTCGTGCGCGCGCAGCCGGGCGCGAGCGGCAAGGTCGGATGCGTCGGTTTTTGCGTGGGCGGACGATGGACGCTCTTGTTCGCCTGTTCCAGCGGCAAAGTCGATGCGGCGATCGATTGCTGGGGCGGATTTATCACGCGCGCCACGCCCGAGGCGATTACGACGCCGCAGCGCCCGACGCCGGTGATCGATCTCGTCCCGAACCTGCGCTGCCCGCTCTATGTCGTGTGCGGCGAGGAAGATCAGAATCCCTCCCCGGCCGACGCCGAGGAGTTGCGCCGGCGGCTCGCCGCGGCCGGCAAGAATTTCGAGGTGGAGGTTTTCCGCAACGCCGGCCATGCGTTTTTCGCCGACTACCGGCCGAGCTATCGCGAACAGGCGGCGTTCGAGTTGTGGCCGAAGATGGTCGCCTTCTTCAAGAAACATCTGGCGTAGGGCGAGGGAAAGGATTGGCTGCGATGGACGGGTCGCGATGGGATGAGGCGATTGCGCGGATGCGCGCGCGGATCGATCGCACCGCGGCGACGGTGCGCGGCGGCTTTCCGCATTACGCGGAGCCGGCCGCCGGTTTGTGGACGGTGACGCCGCACGGCGATTGGACCGGCGGTTACTGGAACGGGATGCTATGGCTGACGGCGGCGGCGACCGGCGACGATCGCTACGCGCGGCTGGCGGGCGAGTGGATGGAGCGATTGCGCCCGCGCATCGATTCGCAAACCTCGGCGCGCGGACTGCTCTTCTATTACGGCGCGGCGTTGGGCGCGATCCTGACCGGCAACTCGGTTGCGCGCGAACTCGGCATCGCCGCGGCGCGCTCGCTCGCCGCCGGATACAATCCGCAAGCCGAAGTGATTCCGATGGGCGCCGAGTTCGAGGAGGTGCACAGCGTCGGTCTTGGCGAATCGGAAGTGGACGTGGTCCAGATCGCGGCGCTGCTCGGATGGGCGGCGCGGGAGACCGGCGAAGCGCGGCTGCGCGAGATCGGCGCGCGTCACGCCCGCCGCCATATCGAGTTCTGCCTGCGCGCCGACGGCTCGATCTGCCAGTCCGCCTCGTTCGATCCGGCGACCGGCAAGATGACGCGGCGCTATACCCACAAGGGCATCAGCGATTCGAGCACGTGGGCGCGCGCGCAGGCGTGGGGCATCCTAGGATGGGCGCTGGCCGCCCACTGGACGGGAGACATGACGCTGCTGGAGCCGGCCGAACGCGCGGCGCATTGGTGGAACGCGCACGTGCCGCCGGATCGCGTGGCCTACTGGGATTTCGACGACCCCGCGATTCCGCATACGAACCGCGACACGTCGGCGACGGCGATCGCGGCGGCCGGTATGCTCAAGCTGGCCGAGCTGGCGACCGGCGAGGTCAGGCGTTACGCGTTCCGACAGGCTGCGGAATCGGCGGTCGGGGCGCTGGTCGAAAATTTTCTCGGCAAGGAAGGCGGACTCTGGCAGGGCTGCTACAACAAGCGGATCGAGCTGGCGACGGCCCACGAACTCATTTGGGGAACTTATTACTTATACGAATCGCTCCACGTTTTAGCGGGAAAGATCGACGCGATTAAAGTTTGAGAAATATGGCTTATAACCTAAATTACACGGGGAAAAATGTGGAAAGAGCGATTATAAACAAGCGCAAATTTATTGCTCGCACTTATAAATAAAATGCCGCAGAGGCTATTAATATTTTGATCGCTCGTAAGGTAAAAATTATTTTGAATCCGGCTGATATCGGAGAAAATCGAATCGAACAGCAGTGAAAATTCAAACCAGCCTGGAACCTGAGCAACGAGGAAATCCGCTCCCTTAGAGACCGCCTGTTTTACAATTGGAATCTTCTTCGGATCAGTTAGATCGCCAAATAGCCATTTTTTAATGTCCTCCACTTCATCCGGTTGCATGCTCGTTACGGTAAATTTCTTGCCAGGGCGTGGCGAAAACGAGACTTTCACCAATTCATCTGAGTACGGAGGTGGAACTATCGGTGACTCAAATTTGCTGACGTGTTCATTAAGACGTTGAATCGTGGCGTCCCATGCTGTTCGCGAAGTCGATCTAGCCCTACGAATGCTTACTCTCCTGCTCCAAGGGAGGGTTTCTAAGAATTCCCGAAAATGCTCAGCCGGGAGCTGAGAAGTTTCGGCGCTTTTGGCCTTGACCTCGAAGAAGAATTCGGAACCGCCGATTTCCGCAGAAATGTCGCAATCCTTTGGAAATTTGTGGATGCGCTGCCGTGGAGGAACTTGGTTGAAGCCTCTAATTCTGAGAGAAAGCTTTTCTGCGATCTTAACAATTGCACGCAATTCAGCGCACAGGCTGTACCACTTGATTTGATTCCGGCCTACGCATTCGAATTCTCTCTTCTTTTCCTCGAACCCAGCGAGGTTCCATAGTCTAAGGAACGAATCCAGATCCCGCAAAAAAGCGGCATTTCGACCGTATCTCTTGCCCAGATGGCCGTTCGGCAACTTCTCCAAAAATTCCTGTGCCGACGGGATTTGCAGATTCTCCGGCAATGTCACTTCAGTGCTCTGACGGAGAAGCCGCGGTCGTTGAAGCACAAGAGCGAGCGCTTGCCCTGCAGCGTCGTCTCCAGCACCGTCTCGCGGCCCCATAGCCGATGCACGAATGCTATCGTCTTTTCGGCGTATTCGAGCTGCAGGTCGCGGCCGTCGTGATAGTGCTTCAAATATAATGTCCGGTTGTGGCCGAAATCGGCGTCTTCGACCTTGATTACCGGAATCGAACCGGCGCCGACGTTTTTGATCAGCGTTTCCTTGACCGTCTTCCAGCCCTCTTCGTCGGAGACCTTGTCGACCACCAGTTCGTCGCCGCGCGCTTCGTACTGGAACAGATCCATCTCGCGCATCAGCTCTTCGGTCAGGTAGCGGCGCAGGAAGGAGGAGTCGCGCTCGACTTCGCGCGCCTCGAAGATCTTTTCGTCGCCGCTCTTGGCCGGAGCGCCGTACTTCTTGATTTCCTCGGGCGTTGGATTTTCATGCCGGCGATGCAGGTCTTCCCAGATTTTGAAGCCGAGGTGGTACGGATTGATCTGGCCGGGAATCGGCCGCAGCACCTGATTGTGCCGCACGATGAATTCCAGACGCAGGCCCTGATCGAGGTCGAGCGATTCGAGGATCTTCTTGTGCCAGTAGCTCGCCCATCCCTCGTTCATGATCTTCGTCTCCATCATGGGCAGGAAATACTTGGTTTCCTCGTCCACGATGGTCAGCAAGTCGCGCTCCCATTCCGCGAGGAACGGATTGTGGTCGCGGATAAACAGCAGGACGTCCTCGTCGGGTTCAAGCGGCGTCTTGCGCATGTCCGGTTCATGAAATTCGGGCCGCGCATGGATGCGCGCGAAGGGATCGGTGCGCGGCCGCGCGGCCTCGATCGCGCGTGTGAGCTGCTCCTCGCGATCGAGCTTCTTGATCGCGAGGTTGCGCCGGCATTGGAAGGCGAGCGCGTGCGCGGCGTCGAGAATCCGTTCGACCTTGTCGATGCCGATCGACGGGTCCTCGCAATAGCGCCGCACCCTGAGCGCATGCGCCTTGAACCGCTCGATCGTCAGCTCGGCGCGGGTCGATTTGTAAGTGAAGTTGTTCTTGAAGAAATCGTTGTGCCCGTAAACGTGCGCGATCGTCAGGATTTGCAGGAGCAAGGTGTTGTCGCGCATCAGATAGGCGATCGCCGGATTGGAATTGATCACCATCTCGTAGGGCAGGCCGTTGACGCCGTAGTCGTAGAGCGTCTTGAGCTTTTCGTAAGCCTTGCCGTACGACCAATGCGGATAGTGCGAGGGCATCCCGGAATACGCCATGTACCCGAGCATCCCCGTGTGGTCGCAGATTTCGAACTCCTGCGGATACCAATCGAGGCCGAACGCGGCGGCCTTTTCCCGGATCCGCTTGTCCCATTCGACCAAGTCGCTGATTTCGTAATTAGCCATTGCGATATGCGGCGGAAGTTCGCGCAGCGCGGCCGATTATTCCTTCACCCGGTCCTTGGAGAGGAAGGCCTTGAACGACGGCCAGATGTCCTCTTTGCGCTCGATCAGCACGGCCTGAAAATTGGGCGCGTCGAGCCGGCGAAAGACGTTGAGCATCGAGGATTCGTAGTAGCGCGAGCCGAGCGGCTTGATTTCGCCGTAGCCGAACAGATTGCATACGTCGCACAATTCGCGCGCCGTGCGGATCGCGGCCGGATTGTCGGAATCGAAATTGTCGCCGTCGGAGCAGTGGAAGGCGTAAAGGTTCCAGAGCGACGGATGGTAGCGCTCGGCGATGATGTCGAGCGCCTTCTGATAGCCGGAGGAGATGAAGGTGCCGCCCGATTCGCCCTTGTGGAAGAACTCCTCTTCGGTGACTTCGTTGGCCTCCGTATGATGCGCGATGAAAACGATTTCGACGTTGCGGTAGCGCGTCGAGATGAATTGGTAGAGCAGGAAGAAAAAGCTCCGCGCCAGGTACTTCTTCATCGTGTCCATCGAGCCGGAAGTGTCCATGATGCAGAGCACGGCGGCGTTGGACTCCTCGCGCGTGTCGATCTCCAGATGCTTGTAGCGCAGGTCGTCCTTGCGAAACGGAAAACGGCGCTCTTCGGCCGCTTCGCCGAGCGCGGCGGCGTCGGCCGCGGCGGCGTTTTCGTGCTTGCGCGCCGCCATCTGCCGCATCACGCGCTGGCGCGCGGTGCGGCGTTTGTCCAGGCGCACGCGGATGCCGACGTGGCGATAGCCTTTGCGCTTGGCGATCCGGTCCGACGGGATCTCGCGCAGGGCGCGCCGTTCGAGGTTCGGCAGCTCGAGGTCCTCGAACATGATCTCGATCAGTTCTTCGAGCGTGACGTCGGTTTCGTAATAATCGACGCCGGGGCGATCGCCGGCCTGGCCTTCGCCCTGGCCCTGACCGTCCTTGCCAGCCTTGCCCACGACCTGGCCGGGCTGCGCATTGCCGTCGCCTTGCGCGGCGCCGGGCGCGTTCTCGCCGAAGATGAAACGGTATTCCTTGATTCCGCGCAGGGGAACCTTGATTACCTTGTCTTTGTCTTTGCCGATAATCGATTCTTCGGCGATGATGTCGGCGATATTTTCGCGGATCGATTCGCGGACTTTTTCGCGATGGCGCAGGCGGTCGCCGGCCGAGCGATCGGAACGCTCGGCGTCGGAGGGTCGATATTCGCGAAAGATGGTCTCGCTGGTCATTTTCGCCGTCTTAACCGCTATTTGTCCGCCGACCGCTTTTGCTTCTTTCGCATAGCGTCGGCAATTTCTTTTGGGTCTGCAAAAAGATCGAATTGGCCCGTGCTGACGAGCACGGCTTCGCCCGGATTCGGGCGTGCCTGATGGGCAGCCTGGCGCGTGGTCTCGTCAGATCGTTTCGTTTCGCCAGCCATGATTGTTCAATCCTTCCACAGATTGTTGGCGGCGTACTTGAGCACGACGTCCACGCACGATTCGCAATAGCCGTTCTCCAGCAGGTTCTTGACCATCGCGCCGTACTTCTCGGTCTGCTCCTCGTCGCGGGTGCGGGCCTTGGTGATAATCCGCGAGATGTCGCGCACCGAGGTCATCAGCTTCTTCTCGATCGCCTCCTTGAGCGGTTCGTAGCTGCGATAGCTGATCTTCTCGCCGCGCCGCGAAGTCGCCCACAGGTAGGCGATGACTTCCTGCCGGAAACCGTCGGCGGCCGAACCGATAATCGCGATCTGCTCCTCGATCGATTTGAGGAAGCCTTCGTCCGGCGGCAGTTCTTCCTTGGTGTTGCGATCGCGGACCTTGGTTTTGTTGACGTAGGCCTCGGCGTGGTCGAGGTAGTTCTGGAAGAGCGCTTCGGCCTGCTCGGAGTACGAGTAAACGAAGGCGCGCGTAATCTCTTTCTCAAGCAGGTCGAGATATTCCTTGTGCAGGGTGTCCTGCAGGAATTCTAGATACTGCTTGCGCGTGTCGTCGGCGAGGTCGGCCTCCTTGGTCATCGAGATGAGCGCCTCGCGCACGTTGATCGGATTGATGCAATTGCCGGAGACGTTGTCCGACAAGGCGTTGTCGAGCGCCTTCATGATGAAGCGGGTCGAGATGCCCGACATGCCCTCGCGCTTGGCGTCTTCCTTGAGCTCCTGCACGTCGATTTTCTTGGTGCGGCCCTTTTCGACCACCTCCTCGCCGTTGTACAGGCGCAGCTTGGTCATCAGGTCGCACTTCGAGGTCGGCTCAAGCCGCGACAGAATCGCGAACATCGAGGCGAGCTCCAGCGTATGCGGCGCGACGTGGGCGCGGAAATCCGAATTGCGGATGATCTTCTGATAAATCTTGACCTCTTCGGAAAGCCGCAGATTGTAGGGCACCTTGACCACGACGATACGGTCGAGAATCGCCTCGTTGGTGTGGTCGGCCTTGAACTTCTGCCACTCGGCCTCGTTGGAGTGCGCGATGATGCAGGTGTCGACGTAAACCATCCCATGCCGGCCGGGCGCGGGAATCACTTTTTCCTGCGTCGCAGTGATCATCGCGTGCAGGTATTCGGTTTCGTTCTTGAACACCTCGATGAACTCGACGATGCCGCGGTTGCCGACGTTGAGCGCGCCGTTCAGTTCCAGCACGCGCGGGTCGCCTTCGGAGTACTGGTCGAGCTTCGAGATGTCCTCGGAGCCGATCAGCACGGAGGTGTCCTGGTTGTTCGGATCGACCGGCGGCACCACGCCGACGCCGACGCGGTTGCGCTTGGAGAAATTGCGCGTCTCAACGGGGAATTCCTCGTAACGCTGGCCGAATTCCTCCTTGAGGCGATAGCGGCATACCGGACAGAGGTCGCCCTCGATATGCACGCCCAGCATCTTTTCGAACTCGCGGCGCAGATGGCGCGGGATGAGATGAAGCGGCTCCTCGAACATGGGGCAGCCTTCGATCGCATAGATCGGATTCGCCTGCTCGAGCCCGCGTTGAATCCGTTCGACCAGCGAGCTTTTGCCCGAGCCGACCGGTCCCATCAGGTAGAGCACCTGGCGGCTCTCTTCGCCCTTGAGCGAAGCCGAGTGAAAATAACGGACGATTTGGGCGATCGTGCGCTCGATGCCGAAAAATTCGTCGGCGAAGAAGTTGTAAACCTTGATCGGCTCGTCCTTGTACAGGCGCTTCGTGCGCGGATCGTCGGTTTCGTGGATGCTGCGCGTGCCCTGCGAAATGATCATGTCGTAGATGCGGGCGTGCGAAAGCTTGGTCATCAGCGGATCGGCTTTGACCAGCTCCAGGTATTCGAGCAACGTGCCGCGCCATTGTTTCGCTTCGCGCGACGCGCGATCGCTCTTGATGAGCTGCTCAAAATTATTCAATTCGGCCATCAGCAAGCTCCTTGGTTAGGCGAGCCTTTGAAGCGTGAGCGACTGCCAGAAGGAGAGATCGAGAAAGGCGGTCGGGTTGTGCTATTGCGAAGCGCATCCCTACTTTCGAGTATAACCCCGTATCGATCTGACGCAAGGGAAGATTTCGGCACCCGTTGGCGTTTTCCACAGAAAATTGAACGAAGCGGCGATGGCGTCTTGATTCTGGCGCATTCCCGAGTGGCCGACCGTCCGCATGAAGTTTCAGGCCGTGGTTTTAATTCCGTCCGGACTCAGACGCCGTCGAGTCCGTCCGGCACGCCGATGCTGTCGCCGAGCACCAGCCGGCCACGATCGTTAGTCACCTGCGCCGCGAAGACCCGTTCGTCATGGGCGAACGACACCCACCATCGCGCGGCGACCGCCTTTTCGAGCCATTCCGCCTTCACTTCCATCGTGCGAAGCGCGTCCAGGTCGTACGACTGATTCCACGGCCCGCGCATGTGCGAGCGGGTTGGCGCAATATCGCCCAGATGGACGAGGGCTTGCGCTCCAGACCGAGCGATTACCAACTGATGGTCGGCGGTATGGCCGCCAGAGACGACCGCGGTCACGCCCGCGATGATTTCAGCGTCGCCGTCGAGCGCTTCGAGCATCCCGGCGACCGGCTCGAGGCATTCTTGGGTATGCCTATAGGCGGCGCGCAAGCGTTCGTTGCGGCTGTTGCGCGCGATCTCGATTTCGCCGCGCTGGACCAGGATTTTCGCGCGCGGAAACGCGGGTGCGAGACCTCCTGAATCGCGCTTCCGGACGATTCCGCCGCAATGGTCGAAATGCAGATGCGAAAGGACGACATGCGTGATGTCGCCCGGTTCCATCCCGAGCGCGCGCAAGCCCTCCGGCAGCCAGCCTTCGCCGTGGTCGAAGATTTTGCGCTCGACCGGGCTAAGGCGATTGCCGATTCCGGTATCGACCAGAATCGCGTCCGCGCCCCGCATAATCAGCGGGCAGGTCAGGTTCAGCCGGATGCGGTTTTGCGCGTCCGGCGGATGCTCGCGTTGCCACAGCTCGCGCGGGACCACGCCGAACATGCATCCGCCGTCGTTGCGCCAGATGCCGTCGCTGAGGAAGGCGATCGTCAAATCGCCAAATTCAAGTTTTGCTTGAGATTTCATCGGAGGTTGTCCGTCAAGTCCCAGCCAGCCAAAGCCCGAGGCCAAGCGCGACGACGCCGCATCCCGCGATCGCGCCGTAAAGCCGCGTCAGGCGTTGCGCGGCCGGTTTTAGACGTTCGGCGGAAATGGCGGCCTCGCGCATCCGCCGTTCCGCTCCAACCGCCGCCGACAGCAAAATCGCCATCACGAAGTAAATTGCGACTTTGAGGCTGAGGATTCCGACAAAGGCCGGCGGAAACGGACCCTTGCGCGTCATCGCGGCGCCGAAGAGGTTCCCGATGCCCGATAATGGAATAATCGCCGCGGCCACGAAATTGATCAGATTGATCCGCGGCGCCGCGCGCAGCGCAAACTCTTTCCATTCCTCCGTTTCGACCGCCATCGAGGATGCCGCCAGCACGAACGCCGCCGACGTTCCGACCCAGGTCACTCCACACAGTACGTGCAGCCACAACACCGCCTCCCTCAATGCCATCGAACGCGCCCGCGCTCCTTCATCGCGAAGCAGTATAACCGATCGGCGCGGCCGAACGGCGCCGGGCGTCGCTTTGCAGGGGGCGCGCGTTTGGATATCAGAGTGGATGGCGACGACGGCTGGAGGCGCACGATGATCGATCCTTATATCGAAGCGGTTGAACTGCGTGATCTGATTCTCAAAAAAGAATTGCGGCCGCGCGAAGTGGCTGAATTCTTTCTGGCTCGAATCGAGCGGCTGAATCCGCGGCTCGGCGCCTTCATGACGGTCGCCGCCGACCGCGCGCTCGCCGACGCTGATCGGTTGGAGCGAGTCGCCGCCCAGGAGCGATCGGCGATGCCGCTTTTTGGAGTGGTTTATTCGCTCAAGGATCTGACCTGGACGAAAGGCATCCGCACCACGCTTGGTTCGAAGAATTTCGAAAACTTCGTGCCGCGCGCCGACAACGAATATGCCGCGCGCATCGCGGCGGCCGGCGGAATCCTGTTGGGCAAGACGACGACGCCGGAGTTCGGGGGACGTCCGACCACCGAAGGCGGTTTATGCCCGCCCGCGCGCAATCCGTGGAATACGGAATTTACCGCCGGTGGTTCGAGCGGCGGCGCCGCGGCTGCCGTTGCCGCCGGACTGGGCCCCGTGGCGGAGGGCAGCGACGGCGGCGGCTCGATTCGCCTGCCCGCATCGTGTTGCGGTTTGGTTGGAATAAAGCCGTCGCGCGGCCGCGTCTCGAACGCGCCCGTGATGGGCGAGGGGTGGGGCGGTTTCGCCACCAATGGCCCGCTCGCTCGCAGCGTGCGCGACGCCGCTCTGCTGCTCGACGTGATGGCCGGACCCGCGGTCGGCGATCCGTATTGGGCGCCGCCGCCAGAATGCAGTTTCGTCGCCGCCGCCGATCGGAGGCCGAAGGGGCTCAGGTTGGCGGCGATCGATCGCTCGTCGATCGCGGCGGTCGATGCGGAAGTTCAGGCCGCTTTCGAGTCCGGATGCGAAACGATGCGGGCGATGGGCCATGCGATCGAGCCGATCGACCTCGATCCGGCGGCGAAGCTGTTGGATGTCGCGCGCAAGCTGATCTGCGCAGGAATCAGCGCCGTGCCGCTGCGCGATCCGGCCGCGGTCGATCCGGTGGTGCGATCTTTCTGGGAACGCGGCCGCGCGATGTCCGCCGCGGATTACATCGCGACGCTCTCGAAAATGCACAACCTTTCCCGCGAAATCGTCGCGGCGCTGACGCCCTTCGACGCGCTCGTGACGCCGACTCTGACGCGTCCGCCGCTTAAGCTGGGAGCGATGTTCGCCGATCCCGAACGCTATTCCGACGATCTGTTCGGATGGATTCCGTTCACGTTTCCGTTTAACGCGACAGGGCAGCCGGCAATTTCGCTGCCGGTCGGATTCAGCCGCGCCGGCTTGCCAATTGGTTTCCAGATCGTCGGGCGGCCCGCCGACGAAACCGGCCTTATCGCCCTCGCCGCGGCCTTCGAAGAAGCGCGTCCGTGGCGCGCCGCGCGGCCGCCGCTCGATTGAGTACTGTTTCGGAACCCTGCATGCGCTCAAGCTCCGGCCGGCACCGGCGAAGTGCAATGCGAACAGCGCTTCGCCTTGATCGGAATATCGCTCAAGCATTCCGGGCAGGGGCGAGTCGTCGGCGCCGCAGGCTTCTGCACAGTCGCGAGCAGCTTGTTAATCGGCAACACGATGCCGAAGTAAACGGCGGCGGCGATCAGGAGAAACGAAATTAGCGCATTGACGAATTCGCCGACCATGAATTTGCTGCCGTTGATCGTAAAAGCGATTCCTGAAAAATCCGGCTGTTTGACGATCGCCGCGATAAACGGCGTGAGCAGATCCTTGACGAACGCGGTGACGACCGTGCCGAAAGCTGCGCCGACCACGATGCCCACCGCCATATCGACCACGTTGCCGCGCAGTATGAAGTTCTTAAATCCGCTCATGTGAGCTCCTCCTGAGGATTGTTCCCGGCCGGCCTTGTGAATCCGCGCGTGCTCGAAGCGCTCGGCCAGATGCAGGGCCTGTTCCAAGTCGTCTCCCATCGCGGTCAACCCGGCGGGAGAATATCACGGATTTACAACGAATAAAGGCGCGGCATCTGGCGATTGAGAGGCGCATTTAGCGCGATTTGCAGCGATTAATCAGCCGCCGTCACGCGCCGCCCCGTGGTTGCGCGCACGAACGGCGACCGGCCGTGCCGCCCGCGACGCCAGCCGCGCCCGCATCGCCGGTCCGGCCCCCGGTCCGGCGACCATCGCGACTTCGGCCGGCTGCAGCACCCGCCCGTCTGCGGCGCGGACCGCCACTTGGGCTATCTCGCGTCCGCTTGCGCGTTCGACCACCTTGACCGGCGCCCGGTCGGGGCCAGCAATCCATTGATCGCCCCATTGCATCAGCGCCATCAGGACGGGAAAGAACGCGCGGCCTTTTTCGGTCAGGCGGTATTCGAGCCGGCGTCCGCCGCCGGGCGCCGCTTCGCGGGTCAGCACGCCGCGCGCGACGAGTTTTTTGAGCCGGGCGGAAAGGATATTGCGCGCGATTCCAAGGTTGCGTTGAAAATCGCGGAAACGGCGCGTGCCTAAAAACGCCTCGCGCATGATCAGCATGGTCCACCATTCGCCGACCAGTTCGAGCGCGCGCGCGATCGAACAGTTCATGCGGGCGAAGGTCTTGCGCCTCATGCGGTTAAATTACGGCAAACGCGCTGATTGTCCAATCAGCGCGCGCGCCACAAGAGCCGTGTGTTGGTTGCATCATGAAACCGATTCGGCTAACGTCGGGCCGGAAAATGAGTTTCATGATGAAACCATTGCAGCGGATCCGGCCCGAATCGATCTTGACGGCGCGGCCGGTCCGTGCGATTCCGGCGCAAAGGCGGCGGCGCCCGCGGCGCGCCGGCCCAGGAGGTTCGCAAAATGCCTGACTACACCGCGATCAAGTACGATTTCGCCGACGGCGTGGCTACGATCACGCTGAACCGGCCGGAGGCGGCGAATTCGCTGAACGAGACGCTTTCGGCTGAAATGGTCGATGCGATAATCCGCGCCGAGGAAGACGACGCCGTGCGCGCGCTGGTGATCAGCGGCGGCACGGGCCGGTTTTTCTGCGCGGGCGCCGATCTCAAATCGTTTTACGCCGCGCCTGGCGCGCTCAAAAGCCGCGTTTCGCTGTTTCACGTCGCGCTGTCGCGAATCGTGCGCGCGCCGTTCCCGGTAATCGCCGCCGTCAACGGCACGGCGGCCGGCGGCGGGATGGGGCTCGCGTGCGGATGCGATCTGATCGTCGCCGGCGAATCCGCCCGTTTCATCATGGCCTACACGCGGCGCGGGCTCTCGCCTGACGGTACGACTACGTATTTTCTGCCGCGCCGCATCGGAATCGGCCGCGCGCTCGAACTCGCCTATACCAATCGCACGCTGACGGCGCGCGAAGCGATGGAGTGGGGCATCGTCAACCGGGTCGCGCCCGACGACCAACTGTTGGCCGCGTCGCACGCGCTGGCCGCGGAACTGGCGCGCGGCGCGACGCGCGCGCTGGCGGCAGCCAAGCGCCTCATGCACGCCGGCTTCACCGCGACGCTCGAGACGCAGATCGAAAACGAACTGCGCAGCATCTACGAGCTGGCGGCGAGCGACGACACCAAAGAGGCGATTCGCGCCTTCAACGAAAAGCGCACGCCCGTGTTTGGCGGGCGCTGACACGAAGCGCCGGGAGGGAATCGTATGGCCAAGAGCTTTGAATTTCTTTTCGATTATGGCAGTCCGTTCAGTTATCTGGCGAATATCCAGACGCCGCGCTTCGCGAAGCGCGCGGGCGCGGCGGTGATCTACCGGCCGATTTTGCTCGGCGCGGTGCTGAAGGCGACCGGCAATTCCTCGCCGATGACGGTTCCGGCCAAGGCGCGCTACATGGCCGACGATTTGCGGCGATGGGCGTCGCGCTACGGGGTCGAATTCCGAATCAATCCATTTCCGTTTCTGCGCAATACGCTGAATTTGATGCGCGCGGCGGTGGCCGCCCAAAAGCTCGGCGTTTTCGCCGCCTACCACGAAGCGATTTTTCCGGCGATTTGGGCCGACGGATTGGACCTCGGCGATCCCTCGGTGCTCGGCATGGTCCTGCGCCGGGCGGGCGTGGACGCTCAGGCGCTGCTGGCGGCGGCGGAAACGCCGGAAGTCAAAGACGAATTGCGGCGCAATACGGAATACGCCGTGTCGCGCGGCGTGTTCGGCGCGCCGAGCTTTCTCGTCGGCGACGAATTGTTTTGGGGTAACGACCGCTTCGACTTTATCGCGGAGGCGCTCGGGCGCATCGCCTGAGCGGCCGATGGAGGTTCCGATGGCTACGGAAGCTGAATCCAAAGTTGCGGCGGTAATCGGAGTTGGACCGGGGCTTGGCGCGGCGCTGGCCCGGCGTTTCGCCGCGGGCGGCTACAGTGTCGCGATGGTCGCGCGGGATGCCGCCAAGCTCGATCGGCTCGCCGCCGAAATCAAGGCCACCGGCGGTAGGGCGCTGCCGGTCGCGGCGAACGTGGCGCAGGCCGAAGAAATCGAGCGGGCCTTCTCCGCAATTCGGCGCGGATTCGGCAATCCGGAGATTTTGATCTACAACGCCGCGATGCGCCCCTTCGGGCGCCTGATGGAGACGCGGCCCAGCACTTTCGAGAACACTTGGCGCGTAAACGCATTCGGCGCGTTTCTGTGCGCGCAGCATGTGGTCCCGGCGATGCTCGCGGCGGGTCGCGGCGCGATCCTCTTCACCGGAGCGACGGCTGGCGAACGGCCCTATCCGACCTCGGCCGCGTTCGGCCCGGCGAAATTTGCGATGCGCGGTCTGGCGCAGGTGATGGCGCGCGATTTGGGTCCGCAAGGCGTCCACGTCGTGTACGTGAATATCGATGGCGCGATCGATATGCCGTTTATTCACGAACGCTTTCCTGATCTCAAGGAAGAAGACATGTTGCGGCCGGCCGCGATCGCCGACGCCTACTGGTACCTGGCCCATCAGGATCGCAGTTGCTGGACGCATGTGCTCGACGTGCGGCCGTTCAAGGAAAAATTTTAGGGACGGGCAAGTCCCCGTCTTCCAACATCGCCGACTTTCTGGTTTGCTGCGCGCGGAGAGGAGCGCAGCGGAGTGGGATCGATCGCCAGCCGCATCACGGTCGCAATGATAACGCTCAACGAGGAGCGGGCTGTCGGCAAAGTGATCGGCGATATTCAGCGCGCCGTGCCCGGCGCTGAAATACTCGTGATCGACAGCAGCGCCGATCGCACTCCGGACATCGCCGCCGCGATGGGCGCGCGGGTGCTCCGCCAGTTCCCGCCGCAAGGCTACGGTCCCGCGATGGACCGGGCGCTGCGCGAGGGGCGCGGCGAAGTGACCGTCACGCTCGATTGCGACGACACTTATCCGGTGGAATTCATCGAACCGATGGCGCGGATGGTGCTCGAAGAAAGCTTTGACCTCGTTGACGGATCGCGCCTGGCGGGCAAGCCGGCGGCGATGCCATGGGTCAACTATTTCGCAAATCGTGGCTTCGCGATGATCGCGTCGGCGCTGTTTCTGAGCAATATAACCGATCTGCACAGCGGCATGCGCGCGTATCGGCGCGGCCTGATCGACAATCTCGGCTACGATCCTCGTGGCGCCGCGTTGCCCGTCGAATTGCTGCTGCGCCCGCTTCGCGCGGGATGTAAAGTGAAGCAAATCGCGATTCCGTATCGGATGCGGATTGGCGAAAGCACGATGCGGCCGTTGCAGAGCGCGTGGTGGACGATGAAACGGATTATGTCGAGCCGATTCGGCGCGATGCCGGCGCGCGCGGCGAAATGACCGCCATGGCGCAGACCTCGCCGCCGCGTCCCGCCAGCCGCCGCTATTTTATCGTCGGCGGCGCCGGATTTATCGGCGGCCATTTCACCGGCGTCCTGTTGTCGGACGCGGCGGTCGAGCGGATTACCGTTTACGATAATTTCAGCTCGGGCCGGATCTGGCATTTCGAGGCGTATCGCGACGATCCGCGCCTGCGAATCGTGCGTGGCGACGCCGGCGATTGCGACGCGCTCGCCGCCGCGATGGCCGGCCACGACGCCGTCATCCATCTCGCGTCGAATCCCGATATCGCGCGCGCAGCCGCCGACCCGGAAATCGATTTCCGCCAGGGCACGGCGCTGACCAACGGCGTCGTCGAGGCGATGCGCCGCGCGGGCGTCCCGCGCATCCTTTACGCCTCGGGAAGCGGGGTTTACGGCGATCTCGGCGACCGCGAAGCGCGCGAGGATCACGGGCCGCTGGTTCCGATCTCGACCTACGGCGCGAGCAAACTCGCCGGTGAGGCGCTGATCGCCGCGTATTGCCATATGTTCGATATGCGCGGTTGCGCCTTCCGCTTCGGCAACGTCGTCGGCCCGCGCCAGACGCACGGCGTCGGTTACGATTTCGTTCGCCGGCTCGCCGCCGACCCGTCGCGGCTTGCGATTCTTGGCGACGGAACGCAAAGCAAATCCTATATCCATGTCGAAGACGTGATAGCCGCCGTCCTGACCGCCGAGCGGAAGTGCCAAAAGCGCTTCGAGGTGTTCAACGTCGCCACCGGCGACTACATCACGGTTGCCGAGATCGCCGAACTCGCGGTCGAGTGCCTTGGTTTGAAAAGTCGGCCGCGCTTCGAGTACGCGGGCGGCGATCGCGGCTGGAAGGGCGACGTGCCGATCGTCCGGCTCAATACCGACCGCATCCGCGCGCTGGGATGGCGCTGCCGGCGCGGCAGCCGCGAGGCGCTGCGCGACGCGATGCGCGCGATGATCGCCGATGAGCGCGTACTGCGGGGATGAATTGCCGCCGTTGGCCCTGCTCGCGGGCGGACTCGCCACGCGGCTTCGTCCGCTGACCGCGACGATTCCGAAGTCGATGGTCGAAGTCGCGGGCGAACCGTTTATCGCTCATCAGATGCAACTGCTGCGGCGCAAGGGAATCGATCGCGTGGTCATCTGCATCGGCCACCTCGGCGAGATGATCGAGCGGTTCGTCGGCGACGGCGCCCGCTTCGGATTGCGCGTCGCTTATTCCCGCGACGGCGCGCGCCCGCTCGGCACCGGCGGCGCGCTCAGGCAGGCGCTGCCCAAACTCGGCGAAAATTTTTTCGTGATGTACGGCGACAGTTATCTTGACGCCGATTTCGCCGCCGTCGCCGCGGCGTTCCACCGCTCCGGCGCGCCGGCGCTGATGACGGTCTTTCGCAACGACGGCAAGTGGGACAAAAGCAACGTCGCTTACCGCGGCGGAAGGATCGAACGCTACGACAAATCCGCCGCGCCGGGCGAGATGGCATATATCGACTACGGCCTCGGCATGATCGCGGCGGAAGCGCTCGCTGCGCGGCCGGCTGGCGTTCCGTTCGACCTTGCTGACTTCTATGCCGCGCTGGCGCGCGAGGGCCGGCTCGCCGGCTTCGAGGTGACCGGGCGTTTCTATGAAATCGGCGCGCCCGCCGGATTAGCCGAAACGTCGGCCTATCTGGCGGCGCTCGCGGCCGCAAGGAGCCGGCCATGATTATCACGCGCACGCCGCTTCGGATTTCGCTCGGCGGCGGCGGCACCGACCTGCCGTCATATTACCGCGATCACGGCGGCTTCGTGGTTTCCGCCGCAATCAACAAATACGTCTACATCACCATCAACCAGACCTTTTTCCCCGGCTATTTCCTAAAATATTCTGAGCAGGAAGTCGCCAACACGATCGCCGACGTGCGCCATGCGTTGATTCGCGAAGCGCTCGCGATGCATCGGATGCCGGGGCGGCTCGAAATAGTCAGTATCGCCGATGTTCCCGCCGGCACCGGGATGGGTTCGTCGGGCGCGTTTCTGGTCGGCCTGCTGCACGCGCTCCACGCTTACAAGCGCGAGCCGGTGACCGCGGAGACGCTCGCCCGCGAGGCGGTTGAAATCGAAATGAATCGGCTCGGCGCGCCCGTCGGCAAACAGGACCAGTACGTCGCCGCGTACGGCGGGATCGTCTGTCAAAATTATCATGCCGACGAGAGCGTGACGATCGCGCCGCTCAACTTGAGCGAAACGGCGCTGCGCGAACTGCGTGACTCCTTGATGCTGTTTTTCGTCGGCTACACGCGCGCCGCGACCGAGTTGCTCGGCGAGCAAAAGGAGCGTTCCGAGCGGGGCGACGCGGCGATGCTCGACGGATTGCACTTCACCAAAAAGCTCGGCCTCGAAATCCGCGATCTGCTCGAAGCGGGCGATATCCGGCGGTTCGGCGAGCTGATGCACGATCACTGGATGCGCAAGCGGGCGCGCTCGGCGGGGATGAGCAGCGCGCGCATCGACGAACTTTACGAAATCGCGCGCGGCCGCGGCGGCGCCACCGGCGGCAAACTCGTCGGCGCCGGTGGCAGCGGCTTTTTGCTCTTTCATACGAACGACCGCCGCCGACTGCGGGCCGCGATGACCGAGGCGGGCCTGACCGAAATGGATTTCGCCTTCGATTTCGACGGTTCGGTCGTATTGCTCAGGAATCGCTGAGCGCGGCTTCCATTGTTATTCGATAGTCGAGCAATCCCGGCGCGATTCGGGAGACCGCGCTCTCGATCGGCCAGACCCAGCGCGCGTAGAATCGATACACCGGCGTGTCCAAAATGGCGTCCGGACTTGCGGACGCGGCGCGCTGACTCGCCAATTTCCGCACGATCGGTGTAAAGGCGCGCGCAATTCCGGGATCCGGTTCACACCGCAGCGGAAGGTAGCCAGCGTCCAGCAAAAGCCGCCGGGTCGAGCGCCGCGTGAAAAAGCGCAGATGCCGCCGATCCATAACGCCGCTCTCCGCGTAGTCGAAACGTCCGGCAAGAATGCGGAATCGATTGAACCAAACCACGATGTTCGGCACGGAAATAACCACGCGGCCTGCGGGAGCGAGAAAGCGCCCGTAATACCGCAGCGCGGCGACCGGTTCCGCCAAATGTTCGAGCACCTCGGCTGCGACTATCCAGTCGAAACGACGGTCTGAAAGCGCGGCCGACGCCGCTGCGAAATTGGTCAAATCGAAGTTGATCGCTTCATTGAGCGCGGCTTTGGCGTTCTCATACGCGGACGCAGCGCCTTCCACGCCGGTCACGCGGTAACCCAACCGGCGCAGTTCAGCGCCCAACCGTCCTCGGCCGCATCCGAGATCAAGCACGGTCGCGCCCGGCCGCGCGCGATCGCGCATCAGCCGAAGTATCGCCAGGTTGATGTCGTTGAATGGATAATAGTCGTCGGAATCGCCGGCAATCGCGGCAGCGAACGGTGAAGGTTGCGGTCTATTGCTCATCGCTTTGCCGGACTTGGCGGCGTCGAAGAGAGTATGCATTGGGGCGGCGGTTCGCGCAATCGCGGGTTTGCCGTCGTGCGATTTTCGAGCGCGCCGGCCGTTCGCGACGTTACGACGCCGTGTTTTGACGTTCGCCGTCGAGGCGGGCGGCGACCGCGAAAGCCCGGCGCACCGTTTCGTCCATATTGATGTATTCGAATTCGGCGTTGCGCCCGACGCTGACGATTCCGAGCGAATCCATATATTCGAGCGCGAGCGCGAGTTTTTCGTGATAGTCGAATGTCCGCACCACGTATGCATGGCGGGTGCGATGCGTTCTGACGAACTCGACCGCGCCGCGCTTCAGCAGCCCCATCGTTTCCAGGCCGTCGATCGTTTTTCGCTCGACTTCCGCATCGCTCAGCTCGTGCACGCCGTCGCCCGGGTTGGTGGTGATTTCCGCGGCGATCGCTTCGCGTCCGGCGGGCGCGCCGTGCTCGGTGAAACTGAGCGGAAAAGAGAGGCGGTGAAAGATAAAGCGAGGGTCAGGTACGTAGAGCGCAGTGAACGGATGCGGCCGCGGCGTGGCCGCGCCCAGCATCACCACGATCAATGAGTTGAAGCGCAAGCCGTCGATCGCCGCGCGCACGTGCTGGGGAACCTCCGGCAGCGCGGCGGCGAGGTCCTGGAGCGGAATCGTCGAGACCACGCGATCGTATTCCCGCTCGCGGCGGCCGTCGCTGACGCGCCAGCGGCCGTCCTCGCGCCAGACGCGCCGCACCGGAAAATCCGTCACGATCGAGCGGCATTCGCCCGCGAACGCCCGCGGCAGCGCCTCGATGCCGCCGCGGACCGGGTAGCCGAAGTTCAACTGATGCGTGTAGCCTTCGGTCTCGACGCCGACCGCGCTCTTGATCACGTCCTCGACGGGCGGACGGGGCACGCGGCCGTCCACCCAATCGATCGCCATCTGTTCGGCCGGCACGTTCCAGATTTTCTCATTGTATGGAATCATGTATTTCTCGGCGATCCCCTTGCCGAATACATGATATATCCATTCCTTGAAATTCACCGGTCGCGGATAGTCATTGTTCAAATAGTAGTACAGGCACTCGAAGCGGTCTTGCGGCGACAAGTCGTATAGTCCATTTTCGAATGGATATTTGACGAAACGGCCGTCGTACCAGATGCGGTTGTTGCGGCGGCGCATCGCGAGGTTCGCGCCCAGCCGCCGATGGAGTTGCGCGAGAATTTCTGGGTCGCGCGAAAAAAGAATGTGCGGGCCGCCGAGATCGAAAGTGTAGCCGCCTTCAACGAGGCTGCGGCAATGGCCGCCGATCGCGCTGTCGGCCTCCAGCACCTCGCATTCGTGCCTGCGGCAGGCCGCTGCCACCGCGAGTCCGGCGAGTCCGCCGCCGAGAATCCCGATTTTCATTGGTTCGTGAGCGGACGCGCCGGAACGGCGCCCGTCGAATCAACTGGTGCGCCGGAGCTTCCGAAGTTACCGCGGCGCATTCCAGTTGCGGAAGTCATTGATGAATTGCTCCACGGCCTCGGCGGTCTTCGGATGGCTGACCATCTGCGGGAAAAATTTCGGCGGCACCGTGACGATGTCCGCGCCGGCCATCATCGCCTCGTTGATATCGTGGATATGACGGATGCTGCCGACGATGATTTGCGCCGCGACGCCGCCCTCGCGGAACGCCCGGCGCACGCTTTCGACCACGCCACGCGCGTCGTAGCCGATATCGCGAATCCGCCCGTAAAACAGGCTTACGTAGTCGGCGCCCGCCAGCGCCGCCATCGCGGCCTGGTTGAAGGCCATGCAGCAGGTGCAATTGACGCGCACGCCGCTCTGCTTGAGCTCGCGAATCACGCGCAATTCGTCCCATCCGATCGGCACCTTGATATTCAGCCCCGGATAATCGCCGAACTCTTCCGCCAGCTCGCGCGCCTGCCGCAGCATCTCGTGCGGTTCGGTCGTGAACACCTCGACGCTTAGCGGAATGTCCGCGCCATAGCGGCCCAACAGCCGGATTATCCCCCGGATGTGCTGGCGGAAGTCCGTCCGTTCCTCTTTGGAGAGAATCGAGGGATTGGTCGTGACGCCGCTGGCGAAGCCGCGTTTGAACGCTTCTTCGATTTCAACCAGATTCGCCGAATCCACGAAGATCTTCATGCCGCTTGTCCTCCCCCCGCCGAATTTCCCTCAGCGTATCGATTCCCACTTCATAGCGTTGGCGGCGAGCGCCGGATGCGACACGATCAGGTGCCAAATCACCGCCTGGAACGCCTCGGTATGCGGCGTGACGTTGTGCGGATTCGGATTCGGAACGATCACGCAGGCGTCCGCGGTTTTCGCCGTGAAGCCGCCGTCGCGGCCGACGATTCCGAAAATGCGCGCGCCGGATGCGCGGGCGCGCCGGATCGCCGCCACCAGGTTCGCGCTTACATTCCGTTCGGCGTCGCCGCCGCCGACCGACAGCACGAACACCGCGTCGGCGGCGTTGAGCCTGCTGGTTTCGAGCCAGCGCGCGTATGCGGATTCCCATCCGTCGTCGTTGATCCGCGCCGTCAGCTCGGAGACATTGTCGGTAGGAGCGTAGCTTTCGATATTGGCGATCTTGCGGAAATCGTTGACCGCATGCGACGCGTTGGCCGCGCTGCCGCCGACGCCGAGGAAAAACAATCTTCCGCCCTGCCGGCGCAATTCGACCAGCCCGGCGACGATTCTTTCGATCGCGTCCTGATCGAGCGTCGCGCAAATCTCGGCCGCTTCGGCCAGATAGCCGCTGATATGGGCGCGCAATTCTCCGCTCATCGGGGCGCGTCTCCAACCGCAAGGATCAAATCGATCGCTTCCGAGAGCGTCGCGGCCTTGAAGTCGGCGGTCACGCCGCGATTGTAATCGCGAGCGACAAGAATTGTCTTGCATCCGGCCGCCCGCCCGGCGTGGACGTCCTTCCACGCGTCGCCAATCATGAAAGCGCCGGATAAATCGAAATCGAAGTCGCGCGCAAGGCCGAGCAGCATCCCGGGCCGCGGTTTGCGGCAATCGCATCCGTCGCCGTCGTCGTGCGGGCAGATGCGCACGGCTTCGATCGGCAACGCCGCCAGAATCGCCGCGGTCATCGCGTCAATAGTTTCGGGAGCCACTTTCAGGCGGGCGAGATCGGGTTGATTAGACGCCACGAACATCCGGAATCCTGCCGCCTTGAGTCGGCCAAGGGCGGCGGGAGCTTCGGGTTCGATGATAAATTCTTCCAGGTTGCGCGGACTCGCGGGCGCGCCATCGCGCATCACGATCCGATTGATAACGCCGTCGCGATCGAAAATCACGGTCCGCGCCTTTTTTCCGCGCAAAGCGCTTTCGGTGCGGTTGATATCGTGCAATTCGGCGTCCAAACGCCCCCCCCGCTTCAAGTCCCGCGCCGGCGATGCTCAGCCGATCGGCGCGATTATCAATCTTAGACAAATGCGCGTGACGAACAAGCAGGTAATTTCGACGTAACTCATCAAATTACGCGCGATTTGATGTTATGGCGCAACTGACGCTGCTGTGTCCTCGCTGTCTGTCCACTGGCGATATTTGGCAACCGCGCGCCGCTGCCGTTGGCGGTTCGGCGCCGAATCGTCTAAAGAGAGTCTGACATTACCGCGCCGCGTGACGGCGCGATACACAAGGAGCCAACCACGTGAATCAATGGAACATAGGCAATGTTAAGGTAACTAGGGTGATCGAATCGGAGGTTGCATGGGACGGCACGATGATCCTGCCCGACGGGACCCCGGAAAATCTGATGAAGGACAAGGATTGGCTCTTTCCGACCTTTATCGACGAAGCCGGCAAGATCAAGGTCAGCATCCACGCCTTCGTGCTGGAAAGCCAGGGCAAGCGCGTGATCGTCGATACCTGCGTCGGCAATGACAAGGTGCGCGGGATTCCTGACTTCAGCAACCTGCACCTGCCGTTCCTCGACACGTTGAAGAAGGCTGGATGCGATCGCGATTCGATCGATCACGTCGTCTGCACCCATCTGCATCTCGATCACGTCGGCTGGAACACGATGCTGGTGGATGGGAAATGGAAGCCGACGTTCACCAAGGCGCAATATCTCGTTGGCGGCACGGAATGGGATTTCTTCTCGCGCGCCGAGGACCCTTTCCTGAAAGATCCGGTTGAAGATTCGGTGCGTCCCGTGCTGGCCGAAGGGATGCTCAAGTTCGTGGACGACAAGCATAAAATCACCGATGAAATCTGGCTCGAATCGACGCCCGGCCATACGCCCGGCCATTTTGCGATTCGGATTTCCTCGGCTGGCAAGGACGCCGTCATCACCGGCGACCTGATGCACCATCCGATTCAATGCCGCTTCCCGGAATGGGACGACAACTTCGACGTCGATGGTAAGATGGCGAAGCAGACGCGCCGCGCCTTCTGCGAACGCTATGCCGACACGGGCACGCTGGTGTTTGGCACACATTTCGCCACGCCGTCGGCAGGCAAAATCGTGCGCAAAGACGACTCTTTCCGCTTCGTTCTGGCTTAAGCGGCCAGATTAAGCCGAATTGAACCTAAACGAGAGCGGCCGGAGCCTTCTGAAGGCTCCGGCCGCTCAATTTTGCGCCGCCGCGCCGTGGCCGAACGCGCCGATCAATCGAATGCGCCGATTCCGGTGATATCGCGGCCAAGAATCAGCGTATGCACGTCGTAGGCGCCTTCGTACGTGTTCACGGTCTCCAGATTCAGCATATGGCGGATTACCGGATATTCGTTGACGATCCCGTTGGCGCCGAGCATGTCGCGGGCCGTTCGCGCAATCTCCAGCGCCATCTGCACGTTATTCCGCTTGGCCAGCGATACATGCTCCGGACGCATCGTGCCCGCGTCTTTCATCTGGCCGAGCCTGAGGCATACGAGCTGGGCCTTGGTGATTTCGGTCAGCATGTTGACGAGCTTGTTCTGCACGAGCTGATAACCGGCCAGCGGACGGCTGAACTGCTTGCGCGAGCGGGTGTAATCGAGCGCGCATTGATAGCAGGTGCGCGCCGCGCCGATCGCGCCCCACGCGATTCCGTAACGCGCCTGCGTCAGACAGGCCAACGGCGCCTTGAGACCGCGCGCGGCCGGCAATTGGGCGCCGGCGTCCAGCCGCACGTCGTCAAAAAACAATTCTGACGTGATCGACGCGCGCATCGAGAACTTTCCATGGATATCGCGGGTGGTGAAGCCCGGCGCGCCTTTTTCGACGATGAATCCGGTGATGCCCTGGTCGATCTTCGCCCAGACGACGGCAAGGTCGGCGATCGAGCCGTTGGTGATCCAACGCTTCATCCCGTTCAGGATCCATCCCTGGCCGTCCTTGCGCGCCCGGGTTTCCATCCCGCCCGGATCCGAACCGTGGTCAGGCTCGGTCAGGCCGAAACATCCGATTAGCTTGCCCTGCGCCATCAGGGGCAGATACCGGTTTTTCTGTTCCTCGGAGCCCCAGGCGTAAATCGCGTACATCGCGAGCGCGCTCTGCACCGACGCGAACGAGCGCAAGCCGGAGTCGGCCGCTTCCAGCTCCTGCATGATCAGGCCGTACGCCACATTATTCATCCCGGCGCATCCATAGCCCTTCAGATTCGCGCCGAAAACGCCCAATTCGGCCAGCCGCGGAATCAGCTCGAGCGGAAAAGTTGAATCAGCGAAATGCTTTTCAACATGGGGCGTTACCTCCCGCTGCACGAACTGACGCACCGCCGCTCGCGTCATCCGATCCTCGGGGCTGAGCAATTCGTCGAGCTGATAAAAGTCAAGGTCGCTGATGAAATCGGCCATATGCAAATCCTCGCATTAAATCAAACGATGGTTTACTAATCTTGTTGTGGTCTGATGGAGCGGCGGGTTGAACTCGCGGTCGACTGCGCGATTTACCGTCGTCGGGCGCGATCCGAAGCGGCTTCGAATTTCGCGCGCAACCCCCGTTGCGTCACGTTGAGCCATCAAATATCCTTATATCAGACCGTAGTTATATGCACATCGAAACGCTAAAGGTCTTCTGCGACATTATCGAAAGTGGCAGTGTTTCTTATGCTGCCTCGCAAAACTTCGTGACTCAGTCGGCGGTCAGCCAGCAGGTGCGAAGCCTCGAAGACAAGTACGAATGTCGATTGTTAGAGCGCGCCCGCGCTGGTGTCAAACCGACTCCGGCGGGCCAGATTCTTTATAATTCCAGCAAAGAGATCGTGCGGCGTTTTGTCGAGCTTGAGAATCGCTTGCGCGAAATTGGCTCGGTGGTTGCGGGCGCGATCCGGGTCGGCACGGTTTACAGCGTTGGGCTGCACGAATTGCCGCCCTACCTGAGCGAATTCCTGCGCGCCTATCCGCAGGTCAACGTTCATCTCGAATATCTGCGCTCGAACAAAATTTACGACGATTTGATCGAGGGCAAGATCGATCTCGGCGTGGTCGCCTATCCGAACAAGCGCAGCCAGATCGTGACCATCGCGTTTCGTCACGACGAACTGGTGCTGGTGGTTCCGCCCAACGATTCGCTGGCGCAATTCGATCGCGTCAATGTCCGGCAACTCGTCGGCCAGCGCTTCGTCGGTTACGAACGCGATATCGCGACGCGCAAAGCCTCCGACCGAATCCTGCGCGACCACGGGGTCAAGCCGATCTACACGATGGAGTTCGACAATATCGAAACCATCAAGCGCGCCGTCGAGATCGGCCAGGGTCTTGCGATCGTGCCGCGCTCGACCGTCGAGCAGGAGACCGCGCGCGGCACGCTCAAGATGATCGAATTCGCCGAGGGGCCGTTCACCCGTCCGCTTGCGATTATCTACAAGCGCGGGCGCGAGTTGTCGCCCGCCGTGCGCAAATTCATCGACGTTTTGACCACCAGCAAGACTGTGGCCGCGCCGCCCGCGAATCACGCCCGCAACCATGACCGCCACGACAAATCCGAGCGGGCGGAACGCGCCGAAAAGTCCGAGCGTTTCGAAAAATCCGCTTGACTTCGATTTCAGCCGCGCCCGGCCGCCGCGCCGTCAGGCCAGCAGCGCGCGCATCCGCTCGCGATCGAAGCCGGCGATAAATTCGCCGCCGACGATCGTGAGCGGACGTTTCAGCAGGTTCGGCTGCTCGACGATCAAATCCAGCGCCTGTTTGCGCGTGAGCGCCCGTCCCCGCAGGCCCATCGCTTTGAACGCTTCGCTTTTCGGATTGATGAAGTCGCGCGGGTCGGCGTGCTTAAAGATCCGTTCAAGCTCGGCGAGCGTG
Source organism: bacterium (assembly GCA_014896235.1). GTDB lineage: Bacteria > Desulfobacterota > Binatia > Binatales > Binataceae > JADMIL01. The sequence continues at coordinate 59,447 of JADBKU010000006.1, read as the reverse complement.
AACGGTTCTTTCGCGTAATTGCGCTCGTCGAGCTCGGCGCCGAGTTCGTCGCGGATAAACGCGCGCGCGTTCCGGCAGGTGCTGCAGGTCGATTTCCAGAGGAACAACGCCTTCGCCATCGCGCCGCCTATTCGATATTCGTCGACGGCAGCGGCGCGGGCGGATTGGTCGGCGCGGCGTTGCCGCCGCCGCTGACCGGACCGGCGCCGCTGTCGATCGGGTGAGGTCCGCTCGTGATCGTGGGCTGGGTCGGTGCCCCCGCGTTAACCGACGAGCCGCTTTGCGCAACGGTCGCGTTGGCTGCCGGATTCGCCGTCTGATCCGCCGTTGGCGGCGGCGCGGTCGCCGTCGGTCCGCTGAAGTGGATCGGCTGCTTGCCCGCGACCATGCTTGGCGTGAGCACGTAATCGCCGCCCAGCGAACTGCGCCAGATCGTGTCGGCGATCTGGGTATTGCCGCCCGTCAGCGCCCATCCTGCGCCGCCCGCGATTCCGCCGAGGATTCCATACACCAGCTTCGCCGGCATGTAGACGGCGTTGCCGAGCACGGTGCCCGCGCCTACGCCTACGCCCTTCCAGTTCACGCCCGATTGATCCTCGGGCTGCGGCACCTGCGGATTCGGTCCGGCCGCCACCGGCGAACCCGCGCTGGCGGCGCCGCTTGGCGCGGACTGCGCGTGAAGCGGGCTAATCGATGCGATCACAAGCGCGCCGGACAGAAATGCCGCCGCCGTCAAACGATGGAGCTTCATCGCCTCATCCTCCTACCTACCCTCGCCATTTGCGGACCGCCCTCCGGCCCGCCTGCTGCGAATAGTCTACAACATTTCCGCTACTCGGTCTTGACCACGGTTCCAGCCGGCATCAGGCCCATCAGATGGTCGAATGCGCGGTCGAGATAGGCGCGATCCTTGGATTCCAGCGTCAGTTTGACCCGGTACGCGTCGGAGCCGATTTTTGGATATGAGCCGAGCAGCAATTCCGGGAATTGCCGCAGCGTGGCGTTCAGATGTTCGGCCAGCACGCTCTCGCTGGCGTTGGAATAGATGGTTCGCAGGTAGTAGGGATCGGTGGCGAAGCGCCCGGCCAGCGCCTTCAGCTTGGCTTCGAAGATTTGAGGAATGCCCGGCAGGATATAGACGTTTTCGAGCTGGATGGTCGGAAAGCGCACGTCGCCGCCCGCGATCAGCACGCAGCCCTCGGGCGCCTCGGCCATTTTGAGGCCGGCCTCGTTCAAGCCGCCCTTGAAATATTGCGCGACGATCCGTTTGAGTTCGGGGTCGATCACGATTTTGCGGCCAAACGCCGCCGCGATCGCTTCGATCGTGATGTCGTCGTGGGTCGGGCCGACGCCGCCCGAGGTGATTACGAAGTCGAACGAGCGGGAGCAATGGCGGACTTCGTCGATTATCGCCTGACGATCGTCCGGCACGACCACGATTCGGTTAACCGCGACGCCGAGCCGGCGCAATTCGCGCGCGGCGAAATATGCGTTGCTGTCCTGTACTTTTCCGGACAGGATTTCATTGCCGATCACGACGATCGCGCAGGTTCGTTCTTTCATCAGCCGCCCGCCCCGGCGGGTCAATTATTTCCAAGAACCAGGCCCCCGGCAAGCCGCCTCATGTTGCGGGAGCGTCGGACTAGAGCTTCAAGTGGAGATATTGGAGAGAACCGCCTGATTCGCTTTTGGGCCCGGTTGTAACGGCACGCACTACTTACGTACGGTCGCGCTTTCTGTCATGGCCGGATCCAGTCCAGCCATGGCTGGCAAAGAACAGGAACCAGGACTATCGCGCCTGGCTCCGCGAGACGGCGGGGAGACGGCGCGTTGAATTCTCAAGATGCGACCGCAGAGGAGCGGGGGTGGGGGAGTTCCATCTCGCTCTCGGCGCGCAGGCGGCGGCTCGCGTCCTTCGCCATGCAATAGCCCATCGATGCCGTCCAGATGAAATAGGTCCCGAACAGGCCCCAGAAGCAGATCGCGCCGTTCCACGCGAGCGGCCCGGTCTTGAAAAACGGCATCGCGGTGAGCGGGATAAAGCTGAAGCCGGCGAAAATCGCCCATCCGGAGACCCATCGCGGGAACACCGGATGCTCGCTCCGGTCCGCAAGCCCGACCAGTCCCGCCGCGATCGCCTGCACCGACGTGACGGCGTAGGTGATGGTGAACAGGATGAAGCCGAGATCGTTGACCATCCGGATGGTGTTTGGATCGATATCGGGACGAAACGCGGCGACCGCCCAGATCGCCGGACAGAACATCAGCACCCATGCGGTCAGGATGCCGCCGATCAGTTGAATGATGGTCAGGACCGGGCTTGGTCCTTCGATGCGCCGCATCACGACCGTCAGTTGCGCCGTCCATGGAATCCACAGCACGGCGACCAGCGCGGTCATACTGTTGCCGAAGAGAATCGAGATGTGATGATTCGCGAAGTACGCCGCCAGCTCCGGGCCGCTCAGGCTTGGCGAAACCGGCGGCAGGTTGTGGCCGAAGACGCCCCAGAAAATCGTGAAGAGAATTTCGAAGGCGAAGCCGCTCGTGGCGGCCATCAACTGATACTTCAGGTTCTGTTTGGCGGTCATTCCGTTAACTCTCCCCGTGTTAAGGAATCCGGCGCATCCAGGAACTGGCCGTTCGGCTGATTTGCGATCGGCGAGCGATCCCTCTGCGCCCGCCATGCTGCTGTTTAGCCCGATTGACGGGAAAAGCAAGCCCTCGCGCGCTTTGGCGTGCGCGCCACGTCGCCGCCGCGCGGCGAGTTTGTGCCGGCAGACGGTGATAGTCTAGATCCCCGTACGCATCGGCCCGCGTCGCGATTCGCGGGCCGGCGTCTCAGATGGCACGGCGGCGAATCGGCACGGTCAAGGCGCTCTGGCGATATCCAGTGAAATCGATGCGCGGCGAGGCGCTCGACCGGGCGCTCGTGAGCGAACGCGGAATCGCCGGCGATCGAGCGTGGGCGGTGATCGACGCCAGCTATGGCGGCGCGATCAGCGCGCGGGCGTTTCCGCGGATGCTGGAAGCGCGCGCCTTCTGGGAAGGCGATCCGGTCGCGGACGCCGCCGCGCGCGTGCGAATCGAAACGCCGGACGGGCGGCTGCATCTGGCCGGCGGCGCCGCGGCTGCCGATGCGATCGCGGCGATGCTCAAGCGGGAGGTCCGTTTCGAGCGGATTCGCACGGCGCCGCTCAGCCCGGCCGAGCGCGAGGCGATCATGCGCGGCGCGGCGCCGCTCCCGCCGCGCGATTTCTTCGACGAGGACGTGCTCCATCTGCTTGCGACCGGCACGCTCGCGCATCTCCGGAACCTCGAGCCGGCGGCGGATTTCGATCCGCGCCGTTTCCGGCCTAATATCCTGGTCGAGACGGTCCCGGATGCGGAGGGTTTCGTCGAAGACGGATGGCTCGAAGGAACGATCGAAATTGGGGCCGAGGTCAGGATCGCCGGCGCGCGGCCCGCGCTGCGCTGCGCGATGACGATCTGGCCGCAGGACGAACTGCCGCATCGGCCGGAAACGCTGCGCGCCGCGTGGGAGCATCATCAGGCGTACGTCGGCCTGTTCGCGGCCGTGGCCGCTGGCGGAACGATTCGGCTTGGCGACGCGGTTGCGCTGGCGGATTGATTCGATAGGGATCGCGCAGGCGCCTGGAATCGCGCCGGGCGAAAGCGGGAATTATGGCGAGACGTCAGATCGGCGTGGTCAAAGAGTTGTACCGGTATCCGGTGAAATCGATGCTCGGCGAGCGGCTTGAAGCGCTGGTGGTCGGCGAGCATGGCGCGATCGGCGATCGCGCATGGGCGCTGCGCGAGACGGCGACCGGTTTTATCGTGAGCGCCAAGAAATTCGCGCGGATGTTCGAGCTGAGCGCGCGCTACGAGGGCGAACCGGCGGCGGGCGCCGCGACGCCGGTTAAAATCTCGCTGCCGGACGGGCGGATGGTCGATCCGGCAGCCGCCGATGCGGCCAAGGAGCTTTCCGCATTCTTGGGGCGCGAGGTGACGGTCGAACGCGCCCGTCCGAAGCAGCATACGCGGGCGGGCATCGATCCCGACACGATTTTCGCCGACGTGCGGATCGAGCAGGTGATGCCGGGACTGACGCGCGCGACGATGCCGCCGAGTTTTTCGCTCCTGAACGGAGGATTCTTCGATTCGGCCGAAATCCATCTGTTGGCGACCGGCACGCTGGCGCATCTCGCCGCGCTGATCGGTCCGGACGCGCGCCTCGATGCGCGCCGTTTCCGCCCGAATATCCTCGTCGATACGGGCGAGGCGGCGGAAGGCTTTGTCGAGGACGGATGGCTCGGCGGCACGATCGAAATCGGCGGCGTCAAAATCGTCTCGGCTCATCCCGCGTTGCGCTGCGTGATGACGACGCATCGGCAAAGCGATCTGCCGCGCGACTTGCGCGTGCTGCGAACGATCGCAGAGGCCCATCGCGCGACGCTCGGCCTGTTCGCGTCGATCGGCGCGCCGGGCACGGTCAAGGTGGGCGATTCGGTTTGGATCGCTGATTGATCGCGCCCGCGCGCGCCGATGAGTTCAGCGGGGAAAATAACGATCGTCCGTTCCGCGAGTGCATCGGTGCGGCTCGCGGCGGCCGAGCGATTTTTGCTCGGAAGCGGGCCGGCCGAGCCGGCCTTGATCGCCGCCGCGAACGGGATGGCCGCGGCCGACCTTGCGCGATCGGTCGAGGGGCGCGGCGGCGCCCGCTTCGGGCTTTACCGGATGAGCTTCGATCATCTCGCGGCTGCGCTCGCGGCCACGCGGCTGGCCGAGGCCGGTCTTGCGCCGGCCGAGGGCCTGGCGCTCGAGGCGGTCGCGGCGCGGACCGCCTTCGCGTTGCGCGACGATCCGGCGCTGGCCTGGTTCGCGCCGGTCGCGGATCGTCCCGGGTTTCCGCGCGCGCTCGCGCAAACGCTCAGCGAATTGCGCATGGCGGGAATCGGCGGCGCCGCGCTGTGCGCGGTCGAACCGGGCGGCGCCGCGCTGGCCGCGCTGCTGGAACGATTCGGGTTGGAACTGCGCACGGCCCGGCTGGCGGACGCGGCCGGGATTTTCCGGGCGGCGCGCGCCGCGCTCGACGACGTTCCGGCGGCGCCGCTCGTCGGCATCCCGGCGGTGATGCTCGACGTACGGGTTGATTCGGCGCTCAAAGCGGAACTCGCGGCGGCGCTCGCCGCGCGCGCGGCAAGCGCGCTTGCGACGGTTCCGGCCGGCGACGATCGCACGTTCGACTTGCTGGCCGCGGCGCTTCGGAACGCGAATCTGCGGATCGACTTGCACGAGCCGCCGGACGATCCGGACGCGGCCGATGCGCGCGGTGGCAGCGCCGAAGAGAATTCGCTGGCGCGTCTCCGGCGTCATTTGTTCGCTTCGTCCGAGCCGGAACCGTGCCCGCTCGATGACTCGGTTACGCTGGCGTCGGCGGCGGGCGAGATGCAGGAATGCGTCGAGATCGCCCGGAGCATATTGGCCGCGGCGGGCGCGGGCGTGCGTTTCGATCGAATCGCGGTCGCCGCGCGCGACGGTTACCGGTATGCGCCGTATTTGGAAGAGACGTTCGCGCGCGCGGGAATCCCCGCATGGTTCGCCGCGGAATGCGCGCGGCCCGAACCCGGCGGCCGTGCGCTTCTGGCGCTGCTCGCGTGCGCGGCGGAAAAATTTTCGGCGCGGCGCTTCGGCGAGTACCTTTCGCTCGCGCAACTGCCCATAACTCCGGCGGAGATTTCGCCCGCGATTCCGCCGGGCGGAATTTTCCCGGCCAACGCGCAGGCGCGGGCGGAGGACGAGGCTGATGCGGCCGATCGGCGGGAGCATGCGGCGGACGCGCCTGACGCCGGATCGCGGGCGCCGTGGCGATGGGAAAAGCTGCTCGTCGATGCCGCGGTGATCGGCGGCCGCGAGCGGTGGGCGCGGCGGCTGGCGGGACTGGACGCGGAGCTGCGCCTCAAACGCGCCGCGCTGGAAGCGGAAGACGGCGCGGGCGCGGCGGCGTTGGATCGCGAAATCGCCGACCTCGACCATCTGCGCAAGGTCGCGCTGCCGATTATCGACGCGCTCGCCGCGCTGCCTGACGCGGCGCTGTGGGAAGAATGGCTGAATCGATTGGAAGCGCTCGCGGCGATCTCGATTCGCGACGCGGAGGAGGCGTTGCGCGCGCTTGCCGAATTGCGTCCGATGGGCCCGGTCGGTCCGGTAACGCTTGCCGAGGTCCGATCGGTATTGGGCCGGCGCCTGGGGCGCATCGAGCCGCCGCAAACCACCCGGCGCGCGGGCGCGGTTTTTGTCGGCACGCCCGAGGCGCTGCGTGGCATGGCCTTCGACATCGTGATCGCGCCGGGGCTGGCGGAGCGCGGGTTTCCGCGCAAACTCGTCGAAGATCCGCTCCTGCGCGACGCCGAACGGCGCCGGATCGATTCCGCGCTTGCGACCCAGGCCGAACGAATCGCGCACGAGCGGCTGGCGCTCAAACTGGTCGTCGGGGCGGCGCGGCGGCGATTGATACTGACCTATCCGCGCGTGGATTTGGAGCATGGCCGGCCGCGAGTGCCCTCTTTTTATGCGCTGGAAATTCTGCGCGCCGCGGAAGGACAGCTGCCCGGCTTCGACGAACTTGCGCGGCGCGCGGCGGGCGAGCGCGCGATGCGTCCGGGATGGCCGGCGCCGGAGCGCCCCGAGGACGCGATCGACGAGGCGGAATTCGACCTCGCTCTGCTCGATCGGCTGGGCGGCGGCGATGCAGAATCGACGCAAGGCGCGGCGCATTATCTGCTTTCGGCAAATCCGCATCTTGCCCGGGCGTTGCGCGCGCGGGCGCGGCGCTGGCGGCGGCTATGGACGCGCAACGACGGGATGGTCGATCCGGAACCGGCGGAACAGACCGTCCTCGCGGCGCATCGCACGGACGCCCGATCGTATTCGGCGACCGCGTTGCAGCATTACGCGGCCTGTCCGTATCGATTCTTTCTATATGCGATTCAGCGGTTGGAGCCGCGCGAAGAGATAGAAGCGATCGACGCGATCGATCCTTTGACGCGTGGCGCGCTGTTCCATGAGGTCCAGTACGAAATTCTAACGGCGCTGCGCGCTGCCGGCGCTCTTCCCGTAACGGCGCAGACGCTGCCGGAAGCGCAAGCCGCGCTCGAAACTCATCTGGAGCGCGTCGCGGCGATCTATCGTGAGCGGCTGTGGCCGGCGATCGAGCGTGTCTGGCTCGACGGCATCGACTCGATCCGCGCGGATTTGCGGGAATGGCTGCGGCGCATGGCCGAAGAAGCTCAGTTGTGGCGGCCGGAACGATTTGAGCTGGCTTTCGGCCTGAAAGATCGCGCGCAGGCCGATCCGGCGAGCGTCGCCGCGCCGATCGATCTGGGTATCGGATTGAATCTGCGCGGATCGATCGATCTCGTGGAGCGCGGGCCAAATGGCGAGTTGCGCATCACCGATTACAAGACGGGGCGCGTGCGCGCGGATCGCAATCTCATAATCGGCGGCGGACGCATCCTTCAACCGGCGCTTTACGCGATGGCGGCGGAACGGATTCTCGGCGAGCCCGTCGTCGCGGGCCGGCTCTACTATTGCACCGCTACGGGAGGTTTCGAGGAGCGCGTGGTCGCGCTCGACGAGCGGACGCGTGAGGCTGCGGCGCAATTTGCGATGGTGGTGTCAGGGGCGATCGCGGAGGGATTTTTGCCGGCCGCTCCCGCTCGCGGCGAATGCGAGTATTGCGATTATCGGCGCGTCTGCGGGCCTTATGAGGAGGCGCGCGTGAATCATAAAACCGACGAGGCCGCGGACGAAGCCGCCGGCCGAAAACTGAACGCGGCGGCGCGCCGGCTTGAACCGTTATGGCGTCTCAGGAAGCAGCGCTAGGCGCGCCGGCAGCGGAACTGGCCGACGCCCGCGCGCGCGCGCGAATCCGGACGGATTTTGACGCCACGCTGATCGTCGAAGCGGCGGCTGGCGCGGGCAAAACCACCGCGCTGGTGGGGCGGATCGCGGCGGCGCTGGCGGCCGGCGTCGCCAGTCTGGATCGGATCGTCGCCGTCACTTTCACCGACAAGGCCGCGGGCGAGCTCAAGCTGCGCTTGCGCGGCGAGATTGAACGCGGGCGGCGCGCGGCGGACGACGCTGCCGCGCGCGGCCGCCTCGACGACGCCCTGCGCAAGCTCGAAGAGGCGCGAATCGGCACGATCCATTCATTTTGCGCCGACCTGCTGCGCGACTATCCGGTCGCGGCCGGCGTCGATCCGGAATTCGCGGTCGCCGGCGACGACGAGGCCGAAGAGATGATCGAGCAGGCCTTCGAGCGCTGGTTCGAGCGCGCGCTCGCGGCGCCGGGCGAGGGTTTGCGGCGAATCCTGCGCCGGCGCGATCCCGGCGACCGCGACGGACCGCGGCCCGCGCTGTTGGCGGCGGCGCGCGACTTGATCGAGTGGCGCGACTTCGATTGCGCATGGGCCGACGAGCCCTTTGAGCGCGATTCGGCGATCGACGGCCTGGTGGCGGAAATCGCGGAATTAGGCGAATTGGCGCGCGCCGGCGATCCGCAGGATTGGCTGGCGCGCGCGCTCGACCAGATCGCGCGGCCGATCGCCGAGGCGACGCGGCTCGAACGGGTCCGGCCGCGCGATTACGACGCGCTCGAACACGCCCTGACGGCGCTGCTCGGCGGCGCCGACGGGCGCTGGCGATGGCGCGGCGGCGGCGAATTTTTCGGCGAGATCAGGCGCGCGCCGATTCTCGAACGGCGCGACGCGCTGCGCGCGCGGCTGGCCGAATTCCGCGACCGCGCGGGCGCGAATCTGGCGCCGCTGCTGCGGCGCGAACTGTGGCCGGTGGTCGCCGAATATCAGGAGATCAAGCGGCGCGAGGGACGGCTCGATTTTCTCGATCTGCTGCTTACGGCGCGCGACTTGATTCGCCGCAACGCCGCCGTGCGCGGCGAGTTGCAGCGCCGTTTCACCCATATTCTGGTGGACGAATTCCAGGACACCGATCCTTTGCAGGCGGAAATCCTGATGCTGCTCGCGGCGGACGATCCGGCGGTTGACGATTGGCGCGCCGCACGGCCGGCGGCGGGCAAGCTGTTCCTGGTCGGCGATCCGAAGCAATCGATTTATCGGTTCCGGCGCGCGGACGTGGCGCTTTACGAATCGATCAAGCGCCGATTGATCGCGGCCGGCGCGGAAATCGAATATCTGACCGTGAGTTTCCGCGCGACGCCGGAACCCGAACTGCAGGGCATGATCAACTCGGCGTTCGCGGATGCGTTCGCGCCGCCGGCGTCTGCGGAAACGCCGACGCAGCCATCGTACGTCGCGCTGAAGGGCTTTCGGCGGCCGTACCCTGACCAACCGGCGATCGTCGCGCTGCCGGCGCCGAATCCGTACGGCGATTACGGCTCGATCACCAAGTGGCGGATCGAGGAATCGGAGGCCGACGCGATTGCGGCATGGATCAAATGGCTGGTTGACGAGAGCGGCTGGACGGTGACGGAACGCGAGGCGCCGAACCTGCGCGTTCCGGTCAGGCCGCGGCACGTATGCGTCCTGTTCCGGCGGATGAATTCGCACGGGCGGGACGTGACGCGGCGTTACGTGCGCGCGCTGGAGGCGCGGCATGTGCCGCACGTTCTTGTGCGCGGCGGCTCGTTCCATCAGCGAGAGGAGATCGAGGCGCTGCGCAACGCGCTCGGCGCGATCGAGCGGCCCGACGACGAATTGCTGGTTTTCGCGACCCTGCACGGTCCGCTCTTCGCGATCGCCGACGGCCCGCTGCTCGAATACCGCGCAACGATCGGCCGGCTGCATCCGTTCGCCCCGCCGCCGGACGATCTCCCGGAGCGATTGCGCGAGATTCCCGCGGCGCTCGCGATTCTCCGCGGACTCCATCATGAGCGGAACCGGCGGCCGATCGCGGAGACGATCGCGCGGCTGCTGGCGGCGACGCGCGCGCATGCGGCGATCGCGATCTGGCCCAACGGCGATCAGGCGCTGGCCAATATCGGACGGCTGATGGATATCGCGCGGCGCTACGACAGCCGCGCCGGTGCGCGCTCGATGCGCGGGTTTCTGGAATTTCTCGAAGACCGCGGCGAACGCGAGCAGGCGGGCGACGTGCCGGTCGTCGAAGACGGGGCCGAGGGGGTGCGCCTGATGACGGTGCATCGCGCCAAGGGTCTCGAATTCCAGGTCGTGATTCTCGCCGATTCGACCTGCAACGAAACGCCGGCTCGCGCCGGCCGCTTTCTGGATTCCGAGCGGCGGCTGTGCGCGCTGAGAATCGCCGGATGCGCGCCGCGCGAATTGCTCGATCGGGAAGCGGAGGAAATGCGCCGCGAACAGGAGGAAGCGGTGCGATTGCTCTACGTCGCGACGACGCGGGCGCGCGACCTGCTCGTGGTTCCGACGGTCGGCGACGAACGACGCGAGGGCTGGCTCGCGCGGCTGCATCCCGTGATCTATCCGGACCCCGGGCAGGCTCGCGCGCCAATCGAACGAGGCGGTCCCGGCTGCCCGCCGTTCAAAGCCGAGCGCGCCGGCTTTCGTCCGCCGAATGCGCGTCAGCGCGGACCGGGCGTGACTCCGGGGACGCATCGGCCGGAAGCCGGCGCGCATCGCGTAGTCTGGTGGGACACCACGCTGCTCGAACTCAACGTGCGCGAGACGATGGGGCTGCGGCAGGAATCGTTATTACGGGCGGACGAGCGGCAAGTCCGGTCCGAACGGTCGCGTATTGAGCACGAGCGGTGGCGCGAGCGCCGCGCGATGGCGCTCGCCGCGGGCGCGACGGCGTCGCGCAAGATCGTCCCGGCGAGCCAGAGTGCGGCGCTCGGAGCGAGCGCCGCGCCTGAAAGCGAAGCGATTGAAGTGATCGAGCTGCCGCATGCTCCGGATCGTCCGCATGGGCGGCGGTTCGGCGCGCTCGTGCACGCCGTGATGGAGCGGGCGCGTCCTGACGCGCGGCGCGACGCGATCGCGCGGCAGGCGGAATATTTCGCGCGGATGACCGGCTCCGGCGCCGATGAAATAGCGGCCGCGGTCGCCGCGGTCGCGCAAGCGCTGCAAGCCGAACCGCTGCGCCGCGCCGCGGCCGCGGCGGAAGCGCGCAGAGAGACGCCGCTCAGCGTTGTCCTCGATGATGGAACTCTGGTCGAGGGACTTATCGATCTCGCCTATATGGAGATGGACGCGGCCGGCGCGCAGCGGTGGACCGTGGTGGATTACAAGACCGACGCGGACCTGGGCGCGCGGCTGGACGAATACCGCGCGCAGGTGGCGCTTTATGTCCGGGCGATCGCGATGGCGACGGGCGCGCCGACCCGCGGGATAATCCTGCGGATTTGACCGCGCGCCGCCCTCGCAACCGGGTTCAGCCGCCGTTATTTTCACCGCGCACGATCTGAACTTGTTCGCCGTCGCGCGCCGCTTGGCCGACGTTCATCGCGATCAGGTCGCCCGCGTGCACGTCGCCGCTAATCTCCACGTGATAGCCGTCGTCGCGTCCAAGCCTGACGCCGATCAGATGCAGGCGGCTGTCGCGCACCACCGGCACGTAAACCTTGTTGTTGCGAAAGACCAGCGCGTCGTCCGGGACCGTGATCGATTCGGCGCTGGCGCGCGTGGTGATTTTCATTTCGGCGTACATCCCTGGCAGCAGCGCATGGTCGCGGTTCGGAAGATCAGTTTCGACCAGCATCGTGCGCGAATCGGCGTCGAGCGCGGCCGGATGGCGCGTGACGGTTCCCGTGAACACGCGGCCGGGATATTCGGAGACGGTGATTTCGACCGGGTCGCCATCGCGCACGAAGCTCGCCAGCGACTGCGGCATGTTGGCGTAAATCCTGACCGGTTCCAGCGTCGCCAGGGCCACGATCGGCGTATTGGCCGAGTTGGTCGCGGTCGATTCCGGAATCAGCGCGCCGGGATCGACGTAACGCGCGGTCACGATCGCGTCGAACGGCGCGCGCACGATTTCATATTGCTGAAGCGCGAGTTCCTGCTCGTACGCGGCCTTCGCCTGCAACATCAGCGCGTGCTGCGTGTCGCCCGCCTGAAGCGGAATGACTTCCTGGCGCACGAGCACCTGATCGCGGCGATCGGTCACGAGCTGCAGCCAGTAGTTGGCGCGCGCGTCGTTGACCGCCTTGTCGGTCTCCGGCGATTCGATAACGGCGAGCACTTCGTGGTCGCGCACCAAATCACCCTTGTCGACGCGGATGGTCTTCATATAGCCGGCGACCTTGGCGTAGACCGGAATTTCGATATAGCCATGGACGCTCGCCGGAATCTCGAGCGTTCGCCCGCCCCCCGATTGGCTGGCCGGAACCACCAGCACATGGGGTCCCGCCGCGATTTCCTGTTCGAGTTCGCGGCTTTGCGTTTCGAGCCGCGACTGATGCGCCATCACCAGCCCGGTCGAGGCGACAAACGCGGCCAGCGCCGCGATTCCCAATCCGGCCATCAGGCGGCGGCCCGGCCGATGCGCGGCGGTGTTGGAGGTTTCGATGGCCACGGTCGATGAGTCCTCCGCCTAAGCTCCCGGCATCGAAGCCTGGATCACGCGCTGGTCGCGCTCGTGTTTGCCGATCAGCTTGCGGCTGAAGATCGAATATACCGCCGGCACCACGAACAGCGTCATCATCGTCGCGGCGAACAGGCCGCCGATTACGGCGCGCCCCAGCGGCGCGTTCTGCTCGGAACCTTCGCCCAGCGCGAGCGCCATCGGCAGCATCCCGAGGATCATCGCGAGCGCGGTCATGATAATCGGCCGGAAACGGATATGGCCGGCTTCGATCGCCGCGTCGATCGGTCCGCGGCCCTCCTCGCGCATCTCGTTGGCGAAAGTGATCAGCAGATTGCCGTTGGCCACGCCGACGCCCACCGCCATGATCGCGCCCATCAGCGATTCCACGTTAATCGTCGTATGCGTCAGCACGAGGATCCAGAGCACGCCAGCCAGCGCGCCCGGAACCGCCATCATGATAATGAATGGTTCGAGCCATGATTGAAAATTGGCGACCATCAGCAGATACACCAGAATAATCGCGAGAATCAGCCCAGCGCCCATCGTGGTGAACGATTCCCGCATCGCCTGGCTCTGGCCCCGGATGACGATCCGGTTTTCGGCAGGCAATCGGCCAAGACGCGCAATCGCCCGCTCGACGTCGGCGGTGGCGCCGCCGAGGTCGCGTCCTTGCACGGCGCAATCGACGTCGATCACGCGCTGCACCGTGTAGTGATTGATCACCGCCGGATCGACCGAATGGACGATTGCGGCGACGTTGGAGAGCAATTGCGCCGGCATAATCGAATTGTTGGCCCCCGGCTGGTTGTAAGCGCCGGCGCCGGGCGTGACCGAAACCGTACCGACGTTTGCGCCGTTGGTGAGGGGGGTATTGGCCAAAGCGGCGACGGAATCGTTGATGTGATAAGGCGTCTGCGTGATGACGTCGTAATTGACGCCGTTTTTCGGGTCGAGCCAGAAATTCGGCGAAATCAGCGTGTCGCCGCTCAGTGATGCGAGCAGGCTTGACGCGATATCCTGCATCGTTACGCCGACCTGCAGCGCTTTGGCCCGATCGACGTTGACGCGGAAAGTCGGATAATCGAGCGGTTCGGCGATCCGCAAATCGACGATGCCGGGAATCGCGCGCATCTTGCGTTGCAGCCGCAGCGCGATCGCATAATCGTTTTGAAGATTATTGCCCGAGACTTGCACGTCGATCGCGGCCGGCAGGCCGAAATTCAACACCTCGTTGATGATATCCGCAGCCTGAAAGTAGCCGGTGACGGTTGGAAACCGCCGCTGCAGCATCGCGCGAATTTCGCGTTGGTAAACGGCCGTCGGATGATGGTTGGGCGAAAGTTGAATCAGTATCTCGGCGTCCTGATCGCCGATGTTGTCGGTCGGATAAAAAGCGAGGTCGTACGAGACCGGCAGCCCGATCGTGTCCGTGATGCCGGCGATTTCGCGCGCGGGAATAATCCCGCGAATCGCGCGTTCGATATTGTCGACGATGAATTCCGTGCGTTCGATCCGGGTTCCGGTCGGCGCGCGCACGTGCAGCTTCATCAGCCCCGCGTCCACCGCGGGAAAGAAATCCTCGCCGACGCTCCACACCAGCGGAATCGACGCCGCGATCATCAGCGCGACCAGCGTGAGCGCAAGCCCGCGCCGCGCGATAAAACCCGTAAGCGCGGCGACGTAGCCGTTGCGAATCCGCTCGAACAGCGCTTCGAACCCGCGCAGGAAATGGCCCCACAGGCCCGAACCGGGATCTTCTTCATGCGTGTCGGGCAGCAGATAGGAGGCCATCGTCGGCACCAGCGTGCGCGAGAGCAGGTACGACGTGAGCATCGCGAACACCACCGCGAGCGCGAGCGGGGTGAACAGGAACCGCGCGACGCCGGTCAGCAGCACGACCGGGAAAAAGACGATGCAGATCGACAGCGTGCCGACGAGCGTCGGGGTCGCGATCTGCGTGGCCCCGTCGAGAATCGCGACCAGCAGCGGCTTGCCCATCGCGTGGTTGCGATGGATGTTTTCGATTTCAACGGTCGCGTCATCGACCAGCATGCCGACCGCCAGCGCGATTCCGCCCAGCGTCATCGTGTTGATCGTCTGGCCGGTCAGCTTCAGCCCGACGATCGCGGTCAGAATGGACAGCGGAATCGAGATGATGACGATGATCATGCTGCGCGGCGAACCGACGAAGACCAGCACCATCAGGGCGACCAGCGCGGCGGCGATCCCGGCTTCCCGCACCACCTCCCACAGCGCGGCGCGCACGAATGTCGATTGATCGAACGAAAGCGAGATATTGAGGCCCTTGATCGCCGTCGCCCGGATATAGGGCAGGCGGCGTTTGACCGCGTTCACGACCGCCAGCGTCGAGGCCGCGGCGTGCTTGATTACGAGCAGGAACGTCGCCGGCTTGCCGTTGACGCGAACCACGTTGGTTTGCGGCTGATGGGTGTCGGAAACGGGCGCGACGTCGCGCATGAAAATGGGCGCGCCATTGACGTACTTGATCGGCAGGCTGTTGAATCCGGCGGGCGTCGCTGGACTCATGTTGATGTCGATATTGTAATCGTAATTGCCCATCCGCGCTTCGCCCGACGGAATCACGACGTTGCTCTGCGAGAGCGCGGTCGCAACGTCGTAGGGCGAGAGATTGTTGGCGTAAAGCGCGCGCGGATCGAGATTGGCGATTACCGCGCGCTGCACGCCGCCCATCGGCGCGGGCGAGGAAAAGCCGGGAATCGTGAAGAGCTGGACGCGGATGAAATTGAGTCCGTAGTCGAAAAGCTGTGCGCCCGACAGCGTGTCGCTGTAGACGTTAAGCTGCGCCACCGCCACGTTCGAGGCGTTGTAGGAAATGATCTGCGGCGGCTGCGTGCCGCGTGGCAGGATCGTGAGGATGGTCTCGGAAACGGCGTTGATTTGCGCGATCGCCGAGCCGATATCCGTCCCCGGATGGAAATATACTTTGAGCAATCCCAAACCGTTAATCGATTCGGATTCGATATGTTCGATTCCGTCGACGGTGGTCGAATAGGCGCGCTCGCTGATCAAGACCATCCGGCGCTCGACGTCGATCGCGCTCAACCCCGGATAACTCCAGACCACCATCACCACGGGCAGGTCGATCGCCGGAAAAATATCGATGTTCATCTCGTAGAACGAGAGCGATCCCAGCACCAGCATCAGCAGCGCCATCACCGCGACGGAGAGCGGACGCCTGAGCGCGAGGCGGACCAGCCACATCATATGCGTGGGACCTCAGCGGATGTTAGCGCGCCCGGCGCGCGCCGGCAGGCTTTCGTGAAATCATCGAAAAAATAATCGATAATCGATAACAGGTTGCATGAAGTATCGGTAATCGATAATCGTCAGTCAATGGCCGAGCCGGTCGAAAGGGTCGAGCGCCAGGGAGAAGGCGAAGGCTGCGCGCTGGCGCGCGAGCCGGCGGCGGCGCGCGTCCGCCAATTGATTCTCGCCCGGATCCTGGATGGCGTCTATCCGCCCGGCGCGCGGCTGGTCGAGCTGCGGCTGGCGCGGGAGCTCGCGATCAGCCAGACGCCGGTGCGCGAGGCGTTGCGCCAGCTCGAGGCGGTTGGAATCGTGCGCACCGAACCGTGGCGCGGCACCCGGGTGCGCGAGGTCAGCGAGCGCGAGATGCGCGAGGCGTATCAGGTGCGGGCGGCGCTCGAACAGCTGGCGGCGCGGCTGGCCGCGCCGCGGCTCGCGGGACGGGTCGAGGGCCTGCGCCGGCGCGTCGCCGAACTGCGCGCGGCCGCGCGCGCGGGGGATATCGAACGCTACGCCCGCAACGATGTACCGTTTCATCGCGCGATTCTCGAGGCCTCCGGCAACTCCATTCTGCTGCGCACGTGGGAGGCGCTCAATTTCGAAGTGCGCACCCGCGTGCATCTGGCGCGCGGCCATTCCGACCTTGCCGCCGTGGCTGAAGCTCATCAGGCGGTGGTTGACGCGCTGGCCGAGGGCGACGGCCGCACCGCCGGCAAGCTGCTCCGCCGCCAGGCCGAAGCCGCGGTACCGCTTGAGGAATGCATTTCCCCGCCGCTCGATGGTTCCGGACGGACGCTCGCAACCGCCGCCAGCGCCGAGGATCGCGCATCCGCCCGGCCGCCGCGTCGGACGCGCTGAGCGGGGCGTTTGTATCCCGCCCCATCGGCGCGCTAAATATGGCGGAATTAACAGCTTCGTCGCGGAGGACTGACCGATGGTCAAATTGTACGGCACTTCCAAATCGCGTTCGGCCCGCTGTCTGTGGGCGCTTGAAGAACTTGGCGTAAAATACGAACACGAGCCGGTGCCCGTCGCGGACGCGAAGAGCGCCGCGCATCTCCAGCGCAATCCGATCGGCCATATTCCGGTGCTCGAGGACAACGGCCTCTTCATCTGCGAATCGATGGCGATCAATCTCTACCTTGCCGAAAAGTACGGCAAAAATTCGCTCTGGCCGGCATCGGTGGAAGATCATGGCCGCGTCTATCAATGGAGCTTTTACGCGATGACCGAGCTTGAGCCGCATCTGCTCACCATTCTTCGGCACAAGCTCTTTCTGCCTGCGGAACAGCGCAGCGATCAGGCCGTCAAGGAGGCGACCGAGGCGCTCAAGGCGCCGCTTGCGGTGCTCGACGGCGTGCTTGGCCGTCACGAAAATCTGCTTGGCGCGGCCTTTACGATCGCGGATCTTAACGTCGCCTCGGTGCTGTCGTTCGGCACCTACGTCAAGTTCGATTTCTCGGCGACGCCGAAGTTGCAGGCGTGGCTGCAGAAATCCTGGAGCCGCGAGGCCAACGCCAAAGTGCGCGGCCTGAAGTAGAACTGCGCGTTATTCGCCGTTTGTACGAGTCAGGGCGGTCTTCATTAACGGAAGACCGCCCTGTTTGTTTTTTTGAGATCTTTTAACTTATCGATTCGGGATGGCGTCCGTGGGTGACGCCGCGCGAATCCGATACTTGCGACACAAGTGTCCCGTCATGAAGCGTCGCGACTGCGATTTTGCCGGTACGAATGTTGCTCTCTGAACGGCGGTGAGCCGCTTGCGTTCCGTTCTGAAAATTCGTGACGAAATGCGGCGGTTCGCAGCGCTAAATGCCTGCCACGGACGACACTCTTGCGCTTAGCCAAACGGATCAAGCCGCGTGGCCGGCGGACGCGCCCGTCCCGCCTGTGCGCGCGCTCTGGATAGCTTTCATTTGCGCCGCCGCGGCGTTGCTGTTCGCATGTTTTGCGGCATATTCCGCAGCCAACCGGGAAGTCGCGCTTAATCTTCAGACAGATCGTTCATATCGGATCAACGAAGCGCTTGACGCTCTGGGCGCGTCCCTGAGCGGCGGCGAAATGGCGTCGCCTGATCGCGTTCGGCATAATTTTGCCGTATTGCGTGGGTTGGTCGCCTCGGAGCGGCCGCTTGCTGACGATATTGCGCGGCTTGAATCGGCCTCGAATGCCGTATTCGGCGCAAATCCGCCGCCCGTCGCGGGCGTCGCGTCGGCGCCTGCCAGTCAGTCGCCAGCCGTTTCGTCTTACGCCGCTTTAAGTTCCTTGCGCGCTCGTATCAGGTCGATAGCGGCGACCGTACGCGCTCTCGCGGCGGCGCGAGATACTCAAGCGCGCCGGAATGCGCGTTTGCAACTTGCAGCCATCGCGTGCGGCGCGGGAGCCGCGCTGTGCGCGCTTTTGATCGCCGCCTTGCTTGTGGCGCGTACGCTTCATCTGATGCGTCTTATGGTCGCATCAGGCGCGCAGCGTCGCGGCGAGCTGGCGCGGCTCAACCAGCGGCTGGAGGAACAGTTGGCCGAGCGCAGCCGCGCCGCCGCGGAAAACGCCGCGGCCTTGGCCGAAGCGCGCAAGCAATTGCAGCTCGAAAGCGGAATTCTGGCGGCGGTCTTCGATTCCTCGCACGACGCCTTGATTGTCTGCGACGTCCATCTGCGGCCGCTGCGCGCAAACCCGGCCGCGACCCGGATGTTTGGGCCCGAGATCGCCGAATTACAGCCAATCGACCGCTTTGCCGAAACGATCGAAGTCCTGCGGACGAACGGCGGCGAACCGCTTCCGCTTGTCGAATGGCCCGCAAAACGGGCGCTGCACGGCGAAAACGTCGAGATGCAATGCCTGGTGCGCCGGCGCGGACGCGAGGACGGGGCATGGATCGCCTGCGTGGTCCGGCCGTTGCGCAACGAGCGCGGCGTCATCCAGGGAATCGTCGCCGTGGCGCGAAACCTTGCCGTGGAAAGACGCGCCGACGCCATTGATGCCTTGCTCGGCGCGCTGATGGGCGCGGCGGCGGAGGCGATCGTGGCGGTTGATGAGCAGGGCCGGATTTACGCATGGAATTCGGCCGCGGAACAGATGTTCGGTTACGCGGCTCATGATGTAATCGGTCGCGAACCGTCCTTCCTGACGCCCGCGGATCGCGTCGAGGAAGAAAAGCAATTGTTGGCGCGAGCCGCGCGCGGCGAACTGGCTGTTGAGGTGGAAACCGTGCGCCAGGCCAGCGACGGCCGGATAATCGAGGTCGCGCTGGCCGTTGCTCGAATCGCCGGATCCGGCGCGGTGATGATTTTCCAGAATCTGGCCGAGCGCAACCGGATGCGCGCGGAGCTGGCGAAGGCGCAAGCGGAGATGCTTGCGGGGATGCGCCAGCGCGCGGATTTTCTGGCCGGCGTGAGCCAGGAAATCCGCACCCCGCTCAACGGCGTGATCGGCATGACCGAACTGCTCTCGAACGCCGGGCTGAGTCCCGACCAGCGCGAGTTGGCGCGGACGATTTCCGCCAGCGGCGGGATACTGATGCGGATTGTCGACGATATGCTCGAATATTCGCGTCTGGTTTCGGGAAAACTTGCTCTGAATCTGGTCGATTTCGATCTTTATGAAATTCTTGGCGCGGCCGCCGAGGGGATTGCGGAACGCGCCGCCGCGCTCGGGCTCGAAATCGCGGTCGCGATCGCGCCGGGCACGCCCCGCTCGCTGCGCGGCGATCCCGAGCGCTTGCGGAAGATTCTCGACCGCCTGCTGAATCACGCGCTTAAATTCGCCGAGCGCGGCGATCTCGTAATCACGGCGGCGCCGGCCGCCGGACCCGGCGGGCCGGGTCCGCATCTCCGCTTCGAAGTGCGCTCGACGTCGGTCAAGCTCGCGGCGCCATCGGCGGATGAGCCGTTTCGCCCGTTCGCGCGGATTCGTTCGGGCGACGGACGCGACCTCGGCGACGCCGGGCTGGGCCTGTCCGTCGCCGCGCATCTGGTCGAAGCGATGGGCGGACGGCTCGAATGCGGCGCTGCCGCGGACGGCGGTTCACGTTTCTCCTTCGCGCTTGCTTTCGAGCCCGGCGAAAACCGTTCGTCCGACGCCGCCGACTTCCACGCGCTTCGCGGAATCGCGGCCGTAATCGTCGATGACGACGCGGCGGTTCGGAGCGCGCTGCTCTCCTGTCTGAACGGATGGGGAGTCGATGCGCGCGCCGTGGTCGGACGGGAGGAAGCGTTGGCCCTGATGCGCGAACAAGTGGCCGCCGGCGCGCCCTGCGACCTCGTTCTGGCCGACTCGCGCTTGTCCGACGTGGACGGCGCCGCGCTGGCTCGCGCGATCAAGGCCGACGCGCGCCTGCGCGCCGCGCGGGTGCTTCTAATGACGCCGGCGGGCGAAGCGGCGAGCGCGGTTGGCGGCGCCGACGGTTGCCTGCGAAAACCGATCAATCCGGCGCGGCTGTTCGAGCGTTTGGTCGAGATCGCCCGCGTGCTGCATGCGCCGGCCGCCAAATCCGCAGCCAATGCGGAGGGTAAAGTGCGACCGATTCGGCCGCCTTCGGACACGCCGGAACAGGCCCCGGCCGCGACCGCGAAAATCCTCGTAATCGAGGATAATCCCGTCAATTGCAAGATTATGCTGCTCCAGTTGCGCAATCTTGGCTATGCGGGCGACGCCGCCGAAAACGCCAGCGCCGGGCTTGACGCCCTCGCCGTCGCCGATTACGCGGCAGTTCTGCTGAATTGCGAATTGCCCGATTTGGACAGTTACGCCGTGGCGAGCGAAATCCGGCGCCGCGAGTCGGGCAGCCGGAAGACGGTGATTATCGCGATGACGGCGCGGCCGATGACGGACGTCCGTGAAAAATGTCTTGCGGCTGGAATGGACGATTTTCTGATTAAACCGGTCACCCTCGAAAGTCTCGGCGTGATCCTCGAACGCTGGCTGGTTCCCGCACCGGACCTTGCTGAAGCCGAGACGGCTTTGCCGATGCATGACGAGCGCGCCAGTCTGAACGAGGAGGTCATCGCCGAACTGCGCGATCTCGCCAGCGCCACGGAGCGCGACCCGGTCGGCGAACTGGCGAGTCTCTTTCAGCGGGACATCGACGCGCGGATCAAGGCGATGCGCGACGCGCTGGCGCGCGGCGACGGCGAGGCGCTGATGCGTGCGGCGCACAGCCTGAGAGGTTCGGCCGGCGGACTCGGGCTGGAGCGGTTGAGCGCGCTCGCCGGCGAACTCGAGGCGCGGGCGCTGCGGCGCGAGTTTCGCGCGGCGGCGCAATATCTGGCTGAACTGCGGCGCGAGACCGAGCGCGTGTTGCCGTTGCTCGAACGCGAACGAACGCGGCGATCGGCGGCGATTCAGGCTTGAATTCCGCGGCGCGCGGGCAGCGATCGCGGCGGCGGCGGAGCCGAAGCCGCGATCGCGCTGATCGACCGTGTCGTGTCGCCAACCACGGCGCCGTCGAGGTAAAACGGGATCGCCCGCTTGACCCTCAGGATGATCGTTCGATTGTCGTGTGCGACTCGAGCGGTGACTATCTCATTCGCGCGCACGCCGTTGAGTTCAGCGTATTTGCGCGCGACGGCCAACGCCTGCCGCGGATTCGACGGCAGGTACGTGGATCCGGCGATCGTGGCGGAATAGGCCGCGTTCTGCAGCTTGATCCAGTTTGAATAAAAGTAATAGCGTTCGGCGACGCCGTCCAGAATCACCGCGCCGGCGATGATCGTGCCGGCGAGCAAGAGATGCGCCGCCAGGCGAAATTTCTTGCGTTTTTCCGCGTTCATCGCATTTCCATCAGCTCTGCAAATCGTCGGCGTGCATACTCGTTGTTTAGCGGATATGCCTTGTTCAGGCGATTCCTTATCGAATCAGCAGCGCGGACGGATTCATCGGCGCGGGTCCTTGCAATGACGCGATCGGCGCAATCGAGCCCTTCGCATTCAGCGGGAAGAACAGGATCGCGTTCGGCGCCGCGACTGCGATACGGCCACTGCCGTCGGCGGCGACGCCGTCGGGATCTCTCATCGCGGCGCTGGTGATTTTTCCGTTCAGCAGCCAATGCTGCGGGCCGTCCGCGACAAATACCGCCACGCTGTTGTCGCCGCCATTAGTCACGAACACGTCCAGATCCGTATCGACGAAAACCCGCCGGGGCTGGTTCAGTCCCTCCGTTAGCATCCCGACCGGAGCGGCGTCTTTCGATGCGTCGGAGGCGAAGATCAGGACGCGATTAGTCTTGCGATCGACGACGAAAGTCTCGCCGGTGCTGTCGATCGCGATCCCGCCGGGCGAGGTCAATTCGGTATGCGGCCCCTCGACTACCCGATCCGGCTCAATGTTGCCGTTGAGCGATGCGGCGAACCAGGCGATGTGAGCGTCGCCCGGATGCGCACCCTGGTCGGCGATAAAGATGTCGCCGGATATATCCACCGCCATCCCCGTCACATGGGACATCCTGGTATGCGGACCGCCGACGACGCGAACCTGCTCGTAATGGTAATTGCGCCCGGCGAAAATCTTGATAATCCCATCCCGGTTCGCGACGAAGATTTCATTGCGCGCGTCGATGCTTGCATCGACGGGGTAATCGGTCGCCGCTTCATGAATGGTCGCGAGCGGCGCGGCGTCGCCGGTCGCGTCCGCGCGATAGACCGCCACCGCATGGCTTTCCGGCAGCGTGACGAAAAGCATCTGGTGCGTGCCGTTTGACGCCGCCCGGCGCGAGCATCCGGCGGCGAAAATCGCGGTTGCGGCCGCCAGCGCGACCCACAAGCGAATTCGTGGCATTTCGGCCCCCAATACCATCCGAATATTTCCAGCCGCCGGCGCGCGCGTCGGCGACCACCCCTTCACGGCTCCTAGCATATCGCCCGCCGAAGCGAAAATGTTGGCGGGGCCGCAAGGCTTGCGGGTCTCTCGATTTTGCCGCTCGGATGGTACACTGACGCGAATAATTTTATCGGTCGAAGCGGGGTTTCGCTTCGGCCAGTCGGCCAGACGCCGCACCCGAGCTTCGGAGGTCAGTCACTAGCCATGAAACGAACCAGCGCCGTTTGCATGATGCTTGGAGTTCTTGCCGGATTGCCGTGGCTTATGCAGCCGACTTTGGCGGCGGCTCAGACCTCGAAGCTAATCGTGGAAAATGAAGGCGCGCCTTCGACCGACCTGCCGATGGCCGATTATCACGCCTTCGACGCCTTCAGCGCGCAGCATCCGGAGATTATTGGCCAGCTCAGCCGCAATCCCCAGTTGATGCGCAGCGACAGCTTTCTCGCGAAAAATCCGGAGTTCAAGACGTTTCTCGACAGCCACCCCGAGGTGCGCGACGAGCTGCGCGAGCATCCGGGCAACTTTCTGCCGTTGACCAGGGGCGGCCAATGGATCGCCCGCCATCCGGGCGTCGCCGCCGGCGCCCATCATGCTCGCATGAAGCATGGCGCGGGTATGGCGGCTTCGGACGGAGCGAAGAAATAAGCGGCCCCGGTTGTCCAGGGATTTTTCCAGTCCGGAGGGCGCAGCGCGTTCCTACGCGCGGAGCGGCGCCCTCCGGATATGGACTTGCCCGTCTTCAGGCGCCGATCGAGTTCCGCAATTCCTGCTGCTTGCGGCGCATCGCGCTGACCAGCGCCGGAAAGCCCCGTTCGTTGATCACGCGGTTGAACTGGTTGCGATAGTTCGCCGTGATGCTGATATCGTCGATCGTCACGTCGTAAACCTTCCAGCCGTCGCCGGTGCGCTTCATCTCATAATTGATTCTAATCGGCGCGCGGCCGGATTCTGACGGCGCCACGGTCGTGCGTACCTCGGCATAGCCGCCGCCCTGCATCGATTGTCCGGTGAACTCCACCTTTTGGCCGGAATAGCCGCTCAGTTTGTCGAGGTAGGCGTCTTCCATAAAGGACGTGAAGAGCGGCACGAACTGTTGCTGTTGTTCAGGCGTAAGCTTTCGCCAGTTGTAGCCGAGCGACGAGCGCGCCATGTCGGTGAAATCGAACCGGTCCGCCACAAGATCGATGACCTTGCGCTGACGCTGCGCGCGCGTCATCGACTTATCCTGCAGCACGTGCAGCGCCTGATCGACCGAAGTTCTGACCGTCGCGAGCGGATCTCCCGATGCGATCGCGGCGCCTTGGGCCTTCAAACCCGCCGCCGCCAAAAGCAGCGCCGTCAGCCCGAGGATCGCCATCAGGCGCTCGAGCGTCGCGCCCGCGCCGCCGTTGCCGGCGATGCGCGCTCGCTCGCGGTTAGTTTGCCGGTCGAAAGGTTTTTCCGCACCGTTCATTTCCCACATTTTCCGCCTCCCATAGTCCAACGGCCCTGACGTATTCGTCGCGCGACCGTTTGGGCTCATGCGAAGGTTGCCCCGCAAAGGCGATGCCATTTCGTGAGAAGAGACGAAAAGTTCAATCAGAATGCGGATTTTGCAGAAAATCAAACCATGTTTGCGAAATCGCCGGGATGTAATTCCTACACGATATGAAGCGGTCTAAATCTTCGCGGCGGACTGAAACCAGTGGATCGGGTTGGCGAAAAAATGCCGATAACGCTCCGCGCGCCCCATTGCTTGGCGTGATCCGGGCCGCGCCGTTGCGTGGCCGGATCGGTTCGAAGCGCAAAGTTTACTGGCCTCCGCCGCCGATGATACTCTTTGCGGGAATCGGTTTATCATTCCCGTGGCATCCCAAAAGCGCATCCTTGTCGCCGAGGACGATATCGCGACCGGCCAGGCCTGGAGCGAACTGATCGCCTCGTGGGGCTTTGCCGTCGAAATCGCGCCCGACGGCGCCCGTGCGCTCGAATTGATCGATTCGTTCGATCCCCACATCCTGCTGCTCGATCTGCGCCTGCCGAAGAAAAACGGGCTTGAAGTCTTGTCCGAGATGCGCGAGCGCGGCCTGACGATTTCCACCGTGATGATCTCCGGCGAGGGCGAAATCGCCGACGCGGTGCAGGCGATCAAGCTCGGCGCCTACGACTACTTGCGCAAGCCGGTAGATCCGCCGCATCTTCGCGTTCTGCTCGGCAACCTGAGCGCGCATCTCACGGCGACCGAAGAGAATCAGCGCCTGCGGCGGCGGCTGGCCCGCGCGGGGGAGCTTGGCGGTTTGGTTGGGCAGTCGGCGGCGATGCGGCGAGTGATGACGCTGATCGAGCAGGTCGCGCCGAGTTCCGCGTCGGTGGTGGTGACGGGCGAGAGCGGCACCGGCAAGGAACTGGTCGCGCGCACGATCCATGAGCTTTCGCCCCGGCGAGCGGGTCCGTACGTGGCGATAAATTGCGCGGCGCTGCCCGAGACGCTGATGGAGAGCGAGCTGTTTGGCCATGAGCGGGGCGCTTTCACCGGCGCGGATCGCCGGCGCGAAGGCTGCTTCGAGAGCGCCGACGGCGGCACGCTGCTGCTCGACGAAATTGGCGAGATGCGCCCTGAATTGCAGGCCAAGCTGTTGCGGGTGCTCGAAGACGGCCGCATCCGCCGGCTGGGCGGTTCGGCGGAAATCGCCGTGGACGTTCGCGTGCTCGCCGCGACCAATCGCGATCTCGAAGCCGCGATCCGCGAGGGCCGTTTTCGCGAAGACCTCTATTACCGCCTGAACGTTTTTACCATCGAATTGCCGCCGCTGGCCGAACGGCCCGACGACGTAGCCACGCTGGCTGAACATTTCCTCAAAACGATTCCGCCGCCAGAGGGCAAGACCGTCACCGGCATTGAGAACGAGGCGTTGGAGTTGATGAAGGCCTACCGATGGCCCGGTAACGTGCGGCAGTTGCGCAACGTGATCGAGCGGGCGTTGATCGTCACGCGCGGACCGCTGATCGGAGTCGCCGATCTGCCTGCGGATCTGCGGCGTGGCGGCGGCAGCGGCGGCAGCGGCGGCGTGTTCGAGGTCCGGCTCGGAACTTCGCTCGACGACGTGGAGCGCGAATTGATCAAGCGCACGATCGAGTTCGCCGGCGGCAACAAGTCGCGCGCCGCGGAGCTGCTCGGCGTGAGCCTGAAAACGCTCTACAACCGGCTCGATCGTTACGGCGCCAGGGACGCATCGGCTTCCTGAGACCGGTTCCGCCGGTGCGCCGGGCGCTTGTCGAAGCGGATAAACCGGTCGGTTCCGGCAATCGCGCCGCCGCGTTCTATCCGATCGAACGTCGCTCGTGAAGATCCATGTGCGTCGGATCTTTGCCGGCCACCATGAAGATTACGGCTTCCGCGATATTGGTCGCGTGCTCCGAAATTTCGTTCAAGTCGCGTAATAAAAACGCGAGCTTGGCCTCCTGCGCCGCTTTGGCGGTATCGGCCGTGCGGATCGCGATAACGCGGGGAAACGCCGCTCCGTAGATCGCGTCGAACTGCTTGTCGGTCGCGAAAACCCGGCGCGCCATCGCGGCGTCGCGTTGGGTAAACGCCGCGACGCTGTCGGCGAGCATCGTGACCGCCAGCGATCCCATCTCCGCGATCTCGGCGTGCGCGGCGACCGCATCGTCCTCTTCACGGTCGTGGATCGCTTCGCAGATGTTCACCACGCGATCGCCGACGCGCTCGAGTTCCGTCGTTATCTTCATCGCCGCCGCCACCGTGCGCAAATCCGCCGCGACCGGCTGATGCAACGCCAGCAGTTGCAGGCATCGCTCTTCGATTTCGACGTCCAGACGATTGAGGCTCGCGTCGCGCTCAATCAGGCGGCGCGCGTTGCTGACGTCGTGGTCGGTCAGATCCCGTAGCGCGTGGCGCAATTGATCGATTGCCAATTCGCCCATCTGGCCGACCTTTTCTCGCAAGTCGGACAATTCTTGTTCGAATTTCTTGTGCTGGTGCTCCATGCCAAACTCCAGGCGGTCAAGATGCCAAAGATTGTTGCCCCGGTCTCGCTAGGATGGGATGGGCCGAATGGAAGGCCGCTCGTTCTCCAGAAGGTGACTGATTGCGAAAACCGAAACAAGGCGATCCGCGGACGCTCTGACCGGGCAAAACTCGCGCTCGACGAATCCGTTTCGTTCATCACGTGGCGACCATTTGGCGTTGCGGAACTGCAACAATTTGCGATTTTGCTCAATCGTTTGAGAATATTCGTCTGTTTTTCTGTTTTAGCCAAAAACATTTATTGATTAGATTTGACGTGTTTAGTTTGTTCATTCAGTTGAAATTGATGATTAGAGAGAGTTTAATGATTTCAGGATTAAAAATTGCCGCATCAATGGAATGCCTTTTGCTGCCGTCCGAAGCGTGGCGGGTCCAGGCCTTGAGGATGTGTGATGAGTTCCAAGCTGGAAGAACTGCGAAAGCGATTCCTGCAACAGCAGGGCGAATCTAACGGTGGTCCACGCGACGCCACAGGCGCAAAAGGCGGCGCGGCGGCGACTGACAAATCCGAACCCATGTTTGTCGTGAAGCGCGCCGTTGCGCCGTCAAAGGTCGGTGCTGGCGCAAATGCCCCGGAGACGCTCTCCGGCGATCCGTCCGTGGCGGAACCCGCTCCGCCAGCGCCTGCGACGAGCGATTCCGCGTCGGCCGGGGAGGCAAAAAATTCGCCTGCTGCAAGCGAGGACGCCGCCGTAGCCAAAGCCGAGGTTGCCAGGGCTGGCGCGTCGTCGGCCGCTTCGAGCGACTTTCAGCGTACCGTCGCAACAGGAACGGGCGAACTGGGCGCCGCCGTCGCCAAGGTCTTTGAACAGGCGCGCTCGATGCAAGCGACGCTGGCGGAATTTGCTCAGGCGTTCGAGCGCTTGGAGCGGCTTGGCCAGTCGGCGGCGCGGGCTTTTGAACCGTTGCGGCGGTTCCAGGAACAGATCGAGCAACTCGCAAAATCGTTCGCGCCGATGCGCGATTTGCGGCTTGAATTGGCCGGGATGTCCGAGACGTTCGCACCGATGCGCGAGCTTCAGGATCAGGTTGATCGACTGGCCGCCGCATTTGAAGAAAATTTGGGCGAAGTGGTCGTCGCGCTCGAGCCGGCGCGTCAGATTCGCCAGCGGCTCGAGCAGCTTGCGCAGTCGTTCCGCGACGCGAGCGAGCTGCGCGATCGGTTTGCCGACCTGCGCTCGAAGTTCGCGATCGGCGATAGCGACGGCCGAAGCGACGCCGCGACCTCGCGCTGAACGTCGCATCAAACCGGCAATTACAAAAGCGGCAGCCTCAAGCCGAGAGTGACCATCAGGCCGGCGGCGACGCCCGTCAGGGCTTCGCCCGCAACCATTCCGGCGGCGAACAGCAAGCCTGGGCCGGCTTCTGCCGATGATTGGCGGCGGGATTGGCTCGCGGCGCGAAACAGTGCCCCCGCGAAAATCGCCGCGCCCAATCCAAACGGAAGATAGAGTCCGATAGCCACCGGCATCGTTGGCGTGCGCCACGACGCACCGGCTTGTTCGAGGAAATAATCGAGCACGGCGAGCAGCGCGGCGATTCCAGCGCCGATTACGATCGCGGCGACCGGCAGGCCTCCATGGAATACGCCGTCCGCTACTTTGGCCATCAGGAAAGCCTGCGGCGCGGCGAGTGGTTGCGCGCGCGCGGTTGCGGTTCCGGCGATGCCATAGGCGCGAATCAACAAATTCAGAATGGGCGCGACGATAAAAGCCGAGAGCGCCGCGCCGGCGAGAACGGCGATTTCGAGCGCGCGCGGCGTCGCGCCAACATGAAAGCCGGTCGCGAGGTCATGGAGCGAGTCGCCGGCCATCGCGGCGGCGGTGCAGACCACGGCGCCGGTCATGATCGCGAGGCGGGGACCGACGGCGGCGCCGACGCCCAGCGCGGCGAGCAGAATCGCGACTGCCAGGAGCACAATTATGGTTACGCCCGAAACCGGATTGTTCGATGCGCCGACGATGCCGGTCAGGTAGCCGGCGACCGCGGTCGCAAAGAAGCCAATCGCGGCGAGAGCGATCGCAAGGATCGCGCTTACGACGATAGAACCAGAAATAGCGAAGCAAAGCGCGAAAATTACCGGAATGCAGCAGCCTACCGCGACCAGCACAACGATTATCGGAAGGTCGCGTTCCTCGCGCCGCGCCGCCGCCGATCGCGCGCGCAAGGTCCGGACGCCCCCGGCGAATCCGCGCGCGATCGGCCCGCGCAACCGCGCCAGTGTGACCGCTCCGCCCACGAGCATCGCGCCGACGCCGAGATAGCGCGTTTCGCCGCTCCACAACCGCATAGCGGCGTCGCTCGGCGCAAGCGCACGCAGCTCGGGATGAAAATGGGCGGCGATCGGAATCGCGGCGAACCATCCGATTGCGCCGCCGGCGAAAACCAGCGCGGCAATCCTGACGCCGACGATATAGCCGACGCCGAGCAGCGCGGCCGAGATATTGAACGACCCGGCGAGGGGCGCCGCGCCGAGCCAGCGCGCGCCGCCGAGCGACGATGGGACGGCGCCGAGGATATCTTGCGCGGTTTTGAGCAATGCCGCGCCCAGTGCTCCCCATCCGAGTGGAGCTGCGCTCGCGCCGCCCGATTCGCCGACGCGCAGGACGGCGGCGCAGGCGACGCCTTCGGGATATGGAAGCCGCTCATCGACGATATAGGCGCGCCGTAGAAAGACGATCAGCAGGCTGCCCATGACCGACCCAGCAAGGCATAGCAGGCTTACCGTCCAATAAGGCAAAGGTCCGCGTTGGCCGAGGATGATCAATGCGGGAAAGGTAAAAATGGCGCCTGCCGCGACCGCTTCGCCCGCCGAAGCGATCGTCTGCACGACGTTGTTTTCGAGGATGGTCGCCCGGCCGAGCATCCGCAGCACGGCCATCGAAATTACGGCGGCGGGAATGCTGGCCGACACCGTCATCCCGGCATAAAGACCGAGGTAGGCGTTCGCGGCGCCCAGAATCAAAGCCAGGACTCCGCCGAGTATAAAGGCGCGGAGGGTAAGTTCGCGTACCGGAGCTTCGGCGGCGGCGCGGTCGGGGTCGGTCGCTGGCACGCGGCCACTATATTTGATCGTTTTTAACGATCCAGAGCACTGGGGGCGAATCGCGCGCCCATCATAGTGCGGCTGAGTGAAGATGGGCGAAAGCCCAACTGTTCCGCCGGTTCGGCGCGAACGAAACGGTCAACCTTGCTTGGGCGTTGCGCTCGCGGCGGCTGCGGAAACGGTAGGCTCGCCGGCCGCTTTCCATCCCATGATGCCGTCGCCCATCACGCTGACGTTGGTGTAACCGGCCGCAAGCGCGCGGCGCGCGGCCTCATGCGACGCGATACAGGCCTGATTGGCGCAATAGAACACCAGAGGATCGCTCTTCTGGGCCGGCAACGTAGTGCTGACGCGATAACCGTCGGGCGCTTCGATTAACTGCGCGCCCGGAATTACGCCATATTTTTCGCGGGTTTCAGGCGCGTTGGCGTCATAGATATGCAGGTTCGGGGTGTGATTATCGATCAGGTTTTTCAGATCTTTGACGTGAATCAGCTTGAAGGTGTGGAATTGTTCCTGTTCGCCCAGTCCGCCGAAGGCTTTGGACCAATCAAAAGCGTACGAGGCTGGCGGTATCGCCAGGCAGAGCATGGCGCTCGCGACGATAACCGCGGTCAAACGGACGCGCATAGGGAATCTCCCGACAGCTTGATTCATGCATATTATCAAACGACCGGCGCGACGGAGAGTCTGGCGCATGATGCGCCTGGTCACAAGAACGCGCCGCCAGTCAGTCTGCCGCGCCCGCCGGCGCCGGGACGGTCGGATCGCCCGCCGCCTTCCATCCGGCAATTCCGTCGCTCATCACTTCAACATTTTCGTAACCAGCTTTGATCGCCCGCCGGGCGGCCTCGTGCGAGGCCATTCAATGCTGGTTGTGACAATAAAAGACCAGCGTCGCGCGTTTATTCGGCGGCAGCGTCTCCGCGACGTTATAGCCGTCGGCGGAGGGCAGCATCCGCGCGCCCGGAATGACTCCGTATTCGGCACGCACGTCCGACGGATTTGCGTCATATATGTAAAGGTTTGCGGTGTGGCGCGCGATCATTGCCGAAAGGTCGCCGGCGTGAATCAGCTTCAAGCCCGGGACGTTCTCGGAACCGCCGCCCAACAGGCTCGAGAGGCTAAGCGCACGCGCCTGTCCACCGATGACGAAGATGGCGACCGCGGATGTCAGTGCGGCGACAAGCAGACCGCGGAAAATGTTGCGCTTCATTGGCGACTCCTGCGTGAGAGGCGTCGTGTCGGGTTTTTTTCAGCGATAGCACAATCGCAGCCGCCGCGACATATCCGATTTTGTGGATGGCGAGCCGGCGTGCGGCACGCAATAGTTTGCAGCGACGGCGCTCGGGATGGCAGATTACCAAATCGGCGCTGCGGCGGCATTTTGACGCATCGCGGAACGGCGCAGGGTTAAAGAACCGGCGAACTGTCGCCATGCGTGGCGGGAGCTTGCGGAGAGGATTACAACATGCTGACCACATGGAGCATCGCAGATGAGTGACGACTGGCGCGCACGGGCGCGAAAGCTGCCCAAGGGCAATCTTTACGAGGATTTCGAGATTGGCCGCGTTTTCAACCATCATTGGGGCCGCACGCTGAACGAGGGCGACAACAGTCTCTTTACGACCCTGACGCTTTCGTACAATCCGCTCTATTTCAATGCGCCGTACGCCCGCGCGCACGGCCATCCGGGGATCGTCGTCAATCCGATGCTGGTCTTTCTGACGGTTTTCGGCCTCTCGGTCGAGGATCTTAGCGAGGCGGGGGGACTGTTCCTCGGCGTCGATAATCTGAACTTTTATGAGCGGGTCTATCCCGGCGCGACGCTGACTGCGCGCAGCACGGTGGCGGACAAGCGCGAATCCCAGAGCCGTCCGGAGTCCGGAATCGTCACCTGGCATACCGAGGGCTTTTTCGCCGACGGACCGAAGGCCGGCGCCCGCGTGATCGATTTTCGCCGATCGAATCTGGTGCCCAAGCGAGGCGTTTCCTGATGAGCTATCTAACCGAAGAACGAAAACTGATTCAGCAGACCGCGCGCGATTTCGCGATGAACGAGGTGCTGCCGGCCGCCAACCGGCTCGATCCCGTCGAGGGCGAAATTCCGATGGAATTGCGCCGCAAGATGGGCGAGCTGGGCTATTTCGGAATTCTGATTCCGGAAGAATACGGCGGACTGGGGCTTGGCGTGTTCGAGTACGCCCTCGTCACCGAGGAACTGGGACGGGCGTGGATGAGCGTCGCGAGCATTATCGCGCGGGGCAACGGGATATACGGCGATCCCAGCGAGGAGCAGAAGCGCAAATATTTTCCCGCGATGGCGCGCGGAGAGTTGCTGGGCGCGTTTTCGCTGTCGGAGCCGGATGCCGGTTCCGACCTCGCCAACGTCGCCTGCCGGGCGACGCGCGAGGGCGATTACTACGTCGTCAACGGCACCAAAACGTGGTGCACTTTCGCCGACGGCGCCGACTTTATCCATCTGTTCGCCCGCACCTCGCCGCCCGAAGAGAAACGCCGCCACGTCGGCATCACGCAGTTCCTGATCGAAAAAGAACGCGGCAAGCTGCCCGAGGGCGTGACCGGTTCGCCGATCCGCAAAATCGGTTATTTCGGCTGGAAGACCTGGGAGCTGCATTTCGACAATTTCCGCATTCCCGCGAACACGGTGATCGGCAAGGAAGGCCGCGGCTTCTACACGATGATGTCGTTCCTTGAAATCGCGCGAGTGCATACCGCGGCGCGGGCGATCGGGCTGGCGCGCGGCGCGCTCGAGGACGCGCTCACCTACTCGCAGCGGCGGGTGCAGTTCCGCAAGCCGATCGCGGAATTCCAGGCGATTCGCTTCAAGCTGGCCGAGATGGCGACGAATATCGAGGCGGCGCGCCAACTGATGTACTTCGTCGCGACCGAAGTCGATGGCAAGCGGCGCTGCGACAAGGAGGCGTCGATGGTCAAGTATTTCGCCTCCGAGATGGCGGAGCGGGTGACCAGCGACGCGCTGCAAATTCACGGCGGCTACGGCTATACCAAGGACCTGCCGCTCGAACGCTATTGGCGCGACGCGCGCTTGACGAAGATTTTCGAGGGCACGTCGCAAATCCAGTTGCGGATCATCTCGGACCGCCTGCTTGGAGGGAACGAATGAGCGTCGATGCGGCGGCCCTGACCGGCCGGGGCAACTATTACGAAGACTTCAACGTCGGCGACGTTTACGAGCACGCGCGCGGCAAAACCATGGAAGCGCTCGAAAACGTGCTTATCACCAACCTCGTGATGAACACCGCGCAGCTTCATTTCAACGAAGAACTGGCCGAACAGGTCGCCGCGCAGAAGCATCGGATCGTCTTCGGCGGCGTCACCGCGTCGCTGGTGATCGGACTCGCGATGCAGGACACGGGCGAGCAGGCGGTCGAGGAGGTCGGTCTCGACAAGGTGCGTTTCCGCGTCTCCGTTATTCACGGCGACACGCTTCACGCGTTCACTGAAGTCCTGTGGAAAGACGACAGCCCCGAGCTGTTGCGCGGCCATAAGGACGTTGGCCTGGTTCATTTTCGCCACTGGGGCGTCAACCAGCGCGGTGAGACCGTATTCGAAGGCGAACGGCGCGTATTGATCAAGAAACGCTCGTTCAGCGCCGACGGTCTCGAGGCGAGCGCGGACGACGCGAAGCCGGCGATGCGCGGGGTGCGCGCCGCGCGCACTCGCGCCGCGCGGCCGGTCCGGCGCGTCGCGGTGAAAGCCGCCAAACCGGCGAAAAAAATCAAGCCGGCGCGCAGTGTGAAGCCGAAACGCATGGCGCCGCGCAAGAAACGGCGCTAACGGCGCGCGAGGCGGGAAGACAATGGAAGAAAAAACGGCGGCGGCGCTCAAACGGCTCGAAGACGCCATCACGCGCTTCGTGCGGCCTGATTCTTTTCCGCTGGCGATTCGGATGCTTCAGAAGGGCGAGGCGATTCCCGACGACGTCAAGGTGCCCAGCCAGAGCTTCAAGGAGAATTGGATCGTCTGCCAGTCGATTGGCGTGGCGCGGCGCTACGGATGGGGAATCGCGGTCGGCCGCGACGACGTTATTTGCCCGCTCGCGGCGATCGCGTTCGGCTTCCGCGCGCCCAACGAAGAGTATCTGCGCGGATACGCGTCGAACGGGATGTACTGCAAGGACGAGGAAGCGGCGGCGAAGCTGGAGGCGAGCACTTGGAAATTCGCGCCCGGCTCGTACGATTACGTCTGCGTCGCGCCGCTCAATCGCGCGAAGTTCGCGCCCCATATCGTCGCGGTTTACGGCAACAGCGCCCAGGTGTTGCGGCTGGTGCATGCCGCGCTTTACCAGCGCGGCGGCAATATCACCAGTTCGACCGGCGGACGGCTGGATTGCGCGGAAATCGTGATTCAGACCATGACCGCCAACGCGCCTAAGGTGATTCTGCCCTGTACCGGCGATCGGGTTTTCGGCGGCACGCAGGACACCGAAATGGTCTTCGCGTTTCCGTGGGAATACGCGGAAGAGATCGTCGAGGGGCTGGAAGGAACGCACAAGGGCGGAATCCGCTATCCGATCACGGTCGCGATGCGCGAAACCGTCACGATGCCGCCGACCTATCAGAACCTTATGAAGATGCTGGTCGAGCGCGACAAGCCGGGCGCGTAGCGCTGCGACGAATCGGCACAAGCGAAGGGCCGCGCGAAAAATCACGCGGCCCTTCGCGTCTAGCGTTAAAACCTTGCGCCGCCGGACTACGCCGGTTTGATGTCGAGCGTCTTGTCGCGCACCAGCACACCCTCGGCGTAGAGCCGTTTAATCTGGTCGTCCGACAGGCCCGCGTATTCGTGCAAGACCCGTTCGTTGTCCTCGCCGAGCCGCGCCGACCGCAGATCGGTCCGATCGGGCCACGCCGAAAATTTGACCGGCACCCCCGGAATCGCGACGCGGCCCAGCAGCGGATCCTCGATCCAGCGGACGGTCTTGCGCTCGTTGAGATGCGGATGCTTCATCGCCTCGTTGACCGTATAGACCGGCGCGCAGGGCACGCGCTCCTTGTCGAGCGCCGCGATCGCGTCGTCGCGGGTCGGATGGGACGCCAGCCAATCCTCGATAATCTTCTGCAACTCGGCGGCGTTGTCGCGCCGGCCGCGCGCGCTGCGGAAGCGCGGATCGGTCGCCAGCTCCGGCATCCCCATCGCGCGGCAGCACTGGACCCACTGATGCGCCGTCGGCACGCACAGATAAACGTACTGGTCGCCGCGGTAGTGGTAGATGCCGGTGGGCCCGCCGGCCGGATGCTGCGAGCCGCCGCGGGTCGGCTTGTATTTGTCGCCGCGCAGCGAAACCTGCGGCACCGTGACCTCATGCATGTGGAAGTAGGTGTCGAGCAGCGACGCGTCGAGATACTGGCCTTCGCCGGTGCGTTCGCGATGGATCAGCGCGAAGCCGATCGCCATCGCCGCCGCCACGCCGGTCGATACGTCGCCGATCGCCATCGTGGTGACCGAGGGGGCGCGGTCGGGTTCGCCGATACCGTCGGTGATTCCGGCGTAGGCCTGGCCGATATAGTCATACCCGGCCTTGACCGAGAGCGGTCCGGTCTGCCCGCCCATCGAAATCGAGCACATGATTATTTTCGGATTGACCTTCTTCACGTCCTCGTACGAAAAGCCGAGCCGCTTGATCACGCCGGGCGCGAAATTTTCGACCAGCACGTCGAACTTGGGCAGCATCGACATCACCAGTTCGCGCGCTCCCGGCTTCTTCAGGTCGATCGCGAAGCTGAGCTTGCTGTGGTCGTGCTGCAAATAATAGGTGCTGTGGCTCGATTCCTTGAACTCCGGCTTGAGCGGCTTGAGGCCGCCGGCGCGCACGCGGTCGCCCTCGGGCGCGAGTTCGAGTTTGACCACCTCGGCGCCCATCTCGGCGAGCAGGCGCGAACAGGTGGGGCCGGCGACGAACTGGGTGAAGTCCAGGACGCGATAGCCTTCAAGCATGCGAGGCTTCTGAGACATCAAACGTACCTCCCCATTGACGGCGGGAAAAATTAGTTAAACTGCAAAACTACCAACAGCAAAACTACAAAATGAGGCCGTGATTGTCCAATCGGCCCGTTTTACGCCGATGCGCGGCGCGGCCGGAACTTCGCCAGCGTCAGGTCGGGCGCGGCGTCGTCGAAAACCACTTCGACTTCCATCCCGGAGCGGATTTCCTCGTTGCGGACTCCGACCAGATTGGTCAGCAGGCGCGGCCCCTCCTCAAGCTCGACTTCGGCGACGTTGTAAGGAATTTCGGCGTCGAAGCCGCGGAAATAGGATTGATGAAACACCACCCACGAGCTGACGCGGCCACGGCCGCTGGCCGGCGTCCACTCGATTCGCCGCGACCAGCATCGCGGACATAACGGCGCCGGCGGATACCATCGCATTCCGCATTCGCCGCATCGCTGCAGCACGAATTCGCGCCGGCGCAGGGCGTCCCAATAGGGCCGGTTGAGCGCGCTGATCGCGGGGCGGGGCTTCGGATAATCGCCTTTGTTCGCAGCCATCGCCATCCCTTGTGGCCGATTCTTCGGCGGCCGCCTGCTAACGATGATAAATCAGCGAGTCGCCGTAGGCGTTCGCCCATTGAATGACTTCGGCGCCGGCCACCTGCCGCGGGCCGCATTCGCCGCGCAGTTGACGCGCGATTTCCACCTGATGGTTCCAGCCCATGATATGCGCCTCGGACAGCAGGCCGCCGTTGACGTTCATCGGCAGCGCGCCGCCCAGTTCGATCCGTCCGTCCTGCGTGAAGGCCGCGGCTTCGCCCGGCTTGCAGAAGCCGAAGCGTTCGAGCGCGATCCAGGCGAGAATTGAGAAGGCGTCGTAGGTGAAGAGCGCGTCGATGTCGCGTGGACCGACGCCGGCCATCCGATACACCGGCTGTTCGCCGGCGTCGTAGTCGAAGACCGATTGTTGCGCGACGCCGAAGCCCGGATACGCCCAGATGAATTCCTCGCGTCCGGCGGGAAGCGGCTGCATCCCGGCGATATAAATCGGCGGCTTGCGCAGGTCGCGCGCGCGTTCGGCGCTGGTCACGATCACGCAGGCGGCGCCGTCGTTGATCAGGCAGTAGTCGAGCAGATGGAGCGGCTCGCAGACGAAGCGCGACGCCTGATGGTCGCCGATCGAAAACGGCTCGCGCATGATTGCGGCGGGATTCAGAGCGGCATGTTTGCGGAACGCGACCGGGACGGCGGCGAGTTGCGCGCTGGTCGCGCCGTAACGCTCGAAGTAGCGCCGTGCGACGAGCGCGGCGCCAGCGCCGGGCGAAGTCATGCCGAAGACGGGATCCTCGCCATGCGAACCGCCGGCTTCGCGCGCGCCTTCGCTGTCTCCGGCGCCGCCCATCATCGGCCGGCGAAAGCCGGAAAAGCTGACCGACGCGAGGCAGGCGACGTAATCGGCCATCCCGCCCGCGACCATCAGCGCGGCCCATTGAATTGCGCTCGCGGTGAAGCGGCCGTGCGCCCAGGTTTGATTGTAGGCGCGGAGCTTGAGGTTCAGCACCTGCGCAAGGGTGTCGGCGTCGGCGCCGATCGGCGAACCGAAGGTGACGATCATACCGTCGAGCCGTTCGCGGGCGAGTCCGGCGTCGTCAAGCGCAGCGGCGATCGCGTCGGCGGCGAGGTCGATCGCGCTGCGCATCAGGCGCCGCCCGTACGCCGACGCGCCGGCGCCGGCGATCGCGGCGCGGTCTTTCAACTCGAATGGCGGCATGCTCGAGCTCCCGGTTCCAATGCGGCCCGCTGGGGCGCTTCAGCCCGAACTTACAAAAGTGCGCCCTGCGCTGTCCACGCGGCGCAGCGGCGCGCCCGGCGCGTCAGTCGGCGAGCACGCGCAGATTGCATTCGCGATGGACTTTGCCGAAGTCGATCACTTCCTGCTCGATCGGCGTCGGATTCGGCTTCGGCTCCGAGAGCATCAGCTTGCGCGCGGCGGCGGGATCGATGCCGTCGGCCTCGACGGACAGGTTGTGGTCGTCGCAGAGAATGAACGCCATGGATGGAACTCCTTTAACCGCATCACGCTACACGATGCGCCGCGCCGTGTCAGCGCCGCGGGCGGCACGTCGATGCGCTAACGCCGTCGGGAAATTCTGTGCTAATCCCAACTAAATCGAAATTCAGGAGCGATGCGCCGATGAGTTTGAAAGGTAAAGCGGCGGCGATCGGAATCGCCGAGCTCAAGCCATGGAAGGAAGCGCCGCCGAACGTGACGCCGCTCGGCCTGATGGGCCGTCTGACGGCGGAAGCGATCGCCGACGCGGGTCTCGAAAAGAAGGACATCGACGGATTTCTGGTCGGGATGCCGGTGGCGGATCCCGGCTTCATCTATCCCGCCAGCGCGGCCGAGGTGCTGGGGATAAATCCGCGGATGCTGAACGTCGTCGATATCGGCGGCGCCAGTCCGGCCGGGATGATTTGGCGGGCGGCCGCAGCGATCGACGCCGGGATGTGCTCGGCGGTGCTGTGCCTCGTCGCCGATCTGAACCGGCTCGGCGATCAGAAGGTGCCGGTCGTGTCGGTGCAGCGCGAATTCGAGGCGCCGTACGGCAATATCGGCGCGAACTGCGGTTACGCGATGATCGCGAACCGCCATATGTACGAATACGGCACCACGCCGGAGCAGATGGCGAAGGTCGCCGTCGATCAACGCAAGAACGCGCTCAAAAATCCGCTGGCGGCGTTCGGCGACAAGCCGCTCACGATCGCCGACGTGCTCGGCTCGCGGATGATCGTTGATCCGCTGCATCTGTTTGAAATCGTAAGCCCGTGCTCGGGCGGATCGGCGGTAATCGTCGCGTCGCCGGAAGTCGCGCGGCGGGCGAAGAATCCTCCGTGACGCGCTGATCGGCGCGGGCGAGTACTCGAACCACGCGAGCATCACCTACGCGCCGTCGCTGACCGATTCGCCGATCAAGCCGGCCGCCGAGAACGCCTTCAAAATGGCGGGGGTCGAGCGCAAGGATATCGACCTGGTCTGCCCGTACGATTGCTACACGATTACGGTATTGGTCACGCTCGAAGACGCCGGCTTCTGCAAGAAAGGGCAGGGCGGGCCGTTCGTTGCCGAGCACGATCTTTCGTACGCGGGCGATTTTCCCTGCAACACGCATGGCGGACAGCTTTCGTTCGGTCAGCCGGGACTGGGCGGCGGCATGAGCCACGTGGTCGAGGGAATCCGCCAACTGATGGGCCGCGGCGAGGGACGGCAGGTCAAAGACGCCGCGCTCGCCTACGTCAACGGCAACGGCGGCATCATGAGCGAACAGGTCAGCCTGATTCTGGAGCGCCGGGCATGAGCGAATATCATAAACCCCTGCCGAAGCCGTCGCCGATCAGCGCCGTACTGAGGCTGTGCGCCATGGAGAAACTTCAGAAATGCGGCGGATGCGGCGCATTCATCTATTATCCACGTCCGCGATGCCCGCATTGCCTTTCCGAAAACCTCGAATGGCGCAACGTAAGCGGCCGGGGCAAGCTGTACAGCTATACCGTCGTGCGCCGCGCTTCCAGCCGCGCCTTCGCCGACGGTCCCTATGTGCTGGCGATCGTCGAGCTGGACGAAGGGCCGCGGATGACGACAAATCTGATGGCGGAGCCGGAAAAGATCAAAATCGGGATGCCGGTGACGGTCGCGTTCGACGACGTCACGCCGGAGCATACGCTGGTCAAATTCAAGCCCGCCTGACTCCGTGCGCGTGGCCGTCCCGCCGCGTCACGATGGTTGCAATAAAGCGCAACCATCGCGCCGCGGCGGCGTCTTCGCCGTCTTCAGCAAATTCAGTCGCGATCAGAGGCCGCCGGTGCCGGTGGCGCGCGGCGGTTCGCTTCGCGCGGGTTCCGGCTCGCTTTCGACGATTTCCGGAATGAGCGGCGCGGGACTATCGGCGGCGCGCGGAGCGGGTTTGGTCCGCGCGCCGATCAGTTCGAACAGCGCCGGCAACACGATCAGCGTGGCGAGCAGGATTAGCGACACGCCGAGGCTGAGCACCCATCCGAGGCTGGAAATTCCGCGATGGCGCGCGGGAATCAGCGCGGCGAACGCGGCGATCGTCGTGAGCGAGCAGATCGTCACCGATTTGCCGACCGCGCGGGTCAGAATCAGCGAAGATTTGTCGCGCTCCTCGCGCCAGCGGTAAAGCATGTTGACGCCGTTGTCCACGCCCATCCCGATTATGATCGGCACGGCGAACAGATTGGCGAGATTGAACTCCCACCCCAGCAGGCCCATCGCTTCGATCAGCCAGGCGCCGCCGAAAATCAGCGGCACGGTCGCAAGCAGGGTGTCGCGCAGGTTGCGGAAATCGGCGAAGACGAAGACGAACACCGCGATCAGCGCGAGCGCCGCGGCGCGCTCGTAGCCGCGGCGCATGATCGTCGCGAGATTGTAAGTCTGCACGGGCGGACCGGTAACGTCGGGATCGACCGTGCGCACGGCCGCGACGAACCGGCTCAGCGGCGCGTCGTCCCAGATGTCGCCCTTCGGATAGATCTGCACGAGGTAAAGGCCGGTTCTGCCGATGAAGCGTTCGCGCAGCAGTTTCGGCAGGTTGTGCTCGTCGATCGTGCGCGGATGCAACTGCGTGCGCAGCCGCGCGAGTTCGCCGGCGAGATTCGCGCGCAGCGCCGCGGCGTAAACGTCGAAGGCGCGCGGATCGGCGCGCAGCCGCGCGATCGCGTCGCGCGCGAGCTTTTCCGTTTCAGCCACGGCGCCGGTGGAATCGAAACGGCTCATGGCGCCGAGCCGCGCCGCAAGTTCTTCCAGTTGCGCCATCAGCGCGCGCGGATTGGCGGGCTGCGCAGGCGCCACCGTAATCGAGCCGAGCGCCGCGGCGAGCCGCGCGATAATCGCCTGCTTTTCCGCCTGATGTGCGGGGATATAGCTCGTGATGGTCTGAACGTCGGAAACTTCTGGCAAGCGGCGGAACGCGGCCGCTTTGCGATCGGCCCCGGCCGCCGTTTTCGCCAGCGATACGGCGAACCACGACGAGCGGCCCGAATCCCGCATCAGGATGTTTTCGAAGCGCACCGCTTCGGCGTCGCTCGCCTGTAATTTGAGCACGTTCTGATCGAAATGGACCCGCGGCGCAGCGACGAATGCGGCGATCGTCAGCGCCACGCTCGCCGCGACGATCCACGCCGGCTTTGCGAAAATTCGCTCGAGCGTCGTCGGGCGCGGGGCGACCGCCGACTTGAGCGCGGGCTTCGCAATCGGCGCCCGGCGCCGATCGCGGATGACCAGCAACGCCGGAAACACCAGCAACGCCGAAATCAGGCACATGAACAGTCCCGCCGCCGAGACCAGTCCCAGTTCCGCGATGCCGCGAAAGTCGGTGAACATCGGCATCAGGAACGCCAGCGCCATGATGCACGCGGACGAAAAGACGCCGGCGCCCGTGTTGACCACCGCCAGTTCGATCGCTTCCGGCGTCGCCGCGCCGCGCGCACGCGCCTCGTCGTAGCGGGCCATCAGATGGATCGGAAAATTGATTCCGATTCCCGCGAGCACGCTGGTGAAAACCGCCGAGAGCAAATTCAGATGGCCGACCGCGAGAGTGGTGAATCCGAACGACCACGCCACGCCCGTCAGCAGCGCGACGATCGCGAAGAATGGCGCGACGATCCCGCGGAACGGAATTACGATCAAAGCCACGTTGCTGGCCACGGCGACGATCGAGCCGATGGTCATGTCGTGCTGCGTCGTCGCCGCCTCCGCGCGCGCCAGCGCCGGGCCTCCGGTCATCCCGGCGTCCACGCCGGGAAATTCCGCGCGCACCGCGTCGAGTTCGGCTTGAATCGCATCGACCGGATCCGGGCCGTTCGCGGCGCCGTCGGCCGGCGCGACGTTCATCAGCAGATATTTGCCGTTGTCGGAAGCGAGATATCCGTCGTCGATTCCGCCACGATCTTCGCCGGGATTGAGCGCCGAAAAAAGCGACGTCGCCGCGGCGCTCCGGTCCGCCAGCATCCCGCGCAGCACGCTTTGCAGGAAGATCAGGCTGCCGGCCGGCGAGTTTGACTGCGGTTGGGTCGGGGATGCGCCATGACTCCCGGCAATCGCATTCCGCGCGGTCGCGTCGAGCTCCCGGTTCGCCATCGCGATAACGGTCGCAAGCTCCGGACGCGCCGCGTACGCGGCCAGCATCGGCGCGACCGCGCTCAGCCGGTCCGCCATCCGGTCGAGATCGCCGCGGTTCATATAGAGCAGCCCGTCGCCGCCGACCGTGGCCGGATCGAGGCGATAAAGCACGCTGTGCACGTTGACTTTGTCCGCCTTGAGCCGCGCGGCCAGGCGATCCGCGAAACGTTCCGCGCGCGCCGGATCGGGCGCGGTGCGAATCACGACGATCAGGCCGTCGAGATCGGGAAATTCGCCGGTGTAGCGCAAATAGTCGCGGCTCGCGCGATTGGTGGCCGTGACCAGATCATCCTGGCCCGTGCGAAACTCGAGCCGCGCCCTGGTGTAGAGCACGCAAGCGATCGCGAGCGCCCCGGCGAGCGCGATTATGAGCCATGGCCGGCGCAAAGCCATCCGCGCCAGCGCGCCGAACGCGCGGTAGCGAAGAGTATCCGCCGCCCTCGCGCCGCGAGGGTCGCTTGAATTTCGATTCATCTGGCGCAGGTTCTGTGGGTTCCGGCTGGGTTCGCTCGGCCGCACGAATCAGCGCGCCGCAACGTCCGCCGGAGGATCGATCCGCGCCATGGCTATCTCCTGCTCCGGTTCGTCTCGGAACAGATGGCGGCGCAAAGCCGCGAGCCGCTCTTCGGTAGCGCGGGTAATCATCGCTTCATCCTCATCCTCCAGCATCCGCCCGATCACGAACGCCGCGAGCGCGCCGAGGCTCAACGCCCATGCAATCTTTGCAAGCATCTCCGATCAACCCCTTCGATACTTTCGGCCGCCCTCCGCGCCCGCGCCACATCCGGCTCCGTTCGCGCATGGCCGCGAGCCTGAAGGCCCGCGCGCCGTAAAGAGTTTCATAAAATTGTAACAGCTTGGCGCACGTCTGCGAAGCGCGGTCGAAGAATCGTCCGCGGCGCGCCCGACCAATTGGTCAGCGGGTTGTAACGCCCTGTTTATGGCGATTAGAATCATTGATCGACCGCGCGCCGGCGCGTTGATCCTTCGCCGCGCCAATCCGGGCGGGCTTTCCCGCCGGCGCGGCGGCGGCGGCAACGATGCCACGGGATTCTTTCAATCGCGAAATCGACTATTTGCGCATCTCGGTCACCGATCGATGCAACCTGAGATGCGTCTATTGCATGCCGCTCGAAGGCCTGCGCTTCCTGCCCAATCCTGAATTGCTCACGCCCGTGGAGATCGAACGGGTGGTCCGCGCCGCCGTATCGATCGGCTTTCGGAAATTCCGCCTGACCGGCGGCGAGCCCACCCTGCGCCTCGACCTGCTGGAAATCGTCGCTCGGCTGGCCGCCGTGCCCGGCGTCGGCGAATTGGCGTTGACGACCAACGCCCTGATGCTCGACAAGCTAGCCGCGCCGCTCAAGGCCGCCGGCCTCGCCCGCATCAACGTGCATCTCGATTCGCTCAATCCCGCGACAGTCGAGCGCCAGATGCGCTGGGGCGCGTTCGATCGGATCTGGCGCGGCATCATGGCGGCGGAAGCGGCCGGACTCACGCCGATCAAGCTCAACGCGGTCGTCGCCGCGGGCTACAACGAAGGCGACGTTATCGACCTCGCGCGGCTCACCCTGGAGCGGCCATGGCACGTCAGATTCATCGAACTGATGCCGCTCGGCGGCGGCGAGTGCGCGTCGCTGTCGATCAAGCGCTACGTGTCGAATATCGAAACCCGCCGCCGTATCGAGGCGGAACTCGGTCCGCTTACGGAACTGCCGTCGGCCAATCCGGCGGACGAGGCGCGCAACTATCGGCTCGCGGACGCGCCAGGCGTGATCGGCTTTATCAGCCCGGTCAGCGAGCCGTATTGCGGATCGTGCAACCGGATGCGCCTGACGGCGGACGGCAAATTCCATCTGTGCCTGCTCAACGACGACGAACTCGACGTTCGCGCCGCGTTGCGTGCGGGCAACGGCGACGGCGGCGTCGCAGCGGTCGCCAAAATCCTTGCCAAAGCGGTGGCGATCAAGCCCACCGGCCATCATCTGCTGGAAGGGCGCTCGACGCGCGACCGCTCGATGTACCAAATCGGCGGGTGACCTCGTAATCCGCAGGATTTGGTGGCGGCGCTCGGGCGGCGCGGCGCGTTTCCCGGTGTCTGGCCGCCAATAGAAACGATATATGACGTTCGACGTTTTGGTGCTATTTGATGGGAAATGGCGAGCGTACGCGCGCGGTTTGTTTCGACGCGACTCGCGCGGGGAGGGACTTATAATGAAACGCCTGGACGGGCGGCAATATTTCGTCGCCGTGATCGCCGGATGCGCGGCCTTGGTCCTCGCGCCGCTAACCGCCGCGCGCGCGCAAACGATGGGTGAATACGGCGCCACGATGAACGCGGCGGCCGGCTCGGCGATGGGCGCGGGCGCGCTGCGCGTCAGTCCGCCGAATCCTCTTGCGCCGAGCGGCGCGCAGGCGGGCGGCTCCGGCGGCACGCATACCGAAATTATCCGTGATTATAGCGATCCCAATCCGCGCGACCGCCAATCCACCAGCGACAATCAAAACCAGGATTCCGACGGCGCGCATGCCGATTGGGAACGGGTGAAGTAGTTCGGCGTTCGCTTGCGCGGCTGGCGTCGGCTGGCGTCCGCTGCGGTTTCTTCACTTCTACTTGCGCCTGAGCGGT
This sequence comes from bacterium, assembly GCA_014896235.1. Taxonomy (GTDB): domain Bacteria; phylum Desulfobacterota; class Binatia; order Binatales; family Binataceae; genus JADMIL01. The sequence continues at coordinate 14,936 of JADBKU010000006.1, read as the reverse complement.
GCGCTGGCGTCGCTGTAACGCAAATCTGGCGGCGTCTATGCCTGGACGCGCCTCCTTCAAGCAAAACCAAACCGTTTAGGGTCAGACGGTTCCATTGGGGTGAAAAATTTCATCCTGATGGATTCGTGACGAATCTGGCAATCAAACGCCTGTGGATAACCGCTGCGCGTCTTTCATCGATTCTCGAAAAAGCTTTTTGTCTTTGTTTGGATTGTTTTATCTTTATTATTATAAATATCTCAGCGTTGCAGAACCGCTGGCTGTATGCGGCAGTATTAGGCGGATCGCGAAGCGAAAGCTTTTTCACACAGGCGCGACGGCAAAGCATGAATCTCTCCGATGCACTGCGAAAAATCCGCTTGCTCAAGGCGGTGAGCGTCGAGCATGGATGGTCGCCGACCGAGGTCGAGAACGCGCGCAATCTGATCCAAGTTCTGATGAGGCGTTTCTCGGTGCCGACCGAGATGCCGCCGGAACGCCCGCAAGTGTTTCAGATGAGCTGGGTTTACTGGGAGCATCTGTTGGGCGAGTACGGTTTGGAGTTGCGCCGCTTTGGCAAGCGGGGCAACGTCCAGATTGGGCGCGACCGGATGGTTTTGATCCGGCTCGATACCGGCCATTGGCGCGTGCGGCAGAGCGAACAAGGCGGCGGCGCGCTGATCGCGGCCGGCGTGGGCGTGGAGACTTTGCGCGACTATATGAAACGTTTCGGCCCGCGCGTGTATGCGTTCACGACGCGATCTTCCGATGCGATCTTCCGCCGCCGCTGAACCGGCCGCGGCGCGGCGCGCGCCTGCTCGCATCGCGAGGAACAACAGTTCGCCGGCGAAACATCTATCCGCTAAAAAATTGCCGGGTTTGCGACAGCATGTTGACCCCACTTGAGTCGCAGCTTTGTCTTTAGCGACTTGTGTGGACGTGAATTATGCGATCGGCGATGGCATGACGGTTGCTGGCTGGTTAGGATTCAACGCTCGATCGGAATTCGCACACTTGTTTCATTCCGGCGCCAATGAACAATTCCGGCGCATTTTCGACGCCAGTCCCGATCCGATAGTGATCACTCAGGCGAGCGATGGCCGAATCGTTCTCGTCAATGACGAGTTCGTGCGCCTGAGCGGCCACGACGCGGACGAAGCGGTGGGCAAAACCGGTCTGGAACTTGGATTATGGCCGGATCCGCGGATGCACGAATATTGCGCCGCGCTGCTCCAAAGCAATGGCACGATCCGGAATCTCGGGATGACCTTCCGCGGCAAGGAGGGCGAACAGCGCACATTTTTGCTGTCGGCGGCGGAAATCGAGTTCGATGGCCGGCCCTGCCGTCTCGCGATCGGCCGCGATATCACCGAGCTCAGGCGGATTCAGGGCGAGCTGGTCGCGGCGCGCGAAGCGGCCGAGGCGGCCTCGCGCGCGAAGTCCGAATTCCTTTCGAGCATGTCCCACGAAATTCGCACGCCCCTCAATGCGATTCTCGGGATGGCCGAATTGCTGGCCGAATCGTGCGTCGGTCCTGAACAGCGCAAATATCTCGCCCTGATGCGCAGCAATGGCAATGTGCTGCTCAATCTGATCAACGACATCCTCGATCTCGCCCGCGTCGAAACCGGCCGGATGCGGCTGGAGCGCTCGCAGTTCGATCTCCGCGCGCTGGCCGCCGGCGTGGTTGATACGCTGCGCGTGCGCGCCGACGAGCACGGTCTGGCGCTCGAACTGAGAATCGCGCCCGCGACGCCGGCGGCGGTGATCGGCGATCAGCTGCGGATTCGCCAGGTGCTCCTGAATCTGCTCGGCAATGCGATCAAATTCACTGAAACCGGCCGCGTCACGCTCGCGATCGAACCATCCTCCGAACCGCCGCCGGCCGCCGCGGACGAGCCGGCGCGCGTCGCGCTCCATTTCGCCGTGACCGACACCGGTATCGGAATTCCCGAAGACAAGCTCGACGATATCTTCGCCAGCTTCACCCAGGCCGATTCCTCGACCGCGCGCCGCTATGGCGGCAGCGGACTCGGATTGGCCATTGTCAAGCGCCTGGTCGAACTGATGGACGGGAGGGTTTGGGTGGAGAGCCGCGTCGGCGCCGGCAGCACGTTTCATTTCACGGCGATGTTCGATCAGGCGCCGGAGGCGTCCGCGTCCGCGGGTGACGCCGAACGTGTGGGCGAGGCGCACGGCGCGGCGGCCGAAAATCCGGCGCCGGCCGCGCCCGAAGTGCGTATCCTGGTGGTTGATGATTCGCTCGACAACCGGTTTTTGTTGCGCGCCTTTCTGAAGCGCTTCGCCTGTTCCGTCGAGGAGGCCGAAAACGGCGAGGTCGCGTGCGCCAAGTTCGCCGCAGGGCGCTACGACGTCGTGCTGATGGACCTGCAGATGCCGGTGCTGGACGGTTACGGCGCGATGCGCGCGATGCGCGCGGACGAAGAGCGTCGCGGCGGCCCGCGCACGCCGATCATTGCGCTGAGCGCGGCCGCGCTGCGCGAAGACGCCGAACCGCGCCCGCCAGGCCGGCGGAGATTTCCATATCGCGAAGCCGATTTCGCGCGCCGCGCTGGTCGAAGCGCTGGAAAAAGCGCTCGGCCGTCCGCTGCCGCTGCGCGCCGCGTCCGAGGCGTCCCCTCCCGGTCCGAGCGGCGCCGCCGGCCTCTCCGCCTGATCCGGAAGCCTTCCGTGCCGTTTTGCACGCGCACAGTTCAGCCCGGCCCACCGACAATTCGCGTCGCCATGCCGCGCTAAGTTGACGGGGCGAGGGCCGCGGTCTTTTAATGCGCCTATGACAGGAATTGTCTCGTACGGTTCGTATATTCCCTACCGGCGGCTCAAGCGCGCGGGGATCGCGCCGTCGCCAGTTTCGACGAAGACAGCGTTTCGATGGCGGTAGAGGCGCTGCGCGACGCGCTCAAAACGGCGCCCGGCGCGGAGGTCCGTTCGCTGATCTTCGGCGCCACCGCCGCTCTCTATCTTGAGAAACTGAACGCGCGATCGTTGGCGCGGCGGCGCAACTGCCGGCCTACGCCCCCGAGCTCAATCCGGTCGAATGCATCTGGGGTTAGTGGCGGCATCACGAACTGCCCAACTTCCGTCCACGCGGCTTCGAGCAACTGAGCTATCAGGCGCGCCGCGCCTTGCGCCGGATGCGCCGCCGTCCGCCGCTGGTCCGCTCCTTCTGGCGTCAGGCGCAAATCTCACGATGATATGCAGGACTCAATAATTGCCGGGTAAATCCGCGCGATCGGACAGCCTTTTACAGGGTTGCCCGAGCGGACGCGGGCGGCGTAACCTGCCGCAAATCACGCTTTCCGGGAGGACTGCGATCGATGATTCCTGTGCTGCCGGCCGAAGAGGCGCTCGCGCGCGCCCGCGCCAATCAGATCGACGAACGGCTTACGCCGCTCAACGCGTTTCGCACGATGCTCAACAATCCAACGGCGACAGGCGCCTTCGCCGCGATGCTGACCACGCTGATGTTCCGCAACACCGTGGGCGCCCGCGAGCGCGAGCTGATAATCCTGCGCACCGGATGGCGCACGCGATCGGAATACGAGTTCTGCCAGCACGTGCGGGTCTCGCGCGACCTCAAGATGACCGAGGAGGAGATTCTCGGCGTGCGCGATCCGGATTCGTGCAAAGCGTACAGCGACGCGGATCGAGCGCTGATCCGAATGGCCGACGAAATGCATGAGCGGGCCGAGGTTTCACCCGCCACCTGGGCAATTCTCAAGCGCGCCTACTCCGATTCAGACCTGGTCGAGTTTCTGCTAATCGCCGGGTTTTGGCGGATGGCCGCCGGCTATCTCAAAAGCGCCAAAGTTCCGCTCGACGCTGGCGTGCCGAGCTGGCCTGAGGGCAAGGCGCCCGCGTAAGCGCACGCACGATTCGCCGCTTATGGCGTGGCCGAGGCGGTCGGCTGCGCCGTCGCGCCCGCGCTGGGGGATGCTCCGCCCGCGACGCCCGTCACCCACGGATGGTTGGACGGCAGGCAAACCATCGGCGCCACATTCGAGGCTTGGCTTGATGAACCCGACGCTGCGCCCAACGCGCTGCTCGCCCATCCGGCGATTCCGCTGACCACCGAACCGGCGGCCAGTTTCGCGCCGATCGCCGCGACGCAGTCAGTCGCGCTCGTGTAACTTCCCGACGCTTGCCAATTGGGCTGGTTGGGGCTGCTGCCCGCAGCGGCGGTGAGCAACACCCAGTTGAGCAAGGCTACTTTCCAGATTCTTCCGCGCATCATCAGGGCGACTCCGGCATCAAAGTATCGTTAACGCATTCCTGACTCGATTCGGCGAAGCGAATAGTCATCTGCCGACCGGCGAAATTCGTCGCTCTCGATCGGCAAGCATCGCTATTTCGGAGCCGCCGTACTATCCGGCCCGGACGGAGCGGTCGCGGCGGGTTGCGCTTCGATCAGAGTGCGGATCCGCTGCGCAAGGAGTTCGCCGGCCAGACGATGGCCGATTTCATTCCAATGGCCCACGCCGGGAGACGTGTTCGGAAATCCGTGCAGGGACACGTTGTGCGCCTGGGCATACGCCTGCATCGGTTCAGGCAGGTTGAGAACGTCGAAGCCGTCCTTTTCGCCCAGCGCCTTGAGATGATCGTCCGGATAGAAAAGATTCGTCGCGCCGACATATTTCATATAGTTTTCGCGCATCTTAGCGCTCGGATCGTCCTGAATTCCCGTGCCCGCGGTGGCGAGGATGAAAATCGCGCCGTGTCGTTTTACGTTCTCGTTCATCATTTCGACTTCCGCGTCGGTGACGCGCCAGGCGTCGACCCATACCGGCGTCTTGGGCGGCGCGAAGATCACGTCGTTGAGACCGAGTTCGACGCCGTGCGGCGGATGTTTCCTGTTTTTCCGCGTCTGCACATGGTCGTACGGCGCGCGGATGATGTGGACCAGCACCTTCTTGCCCGCGCCGATCAGATCGAGCAGGCGCGAATGGCGGGATTCGAAACGCATCATGCAATGCGCGCGAAACAGCCAGTCATCCTCGAATGGCCCGCCCAGAACGAATTTGCCGTCGTGATAAACATAAAAGGGCCGGCACTTATCGCCCTCGAGCACGACGGAGTTATTCCGCATGTCGTTTCCGTTGAAGAACATCAGCACCACGATGTCCGGCGAATATTTCCACGCCCAGCGCTTGAGCGTGATCAGTTCCTGCGCGGTGCCGTAACCGTCGCATCCGAAATTCATCACTTCGACCCGGTCGATGATGCGCGGCTTGCCGTCCTTGCCGACAAATTGAAATGGGCAGTGCGCCTGGAGGATTTTTTGCGCGACCATGCAGAAGGTGTCGTCGAATGGCACCTGCTGGCCCTCGGTGAACGAATCGCCGACGACGGCGACGCGCAAGGTTCCGGGCGGTTTCTGAATTGAATAGTCGGGTCCGCGGAATCCGTCGCTGTTGATCGAAACGAAGGCGCGCCCTTCGTGCGTTTGCCATCCCGAAGCGTTCGGCTTCAGCTTCCAGCCGACGTAAGGGTCGTATGTATATAGCTCCGACGGCGCAAACCCCAGCACGCGCACGCCAATTTCGCCGATGATGAAGGCGAACAAAACTCCCAGCAGAATCAATCCGATCCGCTGCGCTATCGCTTTAAGCATAATTCCATCGCAAATCCGCGACTCGTGCGGCGACTGCCGCGGTTGAGTAGGTCGCGCGCAATGCGCCGCGCCGGCGCCGCGGCGTCCGAATGTCGCCCGCCGGATCGGCGAAAAACCCGCAGCCTAAAAAAGCGTGTAGATGAACGGCGCGACCGCCGAATATTGGGCCAGCGCGACCAGGATACTCAACAGCACGAGCGTGCCGACCAGCGGCACCAGCCAGTATTTCTTGCGCTCACGCGCGAAACCCCAAAGGTCTTTGAGCAGTTCGAGCATCAGTAAGGCTTCTCCATATCTTTTTCTGCCCGATTTCGCGAGACGACGCGATAGCTCTCACACGCCGGATCGAGCCGCCGCGCCATCCGATCGCGCCCAAAGATACGCATTATGCCGCCAATCGGGACGATAATCAGTGCGTAAAGCACAGTCAGAATAATCCGTGTATTGATCCATCCGAGGGCCTGACCGAGCCGCGTCCATCCGCGATATACGGGCGCCAAGCCGCGCGGCCACGCGAGCGCGAAAATCCACAGTATAGCCGCGACGATCCAGGGCCAGAGATGCGCCGGATGGCGCCGCAAAAGCGGGATAAGGCCGAAAACGCCGGCGAACAGCGCTCCGACAATCAGCCCGAACTCGCGCAATTCGCGCGTCCGCAGCGCTCCGTCCGAATGCTCCACGCGGGTCAATCCAACTCAAACTGCTGACGCCACGATTCGTCGCGCGGACGTTCGGGCTGCGCGGTTTTCGCGAGCAGGAAGTTGCCGACCGCCAGATAATCCATCTCGGTCCGCATGAAGCAGCGGTAGGCGTCGGCCGGCGTGCAAACGATAGGCTCGCCGCGAACGTTGAACGAGGTGTTCACAATTGTCGCACATCCGGTGCGCGCCGCGAATCGGCGAATCAGCTCGTGATAGCGCGGATTAGTCTCGCGATGGACCGTCTGGATTCGCGCCGAATAATCGACGTGGGTGACGGCTGGAATCGTCGAGCGCGGGACGTTCAACTTGTCGATGCCGAACAGGGCCTGCTGCTCCGGGGTCATCGGGATGCGCAATTCCTCGCGCACCGGCGCGACGATCGCCATGTACGGGCTGGGGCGATCAAGCTCGAAGTATTCGCCCACGCGTTCGCCCAGCACCGACGGCGCAAACGGCCGGAAAGACTCGCGATACTTGATTTTGAGGTTCATCACCGACTGCATGCGGCGGTCGCGCGCGTCGCCGATAATGGAGCGGTTGCCCAACGCGCGCGGTCCGAATTCCATCCGCCCCTGCACCCAACCGACGACGGCGCCGCGGCTCATCGCTTCGGCGATGCGATCGAGCAGCGTATCCTCGTCAAGCTGCTCATAGACCGCGCCGGCGGCGTCAAGCGCGGCCCGCGTCTCCGCGTCATCGAATTGCGGACCTAGGAAACCGCCGCGCATCCGGTCGCTTTCGCTCGCGGCGCGCGGCCTGCGATGGTAGATGTGCCATCCGGCGAGTGCGGCGCCGAGCGCGCCACCGGCGTCGCCCGCGGCCGGCTGCACCCAGATATCGCGGAAAATCTTCTCTCTCAGGAGCTTGCCGTTGGCGACGCAGTTGAGCGCGACGCCGCCCGCAAGACAGAGATATTCGACATCCAATTCGCGCCGGGCGGTACGCGCGAGCCGGCTTACGACTTCTTCGGTCACCTGCTGGATCGACGCCGCAAGGTCCATCTCACGCTGGGTCAGCGCGGCTTCCGGCTGACGCGGCGGGCCGCCGAAAAGATCATGAAATTTCGCCCCAGTCATGGTCAGACCGGTTGCATAGTTAAAATAGTCTATGTTGAGCCTGAAAGTGCCGTCGGGCTTCAGGTCCAGCAGATGGTCGAGTATCTGGCTGGCGTACCTGGGCGAACCATACGGCGCGAGGCCCATTAGCTTGTATTCGCCTGAATTGACCTTGAACCCCGTGTAATAGGTAAAGGCCGAATAAAGCAGCCCGAGCGAATGCGGGAAATCGATCTGCCATCGCGCGGTCAACCGGTTCCCCTCTCCCAGCCATAGCGAGGTCGTCGCCCATTCGCCGACACCGTCGAGACAGAGCACGGCTGCGCGCTCGAAGGGACTTGGGAAAAAAGCCGACGCGGCGTGAGCCTGATGATGTTCAGTGAAAAGCAGCGGCGGAAGTTCGCCCGGCTTGCATCCGCCCGCCGCAGCCAATTCCTTGCGCAACAGCGATTTAAGGTTGAGCTTCTCCTTGAGCCATAAAGGCATCGAGGTCAAAAACGAACTCAAGCCCTTTGGAGCGAAACCCAGATAAGTTTCAAGCATCCGCTCGAACTTGATCCAGGGCTTGTCATAAAAGACGACGGCCTCCAGCTCGCCAAGCCCGCATCCGGCGGCCGCTAGGCAATAGGCGACCGCATTGCGAGGGAAGCCGGCGTCATGCTTTTTCCGCGTGAAACGTTCTTCCTGCGCCGCAGCGATAATTTCTCCGTCTTCGACGATCGCGGCCGCGCTGTCATGGTAATAGGCGGAAATTCCAAGGATTTTCATCGAGTCCACGCCATTTTAGCACACATTATAAAGGTTCGGGCGAGTGGCTCCCGTGGTCTGCATGCTGCGCCGACAGCATCGCGCGCCGGCGATGGAAGAGCGCGCGCAGTTGCGGAATCGGGGATGCATACGTAGATTGATGGAGTGACCGAGATGATCGAATCTTCTCCAAAGTCCGAGATGCCGGGGGCGAACCGGGTTCGACGGAGGCTAGGGGATTACGGTCGCACGCCGGGGTTCTGTTGGCCCGTAAAACAAACAGACTGCGAAATTTACCCGCAGACAATAACGGTTACGCTCTGGCGGCCTAAGGGCCGCTAGCGTCTCGCCGCTGTTCGCCCGTGACAGCGGGTCGGGGCGTCATTTAGCGGGCTGGAGCGTCGTGGTTCACCGATTGCACGGTTGCTTGAGAGCTCAATCGGCTGGCTGGCGGAGAGCCTGTCCGTGGGCGGTTCGCCAGCGAGATCAATTCGCGGAATAAGCGTGTAGTGGCCGCAGTCTGAAGGTCTTCGGACGGGGGTTCAATTCCCCCCGCCTCCACCAAAATTCCGTAGGAAATTCGGGCCTTTTTTCGAAGACCCCCTTAGGGGGTCCGGTCAGGGGTCCGGTTTTTCCCCGAACCGCCGCGTCGCGGAGCCCATCCGGGCGGGCTGCGATTAGCGGTCCGAGGAAGTCCTTTCGGATGTATCTGCCGTAACTCTGCTCGATCATCTGCACCGACGTCCCGCAGTATTCCGCGAGCCCCTTCAAATTGGCTCCCTCAGAAAGCGCCCACGCAATGAAGGTGTGTCGCGTCGCATAGAACTTGCGCGGCCGGATGCCAAGACTGCGAAGACATCGGAACCAGATTCCCTTCGACTCTTCATCGACTGGCCGTCTCGCCGCCCCACGCTTCGGCCACCAAGTGTCCGTCATCGGCTTACCTTCCGGGGTTAGAAAGACGAACTCTTCGCCGTCGGAGTACAGCCTTCGCGGCAACCGCTTCAGGAGATCGATGACCCACGGGAGCATCGGGATTTCGCGGATCGAGCCGGTCGTCTTTGGCGCGTTCTCCTCGCCCTCGTCGCGACTGCGCGATATCGAAACGATCCCCCGCTTCAGATCGATGTCTTTCCATCGCAACGCAGCCGCCTCGCCGTGGCGCATGCCAGTCCAGAAGAGAAAGAACAGCCAAGGATGCCAGTAGGGATCGTGCTCGGCGAACCACGCCAGAATCGAATCGCGCTCGTCGCCATCAAAGGGGTCAGGCTTTTCGCGGTGTGCCCGTGGCCAGTCCAAGCGGGGAAAGGGTCCTGCGTACCCTTCCCGCTCGGCGTCCCGCCACAACGATCGCAGGTGCCAGTCGATGATGTTGCGCACCGCCTTAACCGTACGGGTGGTTCCGCGCCGCGTCCTTCCGCGCAGTAGTTTCGAGCGGAATGCTTCAATCCGGCTTTTGGTCACGTCCTGAAACAACGCGCCTCCCAATTCCGGAAGGATGATCGCCTCGAAGCAGAGCCGATGCCGTTTTGCTGTCGACAGCCGGACCAGTGGCGGAACCCTACGCTCGATCCATTCTTCGTAGTAGCTGCGAATCGTCCTCGCCTTGGGCGCCGAAGCCGGAGCCGGCATCAGCCGGGGCGGACAATCTCCCAGCACCTGGAGCAACGCGCGATGAAGCTCCGCGCCGCGCTTCAGCTCTTCTTCGATCAGAATCGCCTTCGCGCTTACCAGCCGCCGGTTACGCCCCTGGGGCCCGTCGTCGCGAAAACGCGTGGACACAGCGATGTCGCGGCCATTCCAGAAAATCCGGAAGCGCAGATAGCCATGCTGATTAGTTACGACGCTGACGCCCACTTATTGCCCCAAATTCCTGCCGCCCGGCTCGGCCAGCGGGAACGCCTCGGCATCCCGATGACTTTGTTCAAGCCACTCTATAAGCGCATCGCGTTTCCAGCGAGGCCCAAGTCCCGGTCGCCGAAAGAAATGCACTCCTTCGCTGAACACGCCCCGCGCCTTCATGTTGTTCAATGTTTTCGCTTTGACCCGCAGCAACTCGGCCGCTTCGGAAGTGGTGAGATATTCGACCACAACCACTCACCTCCTCGACAAATAGAGAACGATGGCGACCGTCGGCCGCGACGGTCGCCCTGTGCCAAAAGCTCAAAAAGGAATATCCGTTTCGGCGACGCCGCCGCTTTCGCCGCTCGCTTCGGCCGAAGGCTCGTCGGCTCTGGCGTCGGCCGGCGGGGCGCCGAGGAACTGGACGCGGCTGGCGACGATCTCGGTGCGCCGGGCGGTTATGCCGTTGCTCTCCCATTCGCGGGTCCGCAGCCGCCCTTCGACGAACACCTGCCGGCCGCGCTTGAGATACTCGCGGCAGATCAGCGCGAGCTTGCCCGCGACGACCACCCTGTGCCATTCCGCGCGCTCCTGGCGCTTGCCGTCCTTGTCGAGGTAGGCCTCGTCGGTCGCCACCGAGAAGTTCACGACTGGCATGCCGGCGGGGGTGTAGCGGATCTCCGGGTCTTGCCCAAGATTTCCCAGCAGCATAACTTTGTTGAGCGACATGACTTTTACCTCCTGTTGCGCTCCGTGCCGGGGGTAACGGCCTCGACACGGAGCTTTGGTTTATTCGCCTCGCGTAACCCTGCTCGCCTTCCACGCGGCGTCCTCGGCCGCCTGTTCGCCGTGTTCCTTCATCAGCGCGATCAGGCAGGCCCAATGAAACACCGCGGTGCTGGCCCAGACATGTCCTTTGAACCAGTTCTCGTCGGTTCTCACCTTGCGCCCGCAGCGGGCGCAGTCGCCCTGATACAACATCGTCCTTGACTCCCTACATCAAAGCGTTGTTGTCTTCGTCGAACGCCCGCGCCGAGAACTCCCGGCTCGCCGCCCCGCCGCACTCCTCGGCCGCGCAGTAGAGCGAACGATCCTCCGGGTAGTAAAAGGCGCGCTCGCCGGTGCGAATCGCACGCCTGCAGCGCGCGCACTCGCCTTTGAACCTGGCGTTGATCCAGCGCGGATCGCATTTGTAACGACGCATCGCATTGCTCCTTTCGCGCCCGCTTGCCGCAGGCCAGGGCGCATATGGCTTGGGCTTGAAAATCCAGCGCCAGCTTTCCCCGGCCGCCCTTCTCGCAAACCTCCGGAAGGGCGGCGGCGGAAAGGGACCAGATGCGGCGCATGGCGCCGCCTCCCACGAGCGGCGGCGCAGCGGTGCAATTCCGGCGTGACCGAGCGCAGCGCTCCCCTGGGACGGGCGCGGCGGAATTGCGCGAAGCCGGCGCAAGGCGGAGTTGGGCGGCATTCATCGGCTTGCCCCCTGGTGCGCGACGGCGAGATCGTATCGCCGCTCCGGTTTGCGATGCTGGCCGAACAGCCGCAGGCAGCGCCGGCAGAGTCCGTTGAGGTGGTTGGCCAGCGCATCGGCGAACGGCTCGATCTGCTCTTCAGGCAGCCGCGAGCGGAGCGCATCAATCTCCGGATGCGCGGTGCTCCAGGCAAAGTCGTGCGCGGCGTGATCGACGGCCGCAATCGCGGCGTAGTCGTGGAGCGGATGGGCGGCGCGCTCGATTGGCGCCGGAAAGATCAGCGTGATCCGGCTTTCCGGCCTGCTCCGCAGTTTCGCCTGGCTGAGAACGAATGAGCGCTCGACGCCGCTGCCGAGCCGGAGCCGTACCATGCTTCTGATCGAGGGCTGCGATCTTCTGCCCACGATGGGATCGCGCGGGCCGGAGCGTGGATCGTCCTGCTGCGACCAGACTCTGAAGCAGATCGGATGCGCCGCGTCCTCGTGGCTGCTGGTCTCAATCAGAGTTCCGTTGATGTAGCTGAACGGAACGACAATGCGCCGCTCGCGTTCGAGCGGGCCCAGCAGCGGAACGCGATAAACGTACTTAAACGGCGGCAGATTGCCGGCGGGCGCATACTCCGCGGCGGGCGCCTCAAGCGTGGCTTTATAACCGGGCTTTCCGCAGACGCGGCAGTGTGATTGATCGAGCATTCTCGAACCGCACCGCGTACAGAACTTCATCGTCTTCCCTCCTCACTCTCACCATCGGATTCCCTGGCTTTGCTTGAGCTTCCGCGCCTGGCGCAGGCCCTGCCTGATCCGCCGCGCGAAGGGCTCATCGATCTCGATCGGCTGAAACTTCGGCAGCGCCCGGCGCTGGGCGGGCGAGAGATTTTCGAGCGCGGTCGGCTTGAGCTGCTCGCGCGCGACGGCGCGGGCGAGCGCCGCGGCGTTGTCGGTGTAAATTTTCGCGTCGTGGCGCGCACGGCTCAGCGACACGTAGAATTGCCGGCGGTTCACGAGCCGCACGCTGCGCTCGGTGTCGACGTTGACGATGACGCGGTCCACGGTCGCGCCTTGGCTCGCGTGGGAAGTCGAGGCGTAGCCGTAGTCGATGTGCCGGAGCCGCGCGTTCGCGACTGCCATTTCGCGGCCCTTGTCCGTGCGCAGCCGGGTCTGGCTGCCGTCAATCGCGACGACGGTCGCGAATTCGCCGTTGGCGACGCCCAGTAACCTGTCGGGGGCGCGGAACTGGATGCGGTCGCCGGCGGCGAGCGTGCGATGTTCCGAACGGAAGACTTCGACGCCCCGGAAGCGTCCTGGCTGGTACTCGGCGAGCGCGCCGCTCTCGGTTCTGATGCGCAGCCGGTTGCGCCTCGCATCGGACGCTTCGACCGTGGCATAGCCGCCCGCCGCGATTCCAAGTTTTGCGCTGCCGCGCCGGAACCGAATCACGTCGCCGATCGCGTAATGGCGCGCGTGCGCCCGCTGCGCCCGCGTCAGGTCGAGATTGGTCAGCGTCATTAATTCAACGCCTTCGCGCGCGACCTGGCCGCGCGCGACCAGCAGCGTCCTGATGACCCGGTTGAGCTCGGCGCGCTCCTCGATCGCGGGGCTCACGACCAGCGTGGTCTGGCCGGCCTGATGCGAGCGCAGATAGTCCTCGGCGATCGCGCGATAGCGGTCGGCGGGCGCTGCAATCTGCGCGATGCGCTGCTGCTCCGACAGCGCGGCGATCGCCTGGGCAAGCTTTCCAGCCGCAGCGAGTTCGACCGCCCGTTTGAGCTCCGGGTCGCGCTGGCGGCGAATCACGGTGAGCGAGGCGGTGGTCATGCCGGCCTGGCGCATCTGAAAGAGCGGGCGGCCCGCTTCGATCGCGTGATGTTGCCGCTCGTCGCCGACGAAGGCGATGCGCTCGACGCCAACTTCTCTCGCCAGATGGAGCAGCCGGTTGACCTGGCGGGTGGCGAGCAGGCTCGACTCGTCGACGATCCAGAGTTCGCGGCCATGCTTCTCTACAGCCGGGTTTTCGAGCAGGCTCGCCACGGTGCGCGCGAGCACGCCCGCTTCGGTCAGCGCCTTGACGCTGCCGCTGGTGGGTCCGAAGCCGCGGACGAACCAGCCCCGCTCCTGGGCGAGCTCGCGGATCGCGCCGACCGTGGTGGTCTTGGCGGCGCCCGCGCGCCCCTCGATGGCGCTCAGCCAGTCGCGCGTCGCGAGCGTTATCTCGGCGGCGCGGGTTTGATCGGCGGCGAGGCCGCGCCGGGCCGCCCAACGCTTGATCTCTTCAATGGGCGCAATCAGTTCGGCCTTGCCGCGCCCGTCGCGCATCAGCGCGAGGTTGTCGCGCTCCAGCGCCGCCATCGCGGGGGTGGTGAAGGCGCCGAGCGGATGGCGATGGCTCGGCGCCAGATCGAGCAATTCGCCTTCGGCTCGGCAAGCGTCGATCGCGCCGCGGACACGATCGACGACGGTCCGGCCCATCGCATGTTGAAGGGCGAACGTCTCAGGCTCGCGCCGGTCGGGCGCGGCGTTGCGCTCGGTCGCGTGCGCCGCGGCGTGGCGCACCGCCTCGCGCAATTTGTCGTCGCCGATTTCCGGCGGAGTCCCGGCGCGATTCAACGCCAAGCGCCCGATCTCTTGAACCGGGATTCCGTAGGCCGCGGCGCGCTCGCGCCACTCGGCCTTGAGCGCCTCCTCGCCGCGATGATCCTTGGAGAGGCGCGAGCGATGGGCCGCGATCTGCGCCGCGCCCGCCCCGTTAATCCCGAGCTTTTCGAGCTCGCGCTCGATCTCCTGGCGGCGCAGCGAAAAGGCCAGCACCTGTTCGCGCCCGTAGCCCTTCAGCTCCCAGCGTCCGTCGCTCCCGGCGATAGCGATCGCGTAGCCGAGCTTCTGCACCTCGCGCGCCAGTTCGGCGCGATATACCGCTGTGGCGAAGGCCTGCGAGCGGTAGATTTCGACCGGGTCGAGGCCGCGCCAGGCGCCGTCGGGCCGCCGCGTCATGTTCATCACCACCACGTGGGTATGCAGGTGCGGGTCGGGACCGTAGCCGTCGCTGGCGGCGGCGTCGGTCGGGCGCGCGGCGATGTGGTCGAAGCGGGCGGCGACCACGTTGGCGGTGGTCACCCACTCCTGGCCGCGCCGGATGCGCGCCTGGGCGAAGCGCTCCAAGTCTTCCAGCGCCCGTTCGACGGCGCGCCGATGCGCCCCGATAAGCCTCGTATCGTCGCCGACCAGCGCCTGCACGCTGACCGACTTGGGGGCGTTGAAGGTGGCGTCCCAGCCGGCGCGCTTCTGCTCGCCCTCGCGCTGGGCGGCGTGCACCAGAACGTCGCCGCTCCTTGGATCGACGCCGTTCAGGACCGCGCGGAAGTCGCTCGTGTCGACATCGCCCGTTAACCCAAGCTCCGCCGCGCCCCTGCCGAACCAGCGGCCGACCACGCGATGTTTCTCGGTGTAGTAGTCGTCACGGCTGTACTTCTCTTCGTAGTAAGTCTCGGCCTGTCCGGCCGTGAGCGCCCCTT
>JADBKU010000059.1 GCA_014896235.1 bacterium | reverse complement strand
CCGCGCACCGCCGACTGGTAGGCGATGCCGCCGCCCATGATGCCGGCGCCGAGCACGGCCGCCTGCTTCACTGGACGAGCGATCTTGGCGTATTGCTTGCCTTTCTTCTTGATGAGCTGATCGTTGAGGAACAGGCCGATCAAGGAATCAGCGGCCTGGGTCTTGGCGATCTTGGCGAAGCCCTGACCTTCGATCACAAGGGCCTCGTCGCGAGACTTGCCCGCCGCCTTCTGAATCACGCTCACCGCGGCCAGCGGCGCGGGAAAATGCTTGCCGGCTTTGCCGGCGATGAAACCTTTCGCGGTTTCGAACACCATCATCGCTTCGAGCGGTGGAAGCTTGAGCGGACCTTTCTTCTGGGCGCGCCGCGCTTGCCAGTCGTAGGCCCCCCGGTGGGCGAGTTCGAGAATGCGCAGGGCCGCTTCGCGCAGCTTCTCCGGAGCGACGACCGCGTCGACAGCATGGATTTTCAGTGCCGCGTTCGGTTTCTGTTGCTCGCCGCCGGCGATCCATTCGATGGCGTTGTCGGCCCCCACCAGGCGCGGGAAACGCACCGTGCCGCCGAAGCCGGGAAAGATGCCGAGCTTCACTTCCGGGAAACCGACCTGCGCCTTGGTGCTCATCACCCGATAATCGGTCGCCAACGCCATTTCGAAACCGCCGCCCAGCGCCAGACCGTTGATCGCGGTCACACTAGGGAACGGCAGATCTTCCACGGCGCTGAAAATCTTGTTCGCTTCGATCGCCCACTTCGCGATCTCTTCCTCGGGCTGGCTGAAATTCTTGCCGAATTCGGTGATGTCGGCGCCGACGATGAATGCGTCCTTGGCGCTGCTCACCAGCAGGCCCTTGATGCCGGGCGTGGCTGCGATCTTGGCCGTCGCTTCGCGCAGCTCGTTGACCGTGCGCGCATCGAACTTGTTGATGGCGTCTTCCTTGCGGTCGAAGCACAGCTCGGCGATGCCGCCTTCGAGCAGGCGCACTTGAATCGAAAGTCCTTGGTACATGAGCGTTTCGCGTCCTCGACAGATTTTGGGGTGTAGCCATGCCGTCGCGGCTTGCGCGCGGCGCGGGGCGGAAATGAGCGCCGCCATAATATACGCTCCCGTATGGTAAGAACAACGAACGCCACGCCGCCGGGTGTCCGGGGCTCTAGCATTCTCGCGCTTTGCGCGGTTACGACCCCGCTTCTACAATCGCAGCACTCGGACGATTTCGGAGAAGGCGATGGCGACGAAACCGCGGCTAAGGGAGCTCAAGCGCAAGCTGGAAAAGCTGCGCCAAGATTCGCTGACGCTCGTGTCCAGCGCCAACAAGATCGTCTATGCCGGCGTGCAGAAAATCGCTGATCGCGAACTCAAAGCGCTCAACGACTATTACCGTGCGGCGGTCAAAGCGATCCGCGATGCCGATCGGCGGGGTAGCTACAAAGGTTTGGCGCAGAAACAACTCGACTTGCTCCAGCGCACGGTCAACGAGGTCATTGCGCACGCTCGCGAATCGCTGGAAGTCGTGTCCGAGACCCGCGCCGAACTTGCCGCGCTGATGCAGAAACATCTCGCCGGCGGCACACCAAGCCGTGCTGCGCTCAAGAAAGCAGTCGCTCCGGCGCGTCGGGCGATCAAGCGCGCGAAAACCACTGCCGGCCGCGCCGCCCGAAAAGCGCATGCTCGGACGCGCGCCGCGGCATCCGTAGACGATTCCGGCTCGACGCAAAGCTGAAGCGAAATTCCGAACTGCGCGAATCCAGTGATGCGTTTTTTCTCGCTTCAATCCGCGCAATCAGGGCGGACCGCGGGCCGCCCTAAATGAAATTCAGTATCGCCCAAAGCACTGAACTCTGCCGGTTGCTGTCCGATCCGAGCCGGTTGCGCCTCCTTCTGCTGTTGGAAGTCCAGGAACTGTCCGTCGCGGAGTTGACGGAGATCACCGGTCTGGCGCAAAGCCGTGTTTCCACCCATCTTGCACGACTCAAGCGCGCCGGCCTGGTACAGCATCGGCGCAGTGGGACTGCGGCGATGTATGCCGCGGCCTCCGGCGAAGGCCGCGGCCAGGAACTGTGGACACTGCTGCGCGAACAGCTCGACGATGCGCAGATACGCCTGGATCAGGAACGCGCAGCGGAAGTGGTCCACGCACGCAAGCGCGGACTGAGCTGGGCCGAATCGGTGGCCGGTCGCATGGAGCTGTACTACTCGCCCGGTCGCGGTTGGGAGGCGACGGCCCACGCCCTGATCGGTCTGCTGAACCTCGGCGACGTACTGGACATCGCCTGTGGCGATGGCGTGCTGGCCGAGCTGATCGCCGAACGCGCGCACAGTGTGGTCGGCGTCGACCTCAGCGCCAAACTGCTGGCCGCTGCGCGCAAACGTTTGCACGGCGCGGCCAACGTCGCCTTCTGCCAAGCCGACATGCACGCCCTGCCCTTCGCCGGTGGCGGCTTCGATCAGGTATTCCTCATGCATGCGCTGCCCTACGCACGGGAACCGAAAACCGCCGTGGCGGAAGCCGCGCGCCAGTTGCGGCGCGGCGGTCGGCTGGTGGTCGCCGCCCTCAACGCCCACCGCCACCAGGCAGCGATGGAAGCCTACGACCACGTCAATCTCGGCGTCACGCCGGAAACGCTGGGGAAATGGCTGAGAGCCTGTGGG
>JADBKU010000058.1 GCA_014896235.1 bacterium | reverse complement strand
GGAGCGAATACGGCCGAGTCGGTCGACGCGATCACCAATATCGACGCGCTCACCGATATAGACACGCTGAGTTCGACCGACAGCGTCGCCGGAACGTCGGATTACGACTCGCTGCGCACGCTGCTCAAAGCCGCGATTCCGCTGCATCGCACGCGCGGCACGCCCTACTCGATCAAGACCGCGCTGAAGTCGCTCGGCTGGAATGCGACGCTCCTCGAAGGACAATCGTCATGGGGCGGCGCGAGCTGGCCCGCGGCGGAGGGTTGGGCCGTGTTTCGCGTCCGGCTTGATTTGGAGCCCGGACAGACGGTCACGGCGAGCGACGCCGGGCGCGCGATCGCGGCGATCAACTTTTTCAAGAATGCGCGATCGTTGCTGGATTCGCTTTGGTTCGCGGCAGCGGGGATAACCGACAACGTCGCGCCTCCAGCCGATTTTATCGTTTCGATTTTTTCTCAACACGACGCGGCGCCGGCGCCCGCCGACGCGGTCTCCGCACCCGCCTGGACGATCGCCGATTCGGTCTCGCTCGCGCCGCTCTACGACGGGCGGTTCGCGCACGCCGGAATCAGGTACGGCGCCGCGCAACCCCCGGTCGCCGACGAGGGCGTCGTGCTCAACGGCGCCGCCATCGATCCAGGCTACTGAAACCACGTCATCCAAAACCCGAATTAGAGGTAAGCATGCGTCCACGAGGCACGGTAGAGATATTCCACGACGGCAAACTCGTATGCGCGCGGCGAAATCTTCTCGTCAACGCCGGCCTTTCGTGCCTGGCGAATCTGATCGCGGGAGTCGCCGCGGGCCAGTTCGTCGCCGCGGTTGGCTTCGGTTCGGGCTCCGCGCAACCGGCGCCGACCGACACCGGGCTAGCCGCGGCGCCCGCATATTACAACGCGGTCGGCGCCCATTCATTTCCATCCGCCGGCGCGGTTCAATTCGACTACGCGCTAACCGCGGACGATTATGGAGCGAACGGAATCACGATCCAGGAGCTCGGCCTGTTCGCGAACGCGGCGGCGGTGGCGCTCCCGGCGGCGACGGGCACGCCGAATCCCGCGTGGGCGGCCGCGACCAACTACGCGCTCGGCGCGCTGATCGTCGATTCCAACGGCAACCTTCAGCGCTGCACCACTGCGGGCCAAAGCGGCGCAGCGGCGCCGGCGTGGGCAAGCGCGATCGGCGCGACCACGACCGACGGTTCCGTGACATGGACGCTGGTCGCGATGCATACCGCGCCGGGGCCGATGATCGCGCACGTTGTGGTTCCGGCATTCGCCTATACCGGCGCCGGCAATTATTCGGGCACATGGACGTTGACCTTCTGATGCGCACGGCGGGAACAAAATTTGAGTTTTCCCGGCGTTCCTCTTTTTCCTTCTTGCCCGGACTTGATCCGGGCATCCAGCGATATGGATTCGCGGGTCAAGCTCGCGAATGACGAGGGCGAAGGATGTCAACTTTAGTCGATAATCCGGAATTTACAGCGGACGAAATCTACGAGATCGCGCAAACCGACCCCGTCGAGGGCGCCGCGGTTGGCGCGAGCTATGGCGGAATTGGCGTCAGCAATCAGCCGCATCAGCAGCTCGCCAATCGCACCGCCTTTCTCAAGCAGAGGCAGGACGCCAACATCGCCAGTCTCGGCGTATTGCAGGCGTTCATGGCGGGTTTCACCGGCTCGCTGCAGACCAACGGGTATTTGGAAATTCCCGTCCTTGACGCGCAGCGCGGACAACTCGCGGCGATCCTGCAATGGGGCTTCGTTTCGCTTCCCGGCGTGGGAATTTCCAACGACACCGAATATCCGGTGAACTGGCCTATCCGCTTTCCCAACGCCATACTGATTCCACCGCTGGCCGCGAACCTGTACCAAAAAACCAGCGGCCTCAATCTGGTCGTTTCCCCGGTCTCCTATTCCACCACCGGCGGAATCTTCGTCTACGACATTCCGGGCGGGGCCGCGCCGGGTCCATGGAAGGAGATCACCAACGGTTTTTCCTGGATCGCGATCGGATTTTGACGGGCACGGCTCGCGGCGGCCAGTCAACGTAAACAGCTCGATTTGGAAATCATCATGCGGTTGAAAGCGTTTCTACTCACGGCATTGGCGATGGCGGCCGTATCGGTTGGCGACCTTCACGCGCAATACACTCCCATCCCCAATTACGTCGGCGTCGGCGCCGGCCTCGAATTCCGCAACGACATCAACAATCACCTGTCTGGAGTGACGCCGATCGCCCCGCGTCTGGTCAGCCTGCCCCTGGCGCAGTTACCGACCGAGCAGGACGGCCAGCTCTACTGGTGTTCCGATTGCAACGAAACGGTCCCATGTTCGTCAGGTGGGAGCGGAGCGCTAGCGCTTGGCCTCGACGGACAATGGTCGTGCAGCGCTGGCGCATCGATCGGAAGCACTTTCCCGCTCACGGCCGATTCCTCCGCGGCTGGCCATCGAATCACCAACCTCGGCGCGAACACGACGACCGGCGATGCGCTCAGCCAGGGGCAATCGCATCTGAATGATCTCGCGACGGCGACCGGCAACTATTCGCTTGGCGGCAATACGCTGACCAACGTCGCGGGCGCGACCGCCACGGGCGAACCGCTCGCCTACGGACAATCGGGCGCGACGCTCTACGGCGCGAATTTCACCAACGGGCCGGTGACTGGTGTGCCCACGGCGACCGCGCTCGGGCAGGCGTTATCGTGGGGCCAGAATCAGGCGCAACTGACGGTGAATCAGGCGGTCGCGGCGGTCGCGT
>JADBKU010000057.1 GCA_014896235.1 bacterium | reverse complement strand
GCTTGTCGAAATCCGCGTCCGTGAACCCGACCGCGCGCAGCATCGCGCGGTTGGGAGAGCGCGGTACGCCGGCGGTGATGGTCTTGGAGCGGCGGTTGAGGGAGTCGGTCATGAAGAGGCTTTGGCGCGGCGGGTTTAATCGAGCCGAGCATACACCAATCTTGGTGTATAGTGGAACACCACGAGGCGAAGAATCCCATGCGCACCAATATCGAACTCGACCCTGCCCTGGTCGCCCAGGCGATGAAACTCGGCAAAGCCCGCACCAAGAAGGAAGCGGTATACCAAGCGCTCCGCGAATATGTCGAAACGCGCCGCGACCGCTCGATCCTGGACCTCGCCGGCGCCGATCTCATCGATCCGAAATACACCCGCGCACTTTATGGTCGCAGGGCGGCACGGTGATCCTGATCGACACCTCAGTGTGGCTGGACTATTTCGGCAAACGGCAAAAGCAGCGCACCCAAGATGCCATCAGGGTTTTGCGCCGGCCTGGCGCCGTGGCCATCTGCCCGACGATCCTGCAAGAAGTGCTGCAGGGTGCCCGCGACGAAATGAGTTTTGCCCGCATTCGCCGCCAGCTCGTGCAACTCAACTGGCGCGAGTTCAGAGATCAGCAACTGGGCGCGACTCGGGCCGCAAGAATCTATGCCGCCCTGAGATGGATCGGAATCACGGTGCGAAAACCCAGCGACTGCCTGATCGCCAGCATTGCGGTCGAACATGGGCTCACGCTGCTGCACGACGATCGCGACTTCGAAAATATCGCTAAAGTCGAGCCGCGGCTGAAGCTGCTTTGAACCGGCGTCTCGCGGAAGACTCTGTCTCGTCCGGGGAATTGATAGTCGCCAGCGCCAAAAACCAGCGCTGGCCCGATGACTTCGAAATCACCTCCTTCGCCCGAACCCGCCTACGCGATCCGAGCGGTGAAGACTGCCACGATTGGGAGCCGTGACTCGAAACCCCTTGGCCGCATCGGCGCTGGAAAAAGTCCGGGAACATCTCGCCAGAACGCTCGACTGAGCGGGCCGACAGCAGGCAATAAAAACGGCCTCCGAAGAGGCCGTTTGTATCGGTAGCATTAGATTGCTTTGTTGCCGATAGTCCCCACCATCGGAAAACCTGATACGGTAAAAAGGCTATACGAAGTACTTTGGGGAGTGCAACATGGCCTACCGCCTAGGTCTCGACGTCGGGACGGCCTCTTGCGGCCTGATCGCCTGGAGGCTCGACGAGCAGGGCCAACCGGTCGGCTTGGCCTATGATTCGTTGGACATTTGGTCGGAGCCGCTGCTGCCAGCCAGATCCGGTGGCGTCGGCGAGCCGAAGAAAGCGGCGCGGCGTGCCGCACGGATGATGCGTCGCGGCAACTGCCGCCGCGCACGCCGGTTGCGGCGCATCGCGTATTTGGCATCCTCGCTAGGCATGGATCCCTCCACTGTGCCGCCGGACAGCGGCCAGGGCATACATTCTCTGCGTGCGAAGGCAGCAGAAGAAAAGGTCGAGCTCGCCGACCTTCTCCGCATTTTTCTGCATATGGCCAAGAATCGCGGACCTTCGGGCGATTGGGTTTATATCGAACCCGAAGGATCGGCCAAGAAGGGGAAGCGCAGGGGACAAAGCAAGTCGGCCGCGGCCACGTCCGCCGCGGTCGCAGTAATGTCCGTGGAGGCGGACAAAAAAGCAACTGAAGAAAGGAAAAGCATCATCGGCGGCGTGCGCGAGCTCGAACGTCTGATGCAGGATGCCGCACAAGCTCTCGACAAAACTGAGCTCACTCTGGGCCAGTATCTACACTACCGACGCGAATGTGGCGAGACCGTGGTTCTCGGCAAACCGGACGCGAAGCCTCGTCCGCTCTATCCGAGCCGGCGTATGGTCGAGCACGAGTTCGAGCGCATCTGGAATATGCAGAAACAATTTCACCGCATCCTGCAAAACGCAGATGTCCGCCACAAATTCTTCGAAGCGATCTTCAATCAACGCCCTCTTAAATCACCCGCGCCGATGGTCGGACGCTGTCCGCTGGAGCCGACCTTACCTCGCGCGCCGGCCGCACAGATGGCTGCGCAGGAATTCCGCATCGAAAAGCAGATCGCCGATCTGCGCTGGGGCATCGGCAAGCGTGCAGAGGCGTTATCGGCAGAGCAAAAAGCCGTCGTGCGCGAACTGCTCAATTCGCAGGGCGAAGTCGCTTTCGCCACCATTCGCGATGCGCTGGATAAAAACGGCTGTCCCGGCCCAATTGGCCGCGGTCTGAACATGGACCGCTCCAGCCGGGAAAGCCTTAAAGGCAATACGACGCTCGCCGTGTTCCGCAAGCTTGGGCTGGAAACCGAGTGGAAAACGCTGGATGAACAGACGCAAATTCAGGTCATCAACTTCTTGGCCGATCTCGGCTCGCCGGATGCGCTGGACAGAGAGGACTGGCACCGGAACTTTCACACGCGTGGCGGAGAAGAACGCAAGTTCTCGCGGACGCTCGTGGAATTCATTAACCGCCTACGCAAGCACCCGAAGTTTGGACGTCTCTCCGCGATGGGCTTCGACGGCGGACGCATGGGCTATTCCATTAAGGCACTCAAACAGCTTACCGCGCTGATGCGGGAGGGATGCGACGAACGTGCGGCGATCGAGCGAGCATACCCTCATCACAACCAGCAAAAACCGCTAACCACCCAACTCCCGCTGCCAAAAGAAACCGGCAACGTCGTCGTGGATGTGGCGCTGCGCCAGGTCTATCGCGCCGTGCGGAAAGCGATGGAAAAGCTCGGCGAACCTCCGGCACAAGTCATCGTGGAGCTTTCGCGCGACATGGCGCTTGGCATCAAGAAGCGCAACGAGATCGAGACGAAAATCAACATCAACAACAAGGCCCGCCGCGACGCCGCCAAAGCAATTGTCGAACACGGGGA
>JADBKU010000056.1 GCA_014896235.1 bacterium | reverse complement strand
GTATTTCTTTGCGAAGCGGCCGACTTCGCCACCGGCGCGACGTTCACTCTCGACGGCGGGCGGCTGATCGGTTAAATCATCTCGCGGTTTCTCCGATGGCCCGCAAAAACCGCGTCGCTTCGTCCGCGCCCGACGATTACCGTATCACTCCGGAACCCGGCCGGATCGCCGTGCTCGCCAGCGGCGGGATGGACAGTTCGGTGATGCTGGGATGGATTGCGCGGCGCGGCGCGGCCGTCTTCCCGATCTATATCCGCGCCGGCCTGAGCTGGGAGCGCGACGAACTCGCCGCGCTGCGGCGCTTCGTGCGGGCGCTCAAGCTGCCCAACGTCGCATCGCCGGTCGCGCTGAAAATTCCGATGGGCGACGTCGCCGGCGACCATTGGAGCATGACCGGAAAAAACGTTCCCGGCTACCACGCCGCGCTCTCGTCGAATTACATCCTGGGCCGCAATTTCACGCTGCTGGCCAAGGGCGCGATTTTCTGCGCGCGCAACCGGATCGGCGAAATCGCGATGGCCCCGCTCGAGAGCAATCCGTTTCCCGACGCGCGGCCGGAATTCTTCCGCGCCTTCGCCCGCGCGGTCGAACTGGGAGTGGGCCTGCCGCTCAAAATTTCGACGCCGTTCGCCGGTATGTCCAAGGCGGACGTGGTGCGGCGCGGCGCGGGCATGCCGCTGGAGCTTACCCTTTCATGCGCGCGGCCCATGGGGATGGTCCATTGCGGCGCGTGCACCAAATGCGCCGAGCGCGTGCAGGGCTTTATCGAAGCCGGCGTCGCCGACCCGACGCCGTACGCGCGCAAGCGGGCGCGCCCGCGGCTTGCGCATTGAGGTCGGGCGCTTATCGTTCGGGCGACCCCGCGTGTTCCGCCGGCTCCGGCGCGCAGGCGGGCGCGAAGGCCGTGCGGCAGGGCGGGCCGGGCGCGAAGAAATGGCGCGCCGTGCGGCGATCGCGTCCGATGAAGATCATGCTGGCGGAGCGCGTGCCGTAGTCGCCGAGATGCATGCACAGCGAGTTCGGCCGGCCGTTGCGCGGATCGAGCTGGGTCGAGTGATCGGCCAGCAGGCGCGCCAGATCGTCGCGCCGCGCCAGCGGATCGCGCGCGAATTCGGGGTCGGCGGCCAGTTCCGCGAAGCGGCTGAACGAGCGGCTGATGCGCGGGCATTCGAAATCGTCAACGTCGGCGTTGGTTAGCAGATGGAACCCCGGCGCAAGCTCAGCCTGGTCGATCGCGCCGCCGCGATTGTAGGTGACGAAAGCGGCCTCGGCCGAGGCGACGAGGAGATTGAACGGGTTGTAGGCCGCGCCGGACTGTTGCGCGGCGAAGCGGGCCGCCGCCCGCGCGTCGCGGAAGCCCAGCGCCTCGAGGCAGAGCAATCCGCGCGAGCGCAACTTCGGATCCGGCGGGCCGTAATCCGCGGTGCGGCGGTTGAGCAGTCCGGCGATCACGCCGTACTCGTTGATGCCGAGCCAGGTGCCGCCCGCGCGCAGGTCTTTGCCGCCGACGATCCGCGGGGATTCCGAGAGGATCGCCGGCGCGGCCGCCGGCCGATCGAGGTATTCGTCGCGGTTGGCCGCGACCACCACCGGATAGTCGGGAAAAACGCGATAGTAAATCGCGAGCGTGCACATGCCGCCATTCCTTGCAAAATCACCGTCCTGAATACAAGGGCCGCGGCGGCGTGGGCCGCGCGCGCGGTCGGGGCGCCATTCGGGTTTGCAGCCGCGACATGGCATGATATTGAACATCAATTGCGCGGCACGGGCGGCCAGCCGCAGCTATCGAGGAGGCTGAATGTTTTCATCGATCGACGACGTTATCGAGCGCTTCGCCGAGAACAGCTATATCGCCAGCCGGCGAATCGCCACCGTGATCTATCTCGCCAGTTCGCTCCAGAAGCCGATTTTGGTCGAAGGGCCGGCCGGCGTCGGGAAGACCGATCTGGCCAAGGTGCTGGCCGCCTCGCTCGGCGAAGAGATGATCCGCCTGCAGTGCTACGAGGGGCTCGACGAGGGCAAGGCGCTCTACGAATGGGAATACGCCAAGCAGCTCCTTTACACCCAGATCCTCAAAGATAAAATCGGCGAGGTGCTGACCGGCACCAAGGGCCTCGCGCAGGCCGTCGATCGGATCGCGAGCGAGGACGAAGTCTTTTTCTCCGAGCGCTTCGTGCTGCCGCGCCCGCTGATGAAGGCGATTACCTCGGAGAAGCAGGTCGTTCTGCTGATCGACGAAATCGACAAGGCCGACGCTGAATTCGAAGCCTTCCTGCTCGAACTGCTGTCGGATTTTCAGGTCACCGTTCCGGAAATCGGCACCTTCAAGGCCAAGCAGATTCCGCTCGTGATCCTCACCTCGAACAACGCGCGCGAAATGTCCGACGCGCTCAAGCGCCGCTGCCTGCACCTCTATATCGATTTTCCCACGCGCGAGCAGGAACTCGCCATTATCCGGCTCAAAGCGCCTGAGGCGGCCGAAAAACTCGCCGACGAGGTCGTCAGCGTGGTGCAATCGCTGCGCAAGCTCGACCTCAAAAAGACGCCCGGAATCAGCGAGACGCTCGACTGGGTGAAGGCGCTGACGCTGCTCAACGTGCAGAGCCTCGACAACGCGCTGGTGGACGAGACGCTCGACACGATCGTCAAGTACGAGGGCGACGTGCGTAAGGCGCAGGAGGAGCTCAAGGAATACCTGCGAAAGGTGCGCACGCGCCGCGGCGGCGCCGACGCCGCAGGCTCGGGCAGCGGCGGCGGCACCGACAAGGATCTTCTCAACTAGGGCGCTTCAACTCGCCGGGCGTCCGCGGAACTCCGCAACGGCCGGCGCCTCCGCCGTATCGCGCGATGCGGACGGCAGGGCGGGGCGGTAAAAACGATGGAAGACAAACTGGTCGAATTCGCCAACCTCCTGCGGCAGAACGGCGTCCGCGTCTCGCTCGCCGA
Source organism: bacterium (assembly GCA_014896235.1). Lineage (GTDB taxonomy): Bacteria > Desulfobacterota > Binatia > Binatales > Binataceae > JADMIL01. The sequence continues at coordinate 1,900 of JADBKU010000056.1, read as the reverse complement.
AACGCTCGACGCGGTGGCCGCCGCCGAGGTTTCGGGCCTCGGCGATCGCGATTCGTTCCGCTCGGCGCTGCGCGCCACGATGATCAAGCGGGCGAGCGAACTGCCGGTCTTCGAGCAGCTCTTCGACGTCTATTTCTCCGGACTCGGCGAAATCATCAAGGGCGCGAGCAAGGAAGTGCAGGACGCGCTCTCGATGTCCGACCAGGAATTCCAGCAGTTCCTCGACGACGTCGATCAGCTCCTCAAGGAGCACGCCGACGAACTCTCCGAACTCGCCAAACAGTTGCTGCGCAACGAGAACGGCCAGCTCGAAAAAATGATGCGCGAGGCGGCCCGCGCGGTCCGGATGCAGGGAATCCAGCGCACGATCGAGGAGAACTACTTCGCCCGCGCGCTTGCCCGCGCGCTCGGACTCGACAAAATCGAGCAGGAGATCAAGGAGCTGCGCGAGCAGCTCGAAAAGCTCGATCTCGGCTCCGCCTTCCGCGCCAAAATGGAAGAGTATCTCGACCGCCGGCTCAAGATGCTCGAGGACATCATCCGCAAATACGTCCGCCAGGAGCGCGAGAAGCGCGACCTGAAATCGCGCGAAGAAGCGCGGATGAACCAGCTTGCGGACAAGAGCTTCTACTACCTTAGCGAAGAGGAGATGGCGAAGATGCGCGAGGCGATCACCCGCCTCGCCCAGCGGCTCAAGAACATCATCGCGGTTCGCCGCAAGCGGATGAAAAAGGGCCGCTTCGATATCAAGCGCACGCTGCGCAAGAATATCGCGTACGGCGGCGTGCCGTTCAAGCTGAAGTTCGATCAGCGCAAGAAGGAAAAACCGCAGATCCTCGTGATGTGCGACGTGTCGGACTCGGTGCGCAACGCCTCGCGCTTCATGCTGCAATTCGTTTACTCGCTGCAGGACCTATATTCGCGCGTGCGCAGCTTCGTCTTCGTCGCCGATATCGGCGAAGTGACCGAAAACTTCCGCACCAACGATATCAAGGACGCGCTCGACGTCGCGCTCAAGGGCGACATAATCAACGTTTACGCGCACTCCGATTTTGGCCGCTCGTTCCGCAATTTCGTCAGCGACCATATCGGCGCCGTGAACAAGCGCACCACGGTGATCATTCTCGGCGACGCGCGCAACAATTATAATCTGCCGCATGATTGGTGCCTGCGCGAGATTCGCCAGCGCGCGCGCCGTATAATCTGGTTAAATCCGGAAAGCCGCAACACGTGGGGATTCGGCGACAGCGAGATGGAGCGGTACCAGGTTCATTGCGACCTGGTGGAGGAATGCCGCAATCTGAACCAGCTCTATCGGGTGATCGATCAGCTTGTGCCGCGTTGATCGGGCTCGGCGCGGCGCTCGCGCGCCGTCTCGGATTGACGATCGCGGCGCTATGGTCCAAGATATTACCTAGACGACGCATCGCGCGCCCGGCTCATCAAGGCCGGATCGCGCTTGCGCCAGCGAGACCTCGTATGGCCGGGCCAAAGGAAGATTTTATCCTTATGATGGTCGGCGGATTGACGCTCGATCCGACCACCAAGATGCCGATCGTCGTCCTGAAAGACCCCGACAACAAGCTCAATCTGCCGATTTGGATCGGTCCGCTCGAAGCCGCTTCGATGGCGACCGAGCTGGAGGGCATCAAGCCGCAGCGCCCGATGACGCACGACCTGATCCGCAATCTGCTGGGCGAAGTCGGCGCGACGGTTGAAGCTGTCGATATCACGGAACTGCGCGAAAACACCTACTTCGCCCGGATCGAACTGAAGACCCGCGACGGATCGACGCTGCAGATCGATTCGCGTCCGTCAGACGCGATCTCGCTCGCGCTGCGCACCAAGTCGCCGATCTACGTCGCCAAGGCCGTGCTCGAGGCCTCAAGCGAACTGCACG
>JADBKU010000055.1 GCA_014896235.1 bacterium | reverse complement strand
CATCGCGGCGACGTGGTCGTTTTCGTCTTTCCGCCCGATCCCACCAAGGATTTCATCAAGCGGGTGATCGGGATTGGCGGCGACACGATCGAGGTTCGCAACGGCGTGCTCTACCGCAATGGAAAGCTCGCTGACGATCCGCACGCTCATTTCGAACTGACCCCGGACGAGCGCGAAACCGATTCGCCGCGCGACAATTTCGGTCCGGTCACAGTGCCCAAAGGACAGTTTTTCATGATGGGCGACAATCGCGACCGCAGCTATGACAGCCGCTTTTGGGGGATGGTCGATCGGAATGAGATCGAAGGGCGGGCGATGTTCATCTACTGGTCATGGAACAGCGACAGTTCCGCGATCGTGCCGATCCGCTGGAGCAGGCTGGGCAAAGTGATACATTAGCCGCCATATCGGCATGCGCAATCGATGGGGGAGAGGAAGCCGTGGCCCAAGACGAGTCGAGAAAGATTGGAACGCTGCTGGAGCAGCTTGGCGCTCGTTTTGACCTCGTGATCGAAGCCGTCACAGGCTTTGGCGGCCGTCTCGACGCGCTGCGCGAAGAGGTGATGGGCCAGTTCGGCGAAGTCGGTCGCCAGATTCGCTTCCTTGCCGATCGGATCGCCGAGAATCGCGAGGCGGTCGCATTGACGCGCGCGGACTTGGGCGCGGAAATGATCCGGATCGGCGAAAACCTTGGCGCCACCCGGGTCGAAACGCGCGAGAATTTCCTCAACGCGCGAATCGAAAGACGTGAGGAAATCCAGGCGATTCGCGAGGAATTGCGCAATGTGATGGCGGCGGAGACGGAGAGCGCACGCGCGCGCAATGCGAGCGAGATCGCGCGCGCGACCGAAGCGCTCGAAACCCGGCTCGAAGAGCGCTTCGCCGCGCTCGGCGAGGAACTGCGCCGTCAAATTGTCGCGGTAAATTCGACCGCCAACGATGGCGTGACCGCGGCCGCTTCGGCCGAAATCCGCGCCGGTCTCGCTTCATCGACCGACGCGATCGTCAAGAAGATCGATCACGACCTGAAGGCCACCACCAAAACGCTGACCGCCCTGATGCGCAAGTTCGAGCGCTTCGACGACCGGATTACGGTGCAGACCAAAGATCAGGACCAGCGGCTCAAAAAGCTCGAACGCAAGACCGCCGCGCGCGGCTGAGCGCCATTGCCTCGAAGGTCGTGTGCGCGAGACTGGGATTCGAGGTGAATTATGAAGGGCAATCAGAAGTTGATTGACGCGCTGAATGAAATCCTGACCGCGGAATTGACCGCGATTAATCAGTATTTCATTCACGCGCGCATGTGTGAGAAGTGGGGCTATCTCAGGCTGGCTGAGGTCAATCGCGAAGAATCGATTGGCGAGATGCGCGACGCTGACGATCTGATTGGCCGCATTCTCGATCTCGATGGCGTTCCAAACATGCTGCCAACCGGCAGGCTGAAAGTAGGGCGCACCGCGGTCGAACAGTTCAAGTCCGACCTCGAGATGGAAGCCGCGGCGGTGGCGCGGTTGAACAAGGCGATTACGCTCGCGGCCGAAGTCGGCGACAATCGCACGCGCGAGATGCTCGAAAAGATTCTCGCGGGCGAGGACAAGCACCTGAACTGGCTCGAAACCCAACTCGATTTGGTCGAGCGCGTGGGCAAACAAAACTATCTCGCCCAGCAAATCCACAAGTCCGCCACCTAATAGATCAGGGTCGCGTTGCGCGCGCCGGCGCTTGGCGGCCACGGTCGGCCGCGCGATGCGAGCTTTGCGCTCGACGCGCTTCGTCAGCGTTGGCGTCCAAGTGTGCGCCACCGTTAGCTTGATTTTTTCACCCTAAGCGGGTAATCCCATTCACGAAAGCCACCCGCGTGACCGATGGCGGCCGATTTATCGACGGCCGTAGGGCGCTCCAGGCGCGGATTCCAATCACGGTCATTCTCCGCGCCGGTTCAGGAGGCGCGGATGGCTTTTACTCCCGGTCGCATTTTCTCAGCAATGCTGGCGGTTGGCTTCCTCTGTTCAACCGCGTTAGGTGCGCAGTTAGCGAATTCTACGGATGGCGTGTCGGGGATTGTTTTGAACGCGCTCGGCCGGCCGATTGCCGACGCGGCCGTGACGCTGAAGTCGGCCGATATCCACAGCGTTCTCAAAACGCGGACCGATCGTCGAGGGTGCTTTCATTTCAAAGCAACCAAGCCTGGCGCCTACGTAATAACGGTTCGGAGCGCCGCCTTCGCGCCTGCGCGCGCGACCGTAACGCTGCCGCGCCGCGAAGCCACGCCTGTCAAGGTCACGCTCGAATCGATTCCGGCGCTGGTTCTGCCGGTTCGGGCGAAGCGGATCTTCGCGCAAAACGGTCTCTCGTCGTCCGGCAACAACAGGTACACGCTGACCGCCAGGGATATCGCCAACCTGCCTGAAGGCGAGGCGACCAGCTTCAACCAGGTGATGCTGCAGATGCCGGGAGTCGCGCTCGATCAGAACCAGGAGATCCACATCCGGGGCGAGCACATGGGAATCCAATACCAGATGAATGGCGTCATGCTGCCACTGGACATGAACACCGATCCGACCTTCACGCAACTGCTGAACTCGTACTTTGTCCAGAGCGTCAGCCTGATGGATGGAGTGCTGCCGGCGCGCTATGGCTATCGCACCTCGGGAGTGATCGATATCCGCACCAAGAGCGGATGCGACGGCGATGGAAACAACGCCACGTTGATGGGCGGCCAGCGCGACACCGCAGAGGGGAACTTCCAGGTTGGCGGCTGCAAGGGCGACCTCGGCTATTTCCTGACGGGTACTTTCACCCAGTCGAATCTCGGTTTCAGCTCAGCGGTTCCAGCGCCCGATCCAATCCACGACGCGGTTACGCAAGGGCAGGGATTCGCCTACCTGACCTATGCGCTCGGCCCAGCCGCCAAGCTTAGTCTGATTTCCGGCATGACGCTGGCGTTCAATCAGTTTCCAAACCAGCCGAACCTGCTGCCGCAATACCAACTCGATCACATCAATCCGGCGCTGCATCCGTCCAGCGAAATCAACTCGGGTCTGAATCAGCAGGACTATTACGGCGTTCTGGCGCTCAACGGCGCGCTCAGTTCGCACGCGGACTATCAGCTCGCCTATTCGGCGCATTACAACACACAGAGTTTCTACCCTGATCCAATCGGCGATCTTATCTATCAGGGCGTCTCCTCGAACGTTTTCACGAGCGATCTTTCGAACACCCTTCAGGGCGATCTTACGTACCGTCTTGGCCGGCATTCGCTGCGGGCCGGGTTTTATCTTGGCGAGTATGGAGTCGAATCCGACCAGACTTCGCAAGTATTGCCAATAGACGGCGGCGAGCCAGCGATCACGCCGATCTCAGTTCGCGCCGATCTGAACAAAATCAACCTTGTCTACGGAGTCTACTTTGAAGATACCTGGCGAATCACGAACCGGTTGAGCGTAAACTTAGGCTCGCGCTGGGATAGGGTTATAGGGTTTACCAACGACAGTCAGTTCAGCCCCACGATTAACTTAGTCTACAAGCCGTGGACCAAGACCACGGCGCACGCCGGCTTCGCGCGCAACTTTCAGGTTCCCAACTTTCAGAATGTGTCATCGGGAATTTTCAAACTGTTCCGCGGCACGACAGGAGCGATCGGAACCAGTCCGGCCGGCAACACGACGCCCTTCGCCGAGACCGATTACACGTGGGACGCCGGTTTCACCCATCAACTTTCACCACGATTGGCGTTTGCGCAGGACAACTATTTTCGAATCGATCGTCATTACCTCGACGAAGGACAGTTCGGCTTCGTGCCGATCGATGCGCCTTTCAATTACGTGCGGGGCTATGGCGGCGGGAGCGAAAACTCGTTGACCTACAATGCCGAAAACTTCGCGGCGCGCCTCAATCTTTTCGTTGCGCGGGAAGAAGACATCGGCGTCGCCTCAGGGCAGTACAACTTCCCGCCCGATGAACTTTCATACCTCGACCGGCACTATTTTGTGCTCGACCACACGCCGCTGGTCGGCGCTTCCGGCGGCGTCGCCTACCGATGGAACGATTACCAGTTCACTTTCGATGGCCTGTTCAGCAGCGGCCTGCGCGGAGGCTTCGCCAACCAAGAGCAGCTACCGGAGGTGTGGCAGTTCAATCTAAGCGCGGCTCGAAACCTCAGCATTCCACGATTCGGCAAATTCACAAATCGCATCGTCCTTCTCAACATCTTCGATCGGACGAATCTGATTCGGCCGGCCAACGGCATCGGCGTCTTTCAAGCGGCACATGGGCCCAGAATCACAGTTTATGATGCGCTCACTATGCCATTGCCTCGGTTATGAGGTAGCGCCCGCTTGCGGAAGCTCAGCGATCGAGGCCCAAGTCTGAAATACCGCTTGCGGTTTTATGCGATATTCCCGACTTGGGCCGGATGTGATCTTGCATCAGGTATCGCCGCTAGTCTTTTTCGAACGATGGGCCGGACCATTTGGCGGGAGTCTGGAACGCTGGCTGCGGCGCGCCGCCGCCAAACAGGTTTCCGCCCGCCATCAGGCCGCCGTCCACGACCATCGCCGTGCCTGTGACCCATTCTGAATCGTCGCTGGCGAGATAGAGCGCCGCGCCCGCGATATCCTCGCCCGTGCCGGCGCGCGGAATCGGCTGGATATTGTCCAGGAGCTGGCGCACCACCGGATCGCCGCCCGGAATGTGCTTGTGAATCAGCGGAGTGTTGATGCCGCCGGGGCAGATGCAGTTGACCCGGATTCGATCCTTTCCAAGTTCGAGCGCGGCGCATTTCGTGAGATGGATTACGCCGGCTTTGGCCACGCTATAAACCAACGGGCCGGCGCCGCCGCGCAAGCCGGCGACGGACGCGGTCGAGATAATCGACCCGCCGCCGATTTTGCGCATCGCGGGAACTGCGTGCTTGATACCGAGGAAAACGCCGCGCAACAGAATCGCGAAGGTGCGGTCCCAGTTTTCGGCGCTGGTCTCTTCGAGCGAGCCAAGCGCGCCCGCCAGGCCGGCGTTGTTGAACATCACGTCGAGCCGGCCGAACTCATTGACGGCGCGATCGATCGCGCCCTTGATTTCGCCCTCGGCCGTTACGTCGGTCTTTTGGAAGACGGCGTTCGCGCCGTTTTCGCGGCATTCGCGGACCGCCGCTTCGCCTCCTTCGGCGTTCAGGTCGGCGATTACGACGCTGGCGCCCTCGGCGGCGAAACGCGCCGCCGTCGCGCGGCCCATCCCGCTTGCGGCGCCGGTGATGACGGCGACTTTTCCTTCGAGTCTGCGCATGATCGGGTCTCCGTAATTTGATGGCTGCCGGCGGGCGAGGGCCTTGGCCGCGCCGCACCGGGCGCGATTATCCTGACCGATAACGCCGCGATGCGCTATCGGAAAGCGGCGGACGATCGAACAGCGCCGGTGTATAATTCAACCGAGGATGAGCAAATCGATTTCATCGGGG
>JADBKU010000054.1 GCA_014896235.1 bacterium | reverse complement strand
AGCAAGAACGGGATCACGATATAGCCGAGCATCCCGCCCACGGCGCTCGCTCCCGCGCCGAACGCTTGTCCGCGGGCGCGCTTTTCGACCGGCAGCTCCTCCGCCAGCATCACGGTGGCCGACGATACCGACCCGCCCAGCAGGGCGGAAAGCAAAATCTGGAAGACGGCGAATTGCCATGCCTTGGGCGCCAAAGCCGAAGCAAGTGCGAAGAGCGGGGACAGAACCAGACTGGCGATGATGATACGGCGGCGGCCGATTCGGTCGGCCAGCCGCGCCAGCGCCATCGAGCCGAACGACGAAATCGCCATCCAGGCGAACAATCGGGCAAGCGCGGAGGGATCGAGATGGAAACTGCGGGCGATCCATGGCGAAGCGACGCCCGCGACCGAAAGCGTATAGCCCTGGTAGACCAGCAAAAGGACGATCGCGGTAATGACGAGATGCGGCGCGCCGACCGGAGATCGATCCGCCGGCATCCCCCGCCCGCTCTGGGTAGCCGTGTCCACCTTCACCACCGCTCGCCGCCGTGCCTCGAGCCAGCCGCATCATGCCCGGTTTCAAGGAAGAATTCATCCCTCGGCGGCGGCAAGCGGCGCCTTCGGGCGCGGTCGGTGCATCGCGGGACGGCTCGGAACATCGCCGCTTCGCGGCGAAAATCGGCGTCGCGGCGCGCTATCCGCGATGTCCGAAATCGTATGTATCGCCGATATGGGTTAACGATGGTCCGGGCCGCCGCCGGCTCCAATACCCTGTTTGAAAAAATTCCTCTGCGAAATCAATCGGTTTTTGGCGGATGAGCGCGGGCACAACGGTTGCACAATCGATTCCGCGAAGGCATCCGGCCGGAATCGTCCGGTCTTAGCCAAAGGTATTGAGGATGGATTCGCAGTCATCGGGTTTTCGCCATCAACCTCTCGTCCGGTTTCTCGCATCGGTACGGCCGCAGATGCGGCTGGTGATCGGCGCCGCCCTGATGGGCATCGGAAAGTTCACGTTGCCCTTGGCCTTTCCGTTCGCCTTCAAGTACGTCGTCGATATGCTCCTGACGGCGCATCCGACGCCCGACCATATCGATCGCCTAATCGATGGCTGGGCCGCGCATGGCGCGGTTTTGGCCGGTCTCGGCGCGACTGCGCAGGGCAAGCTGGCGGTGCTGAGCATCGCGATGCTTGCGCTCTATATCGTTCAATCAATCGCGAGCTATTACCGCAACTATTGGGCCGGAGTCGCCGGGAACCGACTTATCTTCAACCTGCGCAGCCAGCTTTTCGGCCATATGCAGCGCCTGTCGCATTCGTACTTCGACCAGCATACGGTCGGGGCGATCGTCTCGCGCGTCCTCAATGACGTCGCGCAGGCCAACGAACTGGTCAGCTCGACCCTGATCGACGTTTGGATGGACGCGGTTTCGCTGGGCCTGGTCGTCTTTTCGCTGATCGAACTTAACTGGAAACTCGCGTTGATTTCGCTCTGCATCGCGCCTTTGTGGGTGACCTTCATGCGCTACTTCGCCCCGCGCATCAAGCAGGTCAGCCATCGGATGCAGGAAGCGATGGAACTGATGACCGGCGAAGTCGCCGAGCGCATCGTTGGCGCCTCGACCGTCAAATCGTTTGGCCGTGAAGAGCAGGAAATCGCGCTGTTCAACGCGCGCAGCGAATTTCTCTATGACCGCACGATCGCGAAGGTCAAGCTCGCGGCGGCGCAGGAGATGCTCATCCAGTTGCTCACGCGATGCGCGCCGGCGATCGTGATTTGGGCCGGCGCCGTGATGATCATGCGGGGCGAGATGACGCTCGGCACGCTGATGGCGTTCTTCACGCTGCTGATGTTCGTGTATCTGCCGCTGGAGCGTTTCGCGCAGCTTTCGATCATCGTGTCGGCTTCGACCGCCGCGATTGAGCGCATCTACAGCTTCCTCGACATGAAGCCCGAAATCGCGGACCATCCGCTGAGCCGGCCGTTCGCGGTCAAGCGTGGCGCGGTGGAATTCGAAGGCGTACGTTTCGCCTACCCGCCGCGCGAGGGCGCCGAGCCGCGCGAAGTCCTCAAAGGCATCGACCTGCGCGTGGCGGGCGGTTCGCGCGTCGCGCTGGTCGGGCTTTCGGGCGCGGGCAAGACCACGCTCGCCAACCTGGTGCCGCGCTTCTACGACGTCAGCGCCGGCCGCGTGACCATCGACGGCCACGACGTGCGCCACTTCACGCTGAAATCATTGCGCGAAAATATCAGCCTCGTCAGTCAGGACGCCCTGCTTTTCAGCGCTAGCGTGCGCGAGAACCTGCTCTATGCGCGTTCCGACGCGACCGACGAGATGATGTGGAAGGCGCTCAAGATGGCGAGCCTCGACGGCTTCGTCGCAAGCCTGCCCGAACAGCTTGATACGGTGATTGGCGAGCGCGGCGTCAAAGTCTCAGGCGGACAGCGCCAGCGGCTCGCGCTCGCGCGCGCGTTCCTCAAGGATTCGCGAATCGTCATCCTCGACGAGGCGACCTCCGCGGTCGATTCCGAGGCCGAGAACGTCATTCACGACGCGATGGAACGGCTGATGGACGATCGCACGGTCTTCCTGATCGCGCATCGCCTGCGCAGCGCGCTGACCGCCGATCTGATTGTCGTGCTCGAAGACGGCAAAGTCGCGGAAACCGGAACGCATGCGGAACTGCTGCGGCGCAACGGCGTGTACGCGCGGCTGTACCACGAACAGACGCGCGGTCTGATGGCGGCGCAGGACGACGAGGATCTCGCGCGCGCCTGACCGTCAACCATCAACCAGCCCCCCACCCCGCCCGGCGGCGATTTCGAATCGCCGCCGGGCGTTTGTTTTCATTACGCTCGGCGAGCGCGGTCCTCAGGACTTTGCTTCGATCTCCGCAAGCACGGGCATCAGATATTTCTTGAACTGCGCCGGATCTTCGGACATCGGAAAGTGTCCCATGCCTTCCATCAAAGTATATTTCGCGCCCGGAACCGCGTCGGCGAGCGCTTTCGACGCCGCCGGATAGGCGGACCAGTCGTATTCGCCGCTAAGCACGTAGAGCGCGCATTTCCGCGTATCGATATTCTTCGCGGTTTCGCGCAGGTCGTGCTCGAATGAATAGTAATTCAAGTCGCCCTTGAAGACCGGCGGCGCGCCCTGGCTGTAGGTCCATACGGTCTCGCGCACGCATTCCTCGGGCGCGTGGGGCGAACACAGGCTCATCATCAGCGCAGGCTTCGATTCATTGGACAGCCGCGGATGATGAAACCATTGATTCACCAGCCGATCCGAATTTCCGCTCCACATCGAGGCTTCCAGTCCGATACAGGCGCGAAATTCGTTCGGATAATGAAGCGCGAGGTCGCCTGCCAGATGGCCGCCCATCGAGCATCCCATGTACACCGGCCGGTTCAGCTCCAGTTCGCGGCAGAGCGCGACCCAATAACGCATGAACCAGTCTTTGGTTAGCCGGTATTCCTGTTCCCAATACCTGATCGCCGGCGGCGGCAGCGATTTGCCATGATAGGGAAGATCGGCGGCGATCACGCGGAAACGCGAAGTGATTTCGCGGTCTTCCAACAGATGCCGATACTGGCGGCCGTCGGAGCCGGCCGTGTGCTGGCATACGAGCGGGATACCGCGGCCGGCCTCCTCGAAATAGACGCGGTACTCGACGCCGTCGAGCTTGAGGTAAACGTAGCGACCCACGATGTCGGAAAATTTCGCCATGGCTTCCGCTCCCTCTATAGACCGCGCGCTTCGGCGACCGCCTCGCGCATCACGACGTTGATCCGGCGGAGCGCGTAGTAATACGCATAGGCGGTTTCAAGATCGCCGCCGAAAGTAAATCCGTGCTGAATCGAAGCGGCGAACCAATCGTGGTAGAACGGTTTCGGCTTGCGTTCCATCATCTTAATCCAGACTTCTTCCGGCCCGCCGATATTGATCGTGTAGGGATCGAAGCCCTGCGTGCCATGCGTGAAGTTGTCGACCCTGCCGTTTTCGATCCGCATGAAATAGGGATCGTCGCCGACAAAAAACCGGATATCGCAGTACCAGAAGCGCGCGGCCAGCTTGAATTCCGGGTCGCGATTCAGCCGATCGCGGATTGTTTCGACCGGCAGCTCCAGTTTCGGCCTGATTTCTGAACTCACCGATTTTCTCCCGTCCTGACTCGGCCCGCGCGCTGCGACGCCGCAGGCTTGCTCAACCCTTATCCTCGCTTCGGCTTCAAACTCAAGCCGGCTTCGCCGTCACGATTCTTTCCGCCAGCCGGATATGCGCCTGCGGCTTAAGAACCGCTTGACACTCGCCTGATTCGGAGTTATTTAACCATTCAGTTATTTAACTTTATGGTTAATGAAAACGCCGCCACCGACGACGACCTCAGCGCCACCTTCGCCGCGCTTGCCGATCCGACCCGCCGCGCGATTCTCGCGCGGCTCCGCGCTGGCGAGACGGCGGTCACGGAGCTGGCGGAACCGTTCGATATGAGCCTTCCGGCGATCTCGAAGCATCTCAAGGTGCTCGAGCGCGCCGGACTGATCACGCGCTCGCGGGATGCCCAATCCCGCCCCTGCCGGCTCGCCGCCGACCCGCTCAAACGGGCCGTGGATTGGCTGGAGTCGTATCGGAAGTTCTGGGAGGCAAGCCTCGACCGTCTCGACGTCCTGCTGCGCGAAATCCAGGCAGGCGAAAATCGCCGCGTCCGCGGCAAGGAGAAAAAATAATGGCCGCAAATAATAGCGCGGCGCAATCCGGCGCCAACGCGCGCGTGCTGACGATCGAGCGTACTTTTGACGCGCCGCGGGAGATGGTTTTCCGCTGCTGGACCGTTCCGGATCTGCTCGCCAGATGGATTGGCCCGCGGGAGTTCGCCGGCGCGATTCTCGCGCACGATTTTCGCACAGGCGGCTACTACCGCGTCCATCTCAATAGCGCGGAGCGCGGCGATCACTGGTTCGAAGGCTTTTTCCGGGAAATCGATCCGCCGGCGCGGCTCGTCTTTACTTTTCGCTGGACCGACGCCGATCGCAATCCAACCGGTCCCGAAACCTTGATGACGCTCGACTTCGCCGAAGCGAAAGGCGCCACGCGGATGGTTCTGCGTCAAACCGGCTTTGCGACGGAAACGGCCCGCGACGAGCACAATCAGGGTTGGACCAGCTCGTTCGATCGCCTGGCCGAAATTCTCGCGTCATTTTGAATGTCTTGCGCAATCGTCAAGGAGGTAACGCGATGGAACCACGAATTGTCACGCGCCGACGAATGGAACGCGGCGCGCAAACAACTTCTTCTAAAGGAGAAGGAATTGACCCATATGGCGGACCGGCTGCGCGCCGAACGGCTTGCGATGCCGTGGGTCAAAATCGAGGCCGATTACCGGTTCGACGATATCGGCGGCACGGTCGCGCTGGCGGATCTTTTCGACGGCCGCAGCCAGTTGTTTGTCTATCATTTCATGTTCGGGCCGGGATGGAATGAAGGATGTATCGGTTGCTCGTTTCTGTCTGACCATCTCGACGGAGCCGTAACGCACCTCCAGAACCATGACGTTTCATACGTGGCGGTTTCGCGCGCGCCGATCGCGGAAATCGCCGCCTTCAAGCGCCGGATGGGATGGCGATTCCGCTGGGTTTCTTCTTTCGGAACGTCGTTCAACTACGATTTCGGAGTCTCGTTCACGCCCGAGCAGATCGCGTCGGGCAAAGTTTACTACAACTACGAGATGCGCAACTTCGTGAACGAAGACTTGCAGGGCGCAAGCGTCTTTTACCGCAACCAAAAAGGCGAAATTTTCCATACCTACTCGTCATATGCGCGCGGCTTGGAAAGCGCGCTCGGCGCATATGCTGTTTTGGACGTGACGCCGATGGGCCGCAACGAAACCGGAGCTACTCATTCCCTGGCCGACTGGGTGCGCCATCACGATCGTTACGACCAAAGCGATGCGGTCGCCTGCGCGGCCCATCCGGAGCATCAAACGGCGTCGTGTCATCACGCCGCCGATCCGGCGCGCAGATGAGCGCTTATCGATGCTGCCAAGGCGTTGCGCGCGGTCCGGCGGCGGCGCCGCGCGCAACGCCCGCGCGCACGGGTTTCGCGCGATGGCTTGCCCCGGCGGCGCTGTTCGCGCTCACGCCCAAATGCCCGCTCTGCATCGCCGCCTACCTGACGGCCGCGACCGGAATCGGGGTGTCGGCGTCGTCCGTAACCTGGATGCGGACGGCGGCGATCATGATCGGCGCCGGCGCCCTTGGATATCTTGCCGCGAGCGCAATGGGCCGCCGCCGGCGGGCGCGGGTTAGCTAGCGGGACGGCGCAGGATTACCGGATCGATTTTGCGCTTGACCAGTTGTCCGAAGCCCGGCCCCGCATGCAGGCGTCCGTTTTCGACGATTGGCACGCCGCGCAAAATCGTGGTCACCGGCCATCCGCGAACCCGCCACCCTTCCCACGGGCTGTAATCGCTGACGTGAAAGTCCTCGCGCGTGAGGGTCTTGTCGATCGACGGATCGATAATCGCGAGATCAGCGTCGCTGCCGGGCGCAATCACCCCCTTGCGCGGATAAAGGCCGAGAATGCGTGCTGCGTTGGTCGAGGTGACGGCGGCGTAGCGCTCCAGCGACATCCCGCGATTCACCACTCCTTCGGTGTAAACGATGCCCATCCGGGCCTCGGCGCCAAGATTGCCGCCGGTCACGTCGTCGATGCGCTTGCCACGCAGCTTAAGCGCGAGCGAAGTGGGAAATTCGTCGGTCGCAGTGGTCGAAACCGCATCGCCGACCAATCCCTGCCAAAGCGCGCGATTGTCGTCGGCCGTCTTCAGTGAAGGATAGGTGTGATAGCAGAAGCCGCGCGGCTGCTTGTAATCGTCCGCCGAAAAGCAGGCGTAGTGATGCAGCGTTTCGGCGTAAATCGGCAGATTATGGCCGCGCGCGTCGTTGACCGCCTCCACGCCTTCGAGCGCCGAGGTATGCACGAAGTAAACGCCGGCGCCGGTCGCTTGCGCGGTCTGGATGGTGCGCGTGAAGGCGAGCCGCTCCGAGAGCTTGTTATGCACTAGGTGCAGATTGGTTCCTTCCGTACGGCCCTCTTCGCGAAACCGCTCGTAATTGAACTGAACGATGTCGTCGTCCTCGGCGTGCACCACCATGATTCCGCCGTGGCGCGCCGCGCGCGTCATCGCGAGTTCGATGCGGCCGAAATCGAGCTTGAAGGGCAGCCGATGCGGATGGGGCGGCAGGGTCTCGTTCGTGAAAACCTTGAAACTCGGAAATCCTTCGGCGATCGCGTCGCCGATCTGATCGAATATCTTGAGCGGCAGCGCGCCGCCGAGCGCGAGATGAAAACTGTAATCGACGACCGACGATCCTTCCCAACGCTTGCGCCGATGCTCGAGCGCGGCGGGAATATCGGTCTTCGGATGGACGAAGCAGAAATCGATATGCGTCGTCACGCCGCCAAACGCCATCCCGACCGTGTCTTCTTCCGGACCAAGCGTGAATTCACGGCCGCCGGGATGCATCGTGACGAGACTCGCCAGATGAGCGTGCGGCTCGATTCCTCCGGGAACGACGATTTTGCCCGCGGCATCGATCACGCGGCCGGCCTGCAACGACGGATCGTCAAGGCCGACCCATACGATGCGCTCGCCCTGCACGCCGATCGTCCAATCGCCGACGCCCTGCGGCGTCACCACGCGGCCGCCGCGGATAATCAGATCGAGCATAAGCGCCTCCGTCGGGCGCGTAACCGCGAGCATACGCAGGGCGGGTGCTCGTGAATCGCGCGCATCCGATGTCCCGTTGACGAAGCCGACCGTACTCGCGCACGAAATAAACTGTCAAGCCGCCGGAGACGCGCGTGCCCAGATGATCGTCAATGCGGCCTGCGAGAAACCCTGCGCAAGGGTGGGCGATGCGTCACGAGGCGCCGGAAGTCGGCGGGGCGTCTCCTGATTTGGGCGGCGGAGTCTCAGGCGAATCCGACGTGGTCTGAGATTTGCGCCCTTCGATCGCCCGCAATTGCCCGCGTTTGAGACCGGCTTTTGGTTTGTTCGGCTTGCGAGCGACAGCCGGTTGGGTCCATCCGCGGCTCGCCCATCCGCCGCGTTGACGCGCCGAACCGCCTAATCCGGGTTCGCTGAACTGTTCGTAGATGGCGACGGCGAAGGCGATAGCGCCGAGAAACCCGACCGTCCATGCCGTCCGTTGCGCATCGGTCAGGCGAAGCAGAACGGCACCCGCCACCACGCCTGCGGTGAAAGCCGCGCACCACCAAAATTTGACGAGCCGGTTGGTGCTTTTTTCGCGCGCCATCGCGCCGCTCCGCTCATGGCGACGACTGTCGCCTTCCTATCATTCTTCGATACACCAACCGTGGTTTTGAGAAAATGGGCGAAATGAAAAAAATTGAAAATCAGCTTTTTGCAAGTCTTATCGGGCCACGAGCCGCACAGCGGCTTCCGCTCTGCCGGGGCCGCGGCGTAATCGAACCGGGGAAATTATGAACAGGCTACGCCGGCTGGGCCGGCGTCCGGTTATTCTTCGGCTTCGACCGCTTGGCGAATAGCGTTCAGGATAAACAGGAAGTGGCGCGGCGCGGTAATCTTTCCCAAGAGATTAACCTGCGAAAGCACCTTCAGCTCGCGCGGCTTCACGTTATGACGAGCCAAGAGCGCCTTGTTGCCGGAAAATTCGCGCCAGACCCGATCCGGAGCCACACGTTCGGACGGTTCGCGCCGGGCGCCCAAAAGCGAACTGGCTTCGGGATGCGCGAGCAGAAACAATGGTTCCTTCTCAAGCCCGAGAACGTCCGCAATCCGGCTCAAGAGGGCGAGCGACGGGCGGCGCCGATCGTTTTCGAGATAGGCTACGTGGCTGGGCTTAACGTCCAGCTTCCGCGCCAACTCGCGCTGCGTCAACCCCAGCATCGCACGCTGGTTCTTCAAGACCTGGCCAAGAGTTTTCTTTCTCATACGTCGTACTCGGCGAGCAACGCCCAACGTAATTTAGCGTAATGGATCATCCCGGATAGATAGTGCAGTCGTTGATGAGCCGGGATGCGCGCCATCAAATCGAAACCGTAAACTTTTTTGATATGACCGCGAACTTCATTAAGCGCCGCCTCGGTCAGATTCTTCGCCCGCGCCACCAACCCCCACTGCCATGGTTCGGCGAAAATGCGCCGCGCAATCGGCTCGGGGTATCCCGCGAAACTCACCATCACATCCGCCGCCAACTCCCCAGGCTCTTCCAGATGCGACACGTAATCGGCGTCAAAAAAGAAATGCACCGATTCTTCGTCGCTCCCCACCACCTCCGCGACCACGTGATGACCGACTTCATGGCAAAAAGTCGCTGAAACCGCCAACGGATGATGCGCCGTGTTTACGTAGATCAACGGTCGCTTGAGCACTCCGTTCGAGCGATTGACGTAAAATCCACGCAGCGCCAAGCCATCGTTTTCTTCGTATGGCGCGGCTTTGAAATGCAAATCAAGGTCGAGAGCGCGCCGGGCCAGCCGTTGCGTGGACATCATCCCGACCGGCTGCCGGTTGAATTCCGGCAAAACTTCGGCATACGCCGAAACCAGTTTGAGCAGCCGCCGGTAGGGCAGAACACGGCGCAGGCTGCGCACATAATCCTGCTTTACCAGTTTACGGATTTCACCGGCCGGCTTGCGCCAAGCGTCGAATTTTTCCGATTCGCGGGCGACCGTTCCGGCCAGAATCCGGGAGATTAGTCTTTCGACTTTCGCGCCGCGCGCGGCTTGTCGGCCTGTTACCATAGCGTCATTTATTGATCGACGCCGCCATTCTGATTTATTTCACGGCAATTTGCAACCGAAGATGTTATAGCGCTATTACTTAATTTGTGCACAGCCACTGGATGTCAGATCACCACCACCGGTGGTGAGCAGGAGCGGGGCGTGTCGCGATGGCCGGGCTGACTGGCTGCGAATCCTATCTGGATCTGCCTATTCGGCGCAATCCGGCTGAACGCGACGAACTACGCTCAATCGCCAGTTCCGCAACGCGGGCCAAGTCTCTCTGCGACCTGAAAGCGCCAGCGCACCATTCAGGCGGGCGTAGCGGCCAGCCTTTCCGGCGCATTGCGGTCCGAATTTCAATCTTTGGATTTAAACGCCGCCCGACAGCCCTGCGTCGTGCAAACCATCTTTGTGCCCTGTGCAATAGTTTTTCTGTCGAACACGCCGTGTCCAGGATTAAGCGGTGGCGGATGAGCGCGATCCAAAGGCGACTTAAATCAACAAGTTTCCAACCCTGCCAAATTCGTCGGCCGGGCTAAATCCTACACGCGCACCAGCGACTTCAGGAGGAGAGTCTATGGAATTGCGTCAACTCACCACCCCAACCGAGCGTCAACATTTCGCGCGCCGTCTGACCGAAGTGCGCATGATGAAAGGCGCTGGCTTCAGCGAAACCCAACGATCGGTCGTCGGCGAGGTTCATCTTGCGTACGGCAAGCTCTACGGCCTGTTCGACGAAAATCTCGCCGGCGGCGAGATGATCGGGGGATTTGCGATGCACGACCTTGCGATGTTCTCGCAGAGCTACCCGAAACCGGACCTGACCCATCTGCCGCCTGAGAGCGTCTTCGAATGCGGTGAATTATGGGCGGTCGCGGCCGGCGCCGGCCGCTTGATCCGGCATGGCGGCGCGATCATCGCGAACGAACTGGGCGCGCGTGCGTTGCTCGTCTATCCGATATTGAAGCCATGGAACCTTAGCCATGGTTATCCCGGCTTCGAGCGAATCGGCGAACCGATCGAATGGCCTTACGCGCGTACGCTCGAGGGCGGGAAAATCTTTGTGCAAGCGATGGTTGGCGAGCGCACGGCGATACAGTGCGCGCTCAGAGAGGCTGAAGAATACGGATTCGAAATCCTCGACGCCGGCAAGCGGATTCGCTTTCATACGCCGTTCGGAATTTGCACGAAACGGCTCGACCAGAATCGTTTGCTTCAGGCGGCGTCGGTGCAATCGTCCAATCCGCGGGTGCGGCAAGCCGCGTAACCTTTAACCCTATAATAGTAGTTACTGCTCCCCAGGCGGATCGCGTAACGAACCATGATGCTGGCGGGATTGCGTCTCGCGACGGCAGCGTGCCGGTTTGCGACAGCAACCATCGCGTGGGCCGATGTTGTCAATTTGTTAGCAAGCGGAGATCGCGACCCGCGACTGGTTTCCGCAGTTCAGCGAAAGGGCGAAAATCGGACGAATCATCGAAGCGATTCGGCGCGTCCAACTATCCCCTTTTTCCGTCATTTCCGCGCTTTATTGTGCATTAAAATTCAAAATGAATCATGCGCAAGATTTAATATTCGTCAAATTCATTCAAGTTTCAAATCAAACGCGTAATTGCCAGAAAAATTCGAGTTAAAAGATAATTGAGCATCAATAACCGCTTGATTTAACATGACCGCGAGGCTAGATCGTGCTAACAGGATGTTTATTGCGGAGGAATGTTTGGCGATGGAACTCGAGCAAAAGCCTCTCACAATTCTTTCAGGCGGTCCCGGTGCGCTATCTGTTTGTGAGCATGATGACGATTGGCTTTCGCTGGAGAGCTTGCTGAACGATTCCGAAGAGTTGGGTGGGATGGTGGTGCGGTCCGGGGCGATGCGGCGGGTGGTGCAGACGAT
>JADBKU010000053.1 GCA_014896235.1 bacterium | reverse complement strand
TTTCCTGTATTCGCATTGTTGAAGTTGGCGCCGGCGCAGCTCGACGTCGTGCATCCGGCCGGCAATTCGCTGACGCTGTTGCTGTTCAGATTGACCGCCATGATATCGCCCGCGCCGTCAACCGCTATCTCGATCGGGTTTCCGAAGCCGGCTCCGGGACTGCCAGTGTTGGAATTGTTGAAGTTGACGCCCGTGCAGCTTGCGATGGAGCATCCAGCCAGCAGTTCGCTGACGCTGTCGCCACTGTAATTCGCGACCCACAAATTGCCGAGTTCATCGGGCGTTGCGGAAAATGGACCACTGAAGGCCGCGCCCGGAGCGCCGGTGTTGGAATTGGTGAAGTTCACACCCGTACAACTCGCATTCGAGCATCCAGCCTGCAACTCGCTGACGCTGTCGCCGGAGAAGTTCGTAATCCACAGATTGCCCGCGGAGTCTAATTCGATCGAACTGGGGCCATCGAGTGCGGCGCCCGCCGGGGCGAAATTCAAGCCGCTTGCGTACCCGCTGGCGTTGGTCAGTTCACTCACGCTGTTGCCTTTGGAATTCGCCACCCAAATGTTGCCCGACGCGTCGATCGCCAGCCATGAAGGAAAGTTCAGGATGGCGCCGGCCGGGGCAAAGTTCAGCCCTGTTGTATAACCGCTGGCGCCGGTCAATTCGCTCACGCTGTTGCCAGCCGCATTCGCCACCCAGACGTTGCCGGCTCCATCCACCGCGATCGAATACGGTGAATTAAAAGCCGCTGTCGTAGGCGCATAGTTCAACGCCAGCGACCAACTTGACGGTTCGACCGCGAGCGCCGGCGCGAAGGGAGCGCTGGCCGGCGCCAACGCGTACAATTCGCTTACGTTATTGACCGGATTGCGTGCGATATCCACAGCCGCCTGCAATGTGGTCGTTGGCGCAGTACCACCGGGCGGCGTCGCCGCGGTGAACAGATTTTGGCATTCCGTGGAATTCGCGCCCGCCGAGTCCACGCAACTCGCAAGGATATTCGCCAGCGAATAAAGCGTCTCAGTCGGCGAAATCACTCCAGACGGAAAGGAAACTGGCGCAAGCCCCGTCGCAGGATCCACGAAATTCGTCGCCGCGATCGTCGCGGCGGCGTTGTTCAGCCCGGCCTGATTGGTCGAAGAAGTTCCCACGGTTTGTCCGGAGGAATCCAGGAATTGATCGAGCGTCCAAATCGTTGCGACCGTCGTAGCCTCGTTGACCAGCGCGTTGTGCGAGAAACTGCCGCAAGTCCCGACCGCTGAAATCAATCCGATCGCGGCGTTGGCGCCGCTCTGGCCCTTGACCGTGCCTCCTGTCGCCACGAGATAAATCTGCTGCGAATACCCGCTGCTCTGGCAGGTGAAGGCGGGAATATCGAACGCGCCTTTAGTGTCGGAGGTTGTCTGCGCAAGCTGAACCGCACCCGCGCCGTAACCGGTCGCGCCGGCCTGATAGAGCGCAACTTGAGCGCCGCTGATTGGTTCCCCCGCCTCAGGCGAGCCGCCGTAAACGTGACCGGAAATTCCGGGGCCGGGCGATGGCGTTGGCGTTGGAGTAGGCGTTATCCCGCCGGAACTCGAGTCGCCGCCGCAACCGCAAAGCGCGGAGAGGCTCAACAGCAGTGTGAAAGCCAGAACGAGTCGGACGTTTGCTCTGCGCATGATGCGGAGGACAATTGCGGTTTTCACTCTCTAAAGTCCTTTTGGCGGCGGTGAATCACTTGAAATCTGACGCAATTTAATATTATTTTTATCGTCTTAACGCAACTCAAAGGAAATTTTATAAATGACGAATATAGATAAAATTCAGACTCGCTTTCGAAGGTCTAAAAGATTTCTAGTCGTCATTTTAAGTCTATTGCTGTCAAGTTTGGCTGTTTTCCCCAGGCTCGCGATAGCCGCGACCTGCACCGGCGGGACCATATCGCCGAACACCTACACTACGGGAACGACTCCAGCCGACCTCGTAGTCTCGGGGACGTGCACCGTCCAAGGCTCAAACACTGACACGCCAGCTATGTATTATTTTCACAGTGTAAATGTCGTTAGCGGCGGAAAGTTGATATTTGCTGACGCCAATACCGATTTTTACGCCGAAAATATTTTGGTCGAAAACCAGGGCCAATTACTTGCCGGCACGACGACCGCGCCGATTGGAACGGTCGCGGCCGGCAACGAAGTGACGATCCATCTGTGGGGCGCGCCCGCCGATCCCGGCGCCTTGTGCAACGCGACTAACTGCGGCATCCCGAGTTCCCCGTGGGGCGACAATACCGCGAGCGCCTTGAATCCCGGCTCCTGCAAGCCGTTTACTTTTCCAACTGGACAGACCGATTGCTTCTACAACTACGAAACGCTCGATAAAGCGGACGGAACGGCGCCCGCCTATTTCGGCCATAAGGTCCTGGCCGTGTCCTACGGCGGCACTTTGCAGCTCTATGGCAAGACCGGCGCGACCTATAACGACGCGTCGCTCACTGGATGCGCCGATCCGACAAACAAACCCGCGTCTTGCACGGGGACCAGTTGGGTTCGGCTGGCTCAAGACGCGTTGCCCGGCGATATGAAAATCGTCGTCGCTGGACCGGTGGATTGGCAAGATCAAAACCAGATTGTCCTGACCACGACCGATTATTTGCCCTCGCACTCAGAATTACTGCAGATTAGCGGTGCGCCGAGTTACAACGAGAGCGCGAATACTACGACGATTAACCTCGTCAGCGCGGTTCAGTATCCGCACAACGGCCAGCTATTCGACTTGTCGAACGCCTCTTTTCCCGGAATCAACAAGCTGACGAACTTTCCGACCTCGGGCGACATGCGCGCCGCCGTCGGCCTATTGACGCGGAATATTCGCATAATCTCTGACGGAGACACCCCCGGTTCGAGTTTCGCCGTCAATCCGGGGAATCCAGACAACTACTTCGGCGGCCATACCATCGTGCGCCAGGGTTTCGAGTCGATCCAAATTCAGGGCGTTGAATTCTACCAGCTTGGTCAGGGCGGAAGCATCATGCATTACCCTGTCCATTTTCACATGGTCCGGGCGACGCCAACCAACTCGCCAACCTTCGTAAAGGACAGTTCGATCTGGGATTCGATGACGCGCTGGATCGTCCTGCATGGGACGCAGGGCGTAATGCTCGCGCGCAACATTGGCTATTTGTCGATCGGGCACGGCTATTACCTCGAGGACGGCACCGAAACCGGCAATCAGCTTTACGCCAATCTTGGCGTTTTCGCGCGCGCCGCCGTGGCCAATCTCACCGGCAGCACTGCGGCTGACGCGAATCCGCAGAATCCTCGCATGGCGCCCGGCATCCTGACGGCGACAGCCCCAATAGATAATAACTGTAAAAATAACGTTCTAAACTGTCCAAGCGGGTACAACGATCTTTCGCACTACTCGGATTCGGATAATCCATCGGTTTTCTGGATCATGAACGGGATGAACGATTTCGAGTACAACATGGCCGCGGGCGCGGGCACTTGCGGCGCATGCTACTGGTTCGTGCCCGGTGCAATCAGCGGCCCTTCGCAATACGAAAAGTGGTATGGCTATGCTGGCGAACAGTTGACTCTTGGGCGAGCCGGAACCACCCCTCTGGGGCCATTCATTGGCAATAGCTGCACCAGCGCCATGGAGGGTTTCGTGGAGGTCGGCGCAATCAATGCCTGCAACGGCGTTAATCAGACAGATACCTCGCGGTTGAAAAATAAAAACACCACGCTGGTGATGTTGCCCTCGCCGTCCGCGCCGCCGCAAAGCGACAACATTTATTACCCGCAAATCACCGGCCTGCGTTACCCCACGCGATGTTCCGCCGCTGACAATGGCGCGGCCAACGCCGACTGTTCCACGGTTCCGGTTTGCGCGGCCGGCAATGAAACCAATTGCGACGTGGTCGTGCTGAACAAGTTCACGAGTTCGTTTAACTGGGCGCAAACCAATTTTGCGGCGGTCTGGCTGAGATCGCTATGGTCGCTGACGGTCAATAACGTCGTCAGCGATGCGCAGAATGCGGGAATCAATTTCGTCACCAGCGGCGGCTACGATACCGCGTCGGTGATTCCGGGATATTGGGGATTGGTGCGCCAGACCGCAATGATTGGCAGTTCGCAATGGCAAAATCCAAATTACACGGACGGTCTGGCGAATAATCCCTACGTGTCGAACGCGGGTCCGTTCAATCCATTTTCGGCGAAGATAGGAACCAAAGACGTCACCGGCCTTAAATGCGCCGCCGATCCCAATTCCAACGGAGTTAACAATTCATATTGCTTGTCACAGAACGATCAAGTGAGCTTTCAGGTCTCCAACTTCGCCGGCTTTCAGCGGCTGTTCAGCGTGTATGACGGTCCGATTTTCCAAGATACCAACGCTTATCTGAATATTCATCCCACGTTCCTCACCTCCGACGGAACGATCAATGGCAAAATCCTGCAAACCCCAGCCGGTCCCTGTGAAGCAAATCCAGAGGTCGGAAGACCCTGCGATCGGGCAGGCTTCATCAGCGGCGGCGTCACGGGCATCCGCGCGTATCGCCTGAACGGCAAGAAATTATGTTTCGAGCCAAATGCGGCTATTGGATGGAAGCAGCCCAATGGATTCTATTATGCTCCCGCCTTTCATTCATACAACCTCTTCTTCGGCGGCGTTGACATCCGCCATTTTGTCACTGAGCCGTTGTTCAAACCCAACCTCTTCAGCTTCGAGACGGACGTAGAAGCGGCCAAAAAGGAATACTGCAATTGGGATCCGGGCATGTTCCAGGGCTTTACCGATATCGATCGCGAGACCGTGCTGAACGACGACGATGGTTCGTTGACCGGCTTGAGCAGCCCGATCAGCGCTGCGCCCAGCCCTGTTCCCACGCCATCGATAAATGAAACCATCTCGGTCAACAAAGAAAACTTCTTCAACGCGCCGACCGAAGCCTGGGAATGCGCTTCGGATTATCCGATCAACGCGCCAGGCGACGCGAAGTGCCTGCCCGCTACGGCCAAGACCAGTCCTTACGAATACGTCAGCACGGTGGTGTATCCGGAATGCGCCAAAGCCGTGCCGGATAGCAGCGCGCCAGTGAGGTATTGCGCCGACGGCAATTGGGGCAGCTCCTGCACGTCGTCCCCGCCAGATAATGGATGCATGGGCGTGCCAATCTATCGGCAACTGCTCGTTTCAGGAGAAAAACAGGATCCCATCGACCAAATGAAACGGATGATGGGCCAAAACAACTTCCAGCGCAGCGCATTGACCGCTAATCATGGCGTCTATTATATCGACACCACGATTTCTAAGAAGACGCAGCAAGACCACAGATTCATCAGCGTCAATACATTCACTGGCGGAAATCTATATGACCTGTTTTTTCTCTTCACGAAAAGAGACACATTCCAGACCTATCTGTTATTCGTCGGCAAAGGATTGCCTGCAAATTGGGATAAGCAAGGGAATGTGAACCCTGGTTATGAGGGCCTGACTTTGCCTTTTCAGTTCTCCGGCGCCGGCTCCGATGCCGGCAGCGGAGCGTGGAGCAGCAGTTACGATCCATCCACAGGCTATCTTACGTTGAAGTTCGATGCGTCGAAAATCGTCAGCCAGTATGCTCTAAGCGCCACGGTTCCGAACAGCAAACCGCCGGCGACGCTGGGCAAAAAAGTCTGCCAGCCCGCAACGATGTGTACGTGGAACAGCGGCGCCAACCAATGCCAATGCAATGCAAGCGGTCCTTACGCTTCCATTTGCTCGCAATTGAACGCCGCCAAACAGACCGTATGCGACTGGTCGGTGAAGGATCTCGACTGTCCGGCGGCGGGATGCCCGGCCTTTCAGATCAAATTCCCGCCAGGATGCACTAACGGTAAAACCGAAGATTGTTTCGTCGCCGATGATAAAAATCACCGGCCTGAGGCAGGTGAATTTAATTTCACCAACGACCCTTATTGGAGCGTAAACTTTAATCTCGCCAGCGGCTCGGTCGCCGGTCAGCAGTGCACGTACACGAAGCAACCGACGACGTCCACCCAATGTCCCCTGCCATGAGTTGACTGCGGCGCGAGCGCGCGGGCGATTCGGTTCGTCGCGCGCTCGCGCCGCTTGTATGAGGTCCAGTTCGCATCGTCGTTGTTGAGCAGGCAATGAGTGAAGCTCCGGAAGAGCGTCGCCGCCGCGCCGCCACTGAGGCTTCTGTCCTCGTCAATGAGATTGGCGCCTGCGACCGGCATTCGTGCGCTCGTACGGTATCCCGAGACACTGGATGTCCTCATATGCACAACCTTGAGCGAGAAGGTCGGCTCGGAGGTCCGGAAAATTTGGATCACAAGAGAGATGAATCAAGCATGAGACGGTTTGCGGGCATTGACGTGGGTGCTTACTCGCACATGGTTGCGGTCGTGGACAAGAACGGTGCGGTCCTGCGCAAATCCACGGCTTTTGGCGAAGACGCCGCCGGTTATCGGAGAATTTGAGAATTGCTGGAAGACCCGGGAGATGTTCTGGTCGCGACGGAGGCGACCGGGATTTACTGGCGGAATCTATGCGCGTTCCTGGCGGCCGAGGGATTCAGTGTGGCGCTGGTCAATCCGTTGCGGACCAACCGCTTTGCGGAAGAGGAACTTGCGCGTACCAAGACCGATGCCATCGATGCCTTGGGTATTGCTCGGTTTGCAGCACAGAAGCGGCCGGCGCGGGAGCGTCAGGAATTTCGTGTGTGAGCAGTTAGTAGAGACTG
>JADBKU010000052.1 GCA_014896235.1 bacterium | reverse complement strand
CGAGGGGGGAGTTTCAAGTGATCAATCGGGGTGACTTTCGGGTGATCATTGACACTCTCGCACATGGCGTGGTCGAAGCAGTCGCCCACGGTTCCCATCGCAGGCCGCACTCCGGCCTGCTCGCAGCGTTTGCCGAAGGCGAGCGAAGTGTATTGGCTGCCTTGGTCGGAATGATGGATCACGCCGGCCGGGCGTCGTTGCCCGAGCGCCATGTCGAGCGCATTTGGCGCCAGCTCGGTGCGCAGATGGGTCTCCATCGCCCAGCCCACGATACGGCGGATACGGTGGATGGGTTCCCGGCATTGGGGGTCCTTCTTCTTCGTTTCTCCCCAACACCGTCTTCGAAACCGGGTCAAGTCCAGTCGCCCATGCTGCATAGACGGCGAACCTCAATACTTAATTCAGAGACGCGACATTAGAGGCTGTCAATTGAGTCTGTTGAGTGCGATAAACGCCGGAAATACCGGCGCCAACCGACCACACCAAGCCGAGATCCCTACTGCCGGCCGGCGCACTTTCGCCGGGCTGGTCAAGCCGCAGATGATGGCGAATACGCAACTGCCGAGCGCAGCCGGATAAGCCAGATCATTATCAAGGTCTCCGACAGCAACGAACCGAAACGGGATTTTCCATCGTGCCTGTCCAGCGCAGGACGCCGCCACCCCATCCCTGCGATGAAATCGAGTCGCTGATCGCGGTGCTGAAGAACCAGAGCGAGGAACCCCACGATCCGGCCGCAATTTCGTCTTCCGGTATAAGTCGCCCCGGCTTTAAATCGAATTCTTCCAAGCTACTATGGTTCGATCGCGAAAGCGTTTGCAGACATCGACGAACCGGCGTGTCAGGCGCTCCACGCCAATCTTTACGCGCTTCTCGACCGGTTCAACGTGGCCCGTGATGAGGCCCTCGTCATTCCTGGCGGACATCTCGAAGCAATTGTCAGGCAACGACGTCGAACAGAAACGCAGGGATACGCGCTCTGAAGATCGATCGTGGTTTGAACCGCTCGGTCCGCCGTTTAAACCGTCTTCTCACTTGCGTCCGAGCGAGTAAAACTCTTCGTTTGGACGAATCTCGCCGACATTGGCGAGGCGATTCGACATCGCGAAAAACGCCGCAATCGCCCCGA
Organism: bacterium; assembly: GCA_014896235.1. Lineage (GTDB taxonomy): Bacteria > Desulfobacterota > Binatia > Binatales > Binataceae > JADMIL01. Next base: position 6,201 of record JADBKU010000052.1, on the reverse strand, counting down.
TGTCCCATATATCGTCCTGGCTGAATCCGTGATTTTTCAACGACTCGAAGTCTCCCTCAGCGATCGCATATGGAGTGACTGCGACCTTCATCGCGAAGTCGAGCATCGCCTTCTGTCTCGGCGTAATATCCGCTTTTCGATAGTTGATAGCGATCTGATCCGCGATCAGCGGGTTTTTCGCCCTAACCCGCAGAATCGCTCCGTGAGCGATCACGCAGTAGTGGCATTGATTGGCGGCGCTGGTCGCGACCACTATCATTTCGCGTTCGGCCTTGCTCAGTCCGCCGGCCCGCTCCATCAGGGCGTCATGATGAGCAAAAAAGGCGCGGAATTCGTCCGGACGATGAGCCAAAGCGAGAAATACGTTGGGAATAAACCCCGACTTGGCCTGGACCTGTTCAATCCGCGTGCGGATATCGTCGGGCATATCGCTTAACGAAGGAATCGGAAATCGGCTGATCTGATAGTCCATGCGCTACTCCGAAAGGCGACGAATTCCTATCTGGTCGCTTTCAGCGGATCGGCGAATTCGGTCGCAAATCCACACGCTTTGAGCGCCTCGACGCAACAAGCGATATCCTCATCGATGGTTCCGCCGCTGACGCCAACTGCGCCTAGGAATTCGCCCCCTTCCACGATCGGAAAGCCGCCCGCGACCATGCAGATGCGATTGTCGGTGTGCTGTAGTCCATAGGCCATCGCATCCGGCATCATTATAGCTCGCACCATCGCGGTCGGACGTTTGAAGGCGATCGCCGTCCAAGCCTTCTTGATCGCGATATCCACATTGGCGATCCGGCCGCCTTCGGGCCGCTCCAACCCTCGCAAATGGCCGCCGAAATCGACGATCGCCGTCGTACTCGGCTTGCCACACCGCCGGGCCTCGCGCTCGGACGCCTCGAGCATCTTGCGCACTTCATCAAGCTTCAATTCACGCATCGGACATCTCCCTTATCGTCTACAGACCAAGAATCTCCGGACTCATGATTCCGTTTGGATCGAGCGCCTTTTTCAACCTCGCAAGAGTGGCGTGATAACGCCCAAATCGACCCATCATCGGCGCCCAAACCCGGCCGGACTTGTAAGGTACGCATCCGACCCCCAGCAGCTCGTTGCAGCATCGTTCGGACGCTATGCGGACCCGCTCCCACTGCTCGCGCTCATTATAGAAAACGATTACGGCCCCGTGCACGCCGCGGCGGCAGAGCACCAACCCACCCGCCCAAACGAATTCGGGATGAGTCTCGCGGTTGTCTTCGATCACGCGGAAAAAGCGCGGGATGGTCTCGTTCGCCATAGAGCACATCAGCAGCGCGCACATCGAGCGGGCGAAATATCCCGCATAAGAATACCAAAAGGTGTTGTCACGGCGCAGCTTGGCGAAAAAGATTTCATCGAAGAGAGCGAAATCGACTCCTCCGAACTTGCGCGCTTCCGCGACGATTCGGGCGCGGTCGCGAGCCACATCTTCGTTGGCGCCGCGGGCGTCCAAGGCCAGGCAAAAGCGCGGCAGCGCGGCTCGGTCGAACTGCGGCTTGGCGCCTATCACACGCGCCTCGATCGCCTTGTCCTCGTATCCGGCGCCATACCAGAGGTTGTGCGTCAAATCCTTAATCTGAAGCGCCGAGATGAAACTTGCGCCTGAATCGTAGTCAGGGAAACCCAAAACGAAGGTCTCTTGATATTCGGGCTTGGGATGAACCCATAGAGCTATTTTGGTAATCACCCCGAGAGATCCGTTAGCCCCCAGGAACATTCCCGTCAGGTCGGGACCGATGGCATAACGGGCGAAAAAGCCCGCATCGGCGAGCGCCGCACTGCCCGTGCGTAACATTTCTCCGCTGGGCAGAACGACTTCCAAGCCTGCGACCTCGTCGCCCGTGCTTTGATAACGCGGCGAGCCGGTGCCCAGGCCGTGCGAGGCGATCGCGCCGCCTACCGTGCCGGCTGCGCCAGTCAAGGGAACCACGCCCAAGGTTAAACCGCGCCGCCCCAATTCGGCCAGCAACGCGCCATACGTAACGCCCGGTTCGACCAGCGCCAGTCCGCGATCTTCGTCGATTTTCAAAATCCGGTTCAACGCCGAGGCATCAAGCACGATCGCACCGTCGCAGGGATTCGCGCCGCCGGCATAAGTCGACCCCGCCGCGCGCACATAAAGCGGAACCTTGCGCCGGTTGGCCGCGGTAACCGTCGCGACGACATCCTCGACGCTGCGGGCGATTACCGCCGCCGACGGATTGCCGCCGGGCGCGATCGACGTGTCGCGCCGGTATCCGAGCAGATCGATCTTGTCTTCAAGAACGAGCGCGCCGCCCTGGCCGGCCAGTTCCGTTCCCAATTGGCTGAGCTTCATCACGCAATCGGCCTCAAATGAAAATAGCTCTCGATGAACTCAAAGATTCCCATCACCGCCGGCACGTCCCGAACTCCCGAACGCCGCAAATGGGCCACGCAAAGCGGGCTGGCGGCAATCACCACGACCGCGCCGGCGCCTGCGAAAGATCGCAGTTTGCCGTCCGCCATGCGCGCCGCGGATTGCGGACTCATCTGCGGCATTCCGCCGGCGGCTCCGCAACAGACGGCGTAGCTTCCCTGGTCCGCGGCGGCGACCGTTTGACATCCTAGACGCTCCAGCAGCGCGCGGATTCGCCGCGGGTAGTGCGCAGCCCCGGAAACGCCGTGACTCGGTTTGCTCAGATGGCACGAATCGAGAACGCCGACCGGGCCGGGCGCGCCGTTCGCCTTCGGCGTGAAGCCGATCCGGTCGTCGGCAACCGCCCGCTCGATTAAATCGAAAGCGTGAAGCACTTCGACTCCGCCGACGAACTGCGTTCCAGTAAGGCTTGCGAGGCATTCGGCGCCCGACAGCACGACGCGGCTGCATCCGCTGTGCTCGATCGCTTCGGCCAACTCCCGCCGTTCAGCGCCGGCTTCAGCCGGGTATCCGATCTCCTCCAATGGGGCGCCGCAGCAGCGCGCCCGCTCGGCAGGCAACAGCTTCACCGGCCAGCCGGCTTGATGCAGAACAGAAACTGTGGCGCGCGCTTCAGCCGGCGCTTCGCAACTTGCGGCGCATCCGGGAAGATAGAGCGTCGCGGCGTCGGCGGCGACGCCTTCGACGCTCGCGGCCCAGTTGTTACGCGTCTCGATCGGCGCGCCAGCGGCGTTGTGATGTTCAATAACGTTCCCGGCGCGCGCGGCAATCGGCGCCGGCGCCAAGCCTTGCTCCACCATCGCCGCGCGGATCCGTCTGACCAGATGCGCCGGGCGCAGTCCTACCGGACAGACTTCCTCGCAGTTGCCGCATGTCGTGCAATTGAAAAAGCGTTCGATGAGCGAATTGATTGGCAGTTCTTCGCCCTCGAGCAGGGCGCGCGCGGCCGCCAGATAACCCTTGCCCGAATAGCCAGGGGCGGGATTGTGATGAAGCAGCGTGGGGCACACGTGTTGAATCCCCCGCTCCTCCCAGCGCATTTCGACGCAATAATTGCAGCGCAGGCAGTGATAGAGGTTCTCCACGAATGGCTCAGCCGCCTGAGCCAGCGCGGTCCTTAACTCATCTGACGCCATTTTTCACCCGTGCAAATCGTCGAAGCGCACTGCATCTTTGAAATGTTCGCCTGCTCGCACGCAGAGGACCTGCCGGGGCGGCCGAAACGCCCGCCGCCCCGGCGGCTCGGAAGCCACCCGCACCTTCTATCTCATCACCTGCATAAGGCCGCTTGGCGAACAGTACTTAGTATAATTGTAGTACTCCTTGGGCGCGCCTTGATTAAAATATGGCCCGACGCCATTGGAATCGTATGTTGAGAGATACGTCGCGTGATCATTTTGCACGTCCCATACCGCCGCCGTCACGGAGTTCGTGTTGACATGTCCAAACGGAGCTACGTCTTCGGCTCGCGCGCCCCACCACATCACTTTCCAATGCTTCAGGTTCGAATCAAAAATATCGAGCCACGACGCATAGTGATAGACAGAGTCGACATACATGATACGGCTGCCGTAGCAATAACCGGCCCGTTGCGAGGGAATGCGGCGCACGTCGATTATGTCATAATTGCGCAACTGCCACTTGCCCCAAGACGGTTTTGGAAATCCAAGCGGCATGTCCCAATCATCGGGCATAACGCCGGTATTATGCGTGTAATCGCTGGTGAGCACCAGCAGCTTGCGGTGGCCTAAATACGTCGCATCAAAGAGCGCCAGACCGCCGTTGAAACCAGGCGTGAAGTAATCGTCCAGCACCAAGTCGCTTCCGGCCGCAGGTGCACATCTCGCCGTTACCGCGAGCCGTAAGGAGCGGCGCAGAGCTGGAACGAACACATAGTCGTCTTGCGGCTTGTCCGGATCCTTATTGAACACCGTAAGGTTCGTTGTGTATCGAGATTGCTCAGGGGTCATTATTTGGAACCATTGGGTAAACCAGGCGTTGCCGGCCTGAGGATAATCGTGCGGCACGCCGGGGTCGGTGTTCCATCCAACCTGAGTGTAAATCCAGACGATCGTTGTGCAGGCTATATTTCCAAAACGATCCTGGGTGCAGCTCACGCCCGGATGGTTGAAGGGTTGTGCGTAGAGGTCGGGAACCCAGGACAGATAGTCGTCTGCGAGGATTTTGTAGCCTTTTTCAGGATCGTTCCCGCTTGAAAAGGCTTCAGGGAAGGGAATGCCGCCATGGTAATTGCGGATGAAATGACGGCCGTCCGGCGTAGTGCCGATTGAGGTCTGAGAGCCGTATTTTTCTCCCATTTCACGGTAGGGGGCCGGCTGCGGCAGTATTACTGTTGGACCAACGGTTATTGCTGAGTCGGCTGGAATTTTCCAGAAATATTTGCCGGAATACAGCGTTTGCAGTCCGTAGCTCATTTCCGCCTTGTACTGCTGCCAGTTTGAAGGCGTTATGGTAGTCCCAACGGCTACCGGCTCCTGCTTCGCGGTATCTTGTAGCCATTGCTTCATATCATCGGGCGGCGGGTAATTTGGCGGAACGTACTGTTGAGCTACAGCCGATACAACCGTACAGAGAACTATCGCTGCGGCAAGCGCTGCATCCCAAAGGGCGTAAACCGTTCTTTTGATCACCTATCATGTCCTCCTGACGAAAAGCTCAGTTTTACCTTAAGAAAATCTAAGTCGTGACCGATCTTTCGTGCCGGGGAAGCCGGCAATAAGCGGATTCATTCGGCCCGCATCAGTCGACCTATAATGCTTAGTATTCGCCGAGATAAGAGAGGTTCGCGCGAAAGGCTCTCGCGCTGTGCGAACGAGGTCTCCTATCTTACGAGCGGCCGGTTCAGCGAATTTTGCCGCTGAAGCGAGGAAGCACCTTTGTCGTCAATAGCTCCAGCATGCGCATCGCCGGCTTTTGTGGGATCAACTCGTTGTAGAAGAAAATCCAAAAGTACTCGGCGGGGAGATCTTCGAATAACCGCTCGAGTTTTCGCGAAACCGTATCAGGGCTGCCGCAGATCGTCAGACCGCGGTCACACATCGCCTCGAACGTGTTGGGAACGTCCTTATAGTTTTCGCCGGGCTTGGCCAGCGCGGCGTTAAACCCAAACGGCTCGAAGAATTTCGTCCAGATAAAACAACCGGCTTCACGCGCGATCGCGATCGCCTCTTCGTCCGTGTCGGCGACGACGATTTCCCTCGTGATACCCATCCCCTGGCCAAAGCTCAATTGCTTGCCAGCTTGCGCCGCCCCATTTTGACAGGCCTTGAACTGGGCCGAACAAATTTCCTTGTCGGCCACGATCGTGATGGGAACGACGTTATGTTGCGCCGCCCACCGCACCGAAGTCTCCGAAAAGCTGAAAGGTTGGAAGAGCGGAGGATGCGGTTTCTGATAGGGCTCCGGCACGATCCCAATCTCATGCAACATGCCCTTGTCGTCGACGCCGCGCCCGTAATTGCGCGTGACCTCGTGTGCCGCCCAGAAGATTCCCGGCGGAGGAATTTGCCAATGCTTGCCATGATGGCTGAAAGTCGGATTAGTCCAGGCCTTCATAATGATGTCGAAATGCTCTTCATAAAGCTCGCGTTTGAGCCTTTCGTAGCCTTCCGGATCGGTCTGGTTGTCGGCCAGCCCCCTATAATGCTGACCGAGGGTGTTAACCCAACGCGGTTGATAGCCGCGCGCGAAACCGGCGAAGGCGCGGCCTTTGGTCGCTTGATCAAGAATCGCTATGTCTTCGG
>JADBKU010000051.1 GCA_014896235.1 bacterium | reverse complement strand
TCGGAATTCCGTCGTCCGAAAAAAGCCGCGCGCCCGCCGCGGCCATCGCCGCGAAATCGACCAGTTCCCGGCCGGCCAACCCCCGCGTCACCGCCGACACGGGAACCAGGCGTGACGCCCCAGCCGCCGCCGCGCGATCCAGCATGTAGCGCGCGATTTCGGGCGAATCATCGACCGGATTCGTGTTGGCCATCGCGGCGACGGTCGTGAATCCGCCCGCGGCCGCCGCGCGCAGACCGGACGGAATCGTTTCTTTTTCCGGGAAGCCGGGGTCGCGCAGATGCACGTGCGGATCGATCAATCCCGGCAGCACCCACAGGCCGGCGCAATCGACGATTTCCGCGCCGTCCGGCGGCGCAAGCGATCCCGCGGGTTCGACCGCTTCGATTTCGCCGTCCCGCGCGAGCACGTCGTGGACGCCGTCAATTCCGCCCGCCGGATCGATGACGCGTCCGCCGCGCAGCAACATCGGCCTCACGTCGCCGCCTCCGGCTCGCGCATCGAATCGACCATCGAATAGACCACTACGCGATCGCCCGGCCGGCGCGCTTCGCCCTCGCCAGCCGGAACGTTCAGGCGCACGCGCACGCGATCGTTGCGCGCGGTCGGGATGCGCTTGCCGACGTAATTGGGACGGATCGGCAGCGCGCGATGGCCGCGATCGATCAGCACCGCCAGTTTCACCGACGCCGGCCGGCCGTTGCGCCACAGCGTCGTCATCGCCCGCTGCACGGTCCATCCCGAATTGATCACATCGTCAACCAGCACAATCGCGCGGCCGTCCACATCGAAGCCGCCGGTCAAATCCAGCGGATGCAGCGCGGCGTCCTCGCCGTACACGTCGAGCGCGGCGGTGGGCGGGCGCACGCCGGCGCGCTCGCCGATCAATTCCCGCAGGCGCATCGCCAGCACCGCGCCGCGCGAAACCACGCCCACCAGCGCCAGCGCGGTCGGATCGGACGCGTCGGCGACGATCTGCGCCGCCATTGCCGCACACGCCGCCGAGATTTCAGCGGCGTTCATCACCTCGCGCTGCGGTCCGCGGCGATACGGTTCGTAACCGCTCTCCTCGGCCTGCTTGACGGTTTCGAAAACCGCCAGCGACCCCTCTTCGATCCATTGGCGCACATATCCGTAGAGGCTTTCGTCGAAACGGTAGTAGCGGCGCGATTTGGCGTGACCGACGAATTCGACGCGCAATTCGCGCTCGCAAAAATCGCATCGCAAGGCGAGCTGCGACCGATCCGCCGAGCGCGCCAGATGGAAACGCGGCCGCAGATAGGCGCTTTCGTGGCGCGTGATGCAGGCCGGATTCGCGCATCGTGGCGACGGCTCCGCCTTGAACCGGATCGCCGGTTCCCGCGCGGCCTTTGGCGCGGCGGCGCCCGCCCGCTCGAGCATCCACGCGATCAGCGCCATCCTGACCGGCACGCCGGCCGCCGCCTGCTCGAAATAGACCGCGCGCGGATCCGAATCGAGCTCGTAAGCGAGTTCGTCGGTGCGCGGCAGCGGATGCATCACGACGGCCTGCTGCGCGCGGCTGGTGCGCAGCGCGCGCGCATCGAAGTGGACGTAGCCGCCGCCGGTGCGATCCGCGTCGGCCATGCGCTCGCGTTGCAGGCGCGTGACGTAAAACGCGTCGAGCGCGGCCGGCGGGCGCGCGCTGGGTAATTTCTCCAGCGGATTCTCGCCCGTGAAAAGCGCCATTTGATGCGGCGCGCTGGGCGTGAGATAGAGCGCGTCGAGTCCTCCGGCTTGCGATTTAAGTTCGTCGACCGTGACGGTGGAGATGCGGTAGTTGCGTTCCGCCGCCAGCCGCTCCAGCACATAATCCGGCACGTCCATCCCGCCAAACGGCGCCGCCACGATATTCGCGCCGAAGCGCGCCAGCGCGTAGATCAGCGAATGCACCGTGCGGCCGAACTTCAGATCGCCGCAAAGCGCCACGGTGAGTCCGCGCAGCCGCCCCTTCTTGCGCTTGAGGATGTAAAGGTCGCAGAGGGTTTGCGTGGGATGCTCGCGGCTGCCGTCGCCGGCGTTGATAATCGGAACCGCGGCGTATTCCGCCGCCACGCGCGCCGCGCCGTCGTACGGATGGCGCACGACGATCAGGTCCGCGTAGGCCGAAACCACCCGCGCCGTGTCGGCCAGCGTTTCGCCCTTCGCGGCCGAACTTGCGTGCATGTCGGCGGAACTGATCACGGCGCCGCCCAGCCGATGCATCGCCGACTCGAAACTCAGGCGCGTGCGCGTTGACGGTTCGTAAAAGAGCGTGGCCATGATCAGGCCGGAAGCGACCGCGCACGGACGGCCGGCGCGCAAGGCCTCGGAAAATTCGTCGGCCAGCGCGAAGATCCGCTCGATCTCGTCGATCGCGAGGTCTTCGATCGAGACCACGTCGAATTTCGGCATCCGCCCCATCGGTTACGCCTTGGGTCCGCCAATCACGACCGCGTCGAGACCGTCGATTTCTTTCAGCCGCACGTATACGCGCTGTCCGGTCTCGGCGGCGATATTTCTGCCCACGTAGTCGGCGCGGACGGGCAACTCGTGCTCGCCGCGATCGACCAGCACCGCCAGTTGAATCGAATCGGGCCGGCCGAGATCGGAAAGCGCCGCCAGCGCCGCGCGGGCGGTCCGGCCCGTGTAAAGCACGTCATCCACCAGCACCACGCGGCGGCCGTCAATCGAAAACGGGATATTGCGGCCGAGCAGTTGCGGATCGCCCGGCGCGCCGCGCTTGTCGTCGCGATACGAAGAAATATCGAGCGTGCCGACGTCCACCTGCGCGATGCCGTCCGCGCGCAACGCGTCCGCGATTCGTTCCGCCAGGCTCGCGCCGCGCCGCAGGATGCCGACCAGCGCCAGTTTTCCATTCCGGCCGTCGCGATTCTGCTCGGCGATTTCGCGCGCGATCCGTTTTACGCAGCGTTCGACCGCGGCCGCGTCGAGTTCAGTCGTGGATTTCGCGCCGTTCGCGTCGGGAGTCATCGCGCGGCCTCTCGATAGCGCAATTTGCTTCGAAGGTCGGAACGGTTCGGCAAAAAAAACGCCGGCCTTTGATAAAGGTCGGCGTTAAAGAATTTTTGGCTCATGATTTTCACCTTTTCGCCCTCGCAGGAGCGATTTAAAGGCGATTTCAAGAATACGTGCGCTCGAAAGCGACGTCAATTGATGGGCCACGTTCGGCCCGTCCGGTTATCGACAGGCGCGCTTTCGTGCGCGGCGCCCATCGCGGGCGTTCAGTTCCGATCGTCGGGCACGAGCTTCAGCCGTTTCGACCGGCCCTCTGATTTGACCTTCGCTTCGCCTGCCGCGGCTCCGGCCGCCGCGCCCGCGCCACGCCGGCCGCGCCTGGGCGGCGCGGCGCTCGACTTATCGCTGACGCCATTGGTCTGATGACGTTCGAGCCGACCATGCGCATCCGCCGCGGCGTGAGTATGCGCCGCGCCGGGAACGGACCTGGGTTCAGGCTGAGGCGGCTGGTCGAGGCCGAAAATGCGGCGTTCCAGCCGTTTGATCCGATCGCGCAATTCGGCGGCGCGTTCGTATTCCAGTCGTTCGGACGCATCGATCATTTCACGGCGCAGTTCGCTGATGCGGTCGGGAAGCTCGTGCGCCGGAATTTCGTCGTCGCCGGTTTGCTTTCGCGGCTCGCCGATTTCGGGCGTGACGGCCCATTCCGGTGAATACATCTCGACCAGCGAGGCGTCGATCGCCTTGATAATCGAGGCGGGCGTGATGCCGTGTTCCTCGTTGTACGCGATCTGCTTCGCCCGCCGGCGGTTGGTTTCGTCGATCGCGATGCGCATCGAGTTGGTCATCGCGTCGGCGTACATGATTACTTTGCCGTGCAGGTTCCGCGCGGCGCGGCCGATCGTCTGGATCAGAGAGCGCGCGGAACGCAGATAGCCTTCCTTGTCGGCGTCAAGGATCGCCACCAGCGACACTTCCGGAATATCCAGTCCTTCGCGCAGCAAATTGATTCCGACCAGGACGTCGAAATCGCCGCGCCGCAGCGCGCGTATTATTTCCACCCGTTCGATCGTTTCGATGTCCGAATGGAGGTAACGGACGCGCACGCCGAGGTCGTGGTAATAGTCGGTCAAATCCTCGGCCATCTTCTTGGTCAGGCAGGTCGCCAGCACGCGTTCGCCGGCGGCGACCCGGGCGCGGATTTCGGCCAGCAGATCGTCCACCTGCGTGCCGGCCTTGCGCACTTCGATTTCAGGATCGATCAGCCCCGTCGGCCGAATCAACTGTTCGACCACGAGTCCGCCCGACTTGCGCAATTCGTAATCGCCGGGGGTCGCGGACACATAGACCGTCTGCCGCGCGAGCGATTCCCATTCCTCGAAATTGAGCGGCCGGTTGTCGAGCGCCGACGGCAGGCGGAAACCGAATTCGACCAGAGTCTGTTTGCGCGAGCGATCGCCGCGATACATCCCGCCGAGCTGCGGAATCGTCACATGGCTTTCGTCGATAAAGCACAAGTAGTTTTTCGGAAAGTAGTCGAGCAGCGTGGGTGGCGGCTGGCCGGGCGCGCGGCCCGTCAAATGGCGCGAGTAGTTCTCGATACCCGGACAAAAGCCCATCTCCGCCAGCAATTCGAGATCGTACATCGTGCGCTGCTCGAGCCGTTGCGCCTCGAGCAGCTTGTTCTCCCGGCGGAATTCCTCGAGCCGTTCCCTGAGCTCGGCGCGAATTCCCGCGACCGCCAGCTCCATCCGGTCGGAGGTGGTCACGTAATGCGACGCCGGATAGATGGCGACGCTGGAAAGGTCGCGAATCACCGCGCCGCGCAGCGGATCGATCTCGTGGAGCGCCTCGACCTCGTCGCCGAAGAATTCGATTCGCACGGCGCGATTTTCCTCGTACGCCGGAAATACTTCGACGATATCGCCGCGCACGCGGAAGGTCCCGCGATGGAAATCGTAGTCGTTGCGCTGGTACTGGATATCGACCAGCTTGCGAAGCACGCGATCCCGATCGATCCGCTGGCCCCGCTCCAGAAACACGAGCATCTCGAAATATACTTCCGGCTCGCCGAGTCCGTAGATGCACGAGACTGACGCCACGATCAACACGTCGTTGCGCTCGAGCAGCGCCTTGGTCGCGGAATGGCGCAGCTTGTCGATCTCGTCGTTGATGCTGGCGTCCTTCTCGATATAGGTGTCGGTCGAGGGGACGTAAGCCTCGGGCTGGTAATAGTCGTAATAGGAAACGAAGTAGCGGACCGCGTTTTCCGGAAACAGGCTCTTGAATTCGTTGTAAAGCTGCGCAGCCAGCGTCTTGTTCGGAGCGATAACCAGGGTCGGCCGATTCACGCGCGCGATTACGTTCGCCATCGTGAAGGTCTTGCCCGAACCGGTCACGCCGAGCAGGACCTGATGCGGCACGCCGTCGCGCAGGTTGGCGACGATCGCGTCGATCGCGGCGGGCTGGTCGCCTTCCGGCCGGTAGGCCGACACCAGCTTGAATTCGCCTCCGGTTCCGCGCGCCAGTGACAGCATGAAGTCTCGATTTTAGCAGGACGGGCGCGCCGCCGCGATGCGGCCGCGGCTCAGAAAACCCAGCTCATCGGCTCAAGTCCGAGCAGCGTACGGCCGGCCATTTCGTAACCCTTCAGCGAAACGATGACGTGCTGGTTGATCGTAAGCACGTCGCGCAGGCATCGATCGAGCCGTCCGCCCAGATAAACCGCCGATCCGCCGCGCGCCTTGTATATCAACTCGACCGCTTCGGCCGAGGCGCGGAATGCGTTCGCCATCGCCAGCGACCAGCGCGCGCCCAGTTTGCGATCGGGATTGTCGCCCCTGAGCAGTGCGGCCCACAGTTCGGCGGTGATGTCGTAGAGATAGCTGCGGGCGGAGCCGACCGTCGCCTCGGCGCGCGCCACCGCGTCCTGAACGAATGGTTCGTCGCGCAGCAGCTTGGCCGTCGTCGGCTTGCCGCCGATTACAGTCATGCGCGTCGGACGGCGGCAGGCGGCGTCGATCAGCTCGTCGATCGCGGCGCGGGCGATGCCGATCGGCACGGTCGCGAATTTGAGCAGTATCGCCATCGGCAGCGCGTACAAGGGTTCCGATCGGCGGATCGCCGGCTTCCGCAGGCTGAAGGTTCGTTCCTCGGGCACGAAGACGTCTTGAGCGGCGAAATCGTTGCTGCCGCTGCCGCGCAGGCCGGTGGTATGCCAAGTGTCGAGAATTTCGATTTCTTCGGGCCGGAAGAAACACTGCAGGCTGACCGGGACTCCTTCGGAATCGCGAAGTTCCCGGTCGCCCTCGTAAACCACGCATCCGCCGACGATCCACGCCGCATGCAGACATCCGCTGGAAAAGGGCCATCTCCCGCTCACCCGATAGCCGCCGTTCGCCTTCACCGCGCGGCCCGTGAGCGTCAGCGCGCTGGCGGTCGCAACGCGAATATCGGGATACATCGCGCGCGCCACGTCCTGGTCGAGAAACGCCGTGAAATAGCCGCTGTCGCATCCGATCATCGTGCACCACCCGACGGAACCGTCGGCGTACGAAAGCTGCTCGACGATCCTGAGCTGAGTGAGCGGATCGGTCTCAGGGCCGCCCCACGCTTTCGGCATCGACATCGCGAAGAAGCCTGCCTGTTTCATTTTTTCAACGAGATGCGTCGGCAGGCGGCGCGCGCGCTCGATTTCATCCTGCGCCGCGCGCACGTCCGGCTCTATCGCTACTGCGGCCTTGAGGATTTCTTCGCCGCTGGGAAGTCTGGTCGCCTGGGTGGAATCCATCTGCAACTCCTCCTTTGCCGATTGGTGAAGAATTTTCCAGGTCGATTAGGCGCTGCGCCGGTTGTTCTCCCGATGGCAAGCTCCTGAATCTCAAGCGAAGCGCGAATTCGCTTGAAGCGCAGTTATCGTAACTTAGCATAAAATGGCCATGACTGCCCAATGTGTTTTATGAGTTCTTAAAGCGGCCGCCATCTGAATCGCGAGCCATCTCGTCTGTCACAGACTCGAAAGGCTAATTTTTCAGAAGCGCTTCCAGATTGCCGAATCCCGATTCGATCTTTTCCCGCGATGTGGCGCCGCTGCCGGTCGATAATGACGCGAGCGGTTGCGCTTGGGCGTGCTGTAGCCCTTACAGACCGCCACCGTGACGGCGCATCGGATTGCCCCCCCCCGGCTCGCGAGTTCGAGGCTCGGATTCGGCTCCTCAGTAAAGACCGGTTCAATTTGCCTTTTGCGTGAGAAATCGAGGTTACAGACAGTTAATGTGCACATTTAGTCCACGATAAGAGACCGATCACGCTCATATAAGATTGGTCTCTTAGCGCGGGGGCGGAGAAATTAGCTGGCGTTAAGCATCGTGAAGTTGCCTTGCGCTGCTCGTCAATCGCGCTCTCGCCGCGCGCGATGAGAATTATCTAATGTTTTGCTGGAAGATTTTCCATTTGGATGATTCGTCCAATATGGGTCGAAACGGTTGCAAGGCGCGTAAATCTGCCAGTATATTAGAGCGCCGTAAATGAACATTTGCTTATCGCGACATTTGGCCTGACGGGATTTGCGGTTGTCGCGCCAAGATGATTGTGACGATGGGGTCAGTGCTGTTTCATGCGCGGAGACGCCACGTCGCGATTATCGCAAGCGCAGCGCCGTTTCGGTGGTTCCACATTGTCAACCCACTGCCAAATCATCAATGACAGTGGAGAGGAAGGAAGGAATAAGGTGCGAAGAAGAATAGGGACGTACCTGATGTGGGTGGCCATCCTGG
>JADBKU010000050.1 GCA_014896235.1 bacterium | reverse complement strand
CGGCGTTTGAGGATTACCGCGCGGCGATGGAGCGCCGATACGGCGCGGACGAAGCCGATCGCATTATCGCGCAGGGACCGCCCCACTTTTGCCTCTTTCCCAACCTGATTTTCATCCTGAATCAGTTCCGGGTGATTCAGCCGGTCAGCGTTGACGAAACCGTGATTTACTACTATCCGACGCTGCTCAAGGGCGCGCCCGAGGAGATCAATAAGCGCCGCTTGTCGGAAACTTATTTGATCCACGGACCGGCCGGCCGCGTCGCGCCCGACGATTTCGAGGCGTACGAGCGGAACCAGGAGGGTTTTTCCGCGCGGGTCAACGAATGGCTGCTGCTGCGCCGCGGGCTCCATCGCGAGGACCGCGAAACGGACGGAGCGATCGCGGGCCACGAAACCGACGAGACCACGCAACGCGCGATCTGGCGTTATTATCGGGAAGCGATGACCCGCTGAGCGGCCGCGTTTCCGCCGCCGCGCCGGATCCGGGGAATGGACCGCCGGCGAAATCGTTCTATTGTCGCGCGGGACGATTCCGGCGTAAGCTTTGGCCACCGCGCCGCGTCGCGCCCGCTTCCGGTCCGCGCGGCTCCCAAGGAGCTAAGATGAAATTCGGCATCTTTATGGCCCCGTTCCACCGGGCCGGCGAAAATCCGGCGCTCGCCTACGAGCGCGATTTTGAGCTTATCGAATGGCTCGACGAGCTGGGCTACGACGAGGCCTTTATCGGCGAGCATCATTCGGCGGGATGGGAGATCATCCCGTCGCCCGAAGTTTTCATGGCGGTCGCCGCCACGCGCACGAAGCGGATCATGCTCGGCTCGGGCGTGGTCAGCGTGCCGTATCACCATCCGTTCCATATCGCGAACCGCTTCGCGATGCTCGATCAGATTACGCGCGGGCGCGTGATACTGGGATGCGGCCCCGGGGCGCTGCCGAGCGACGCTTACATGCTCGGTATCGAAACCACCACGCAGCGCGACCGGATGGTCGAAGGGCTGCAGGCGGTGATCCGGCTCTTCACCGAAGAGGGCGGCGTCACGATCGACGGCTCCTACTTCAAACTGCGCGACGCGCATCTGCAGGTCAAACCGTACCAGCAGCCGCATCTGCCGATTTTCGTCGCGAATACGATTTCGCCTTCCGGGATGGTCGCGGCGGGCAAGCTCGGATGCGGCGTGTTGTCGGTCGCGGCGTTCACGCAAGGCGGTCTCGACGGACTGCCCAAGCGGTGGGCGATGGCGGAGGAGATCGCGGCCGAGAACGGCAAGACCGTCGATCGCAAGAACTGGCGGCTGGTCTTCCCGATCCATCTGGCCGAATCGACGAAAGAGGCGGCCGACGACGTGCGCGAAGGCGGCAACGCCTGGATCCAGAAATACTTCATCGAGACGCTCGCCGCGCGCGTGCAGTTCGAGGAATATCCCGGCCAGCCAACGGAAGAGATGACGATCGATCGGATGATTGGGCGCGGCGGCGCGATCGTGGGCACGCCCGACGACGCGATCAAGCGCATCAACGAGGTGATCGAGGCGTCAGGCGGCGGCTTCGGCGGCCTGCTGGTGCTGGCGCACGAGTGGGCGTCGCGGGAAAAGACGCTCAAGTCGTACGAACTGCTCGCGCGGTACGTGATGCCGAAATTCCAGGGCAGCGCGGCGCCGATTCTTTATTCGCGCGATTGGACCGCCGATAAGCGCGAGATGCTCTTCAACACTTCGGTGCAGGCGATCGTCAAGGCGATGCACGACTACAAGGAATCGCGCACGGCGTCGGGGCACAAGCCGTCCGAACTCGCGGATCAGAAGATCGATCGCGTGAGGCCGTAACGCGGACCGGACGCAATCGTCAGCGATGCGCGGGCCGGCGCTTTGCGCCGGCCCGTTTTTTCTTTGACGGCGTTCAGCCGGGCCGTTTCATCCGGAAAATCGTATCCACGACCGTATATTCGTCGAGATAGCCGAGCCGCGCGATCGGACGCGCGCGGGAGAGATCGACGTTGCCGTCGACGATCACCGAGTCGTCGATATAGATGCTGACCACTTCGCCGATTACGATCGAAAACGGATGCGGCTTGCCGCCCGGCCCGGGCAGATCGACCGTCTTCACATACTTGCATTCGAACGCGACGGGAGTGCGCGCCACGCGCGGCGGCTTGACCGCGACCGACGGCGCCATCGCGAGCTTCGCCAGCTCCGGCTCGCTCACGTCTTCGCCGACGTCGGCGGAGGTGATGTTCATCTGCTCGCGCAGATCCCAGACCGTCAAATTGTGCACGAACTCCCCCGTCGCCTCGGCGTTGCGCTGGGAATGCTTGCGGCCCGCGCTGGCGAACATCAGGAACGGCGGATTCGCGGCGACCGCGTTGAAGAAGCTGTACGGCGCGAGATTGACGACGCCCGCGGGGCTGATCGTCGAAATCCATCCGATCGGACGCGGCACGACCAGCGCGGTCAGCGGATCGTGGCGCAGGTTATGGTTGCGAAGCCTGGGATCGTAGTTCATTCGGTTGCTCCGGCGATAGATTCGGTTCGTCGGCCCGCGGCGCGGCGACGGCACGAATCGCCGCGGGTTCGAGCCGCGGCCCGCTGAAATTTCTAATCCGTCCGTCGGCGGCGCCGCGCTGGTTCCAAGCGAGCAGCCGGTCGAGCCGCGCGATTCCCATCTGCGCCGCCATCTCGAGGAATATCGCGAGCAATTCCGCCGTCATCCGCGCGTCGCCCCATCCGCGATGCCGCCCGTTGGTGGAAAGCCCGAAATGCTCCGCAAGCGCGCCGTTTTCGCTGTCGCTTCGATTTAGCAGACTCGCGGACGCGCACAAAACACGGCGGCGGCGACGCCGCGGCCTATTGCGACGCGCGAATAGTGCCGAGCGCGCCCTTGTACGAATGGGCGCCGGCGCTGTCGGAGAAGCGATAGTCGCCCGGCTCGTTGACGGTGAATTCGAATACCGCGCCCTGTCCGGGGGCGACCGTGAAGCTCGGGATATCGTGGAGCGCGTCGGCCGGATTGCCGCTCTGATAGACCGTGCTGAAAATCACGCCGGAAATGTGAAACGTCGAAATCAGGTTCGGGCCGGCGTTGACGAAAAAGACGCGCACGAGTTTGCCGGTTTTGATTTCGATCGGATTCGACGCGCCGAAGCGGCTCACGGCGCCGTTGAAAACGATGAAATTAGGGTTCGCCGCCAGCATCGCTTCGTGGTCGGCGGCGACGAATCCCTTGTCGTTGGGCCTGCCGTAAAACTCGCCCTGAATCAGCGTGAGTTCCTGCGCCGGTCCGTCCGCCCATCCCTTGGTCGGCTCGACGATCATCATGCCGTACATCCCGCTGGCGATGTGGTCGAGCACCGGGATCGCGCTGCAATGATAATCGAACACGCCGGGCACGTCGGCCTTGAATGAGTAATCGACCGCGGCCGTCGGATCGCCGCTGAAATGGCTCGGCGAGATTTGCGCGGCCATGATCTCGATTCCATGCGCCTCGCTGGTGCGGTTGTCGAGATGAATCGTCACGTCGTCGTTCTGCCTGACGCGCAGCACCGGCCCCGGCACGACGCCATCGTAGGTCCACGCGTCATACGTCATGCCCGCGCCGATCGAAATGCGCTTGCGCGCGGCGGTCAGCGTGAAGCTGCGGTTCTCGGCATGCGCGGCGCCAAACGGCCCCGCCAGCATCCCGGCGAACGCCAGCGCAGCGGCGGCGCGCACCGCGAAGCGGCGCCGCGCCGGCCGGAACCGCTCTTTGGCAAGCGAAATCGAACCGGCCGAAGCTGAAAATTTCCGCGGATAAGACGCCATCTTGGTGTTCTCCTTCAGGGCCGGTTACTTTTTGCAAAAACCGCTGATGTAGGTCACGAGTGCGTGAATCTGATCGTCGTCCAGTCCGGCGGACCAGGCGGGCATGTCGTTAGGCAGGCCGACGGCAGCGCCGCCGTCCTTGATCGCCTTGAACCTGATGGCGTCCGGAATTTTCGACATGGCCGCGCAATCCGTGAAGTTGCGCGGCTTGGTCTTGAGCGTGCCCGCGTCGGGACCGTCGCCCTTGCCGTTTTCGCCGTGGCATCGCGAGCAGTAAATCTTGTAAGTCAGCGCCGCGTCTTGCGCATGCGCCGGCGCCGTCCCGATTACGCCCAGACCCAGCGCCAGCGCGCCGGCAATACTCACAACCGCCAGTTTTTTCACTCCTCGACTCCTCGCACGATTTCGCGGTTTGATTGTGGCGCCGCGTCCGCGGCTCCCAATGTTATTGATACGCCGACGCCTGTCTTTGATTGCGATGCACGCCGCCGCATCAGCGCGACGCTTTCAGATATTCGAGTATCGCTTTCGCGTCCTGCGGCGGCAAATTCGCCTGCGTTCGCATATGCATCAGGATCATGTTCCATTCGGTGGGAGAGAATTCCCCTCCCGGGCGGGCGTTATGGCAGGTATTGCAGTAGATTGGCCAGAGTTCCGCGCCGCGCAGGAACATCTGGCGTTTTTGCTGCGCAGGCGTCGCATCGTTCGCGGCGTGCGCCACGCCGCCTGCGCATGCCGCGAGCGCCAGCGCGACCGCCGCGCCGGCGAATCCGGATATTAACTTCCGCTTCATCCCAGCCGCCTCCACCGTCAGAATCCCACCGCGAATTGCGAAACAAACGCGCGATCGTTCGGATACGCTCCGACCGGCTGTCCGGTGTCGCTGTAAAATCCGCCGGCCTCCGGCAATTCGAGGTCGAATTCGTTCTGCCATACGATCGACGGCGCGAGCCAATAATCCAGTCCGAGCGCGACCTCGCGCGCATGCGGCGCATACAGCGCCGGCGATCCGGTGAATCCGATTTCCGGCGTGGTGATAATATTGGCGAGGACGGCGGCGCGCTGGTTGATTCCCGAATACCTGATTAGCGGCTCCAGCTTGTCAATATACTCATTCGCCGCGGACGGAACGAACGGCAGCGTCAAACCGGTCAGGAAATAACCCGCCTGCACGTACCATCCTTGGCGGTTGTCGGCGCCAAGCCCGGCCGGCATCTGCCGGTAGCTCTCTATCCATTCGCCGCGGGTTTGCAGATTATCGCGGAAATAGTTGAAATCGACTCCCCACGAAGTCATCCACAGCCCGTTCGCCCACTTGCCGTCATAGGTCGAAACTCCCAGCTCCAGCCGACCCCAATCGGAATCCGCAGGCAGCGGATAGATCCGGAAACGTCCGCCGAACGACGGCGTGTGGGTATTCAACTTGATATTGTTCACTCCGACCAGCGTATCGCCGACGAAGGCGGTCGACGTGCAGGTCGGCAGCGGACTGGGCGGCGTGTTGTTGGTGCAGCTCGAATTGGAATAGCCCGGACCGTTGCCCGACCACACCGTATAATCGGCCACCTGGCCCATCTGACCCCACTGGAATCCACCGCGCAATTGCACGCCGATTTCCGTCGGCGGAATCAGCGGGTTGACATTGTAGGGCAGCGGCGCCGTGACGAACCGATTCACCCAGAACGGGCTTTGGTCTTCATACCAGTCGCCGAACGGTTGATCGAAGATGCCCATCACCAGTTCAACGTAATCGTTCAGGAAATATTGGAAATCAGCGACCGGAAGTTGGTAATCGGCCGATCCTCCGGCGGGCAGGTTCGCCTCAATCGTTCCCTCGAAGAGCAGTTTGTCGCTCAACTGCCAGAGGATAATCGGCTCCATGTCGAAAGCGAAGGTGTTGATATTGCTGTTGCGATCATAGATAAAACTTCCGGCCGCTCCGCCAACCAGGGTGACGCGATAGCGCCCGAGGAAGCGATCCATCGCGCTGAGGAAATCCTCCGGCGACGGCGATTCGGCAACCTTGGATTGCAGCGCGCTGATTTGCTCGGTCGTCGAGGTTTGCAGCTTCTGCGTGTTTTTTTGCAGTTCCGCATTGGCCTTTCTCAACCGGTCATTTTCGTTTTCGAGCTGATCGACGCGCTGCTCGAGCAGTTTCAACTCCTGGCGGATTTCCCGGATTTGCCGCTCCTGCGTCATCCCCGGATCGCTCGCGCCGCTCGACACCGTCATGTCGTCCGCCATCGCCGCCGCCGCCACGGCCACGGCGGCAATCGCGGCGGCCGCCAGAACCGTCCACCTCGCCAACCCTCGCATGAGATTCCTCACTCCAACCCGGTTTCGCGTCTTCCGACCGCGTACACAAAAACATTAAACTCGTACGGCTTGTACGGTTGATACTTGGTAATTGCGCGACTCTCGACATGCAACGAAATTGTGCGAGGCGTCGAACTTGACCCAGCGCAACGGCGTCGTCTGACGGCCAAGCGTTGTGAAATCGTTGAGATGATTTCGTAGCGCTTGGCGAATCATAGGCGGAGAAATGCCAAGACTCAGGTCTATGCGAGACTGGCGCGCAAGCGCCGGGCGACCTAAAATGAAACTTTGAGGCAAGCGAAAAATGGATCGTGTGGAACTTCTTCGTGACTGTGAAGCGGTGCGGATACCCGCCGGGGATAAAACGCCGCTCGAAAAGGGCGTGGAGGTCTATATCACGCAGGCGTTGGGCGGAACCTTTACCGTACAAGTTCCAGCCTACGGCGGCCTGTTTCGGATCGCCGGCAAAGACGCCGACGCGCTCGGCAAAACGCCCGCCGATGCGGGCGCGATCGATAGCGCCGGCGGCGATCTGGAAGCGATGGTCTGGGAGCGGCTCAAGACCTGCTACGATCCCGAAATCCCGGTCAACATCGTCGATCTCGGCCTGGTATACGGGATGGAACTGACCCCGCAGGGCGACGGCGCCGCGCGCGTGGACGTGAAGATGACGCTGACGGCGCAAGGATGCGGGATGGGCGCGTCGATCGCGTTCGACGCGCGCGAAAAACTGCTCGGAATTCCCGGCATCGTCGAGGCCAATGTCGATCTGGTCTGGGACCCGCCCTGGAATCCGCAGATGATCTCGCCGGAAGGGCGCGAGCGGCTCGGTTTGGACTGAATCCGTCACGCCTTAAAAACCGCCGCGGATCGCGATCTCGTGGATATTTCCAACGATCGCAACCCGTATCCGCCGTCATCGATTGGATTGACCCGGAACGTCGCGTCGGCTACTTTTGACGGTTCAGGCGAAGGAAATGTTTGCCATAGTTAAAACGGGCGGAAAACAATATCGCGTCGGCCCCGGCGATCAGATTACGGTCGAACGTCTCGCGGGAGAGGTCGGAGCCGAGATCGCGCTGAGCGAAGTGCTTGCGGTCAGCGACGGCGCGGTCAACACGATCGGCGCGCCGACCGTCGCCAACGCCTCGGTGCGGGCGAAGATTATCGGCCAGCCGCGCGGCACGAAAGTGCTGGTGTTCAAGAAGAAGCGGCGCAAGAACTACCGGCGCAAACGCGGCCATCGCCAGGAACTCACGGTCCTGCGCATCGAAGCGATCGAACATGGCGCCGGCGCAGCGCCGTCCGCGTAATTCGAGGTAACCGCCAATGGCTCACAAAAAAGGGCAAGGCTCAACCCGCAACGGCCGTGACAGTCCGGGACAGCGCCGGGGAATCAAGGTTTACGCGGGCGAATCCGTGATACCGGGCAATATCCTCGTGCGCCAGGTGGGCACTCGAATCCATCCGGGCAAGAACGTGGGCATGGGCCGCGACTACACGATCTATGCGCTGGTCGCCGGCACGGTGAAGTACGAAACTTTCCGCGGCGACAAGCATCGCGTGAGCGTCGAACCGGCATCCGATTCCACGGCCGCGACCGACGCGGCCGCAGCAGGCTCCTGAGCTCATCGCAAACCTTTTGGTCGCAAAAAGCCCCGTGGCGCATCGCGGGGCTTTTTCATTTGTCCGCGCTATACTCCGCGCCAAGGAGAATCGCCTATGCGCCTTGGATTGAACACCAGCTATTCCGGCCCGCGGATGGCCCAGACGATGGAATTGATTCTTGAGGCTGAACGGCTCGGCTACGATTCGGTATGGTCGGGCGAGGCGTACGGCTCGGACGTGATCACGTTCCTGTCGTGGATCGGCGCGCGGACTTCCAAGATCAAGCTCGGCGCCGGGATCATGCAGATGCATGCGCGGACGCCGGCGATGACCGCAATGACCGCGATGACGCTCGACGGACTGTCGGGCGGCCGTTTCATTATCGGATTGGGCCCGTCGAATCCACAGGTCGTCGAAGGCTGGCACGGCGTTCCGTACGGCAAACCGCTTCAGCGTTATCGCGAGTATATCCAGATACTCAAGATGATTTTGGCGCGTGAAAAACCGCTGGAATTCAACGGCAAGGAATATCAGATTCCGTATCGCGGCCCCGACGCGACCGGCCTGGGCAAACCCTTGCGGAGCATCCTGCACGGACGCGCCGACATGAAAATCTACACCGCGTCGATCAGCCCCAAGGGAATCGAATTGGCGGCGGAACTGGCTGACGGCGTGATTCCGGTCTGGATGAGCCCCGGATGGTATGGCCAGCTTTACAAGCCGCATCTCGAGGCCGGTTTCGCCAAGGCGGGCGGCGGCAAGAGCATCGCGACGTTCGATCTCGCGCCGTACGTGCCGTGCTATATGGGAGCGGACTTGGCGAAGTGCCGCGCGCCGATCAAGGCGAGCCTGGCCCTGTATATCGGCGGGATGGGCGCGCGCAATCGCAACTTTTATAACAGTTACGTGCGCAATTTCGGCTACGACGATCTGGCGACGAGGCTTCAGGACCTCTATCTTTCGGGCCGCAAGGAAGAAGCGGCGGCCGCCGTACCCGACGAATTGGTCGATGCCGTTGCGCTGGTAGGCCCGCGTGAGCATATCAAGGACCAGCTTGCCGCGTGGAAATCGGCGCCGATCGGCACGATGATCATAGGCACTACCCAAACCGAGGCGCTGCGCACGCTGGCCGAACTCTGCCTGTAAGCGCCCGATCGCGTCCGCGGCCGTCCCGAAACGTCCCGCGACGGCCGCGCGCCGCCACTCCGCGCACGCGATCTCGCCGATTGCTATAATCTTGCCGGGCCGATGCGGTTTATCGACGAAGCGCGAGTCTATGTGCAGGCTGGCAAGGGCGGCGACGGCGCAATCGCTTTTTTGCGCGAAAAATACCGGCCGTTCGGCGGGCCTGCGGGCGGCGACGGCGGACGCGGCGGCGACGTGATTTTCGAGGTTGACGAGGGGCTCTCCACGCTCCTCGATTTCAAATATAATCCGCGGCTTATAGCCCGTGACGGCGAGCCTGGACGCGGCAAACAGCAATATGGCCACAAAGGCGACGACCTGATTGTGCGCGTTCCGCCGGGTACGCTGGCGTTCGATGAAGAATCCGGCGCGATGCTGGCGGACCTCGTGATGCCCGGCGAGCGCGCAATTATCGCCAAGGCAGGCGCGGGCGGGCTGGGCAATATGCATTTCGTTTCTTCGACGCGCCGCGCGCCGCGCATCGCCACGCCGGGAACGGCCGGCGAACGGCGATGGGTTCGGATGGAGCTCCGGTTGGTCGCGGAGGCCGGTCTGGTTGGATTGCCAAACGCGGGCAAATCGACGCTCTTGCGAGCGCTGAGCGCGGCCCGGCCCAAGGTCGCGCCATACCCGTTCACGACGCTAACGCCGAATCTAGGCCGGGTGCGGGTTTCCGACGATGAATCTTTCACGCTCGCCGACATCCCCGGCCTGATCGAGGGCGCCCATCTGGGCCACGGCCTCGGCATCCGCTTTCTGCGCCATCTGAAGCGCACCCGCTTGCTGGTTTACGTGCTCGACCTGACCGGCGATCCGGAGCGCGATTTTGCGACCGTCCGGCGCGAGGTCGCCGCGTTCGACCCGGCGATGGCGGCGCGTCCGTCACTGATCGCGCTCAACAAGCTCGACCTGGCCGAACCATCGGCGGCGGAACGGACCGCGCGCGATCTCGCCGAGCATAGCGGACTTGCGACTTTCACGATCTCGGCCGAAGCCGCGCTCGGCCTCGATCCTCTGGTCGCCGCCATCGCGGCGCGGCTTGCCGCCGCCAGCGCTCCCGAAGCCGCCGCATGTCCCAGTTGAACCACAAGCGCGAGCTTCTGGCGGATGTGCGCCGCGTCGTGGTCAAGGTCGGCAGCGCCGTGCTTTCCGATCAGGACGGCCTGCGCATCGACGTAATCGGCGGGCTCGCCGCGCAAATCGAGCAGTTGACGCGCACAGGACTGGAAATCGTGCTCGTCACGTCGGGCGCGATCGCCGCCGGACGGGCGCGGTTGCGCGGCCGCGCGGCCACGATCGCCGAGCGGCAGGCCGCCGCCGCCGCCGGACAGATCGAACTGATGCGGCAGTGGGCC
>JADBKU010000005.1 GCA_014896235.1 bacterium | reverse complement strand
CTAAACCGTGCGCGTTTCATGCCTGCCTTCCTTCCCGGCCGACACTAACCTATCGGTGGGATACTTGCAGGGGGTAGGGCCAGGACGGTCGTCGCTTGCGCGTCCAAGACCTCTTATGCGTGACAAATACGGACAATTCGTTCGTTAGTGACGCTGAATGTCCACGTTGTTTTCCGAGAATGGCTTGAATTTCGGGGGGGGGTTGGTGAGCCGTCCGGGACTCGAACCCGGGACCCTCTGATTAAAAGTCAGATGCTCTACCTGCCTGAGCTAACGGCTCATACACTGCGCTTGAAGGACAGCAATCTTTACAGGGATCTACAAACATTGGAAGCCCTCGCCGCTCCAGAAGCCATGCCTGTCGCCTTGATTCCTGAAAATGCTTTGAAAAACGAGAAGAGAGTGACGATTAACAGGAAAAGGCGCGCTTGAGTAGCTGATGCGGGAGCGGATTCGCGGCACGATCGAGACCATCGTGGAGGAAGAGCTCGAAGAGGCATTGGGCGCACGCGCCCTCGGCGCGTGTGGGCGCGAATCGCACCGGCTATCGGCATGGCAAGCGCGCGCGGACGCTGAGCACCAGCCTCGGCGCGACCACCATATATGATGCCGCGGGCCCGGATCGACAATGCTGACGGCCGCCATCGGGAGTGGCGCAGCACGATCATTCCGCGCTACCAGCGACGCACCGGACGGGTGGACGAGGCGATTTTGGGAGTGTACGTGAGCGGCGCCAACACCCATCGGCTGCTCGGCGCGCTCTCTCCGCTGCTGCGCCGGCTGGTCGGCTGGAGCGACCTCACCGCCCTTACTCAACCTTCGGAGGCGGCCTAATAGTAACTTGGCAATTCAACTGCTCAACTCGTTGAAATCGCTGATGCTATTGCTTTTCCACCACTTGACAGACACCATCTCCGGCGTTGGTCCTCAGACTCAAAAGGTTCAAGTGCGGAAACAATCGATCGCACTGCATCAAGATCGTCTGGCTTATCGCCCATTTTCGTTGGCCTCTCCCGACCTCACAGATGGTGTCATTTCATCCGAAGTTTGCTCTCGGTGCGATTCCACCAGTCTATATATGATCGCAGAGAGCAGCCAAAGTTCAGCCAAAGTCGCGCCGCATATCACGCTTAATATGAGCGCACAAAGAGAGCTTGATCACCAGCTAAAGCGAGGAATTTTGAATGCCGGGGGCGGGACTCGAACCCGCACGGGGCTTTCGCCCCAGAGGATTTTAAGTCCTCTGTGTCTGCCATTTCACCACCCCGGCGAAGCTGACGCCTTCGCAGAATACCGCAACGAACCATCGGACGCATCTCGGATCGTTCGCGATCCCGATGTCGTCGCCATAACCGTCCGTCAGCGCGATTCCGCAGCGTATCGGCGTCATGATTGTCCTCATAATTACGAATGAGGTCTGGTTACACGTCGAAGAGACGCCCGATTTGTACTGAACCGGCGCAGCCGATCCGGTTGCCTCATCGTGGGCGTGCGCGTCCATAATAACGGACGATGGTTGCACCCAACGCCCGGGTTTTTTCATTCTTTCTTGCCGCGGCGGTTTGCGCCGGATGTGCGTTCGGTTCCGCGCCGCTCGAAAACACTCCGCATGTCGCGGCGACGCCGGTTGCGGGACAGCTCAGCGTGGCGGTCACGCCGCAGGCGCCGGTCGGCGGCGTGCTGCCCGTTTACGTTTCGATCGCCAACGGCGCCGACACGCCCTGCTCGATCGTGCCCAATCAGGTTTTCGCGATCGACAAGGCGGGCGAGCGGATTGCGCCGATTCCGCCTGCCGAGGCCGCGCGCCAGGCGGGCGGCGCCGGGGAACTGCGCGCCGCTCTTGAGAGCGGCGCCGCCAGCGGTATCGCGGGCGGCGCATTGGGCGCCGGCGTCGGCGCGCTCGCGGGCGCGTTCGTCCATAGCGGCGCGACGGGAGCGGCGCTCGGCGGCGCGATCGGCGCGGGCGAGGGCGCTTTGGAGGGCGCGCCCGCCGGACAGGGGCGGGCCGATCAGCAGGCGTCGATCCAGATGACGGCGCTGTCGCTGCCCGCGCAGGACGTCCGCCGCGGGTTCAGCGTCGGCGGCTACGTGTACTTTCCCAAGGGCGATTATGAATCGATTCAGATGCTGCTGGTCGATCAGGAGACCGGCGACACCGAGGTCGTGAGCCGTCCGCTGCGTTGAGCGCGAAAAATTCCGTCATTTGCGGCCCGACCCGCGCGCCAGCAGTTCGTCCAGGGCCTCGTTGACGAAATAGCGTTGCGAAGGGTCGCGATCGTCAAGTTCGGATTTGCGCCGCGCGATCCAGTCGGCCAATCCGGCCAGGGCCGCTTCGTTTATATCGGCGAACCCGAACGCCTCCGCGATCTTAAGCAGATCGGCCCATAGCTCGCCGGGTAAATCCAAAATCAACCGCCTTTCCGAATCAGCCATACTCTCATATAGTCTTGCGCCTCCGCTCCGGTCAAAATGAAAACTGTCGTGATTGGTCATCTCAGACTCGCGGGCCTGTTGATCGAATTTCTCGACGACGGCCGGATGCGGCCGGCGCTCGTCCTGCGCGAGACCGATCGTCAGGTCGCGGTCGTCGAAGCTGGCAGACGCGAACGCACGCTATCGCGGGCGCTGGTCCTGAACGCCTATCCGGATCGGACGGTGAATCGCGGCAACCTCGCCGCCGAAGTCGCCCGGCTGGAAGCCGAGCGCACCGCGCTCGCGGTGGAGATCGATCTGGGATTGCTCTGGGAAATTGTCCAGGAACAGAATCGCTCCTTCACCGCCGAAGAACTTTCCGAACTGTTTTTCGGCAGACGCGCGCCGGTGGACGTTTCGGTGATGATCGAGGCCTTGCTCAATGACCGGCTCTATTTCGTCCGGCGCCATATGGAATTTCTGCCGCGGCCGGCCGAGCAGGTCGAGCGATTGCGGGTCCAGCAAGACAAGACTCGTTTGCGCAGCGAAGCCAACCGCCGCACGCGCAGCTTGCTCGAGGGTATTCTGGCCGGCCGCATCGCGCCGGCGGTCGAGGAAGCCGCGCCGCTGGTTGCCGAGCTGAAGGCGTTTCTCGAAAATCCCTTCACCCGCAGCAAAGATCTTGAGGCGATGCTCGCGGCGGCCGCGCCCGAATTACTGCCGGGCGAGGCAGCGTTCGAAATTCTGGAGCGGCTCGGCTCCGCAATGGACGGTCCGCGCTATGTCATTATCGGAGGAATTCGGACGAAATTCCCCAGCAGGGCGCTGGCTGAAGCCGCCGCCGCGGCGCCGCCGGCGCGCCCGCAATCCGACGATTCGTCGGCGGTGACGATCGATGACGACGACACGGTCGAAATCGACGACGCGCTGTCGTGCGAGCCGCTCGCCGACGACGGTTTGCGGGTGCGCGTGCATATCGCGCTGGTGGCGGATTTCGTCGCACGCGGCGGCGCGGTGGATCGCGAGGCCGCCGCCCGGGCGACGACGATATATTTGCCTGAAGCGACGATACGGATGCTTCCGGACGCTATCGCGTGCGAATCAGCGAGCCTGATCGCGGGCGTCGAGCGTCACGTTCTGACCACCGATCTGCGGCTTTCCGCCGCCGGCGACCTGGTCGGCTACGCGATCTATCCGTCGCAACTTAAAGTCTCCCAACGGCTCAGCTACGAGCGCGCCGATGCATGGATCGCGGCTGAATCGGCCCATCCGGAGGCGTTGAAGGTGCGGCGGTTGTACGAGATGGCGCAACGGTTGCGCGAGCGCCGCCGTGCGGCCGGCGCCGTGATCGTCAGCCGGCGCGAGCCTAAAGTAAAAGTAGCGGCGGACGGCTCGATAGAAATCAGCGTGATCGATAACGCGTCGGCGAGCCGGATGCTGGTGGCCGAATTCATGGTTTTGAGCAATCACGTGCTTGCGCGCCATGCGGCGAATAATCGAATTCCGATAATCTATCGCGTGCAGCCGAGCGGCGGCGGCGACCTGGCGACGCTGCGGCCCCGGCTCTCGATCTATCCGGAATACCACGCCGGGATTGGACTCGATTGCTATGCGCAGATTAGCTCGCCTATCCGGCGCTATATGGATTTAGTGCTGCAGCGCCAGATTGTCGCGGCGCTGACGGACGGGAAAGCGAAGCTGCCCTATGAAGCCGATGAACTGCTGACGGTGATTGCGAACGCCGAGGCGTCGGAAGCGGCCAGCAAGGATCTGGAACGGCGTGCGAAGCGCTATTGGACGCTACGTTTTCTGGAGCGTGAATGCCTCGGCGCGCCGCTTCAAGCTATCGTCACGCGCGACGGCGCAAGCGCCGAACTGTTCGATTACGCAGTGCGCGGGACGCTTCACGGCGCCCCCAACATTTCGAGCCAAGCGCGAATTCTGGCCCAGATTGGGAATATCGATCCGGTGCGCGGCGTGCTCAGTCTGGAATATTTAAGCACGCTTGGCCGCGATACGGACGGCGACCGCTGAAATATCCGCAACGGCCGCCGCCAGCAAATCGCCGCGATCAGGAATTCGCTTCGCTCGCGCCGAAGCTGTCCTGCTCCAAACGCCAGCGATCGATCGACTCGACGTTGAAGCGCCAGTCGCTGCCGACCTTGAAAGCCGGCAACTGACCACGCTTTAGCTGACGATAGACGGTCGAAGGATGAACTTTCAGATAATCGGATAGCTCCTTTACGGTCATCACCCTGCTGTTATCGACTTTCATGCGGCAATTTACCTCCTGATTCTCTTTTCCGCCCGATAATGGGCTTCACTTTCGAAATCAGCAAGCTCCGTGCCGCGTATTCTAGGCGGTCCCTTTTGAGCAAAAACACGCACTGTTTCGCTGAATTGCCACTATTTTAGCGCCCAAAAAATGCCAATCGGCAGATTTTTGGCTCGCGATTGCCTGCCACGGCGGTGCAAAGCTGATCACTGCCCGTTTCAACCCTGCAATGATTGCAACGCCACAAGCGGCGCTATTTCGGCTGATTCGGGCACGTTTGTTTTCCGCCTTGACGCGAACTATTCGGCTATTTTGGTCGAAAACCCGGTAAATGGTAATTTTTTCAAATGTTCAAGGGTGCCGCTTTAGCGCGCCGGATCGTCTTCGGCACGTCCCAAACGGCGCCACATATGTACCGCGCGCCACGCGCGCCCGGACGTCCCGCGGCGCCCGACGATGCGCATGCGCCAGTCGGCGTCCAATGCGCCCGCCGGCGCCGGCCAGATAAACAGGCCCGCGCGATCAGGTCGCGTTCCGCCGCCGCGATAAAGTCGAGCAGCCCGCGCCGGTCGCTCGCGCATGGAGCAGGATCAGCCGGCTCACGCCCAGGTCGGCTTGGCTTGACCGTGTCGCGATCGATTCGCCGCGCGGCGCGACGCTGATTTCAGTCGCCGTCCGCCATGTTTCTGGCAGGCCGCCTTCAACCCGGCGACGCATCCCGCGGTTCCCTCAACGTCGAGCGCGAAGCCGAACCATCCCTTGGCCAGCCGCGCCGCCCGATCGTAGGCCTGCGGCGTATGGCCGCCGAAGACGATCTCGGGATGCGGCTTCTGCACCGGCCGCGGCATCGCGTTGACCCCGCCGAACGAAACGAAACGCCCGTGGTATTCCGGCTTCTCCATCGACCACAGCGCGATCATCGCGGCGAGAAATTCCTCGCTGCGCGGTCCCTTGTGGTCGAACGGCGCGCCCAGCGCTTCGAACTCCGGCTTGAGGTAGCCGATGCCGATGCCGAAGATGAGCCGGCCGTTGGAGAGCACATCGACCGACGCCAGCTCCTTCGCCAGCACGACGGGATTGCGCTGGGGCAGGATGATGATGCCGGTGCCGAGCCGCACCTTTTTGGTATGCGCCGCGACGAAGGCGAGCGCCGCCGCCGAATCGATGAACGGAGTTTCGGGGGGCACCGGAGAGGGCGGAACCTGCGGATCGGGCAGGACGATATGCTCGCCGGTCCAGAGGCTTTCGAAGCCGGCCGCTTCCGCCGCCTGGGCCGCGGCGGCGGCGGTGTCAGGATTGGCGCAGGGGCCGGTATTGAT
This sequence comes from bacterium, assembly GCA_014896235.1. Classification (GTDB taxonomy): domain Bacteria; phylum Desulfobacterota; class Binatia; order Binatales; family Binataceae; genus JADMIL01. Next base: position 73,905 of record JADBKU010000005.1, on the reverse strand, counting down.
GCCGAAAAGTCCGAATTTCATGCCCGACAGATAGCACTTCAGGCGCCGCCCCGGCCAGCCGCCAAAGGGGTTGATTTAAGGCGTAATGCCCTTCGGTTTGTTCCGGTACATGGACGAACAGGCCTTGCGGTTCAACAATAGTAAAGCGACCGCTTCGCTGAAGCGCTTTCGTCGGTGCTTGGTAACCGCACTAAGCTCCAACCAAGGAGCACCACGCCAAGCCCGACGAATTATCGCCGCGTGGCCGGCTAAAATGTTTCGCTCGCGCAATTGTTGCTGTTCCTAAATTCAAAATAGAAGAGAAGAAAGCCGAATATCGGCGCGACCGAAAGCGCCTGAAGGAAGAGAAATTGCACTTTCCGAAGGAGGCGCGTCAGCCTACAGCTCAGGTTCGGTCCATAGTCGGCTCGCCGAGTGACGTCGCTAGCTCTTTACACTTGGTATTGTTCTTAAATAGGTTGCCCGCATATGTGTTCGGAAATTTCTCAGCAATTTTGCTTGTCATCGACTTTAATATTGTATCTGTTAGCTCCGGAATACGGGTCGCATCCTGATCAAAGTCCTGCCCATCTAGCTTGGGTAACGCTCGAAAGACCATATGTAATACAAATCGATTACCGTGAATGGCGATATAGCGATCCTTTCCATACAATTCTTGGCGTCGCGCCTTCAACGCATCGTCAACTAATCGTAATATCCGCACCGAGCGCCACATCTCTCGTGCGGAGACAGACGGATTAAATAGTGCTGTATACGGCGGCTTCGCAACGTCGTCGTAGAGTCTGCCCGGAGTGGCCTTAGCGGTAACTGCTAAAGTCACATCAGGTTGAGCACACGCGAGAGCCACAGCAGCCTCGTCAAGTGTGCATCCATCCTCCGGCAACGGCACGCGATCTCCTGACCTGAAAGAATATTCCTTGCCTACTTCCAAAAGCAATTCTGTTCGTAGCCGACTTTGCTGCGGGTCGAGCGCCGCAAAATCCTTCTTCTCGATACGATTTTGCGTATTTGCAGCATTCGTTAAATCTCTGCTGAAATTCGGTGGACAACCCTCTAACGAAATGAGCCGTATCAATACCGTTGCATTGTTGAAACTGTTTGTGCCGCCATCGGCTGCTGCGATTATACTGCCTACGGTCTGAGCACCGTTTACGACGCTAACGCCTCTGCAATCGAAAGTTCCCGCTGTCCGGCTACTGCCGCCAAGCGGCTTTTTCACGACGGAGTTGCAAAGAACTGTTATGCCGTTATTGAAATACCAGAAATCTGAGGGAGATGAGCGCGCCGTCGCTATGATACCTTCGTTAACTTCAGTGCTCCCTTTGAAACCTCGCAGGTTTTTGCTGAACAGTGCTTGTCCGTATTGTTTCCATTTAACAATGTCTTCTAGGTGTACCTGTCCGTAGTACGCCCTGTATGGTTCGCCTACGATTCCCCATTCTTGCAAAGCAATTTCAAAATTAACTGCTTCACCATGAGCTTTTTTTGCTACCATCGAATGTAAGTCAGATTGACGCAAGACTCGATAACTAATTAATTCGCTCACGTCATTTTGTGCGTGTAGTAGCTCTTCGATGGGCATCCTCACTTCCGGAGCCAGGTCCGGCTCTCCTGTGTAAGCGATGATTAATATGAATTTAGCTTCTGAGTCACTTAATGCCTGCTCGATTTCATGCTTCTTGGTTTTAAGTTTTCCGAACTGGTCTATCGTGGAATTTAGAAGGTGATTCACGCCACGTAAAAACTTGAGAGTGTCGCCCACGTTGATACTGTGCTTGCCTGTGTTATCCCACTTGCTCTGAACCAAATAGCAGGTGTGATCACTCACATCGAAATAGAAAGCGTCTATGCCGTCATCATCATCCCCATCGACGACGCCTGCTGCGGCAACACGGTCATCGATGTTTGCTAGCTCGGCGATTGCGAATGCAGAGAGACTTCGGGTTAAAAACTGATTGTTGCGCTGTGCGGGCGGTGTATTCGGACTTATATCCGACATATCGATAGAGGCCATGAATCGTTTGTTCAGGGCGTTTCTGATGTGGCCTATGTGCAGAGTTCCCATGGTCCGAACGTTGGCAGACGGCGTTCTGTCCAGTCAAGTATAATGTCACCCAAATTAGGACGCTACTCCCTTAAATCGGGTGTAGCTGTTATGCGCTGCCTATGCTACAAGAGGCGCGCGGAGCCGCGATGTCCGCTTGACCGGCCCCGTGAATCGCTGAAAGCGCACTATCGATGGCGGCCATTCTGCAAGGTCCTCAGGACGCCGCGTATGATCTCCACGCGCACAAGTGGCTGATCGCGCTCGCGGTGATGCTCGGCACGACGCTCGAAGTGCTCGACACCTCGATCGTCAACGTCGCGCTGCCGCACATGCAGGGCGCATTTTCCGCCAGCGTCGACGAAATCGCGTGGGTGGTGACCAGTTACCTGGTCGCCAACGGAATCGTCATCCCGATGACCGCGTGGATTTCGTCGCGCTTCGGCCGCAAGCGTTATTTCCTGCTCTCGGTCTTCACTTTCGTGACGGCGTCGGCGCTGTGCGGCGCGGCCCAATCGTTAAGCCAGATGATTATTTTTCGCCTGCTGCAGGGCGCGGCCGGCGCCGCCATGATTCCGTCGTCGCAGGCGATACTGATGGAGACCTTTCCGCCCGAAGAGCAGCAGATGGCGATGGCGCTGTGGGGCGTGGGCCTGATGGTCGCGCCGATTCTCGGTCCCACGCTCGGCGGATGGATCACCGACAACTGGAACTGGCGCTGGAACTTCTATATCAACGTGCCGGTCGGCGTGGCCGCGTTCGCGATGGCGGCGGCGTTCGTTCACGATCCGCCGTATTTGCGCAACCACGAAAAGGCGCGGGGCGCGGTCGATTACGCCGGCATCCTGTTGCTGGTTCTGAGCCTCGGCGCGCTCCAGATCGTGCTCGATCGCGGCCAGCGGGCCGACTGGTTCGCGTCGCCGTGGGTGGTCTACGCGACGATCCTGTCGGCGCTCGCTTTCGTCGGGCTGGCGCTGCGGGAGCTTAGATTCAGCGCGCCGATTCTCGACCTGCGCATCCTGAAGATTGGAATTTTCAACGCCGCGCTCGCGGTGACGGTCACCTTCAGCGCCGTGCTGTTTGGCACGCTGCTGCTCAGCCCCGTGTTTCTGGAGGAACTGCTCGGCTACGACGCCTGGAAGGCGGGGCTGGTGCAGGCGCCGCGCGGGATCGGTTCGATGGCGTCGATGATGCTGGTGGGCAATCTCGCGAGCCTGGGAATCGACACGCGCAAGTTCATCGGGCTTGGATTCACGCTGATTGCGATCGGATGCTGGTATTCGTCGCGCTTCAACCTGCAGATGGGGATGTGGGAGATCGTGTGGCCGACGACGGTGATGGGATTCGGCTTCGGGATGATCTTTCCGCCGTCGAGCGCGGCCGCGATTTCATGCGTGACGCGGGAGCGGATGGGTTACGCCGCGAGCCTCTACAACATGGTGCGGAATACCGGCGCGGCGCTCGGAATCGCGTGGATGACCAACCGGCTGGTGAGCCAGCAGCAGATTCATCAGGCGCGCCTGGCGGAGCATTTTTCGGTCTTCGACGCGTGGCGGCTGAGCAATGCGGCGGCGCGGATGCCGGGCGCGCCGGCGTTTGCCTACGCGCCGCAAATAATCAGCGGCCGCAAGCAGGGGCTGGCGATGGTGTACGGGGCGATACAGGCGCAGGCGGCGATGATGTCGTTCAACGATATCTACCTGATTCTGGCGGCGGCGTGCGTGATCATGATTCCGTCGTACTTGCTGTTGCGCGGCGAGTTGAATCAGGGCGCGGGAATGTCGGCGCACTAGATCTGCGGCTTGAATGGGAACTGCGCGCGAGGATGGATTCGCGGGTCAAGCCCGCGAATGACTGCGTGGTTAAGCCGGCACTAAGGGATTCGCGGGCCCAGCCCGCCAATGACTATTCAGGGCCACGCTTGTGAGTCTTCGTAATCGATATTCACGGCGCGCCGAACGAGCTAATCACGCGGGGTGGGCGGATGCGGACGGATCACCAGCACCGGGCAATCGGCGCGGCGAATCACCTGTTCGGCGACGCTGCCGAGCGCGAGATGGTGTAAGCCGGTGCGGCCATGGGTGGCGATGACGATCAGATCGGCCCTGAGGCGTGCGGCGATCTGGACGATGTCGAGATCAGGCACGCCGCTTTTGACTTCGATGCTGAACTTAACGCTCTCCGGCGCGACGCGTTTGATCAGCGCCTCGAGGCGCGCGCGCGATTCGTCTTCCCAGCGCGGTTTCTTGCCGATCGGCAGCGGCACGTCCATGTCGGGGAACGGAATCCGCGCGATGTGGAGCAGGTGCAGGGTGGCGGCGCTTTCGCGAGCGAGAGCGGCGCCGAGTTTCAAGACGGCGTCCTGATGATCGTCGAAGTTGACAGCGCATACGATGTTTTTGTAGTCGAGCATGCCAAGCCTCGCTGCGATCAGGATTCAGATGCCGGAAAGCGCCTCGCCGGTTGCTTCCTCGACGGCGGCCTTATCGACGGCATAGGTGTAAAGGGCGTCGGCATAGGTGGCGTCGTCATAAGTATAGTGGCGCTGGGCGTCCTCAAGTTCGACGATGTTGGTAAGGCCAGCCTGATAACGCTTTTCGGCGAGGCTGAGTTGCACGCGCGATGCCGCGAGCGCTTCCTGCGCGCGCTCGATCCGCTCCAGCGAAGCCTGCCAGTTCAGGAACGCGGTATGCACCTGCATAATGATGCGCTGGCGGAGATCCTCGATGCCCGCTTCGATCGCGTGGCGCTGGTAACGCGCTTCGGCGACCTGATTGGTGGTCAGGAAGCTGTTGAAGATGGGCCAGGTGATGACCAGGCCGACGTTGAAGTTGTTCGCGGCGGGCAATCCCGTACCCATCGCGGCGTAACCCGCGACGGCGTTGACGGTCGGCAGGTAGTCGCTCTTGTACTCGGTGATTTGCGCGCCCATCGCCCGCGCCTGGTCCTGCAGCGCTTTGAGGTCGGGCCGGAGAGCGAAAGCCGTCTGGAGCAGCGGACGCAGCTTTTGCTTGATCGGATTATAGGTCAAGACGTCGGCCAGCGTGTAATTGGGTTCGATCTCGCTGAGTCCCATCGCGTTGTCGAGGCCGACTTTAGCGTCGGCGAAGTCGTTGCGGGCGTCAACCAGATGGAGCTGGGCGCGTTCGACTTCGGCCTTGGTGACGTAGACGTCGAGTTGCGGGCGGAGTCCGGCGGCGGCTTTAACCTGCGCTTCGTGCAGATGGTATTCGCGCTGTTCGATCGCTTTTTTATAGACGCGGATTAGCTGTTGAGCCTGCAGCACGGCGAAATAACGCTGCGAGACTTCGAAGATGATCTGCAATTCGACCATCTTCTGCGTCGCCGCGGTCGCCGCCTGCTCGAAGCGGCGCTGGGTGACGAAGCCGTGGCGGCGGCCGAAGTCGAACAGGAACTGGGAGGCCGAAACTCCGCCAAGATAGTTGTTTTGCGTATTCCAGCTTTGCGAAAAATCGCCGACGGCGAGATTGTGGTTGCGGCCCGTCATACGCGGGAACATCCCGAGCGGATCGTAAAAGCTGGTGTTGCCGATGCCGTTTTCGGTGCTGCGCAGATAATCGGAGGCGCCGTAAAGTTGCGGGCCGAGATACGAGCGCGCCTCGCCGACGCGGGCGCCGGCGGCGTTCGTGGTTTCGGCGGCTTCGAGCAGGCGCGGATGGTATTTCACGGCGATTTGAATCGCGCGCTCGAGCGTCAGTTCGCTGCCGGGCGGAATCGGCCCGGGCGCGGCGGCCGCGACCGGCTGGCCGGCGGGCGCGATCACGCGGGCCGCGCCGAGCGAGGGCAACGCGCGCGGCGCGGGCGCGATTCCGGATACGGAAAAGCCGGCCGCGGGCGGGCTGATTTGAGCGGCGCGGGCGATTTCGGGCGCGGCGGCGGCCAAAACCGCGATCACGAGGGTTGCGGCGAAAAATCGAACCTTCAACATCGGATAAACTTCCACGGCGGACGCCTGACGGTTTGCCTAATCAGTCCGTGCCGTTGATTGGATCGGCCTGAGCTTCTTTGGCCGGTTCGGCGAGCGTATAGTTAACCGCCTCGCCGGGGCCGAGCGTGTCAGTGTAAGTGCTGAGGACCAGCGAGTTCTCGTTCAATCCCGACTTGATTTCGACATAGTTGCCGTCGTTGATTCCGGTCGTGACGCGCACGGATTTCAGATGGCCGTCTTCGACCACCAGCACGCGGCTCGCTTTGCCGGCGCCGTGCACGGCGGCGACCGGCAATCGCAGCACATCAGGATGGCGCTGGAGGACCACTGTGACGTGGGCGTAGCTGCGCGGATAGATCAGGCGGTGGGGATTGTCGATATCGACCTCGGCGAGCATCGTGCGCGTGGCCAGATCGAGCGCGGAGGCGTAGCGCGCGACGGCGCCTTTGAACACGCGATGCGGGAATTCGTCGAAGCGGAGAACCGCGGCCGTGCCGCGATGGATATACGGATAGGATTTCTCGGGCACGTAAATATAGATTCTCAGCTTGTCGATGTCGGCGATGGTCAGTACAGGACCGCCGCCGGTGCGATGGCCGCCGGCGCCCTCGGTGGCCCCGGGCGAAATCAGGGCCGAGGTTTCGTTGACGCCGATGTCGCCGCCGCCGGCGCGAATGAGCGCTCCCGGATCGGCGAAGCGGCCGGTGATCACGCCGTCGAAGGGCGCGACGATCTGCGTATAGCCGACCATCGTTTCGAGCGTGCGCACGGCGGCCTGCGCCTCGCCGTACTTGGCGAAGGCAATGTCGACGTCTTCCTGCGAGACGAGCCGCGGATCGCTTTTCTGGACGCGCAACAGGCGCTGGTAGGTGAGGCGCGTGATCACAAGGTTGGCTTTGGCGCGCTCGAGGTTCGAGTGCAGTTCGGGCACCTGGACCAGCGCGAGCACCTGGCCCTTCTTCACGAAGTCGCCCTTGTCCACGCTGATCGATTCGAGATAGCCGGTGACCTTGGCGTGGAGCGCGGCTTCGTAAAAGCCGACGACGTCGCCCGGCAGCTCGATCGTGCGCAGCATCGTGCCGCGCCGCGGATGGATGACCGTCACGGTGGGTTCGATCGGAGCGACCGAGGTTTCGGCCTTGCGCGCGCATCCCGGCGTTGCGAGGCACAGGAAAGCCGCCGCGGCGGCCAGCCGGGCGAAGCCGAGGCGGCGGCGGATAATCGCAATCACTTTTTGCCTCCCGCGCGTTCAATCCGCGCATAGAAGAATTCGTAAATGCAGGGAACCAGAATCAGAGTCAGCATCGTTGACACGACCAGACCGCCCACGGCGGCGCGCGCGAGCGGCGCGGACGCCTCGGAGCCTTCGCCGAGCTTGAGCGCGATCGGCATCAGGCCCGCGACGGTGGCGAGCGCGGTCATCAGGATCGGGCGCATCCGGATGCGGGCGGATTCGATGACGGCGCGGCGCAACTCCTCGCCGTGGCGGCGCCGTTCGTTGGCGAAATCGACCAGCAGGATCGAATTCGACACGACGATGCCGACCATCACGATAATGCCCATGAATGATTCGATATTGAGCGTGGTGTTGGTCGCCCACAGCGTCCAGATGACGCCAATCAGGCCCATCGGCACCGCGAACATGATGATGAACGGATCGAGGAACGATTTGAACTGCGCGACCATCACGAGGTAAAGCAGCACGACCGCGAGCGACAGTCCGAAGCCGAAGCTCGAGAACGACTTCTGCATCGCGGCGACCGAGCCGCGGTAGCGCACGCTCACGCCGTGCGGCAGCTTGACGGCCGCGAGCGCCTTCTGGATCGCGGCCTGCGTGCCGCCGAGATTCTGCGTGTTCGGCGAGACCAGCAAATCAACCACGCGCTGGATGTCGTAATGGTCGGCCTCGGACGGATGGTACTGCTGTTCGACCGAGGCGACGTCGCGCAGCAGCAGGCTCTGCGCGTGGCCGGTTTCGCCCGCGAAGCTGTGGACGGGGATGTCGCGCAGGGCCTCCAGCGACGGAAAGCCATTGTCCGCCTGGCCGTACTGGACCGTGAGGAAATAGTCATTCTTGTTCGCGTGGTCGATCCAGATCGACGGCGCGATATAAAGATTCGAATCGAGCGCGGTGATCACGTCCGAAACGACGTCCTTCTGGTTCAGGCCGAGGCGCGCCGCCTTGACCCGATCGACGCGAACGAACAGCGTCGGGTACTGCTGTTCCTGCGCGATATAGGTTTGCGATACCTCCGGCAGGCCTTTGACGATTTCGTTCGATTCGCGCGCGAGCTGGAAAAGCTGGGCGAAGCTCGGTCCGGCGAACTGCACGTCGATCGGCGCCATCGCCCCGAAATTGAGCACCGCGTCGATGATGCTGCCTGACGAAAACAGCGTGCGCGCCTCGGGCAACTGGTTCCGCAATACGCGCATCAGGCGCTGCTCATAATACTTCGTGGGCATCCGATGCCCGGGTTTGAGCTCGATTTCGATGAAGCCTGTGTCCTCGGCGGAGTTCGGCGAATAGATGGCCGAGATGCTGGGGGCGAGACCGATGTTCGACACGACCATATCGAGATCCGCGGGCGGAATGACCTGGCGCGCGAGCGCCTCGATTTTGCGCGACAGATCGGTGGTGACCTCGATTCGCGAACCCGCCGGCGCGCGGAAATTGATCGTGAACGCGCCCGCGTCGGTCTCGGGAAAAAGCTCGGTGCCGAGCAGCGGATACATTGCGAGGCTCACGAAAAACAGCGCCGCGACCCCGCCGATCACGGCAAGCTTCCGATCGAGCGAACCCCGCAATACGCCTTCATACCATGTCGCGAACCGCTCGTAGCCGCGGTTGAAGGCGCCGATTATGCCGCCGCCCTCGTGATGCTCCGCGGCGACCGCCATCTCGGTGGTCAGGAAGCGCGAACAGAAAATCGGAATCACGCTCATCGCGACCAGGTACGAGGCGCCCATCGAGAGCACCACGGCCAGCGCAAGCGCGCTGAAGAGATATTTCGCCACGCCGAACAGAAACATCACGGGCACGAAGACGATGCAGGTCGTAATCGTCGAGGCAAGCACGGGCAATGCCACTTCCTCGGCGCCGTCGCGCGCGGCCTCTTTCGGATCCTTGCCTTCGGCGAGATGGCGGTTGATGTTTTCGAGCACCACGACCGAATCGTCGACCAGCCGCCCGATCGCCAGTGCGAACCCGCCCAGCGTCATGATGTTGATGGTCGAACCGTTCATGTACAGGCCGAAAGCGCCGGCCAGAATCGACAGCGGAATCGACAGAAAAATCGCGAACGTCGAGCGAAAGCTGCCGAGGAAGATCAGGATCATCAATGACGCGAGCACCGAGCCCGAGACCGCCTCGTGCGCGAGGCTTTCGACCGCCTCGCGGATATACGTGGACTGGTCGAAGATGGCCTTGAGCTTCATCCCGGCCGGCAGGCCGAAAACTTTCGGCAGCAGGCTCTTGACGCCGTTGACGACCGAAATCGTGTTCGCGCCGACCTGCCTGAGCACGGGGATATAGACCGAGGGCTGGCCGTCGATCAGGACCTTGTTGTACTGGATCTGCGCCGAGTCTTCGACCTTCGCGACGTCGTTGACCAGCACGGGCGCCTGGCCGCGGCCCACTTTCACCGGCACGTTGCCGATGCGCGGGATGTCCTCGATCATGCTGTTGGAGTAGATGTAAAAGTCTTTCGCGCCGACCTTCACGTCGCCCGCGGGCAAAATCAGGTTGGAGGTGTTGAGCGCGTTCACCAGGTTCATCAGGGAGAGGCCGCGCGCCTGCAACGCCTGCGCGTTCGCGTAAACCATCACCTGGCGGAATTTTCCACCGAACGGAATTGGCACCGACGCGCCGGCGACCGTGGCGAGCTGGTTGCGGACGTTGTAGCGCGCCTGGTCCTCGAGCTGCGTCTGGTTGAAGCCCCGGCCCTTGAGCGTGACCAGCACCACCGGCAGCGACGAGGCGTCGTACTGCAGCACCAGGGGCGGCAGCGTGCCGGGCGGCATGATGCCGAGGTCGGCCATCGCCAAGGTGCCCATCTGCGCCGCCGCCGCCGCGACGTCGGTGCCGGGTTGAAAGAACACCTTGATGATGCTCACGCCGGAGAGCGACCGCGATTCGATATGCTGGATGTTGCTGCCGAGCGTGAAAAACCGCTCGTAACGGAAGGTGATATTGTCTTCCATGTCGAGCGGCGGCATCCCCTGATAAAACGTGGCGATGACCACGGCGGGAATCTTGATGTCGGGGAAAACGTCCACCGGCATTCGCGTGAACGCCGTCAGACCCATGATCGCCACAATCAGCGCTCCGACGATTATCGTGTACGGATTGCGCAGCGAAAAACTTGGCACGAGGCAAACCTCTACTCAGGATTTTCGGATCGATTCGGCCGCGGCCGAATTTCCATATTGCCGTCCACGAACCATCAAGTTCGAGCGCGGCAACGATCGTGAACAGGCGATTTGCTTAGATCAGCGGGTCGTCGCTATCGGCACGCGATGAACAGAGCTTTAGCTTTTGTTTAATTACCCTGCGATCCGGCGGAGCTTGACGACGCTCCGCCGGAGAGCTCGCCACGACGGCGGTGGTGATGATCTCGGCGGCTTTGACCTGCGCGCCGTACGGCGTCGGCTCGATCTTGCCGGAGCCGCATTCGTCGCCCAAATCGTTGGTGAATTGGTGGGGTCCGTGGAGCGTGGAGCTGTGGGTGCGGCAGTTGACGGGGCCGCCGCTCGCGCCATGAGGCTGCCGCGCGAAACCGATTATTGCGACGACGAGCAAGGCCGTCGTCGCCATCAAAAGCTTTCGATTTCGCGCCAACATCCGCTAACTCTCAAAATTCTAACCTACGGCGAAGCAAATGCAAGTTGCCTGTTGCGGGGAGCCGCGCGCCGGTGATTCAGCCGCCCGTCAGCGGCCGTTCCGGCTCGCCCGCGCAGAACGCGCATCGGCATGCCGCCCGCATCTGCGCGGTGGTGTAGAGCGTTTCGTGACCGTCAGCCCAGCGCAAATAGACGCCGCTTTCGCCCAGCCGGGAAAGCTGCGACAGGCGTTGCGTTTGTGCGCCGGCAGCGGCGTCGTCGCCGCCGCACTCGTTGCACGGGCAAAAGCGGCGCAGGTTGGCGAGCGGGAAGATGCTGTCGTGGCCGTCCGCCCACTGCACGCCGATCGCGTAGCGGCCGACGTCGTTAAGCCCCTTGATGCGCGGCGGCTTGATCGCCGTCGTCTTTGACTTGACCGGGTCCATTGTTGCACTCTTGGCGCGTTATTATAGCATCGCGCCGCATGGCGCAGCGATGGCTTCAGGCGAGGCGTTGGCCGTCACGCTCGCGGTTGCCGGCCTGACGCGCGCAACGGCGTCGCCGATTTCACTCATCATGATAGCGGAGGCATTATTCAATGGACGAAAACGCAAAGAAAAAAGGACTGCGCATGATTCCCTATGGCCTGCAAGTGCTCGGCGCCAAACATGGCGACAAGCAGACCGTCGCGACCATCAATTGGACCACTCAGGCGAGTTTTGCGCCGCCCCTCGTGGTGATCGGAGTTAAGACCGATTCGACCGCGCACGAGCTGGTCAAGCAAGCGAAAAAATTCACGCTCTCGATGCTCGGCGCGGGCCAAAAAGATATCGCCCTGGCGTTCTTTAAGCACGTCGATCCGAAAGACGGCAAATTCGGCAATTACGCATATTACGCGGGTAAAAACGGGTGTCCGATAATCACCGACGCGCCGGCCGCGGTGGAATGCGACGTGGTGCATTTCTTCGAAAAGGGCGACCACAGCATCGTTGTCGGCGAGGTCAAAGAAGCCTATCTCCATCGCGAAAGCGAACCGCTGACGCTCAAGGAATGCGGGTTTAACTACGGAGGCTGATGCCGGCCGCGCCGCGGCCGGACCCGGATTTGACCGGGCTTCGTTCGCGGCGTCATCGAACAATTTTTTTCCGCCCGCGCCGCAAGCGCCGGATTCATTCAAGGAGCCGTCCGTGGCGACAAAAAAAGTGGTGGTCCTGCCCGGCGACGACGAAGCGCCGCAAACCGTTTTCGCCGCGCTCGAGGTGATGCGCGCGCTCAAGCTCGATATCGAGTTCATTGAATTTCCGGTGGGCGAAAAATGGGTGCGCGGCGAAACCGACAAAGCCGCGCGCGCGGCGATCGATTCCTCCGACTCGACCCTGTTCGGTTCGACCTCCGGCAAGACCACCGCGATCAATTACCTCAGATGGGGCCGGCAGACTTACGCCAACGTCCGCCCGTGCCGCTACCTCAAGGGTTTTCGCAGCCCGCTCGCCCATCCCGACGGCATCGACTACGTGATTGTGCGCGAGAATCTCGAGGATCTTTACCTGGGCCTGGAAGGGCCGCTCGAAGCCCTCGCGCCGCTGCATCTCCACAGCCGCATCCTGCGCGCCGACCTGAATACTTCCGAGCGCGGCAAGTTCGCGATCAAGGTCATCACCGAGCGCAAAACCCGCCAGGTCGCCCGTTTCGCCTTCGAACTCGCGCGCAAGCGCAAGGCGCAAGGCCGTCCCGGCAAAGTGACCTGCACCTCGAAATACAACATGCTGCGCGAATCGGACGGCTTGTTCCGGCAGTTGGTCGAGGAGACCGCGGCGGACTATCCGGACATCGCTTACGAACAGTTTATCGTTGACGACTTCGCACGCCGGGTGGTGCAGAGTCCGCACGCGCTCGACGTGGTGGTGATGCCGAACCTGTACGGCGACATCCTGTCCGACGCGGCGGCGGGAACCATCGGCGGGCTCGGACTCGCGCCGTCGGGATGCTACGGCGACGATTATGCGTACTTTGAATCGGTCCACGGCACCGCGCCGGATATCCTCGGCAAGGGCGTCATCAATCCCACCGCGACGATGCTGTCGGCGGCGATGATGCTCGAATATCTCGGTTTTAACGAAGCGTCGCGCCGTTTCGACCAGGCGCTTCGCGCCGTTTATGCGGAAGGTTCGGCGCTGACGGTCGATCAGGGCGGGCGCGCCGGCACGGCGGAGTTCACGCGCGCCGTAATCGCGCGGCTTTGAGCGCCGCGCCTAAGTCCGGATCAGGGATTCGATCAATTCCAGCAAGCGGCGGCGCTCGACCGGTTTGGATACGTATTCGGCGCAACCAGCTTCCAGCGCCCGTTCGCGATCGCCGGTGGTGGCGTGCGCGGTCAGGGCCACCACCGGAATTCCGGCGCAGCGCGGATCGGCGCGAAAATCCCGGGTCAGTTCAAGCCCGTCTTTGGTTCCGGGCAACGATAAATCCATCAAGATTAGCCGCAACAAACCGAGGTTCTCCTCGATTTTTGCCCAAAACTCCTCGGCGTTTGCGGCCGTCAGAATCCGGTAATGGCGGCCCAGCAGAGCCGTCATGAAAACCTGCGTGTCGGCGTCGTCCTCGACCACTAGCAGAGTCGTCAGATCGCCGCTTTTCTCACCGCTCATCGAACCATTCCATCCAAGCCGCCCGCCGACGATCGCGCGTCACGGAAACCCGTCACAAAAGTTTCGACTGACAATTTATTCCGTCTCTATGAAAACTTCACCATCTATTACCGTCACCGTATAGGTGCGCACCGGCTTAGTCGCCGGCAGTCCCATCGCCCGGCCGCTCCGGATGTCGAAAACGGCGCCGTGGTACGGACATTCGACCGAACAATCCTCCAAATCGACATCCCCAGCCGCCAGCGACGACTGCGCATGCGTGCAGGTGTCGCTGGTGGCGTAAAATCCATCTTCAAGGCGGAATAACGCGATCGGCTCAGGTTCCACCGCCACCCGCCGGGCCGAACCAGGCGCAAGTTCATCCACTTTGCAGACTTTGATTGTCGCCATGATGAGTTTAAAGGCTGCGCGACAACGGAGCTCAAACGTCGCGCCGCGGCGAAAGTAGTTCGGCCGTTAATCCGTCCGCCGCCGCGCCCACCAGAAGACGTCGCACAACACGCCGCAAGCCGGAACATAAAGTGGCTGCGGTTGTTGAGCCTCGGAGTTGCGGATCGCCGTGGCGGGTCTCTCAGGCGTCGGCTCGCACGTTTGGCGAGCGACGCCGCTTTCGGCGGCGCGCGATTCGGCCAATTGATATCCCCCTTTCACAACCACTCTAATTATCCATGACTTGCCAAATTTTACAAAGAACCGAGTACGGCCGGGCTAACGTCAGTAAAAACGCTTTTCGCCAGCCGGGCGCGACTTCCAGCGCCGGTGAATCCAGTTCCAGTGATCCGGATACCGCCGCACCATCTGCTCAATGGCCGCCGTGTAGCGTTGCGTTTCAATCCGCACCAGATCGTTGCGAGCGGCTTCTCCGCGGGGTCCCTCGCCTTCAAGAATGAACGGCTCAAGGACGGTGATGCGATGCCGTGCTGCGGCGCCTTCGCGCACCATGAATGCTGGCAACACGGGCGCTCCGGTGGCGATCGCAAGGCGGGCAAGGGCCGGACTGGTGGCCGCCGGCAGCGTGAAAAAATTGACGAAAATGCCCGTGCGCGTGTCGAGATCGAGCGGAATGGCGACCATCCAATCCATGCGCAGACGCTTGATTACTGCGCGGCCGGCGCCTTTGCGCGGGATGCTTTCGGCGCCGAAGCGGCCGCGCCGCGCAATCACGGCGCGGTCCATCAGCGGGTTGCGAATCGGCCGCGCCACCAGCGCGATGCGATTGTTGTGCGCGGCGTGACCCGCCGACAGCAATTCAAAGTTGCCGAAGTGGCCGGTCAGTGTCAGGATGCCGCGTCCGCCGGAAGCTTGAATCGCGGCGTCCCAATGCTCGCGATTCGCGTAACCGACCATTTCGATCACTTTTTCGCGCGAGAGTTTGGGGAAATGCGCCCATTCCGCCGCCATCCGCCCAAAATTCCGATAGGAGTCGCGCAGTATCCGCAAATGGGCCGAGCGATCCATGTCGGGAAAGGCGATCGCCAGATTCTTCATCGCGATTGGCCGGTTCAACCGGTCCAAAACCATCGCCGCCGTCCCCATCGCGGCGCCGGCGCGCACCGCTCGATCCAGAGGTAGCGCGCGCAAGACGATCCATGGCGGCGCCATCGCGGCGCATTCCGCCGATGCTCGCAGAGCGCCAATCTGACGCGGCATAAGCTCAAGAGCGTTTCAAAGCGAAAGCTTGCGTGCAAGTGGCGCAAGCCGGAACGAATCGCGCGCTGGAAGCGCGATCCGTTCCGGCGGGCGAACACGCTGGCTTAATGGGTCACGGGCGGCAGCGCCGAGCTATAAGTCGAAGCGGGTGCGGCGCTGCCGACGAAGCGGCCGGTCGAGTATGGCGACAGGCTGCTGGTCGGCCCCATTGTCGTTCCAGGCGCCGGCGCGGTGAACGACGCTGGCGGCTGCGGCTGATACTGCTGCAGATCCTGTTGCGGAGAGACGCCGCGGTTGAAAGTCGGCGCGTAAAGCTGCTCGAACTGTCCCTGCGGCATGTTGTTGATTTCCCGGCGCCCGAGCGCGCGGACGAATTTCATTCGTTCGTCCAGCGCCAGCGCCTGCAAATCGGTGCGGGTGCGCACGATGTGCGGAGTGAGGAAGACCAGAAGATTCTGCTTGGTGAGGTTCTCCGCATTGTCGCTGAACAGATTGCCAAGCACGGGAATGTTGGAAAGAAACGGCACGCCCTGCCGCGTATTATCCGATTCGCTCGAAAGCAATCCGCCAACCACCGCCGTGTGATGATTCTGCACCAGCACCGTGGTCGAGGCCGACCGAATGGTGGTGGTCGGCCCAAGCTGATTGTTCTGGGTGCCGGGAACGACGTTGGAAACTTCTTCGTAAAGGTCCAGATTGACGTACTCGCCCTGCGCGACCTGCGGAATGATGTCGAGCGTGATACCGACGTTCTGACGGTCGACCGAATTGAAAATTTGACCGGGCAGGCCGGCGTTGGCCGCGGACGAACCGACGAACGGCAGGTTCTGGCCGACCACGATCATCGCCTCTTCATTGTCGGCGGTCAGCAGCGTCGGCGCCGACAGCACGTTGGTGTGCTCGTCGGTTTCGATCGCGGTCATCAGAGCGAGATCGCAGGGGGCGGTGATCGTGCCGGTGGTGGTGGTTCCGCTGATCGCGCCGGTCGCAGCCCCGAGCGCGGCGGCGGGAATAGTACATTGGCTGCCCGAAGCCAGTCCCAAGCCCAGTCCGCTGAGTCCGAGCGGGTTGCCCAGCGTGTTCTGCAGGTTGCCGAAGTTCAACACGCCGGTGCCCAGAAGATTATTGCCGAGTCCCGCTCCGGAATAGAAATTTACGCCGATTTCCTTCGTGCGCTGGACATCGACTTCGACGATAATCGCCTGCACGAAAACCTGCACCCGCGGCACGTCGAGTTGCTTGATGACGTTCTGCAAGGTGTCGTAGTCCTGCGGGGCCGCGCTGATGACGAGCGAATTCGTCGCCGGATCGGCGGTGATGCTGACCGGTTTTTCGAAATCCGCGGTCGGGCCACCGCCGGTGCTGGCGGTCGCAGGCGCGGCGTTGGCATTGTTGCCGCGGCCGCCCATCATGCCTCCGCCCATCATGCCGCCGCCCATGCCTCCGCCCATCATGCCGCCGCCCATGCCTCCGTAGCCGCCGCTCATTCCGCCATAACCGCCGCTCATGCCCCCCATGCCGCTCATCATGCCGCCGCCCATCCCGCCGCCGAAGCCGCTGCCGAAGGCGCTGCCGTTGTACATGCCGAGCGAACTGCCGCGGCCCAGGGAATCGCGGCCGGTTTGTGGCGAGAGGGATTGCGGACCGCCGCCTCCGCCCAACAATCCGTTGAGCACATTCACCATTTCGCCCGCCGAGGCGTATCTGAGGTGATAGACATGGAGACGGCCGAGTTCCATCGGCGACCGGATGTCGAGCTTGGCGACGAGGTCCTTGATTTGCCGCATCTCCATCGGGCTGGCCAGCACAATCAGCGAATTGGTGCGCTCGTCCGGCACCACGCTGAAATTCGTGCCGCCGCCGGCGACCGTGGGCGCCACGATGCCCATCCCGGGACGCATGAAGCCGCCGTTGCCGCCGCCGTGCAGGCTGGCTTCGCGCGACTTCATGATTTTGTCGATTTGCTGCGCCAGATCATCGGCGAACGCGAGTTTCAGCGGGATCACCGCGACGTTCTGCTGGATGCTCTTCACGTCGAGGCTGCCGATGATTCTAAGCAGACGCTGAACGTTAAAGGCGTCGTCGGTAATGATTAACGTGTTGTCCTGCGGAAACGCCGCGACCAGCCCATCATGGGAGACCATCGGCTGAATCACGCTCATCACCGAGTTCGCGTCGGCGTTCCGGAGCTTGACCATCCGGGTGACGTATTGGTCGCCCTGAGTCAGACCGGGTTCTTGCGATTGCGTCAGCTCGGCCGATTGGCGCACGTCGCGTGCTGGGATGATCTTGGTGATCGAGCCGGCCTGAACCGTGGTGAATCCCTTAAGCTGCAAAACCGATTGAAATATAGAGTAAGCCTGCTGCGGGGTTACTTTGGTCGGGGAGATGATGCTGACCTTGCCGCGCACGCTTTCGTCGAGAACGAAGTTTTTCCCGGTGATTTCACTGATGAATTTGGCGAGAACCGGGATGTCCACATTCTGGAAATTCATCGTGATAAGATCCTGATCGCCTGGGCGTTCCGAAGAATCGGAATCGGCGATAGCGCTGGGTGCGGAAGAGTCCGCACTGACTGCCGAGTCGGCGTCGGCGGCGCCGGTTCCGTCAGCCGCACGGAGCAGCGTGGAGGAAGCGATAACGACAAACATGGCGCAGGCCAGCGCCAAAGACCAGAAACGTGCCATGCCATCCTACCTCCGCAGGCCGTCGACTGGCTGGAGTCTAACGGCGGCTCTTTCTGCTAGCAACCTTCCTGTCGGCGCGCGCTCAGCTACTGGTTGCAATGACCATCGGCCTCGGAGAGTATTAGGCTCAGGCTAGGTCGGAGGGCTCGGATTTGCCGACGCGACGACTACGGCCGCAAACGCTTCGCGCGATTAGACGTTGTGCCTGCCAGGATAATTCAGATCGTCCTGCGCCGCCATTGTTCTTGACGCGGCTAAGCTACGGGAAGACGGTTTGCGCTTCGAATACCTGATAGCGGCGCGATACATGCGTTCGCGGCGGCGTGAGCGATTCGTTTCGCTGATCGCGATAATTTCGTTGGTCGGCGTGATGATCGGCACTTTCGCGCTGACCGTCGTACTTTCGGTGATGAGCGGCTTTCAGGAGGATCTGCGCAATCGCCTGCTGTCGTTTAACCCGCATATAACCGTGGAAAAGACCGGCGCGCCTGCGGCCAGCCTTGACACACTGCAGAGGCGAATCGCCGCGCTGCCGGGAGTGATGGGCGTGGCGCCGTTCATTGCGTCGCAGGTGATGGCGGTTTCGACCACCGCGAGCGGCGCTCCGGGTTTCGTTTCGGGCGGAACCCTGCGTGGCGTCGTGCCCGAGAACAATCCGGTTTTGACCGAGCTCGATCGCACGCTGACCGCTGGCAGTCTCGCCGTTCTGGCGGAAAACCATCCGGTGACAATTACCGTGCATGGCAAACAGCGCAAAGTGGAATTGCCGGGAGCGATTATCGGAAAATCGCTCGCTGGCGAGCTCGGACTCAAGCTTGGCGATCCGATAGTCGTGATTTCGCCGGCCAGTCTCGGCGCGGGAGCGGGAACGCCGCGGTTGCGGCGGTTTGTCGTCGGCGGTCTTTTCTATTCCGGAATGTACGAATTCGATTCCTCGCTGATTTTTGTGGCGCTCAAGGATGGAGCCGCGCTGCTCGCCGACGATCCGCAGCTTGAGAGCGGCCTGGAGGTGCGGGTGCGCGATCTATTCGCGGCGCCGGCGATCGGAAGGCGAATCGCCGCCTTCGCCGGGCCGGGCTTTACGATCACCAACTGGACGCAGGACAACGCCGCCCTGTTTGCCGCGCTCAAGCTCGAAAAGTTCACCTATTTTCTCGTTCTGCTGTTGATTGTGCTGGTCGCGGCTTTCAATATCGTTGCGACGCTGGTGATGGTGGTGATGGAGCGGCGCAGGGAAATCGCGATCATGCGCGCCATGGGCGCGCGTGCGGCCTCGATCGCGGCGATTTTTCTGATGGAGGGGGCGGCGTTGGGCGCCGGCGGCGCCGCGTTGGGCGTGACGGCGGGATTTGTCGCGTCTTGGGCGATCGGCAAATACCATTTGATCCATTTGCCGGCCGATCTGTTCATGGTCAGCGCCGTGCCGGTCCGCCTGTATGCGTTCAATTTTCTGGCCGTGGCGCTGGCCGCGATGGCGCTCTGCCTGCTGGGCGCGCTTTATCCCGCGCTGAAGGCGCGCGCGCTCTCGCCGGTCGAGGTGTTGCGTTATGAATGAGCGGCGCGATGGCTGAGCGGGCCGCGCTGGAAAGCGCCGCAACGATCCTGCTGAGCGCGCGCGGGGTCGGCAAGACTTTTCATGACGCCGGACGGGAAATCGTGGTTCTGAAGGACCTCGATTTGGAGGTGACGGCGGGCGAAGAGTTGGCGATTGTTGGCCAGTCGGGGGTTGGCAAATCGACGCTTTTGCATCTGCTGGGAAGCCTTGAGCGGCCGACCGCGGGCAAGGTGTTTTTCGCCGGCCGCGATTTGTTCGCGATGGATGAGCGCGAAATGGCCGAGTTTCGCAACCGGGAACTCGGCTTCGTCTTCCAGTTCCATTATCTGCTTGGCGACTTCAGCGCACTCGAGAACGTGATGATGCCGGCGCGGATCGCGCGGATGCCGGAGCGCGAGGCGCAGGCGCGCGCGGCCAATATGCTGGCGTTGGTCGGCCTCGCCGATAAGCTTCATCGCCGGCCCGCCGAGCTTTCCGGCGGCGAGCAGCAACGGGTCGCGGTGGCGCGGGCGGTCGTGCTCGGACCGCGGCTGCTGCTGGCCGACGAACCGACCGGAAATCTCGATCCGCACACCGCCGATGAAGTCCACGACTTGTTCCATCAGCTCAACCGCGAACTGCGAGTCACGCTGGTGGTCGCGACGCACAACGAAAGGCTGTCGCGGAGCATGACGCGCACGCTGCGCCTGCGCGACGGACGGCTCTTTCCCGAAGCCGCGGCGTGACGGCGACCTATTTCATCATCACGAAGCGGCGAGTTTCCGCCCGCCGCGCGCGCTTGGTTTACTTGCCTATTGCGATTGGCTAGGTTGGTCGCCGCCGCGGGGTGGATCGTCGCAGGTGGAAACGCTCAGGGCGCCGTTGAAACGCGAAAATTACTCAATATTCGCTGGCATGATCGCCGCATCGATCGCGCTGATCATGCTCTGCGGAGCGGTTGCGCGGGCGCAGAGCGGCGCTCCGATCATCAGCCAAATCAAGGTCGTTGGGAACCAGCGCGTCGAAACCGACGCCATCCTGCTGCATATAGAGTCGAAACCGGGTTTTCCGCTGGATCCGGCGACGGTGGACCGCGATATCAAGGCGATCTACCGGATGGGATTTTTCGATTACGTCACGGCGCACGAGGAGCAGCAGGGCGCCAACGCCGTGTTGATTTTCGACGTGCGCGAACGGCCCCTGATCACCGACGTGCGCTTCGGCGGGATGAAGGCGCTGAAGCCCAACCAGGACAGCGTGATCAACGCGGTGAAGCTGCATGGCGGATCGATCCTCGATCCCGGGCGGGTCCAGGCGACGATCCAGAATCTCAAGGCCCTCTATCAGGATAAGGGCTATCTCGACGCGAAAATCACGTTTCGCACCGTGCCGGAACCGCAGAATACGGCGATCGGCGTGTTCGACGTGGTCGAAGGGCCGATCGTCTCGATTTCGGCGATCAAGTTTGTCGGCAACAAGCACATTTCGTCGAGCACGCTGGCGGATGCGATCACCACGCATCAGCACAACTGGCTCAGCTTCTTTTTCAAGACCGGCATCCTCGACCAGAAGAAGCTGCTCGACGACGTCGATCGGATCACGGGTCTTTATTACGACGAGGGGTACCTCAACGCGCACGTCGCCGATCCGGTGGTGAAGCGCCACGGCAACTCGCTGACTGTCACGTTCTATATCGACGAGGGGCCGCAATATCATGTCGGCACGGTCGATGTGGTTGGCGATCTGAGGGTTCCGCGCAAGGACCTGCTCCAGCGGCTTACTCTCAAACCCGGCTCCGTATTCAGCGGCACCACGATGCAGCACGACGTGCTGACGCTGTCGGATTTCTATTCGAACCGGGGTTACGCCTACGTCAACGTCGATCCGCGCACGCAGATCGATCCGGCGGCGCGCACCGTCAACGTCAATTTCAATATCAATCCCGGCCGCGAAGTCGTGGTGGACCGGATCAATATCACCGGCAACACTAAAACCTCGGACAAAGTGATTCGGCGGGAGCTGACGATTCAGGAGCAGGAACCCTATTCGACGAAGAAAATCCAGCAATCCAAACGCCGCCTGGATTCGCTCGGCTATTTCTCGAACACGCGCATCACGACCTCGCCCGGCCCGTCGCCGGACAAGATCGATTTGGATATCGCAGTGCAGGAGGCGAACACGGCGTCGCTGCAAATCGGCGGCGGATACGACAGTTATACGTCGGTCTTCGGCAATTTCAGCATCGGCAATTCGAACCTCTTCGGAGGGGGCGAATCGGTTTCGGCGGATGCGGAAGTCGGATTTCTGTATCAGGACTACAGTCTGACTTACACCGAGCCGTGGTTTCTGGACATTCCGCTTTCGGTCAGCCCGTCGCTGTCATACCAAAAGCTCTATCTATTTTCGTTCGATCAGACCAACGCGGGCTTTGCGCTTAACACGACCTATCCGCTTTCGGAGTTGGGCTTGAGCAGAATCGGGCCGTTTTCGCTGGATAATACGACCGCCGGCCTGGGTTATCAGTTCCAAAGCATCGGCATCAGCGGCCTCGCGCCCTTCACCACATTCGGCATTTCGCGATGGGCCGGCTACTGGAAGGTCTCGGAGCTGATGCCGAGCATCAAGCGCTTCACGGTGGATAATCCGACCGATCCGCGCAGCGGTTCGGTCGAGAGCCTGAATATGGAAATTGCCGGGCTGGGCGGACAGGCCTTTGTCAAAGGCGTGTTCCATACGCGATTTTTCTTTCCGTATATCAAAAGCCCGAAGTGGGGCGAGTGGGTGTTTTCGCCCGGCGTGACCTATGGCATCGGAACGAGTCTGGGCGGTCCGAATGGCAGCGAACTTCCATTGTTTGAGCGCTTTTTCCCGGGCGGATTGGGCGGCGAGGGCGACGTGCGGGGCTATGAGATCTACTCGTTGGGTCCGCAAGTCACTTTATACAATCAGCAGGGCGTGCCGTTCGCGGTGCAGCAGGTGGGCGGCAGCCAGGAGCTGCTGATGAGCGCGGAAACCACCTTCCCGATTTTGACCGAGCTCGGATTGCGTGGCGCACTCTTCGTGGATTCCGGTCAGGCGTACTATTTGAACCAAACGCCTTCGCTCAATTCGCTGCAGGCGGCGTATGGCGTCGGCCTCCGTTGGAAATCGCCCTTCGGACCGATCGCGGTGGACGTGGCCAAACCGATCAACCCGCGGCCCAACGATCAATCCACAGTGTTCGATTTCGGCGCTGGCGCGCCGCTCTAGCGCAAGTTTGGTGAAGCTGCTTTGATGACTGGACTGGATCGCGCGCTTGCGGCTGGCGGCGGCGCGGAACTTTGCACAACGGCTCAGGAGGAACGCAGGCTCGTATGAGGCAACGTTTTATGGTCGTCGCGCTCGCGCTCGCGGCAATTATGGCCGCCGGCGTCGCGCACGCCGAGGATAAGCTCGCCTTCGTCGATATCCAGCGCGCGCTGAACGACTGCCACAATGGCAAAGTCGCGAGGGCCGAATTCAAGACCCGACTTCAGCGCGTGCAATCGCAACTCGAGCGCGAGCAAAGCGAAGTTCAATCCCTTAAGGACGAGATCGAAAAGAAGGGGTCGCTCATGCAGCCCGACGAGCGCCAGAGCGTCGAGAACGAATATGCCAAGAAGCTGCGCGATTTCCAGGCGGACTATAAAACCTCGAGCGACGAACTCCAGCAGCGCGACCGGCAGATGACCGGCGCGATCGTGCGCGATTTGGCGATGGTGGTGCAGCAAATCGGCCGGCGCGACGGTTACACCATGGTGATGGAGAAGGGCAGCTTGTTGTGGGCGACCCCTTCGATCGACATCACTGACCAGGTGATCCGCGCTTATGACGCGATGAACGTGAAGCCGGGTTCGCTGGCGGCCGAAGCCGAACAGAGCCCCGGCGCCACAAGTTTTGGGTCGCGCGCCGGCGGCGGTGCGCCTTCCTCTTCGTCATCGTCCATCGGGTCGGGACGTTCGACGATCTCCAAGTAGGTTCGCGGAGCGAAGGGAAGAATCGTGGCGATCCGGGACAAGGGCGAGCTCGACCGCATCCTCGGCCTGCTGCCGCATCGTTACCCTTTTTTGCTGGTCGATCGGGTAGTCGAGCTTGACGGCGAACGGGCGGTGACGCTCAAGAACGTGACCGTCAATGAGCCGTTCTTCGTCGGCCATTTTCCCGGCTATCCAGTGATGCCCGGGGTGCTGATTTGCGAAGCGCTGGCCCAATCGGCGGCGATTCTGGCGATCTCGCTGATCGGCGAACGGCGCAGCATGTTCATGCTGACCGGACTAGACAAGGTGCGCTTTCGCCGTCAGGTTGGGCCGGGCGATCAACTGCGGATGGAGATTCGCCTGATCAAGCATCACCATCCTTTGTGGAAGATGCATGGCGAGGCGCGGGTGGGCGACGAGCTTGCGGCAGAGGCCGATCTATCCGCGATGGAAGTGGAGGGGCGACTACCATAGGCGGCCGAATCCATCCAGCGGCGGTGATCGACCGGCGCGCCGAGCTCGATTCGTCGGTCGAGGTCGGGCCGGGCGCCGTGATCGGACCACAAGCGCGGATCGGCGCACGCACCGTGATCGGTCCGTATGCCGTGATCGAGGGCGATACGACGATCGGCGCGGACAACCGCATCTTCCAATTCGCCTCGATTGGCGCCGAGCCGCAGGACCTGAAGTACCGCGGCGAACCTTCGCGATTGATCATCGGCGACGGCAATCGCATTCGCGAATTCACCACGATTCATCGCGGCACCGAGGGCGGCGGGATGGTGACGCGGATCGGCAACGACGTGCTGCTGATGAATTACGTGCATGTCGCGCACGACTGTTCGATCGGCGATCATTCGATTATCGCCAATTCGACCGAGCTCGCCGGCCATTGCGTGCTTGAGGAATGGGTGGTCACGGCGGGCATGTGCGGCGTCCATCAGTTCAGCCGGATCGGCGCGCACGCGATTGTCGCCGCGGGATCGAAAGTGGCGCAGGATGTGCCGCCGTACTCGATGGTCGCCGGCAGCGATCGCGCGCGGCTGGTCGGAGTGAACACCACCGGGCTGGAGCGCCGGGGCTTCAAAGCCGAAACGATCGCGGCGCTGCGCGGCGCTTTCCGCAAGCTCTTTTACGGCAAGCTGCTGCGCGAAGAAGCGATGCGCCAGGTGCTGGAGGAATTCGGCGACGTGCCCGAAGTTCGCCGGCTGGTCGATTTTATCGCCCGCTCGGATCGCGGCGTCGTAGGCCGGGAACGTGAATAGGCTTGGACTGATCGCAGGCAATGGAGTTTTTCCGCTTGAAGTCGCCCGCGCCGCGCGCCGCCACGGGATCGGTATTGTCGCCGTCGCCCATCTGAACGAGACCGATCGGCGGCTTGAAGCGCTGGTCGATCGAATCGAGTGGATCAAAATCGGCGAGCTGCAACGGATGATCGACGCGCTCAAGTCGGGCGGCGTCGAAAAAGCCGCGATGGCGGGAGGGATTTCGCGCGCGCGCCTCGCCGATTCGTTCGCTCCGGACGCCCGCGCGCTGGCGATGCTTGCGCGCGTGGGCCGATTCAGCGACGACGCGGTGCTGCGCGCGCTCGCGAGGGAGATCGAAGCCGACGGAATTCCAGTGATCGATCCGGCGCCGATGATTGATAATCTGCTGGCGCGGCCGGGCCTCGAGGCGGGTCCGACGCCCACCGCGGCGCAACTGAAAGATTTGGAGCTGGCTTTCGGCGTGATGCGCGCGCTGGGCCCGTACGACGTCGGCCAGGCGATCGCCGTGCGTGATGGGGTCGTCGCCGCGGTCGAGGCGGTCGAAGGCACCGACGCCGCGCTGCGGCGCGCGGCCACGCTGATGGGCCGCGGACTGGTGGTCGCGAAAGCCGCCAAACCCGGCCAGGATCTGAGATTCGATCGGCCGGCGATCGGTCCGGCGACGATCGATTTGCTCGGGGAAATCGGCGCGGCGATGCTCGGGCTCGAAGCGGGCGGCGCGATGATACTTGAGCGCGAGACGACGCTTGCGCGCGCGCAGGCGCTCGGCGTGACGGTCTTCGGCCATGCCTGAGTTGCGGGCCGCAGTGGTCGGCGCGGGCCGGCTGGGCGCCTTTCACGCCCGCAAGTACGCCGCGATCGAAGGCGTGCGGCTCACGCATGTGGCCGATATCGACCCGGAAAGGGCGCGCGCCCTCGCGGCGGAATTGGGCGCCGCGGCGGCCGGCGGCCATCGCGAGTTGATCGGAAAGATAGATTTGGCGAGCGTCGCGGCGCCGGGCGTGAGCCATCACGCGATCGCCTCGGAATTGATGGCGGCGGGAATCGACGTGCTGGTAGAGAAGCCGATGGCCGCGACCTTCGACGAAGCCCGCGATCTGAAGGAAATCGCGCGGCGCACCGGCCGCATCCTGCAGATCGGCCATCTCGAGCGATTCAATCCCGCGGTGATGCGTCTCCGGTCGATAGTCGCGGCGCCGCGCTTCGTCGAGTGCCATCGGCTGGCGCCGTTCACCGAACGCGGGGTGGACGTTGACGTGGTGCTCGATCTGATGGTGCACGATCTCGACGTCATCCAATGCGTGACCGGCGCGTCCGGGGTGACGGCGCTCGAGGCGCTCGGCGTCGCAGTGCTGACCGATCAAATCGACGTTGCGAACGCGCGGATCCGGTTCGCCAACGGGCTCATAGCGAACCTCAACGCCAGCCGCGTCGCGCCGCGCCGCGAACGGAAAATTCGCTTCTTCCAGCCGGATGCTTATATCTCGGTCGATTACGAGGCGCGCCGGATCCAGATTTACCGCAAAAGCCCGCCCGCGCCCGGCGCGGCTTTCCCGACCATCTCGGCCGAACAGATCGACCTCGGCGACGCTGATCCCCTGCGCGACGAAATCGCCGCGTTCGTGGCAAGCGTGCGCGGCCGCACGCCGCCGCCCGTGACCGCCGACGACGGGCTGCGGGTGATGGAATTGAGCGAGCGAATCCGCCGCGCCATGGAATCGGCGGCCGCCGGTTGATCCCGCCGCTGGCGCACGCGAGGATGAGAGATAGGCGCAGGCCCGGCGACGGGCCGGTGAGATTATTGAATTGATGCGCAGGCTAACGTTTACCGATCGCTTCCGCCGGGTTGCGATCGCGGTCGCGATAATCTTCGGTCTGGGCGCGTTGCCCGGATGCCAGAGCAACACCGCGCCGCCGCCGCCGGACGCGGCCCAGAATTCCAACGGCTCTTATCCCGCGAACAATCCCGCGAACGGCCTGCCCGCGCTCAGCCTGGTCGATCAATACGGCAAGCCGGTCGCGCTCGAATCGCTCAAAGGCAAGCCGGTTCTGATCGATTTCATTTATGCGCGATGCCCGAGCGTTTGCCCGTTGCTGACCGCCCACTTCGTTCAGATCGCGCGCCTGCTCGGGCCGAAGCTTGGCTCGAAGCTGACGATGGTGTCGGTGACGATCGATCCTCGTCACGACGGTCCGGCGCAACTGCTCGAATATGCGAAAACGCATCAGGCGGATTATCCCGGCTGGTTGTTCCTGACCGGCAAGCCCGCGGATATCGACGCTTTGCTCAAGGCTTACCGGCTCAAGCGCGAACGCCAGCCGGACGGCGTGATCAATCACGTCGCGACGGCCTTTCTGCTGGGCGCGGACGGCCGGCAGTTGCGCATGTACGACATCCTTCAGGCGCCGCCCCAGGCCGTGATCGCCGATGTCGATCGCGCGCTCGCCCGCGGTTGATTCCGGCGCGGGGCGTATGGCGCCGCCTCCGCGTATCGATCAAAATCCCTTGCCGATGCCCGTCGAACCTCCGCCGATCGCAGCCAGGCGTTCCGAACCGCGCGCCCGCCGCCGGGTGATGATCGTCGCCGGCGAGGCGTCGGGCGATCTGCACGGGGCGGATTTCGCCGCGGCGCTGCTGCGCCGCGCGCCAGAGTGCGATCTGTTCGGAATCGCGGGCGAGCAGATGCGGGCGCGGCGCGTGCGCGCGCTGGTGCGGATGGAGGATATCGCGGGACTCGGGCTGGCCGAATTAAGTTCGACGATCCGCCGCACGGCCGGAGCGTTCCGCATGCTCAGGAAAATCCTCCGCGGCGATCCGCCCGATTTGCTGGTGCTGATCGATTACGCCGAATTCAACCTGATGCTCGCGGGCGTGGCGAACCGCGCGGGCGTTCCCGTGCTCTACTACATTCTGCCGCAGGTATGGGCGTGGCGGCGCGGACGAATTCGCAAGCTGGTCCGCCGCACGCGCAAGATGGCGGTGGTTTTCCCATTCGAGGCCGAGCTCTATGCGCAGGCCGGCGGCGCCGTCGCCTTCGTCGGCCATCCGCTGCTCGATCGCGTCGCGCCCGCACAAGGCCGTGCGGAAACCCTTGCGCGTCACGGCCTGCCGGCCGATTCGCGGCTGCTCGCGCTGCTGCCGGGCAGCCGTCGCGCCGAGGTGAGATATCTCTTGCCCGCGATGCTCGGCGCGGCGCGCATCCTGCGCGAACGCCATCGGCTTACGCCCGCGATCGCGCTCGCTCCAACCCTCGGCGAAGAGGATCTGGGCGCGCTGGCGCCGCCTGCCGCCCTGGACGGGATGCATATTATTCGCGGCGACACGTATAGTATTATTGCGGCGAGCGAGCTTGCCCTGGTTGCGTCAGGGACCGCGACGCTCGAAACGGCGCTGCTCGGCAGCCCGATGGTTATCGCATACAAAATGTCATCGCTTTCCTACCACGTGGCGCGGATGCTCGTGCATGGCGTGGAATTTATCGGCATGCCCAATATCCTGGCGGGCCGTCGAATCGTTCCGGAACTGATCCAGCGGGAGGTCACGGCGGAAAATCTGGCCGCGGCGGCCGAGCCCATGTTGTCCGAACCGCATCGCTCCGAAACCGCCGCGGCGCTGCGGGCGGTGCGCGAACGGCTCGGAGCGCCCGGAGCCGCGGACCGGGTCGCCGCAATGGCGCTGGAAATGCTCGGATGCTGAAACTCTCTCCGCTCCATCGGCGGCTGCTGAAATACGCGCGCCGGTATTTCTTTCCATACGTGGCGTTAATGTTCGCGGCGATGATTCTCCTCTCCTCGACCGAGGGCGTGATCGTCGTGCTGATCCGCAACTTCACCAACCAGCTCACGGTCGCGCGCAGCGTCGCGATGCTGCCGGTGTTGTCCGCCGCGCTGCTGGGGATCTTCGTGACGCGCGCGGTAGCGTCGTTCGGCGCGGATTATCTGGAAAGCTACGTGGTCCAGAAAATCACCGTGGATTTACGCGACGAGTTGAACGAAGCCCTGCAGAATCAGTCGCTTTCATTTTTCAACCGCACCCCGACCGGCGTGATGCTTTCGCGGGTGATCAACGACGTTCAAGTCGTCGCCGTTCAGGGCGTCGACAGCCTCTTTTCCGTCTTTGGCGACAGCACGCGGCTGGTCGCGGTGATGGCGGGCGCTTTCTACGTCGATTGGCGGTTCACTTTGATCGCGATTCTGGTGTTTCCCGCGGCCGTGTTTCCCGTCGTGCGGTTTTCGCAGGGGATGCGGCGAATGACGAAGGACGCGCAGCGCCAGCTGAGCGGCCTGACGGTGCTATTGCAGGAGACGTACCAGGGCAATCGCGTCGTCAAGGCCTTTGGCATGGAGGACTACGAGCGCGTTCGCTTCAAGAAGGAACTGCGCCGGCTGTTCCGAATCCAGATGCGCGTCGCGCGCATCAAATCGGTCACCGGGCCGACGATGGAAGTGATGGGCGCGTTCGCCATCGTCGCGGTTATCTGGTGGGGCGCGCACGCAGTGATTTCGGGTTCGCGCACGCCGGGCGTGTTTCTGTCGTTCATCGGCGCGATGCTGCTGCTGTACCGGCCGTTCAAGAGCCTCACACGCACGAACAATAATATTCAGGCCGGCCTCGCCGCGGCCGAGCGCGTCTTCCAGATGATGGACGCGCCGTCGGACGTGCCGGAGGTTCCCGACCCGATCGTTATTCCACCCGGCATGCATACCGTCACGCTGGAGAACGTCAGCTTTCGGTACGGCGACGAGTGGGTGCTGGAGGACGTCAATCTCGAAATCGGCGCGGGGAAGGTGGTCGCCCTGGTCGGGATGAGTGGAGCGGGCAAATCCACGATCGCCGATTTGATTCCGCGTTTTTACGACGTGCAGCGCGGCCGCGTCGCGATCGACGGCATTGACGTTCGCCAATGCTCGATCGCGTCGTTGCGGTCGCAGATTGGGCTGGTGACCCAGCATACCTTTCTTTTCAACGACACGGTGCGAGCGAATATCGCCTACGGCGCGGCTGACAAATCGCTGGAAGACGTAATCGCCGCGGCGCGGGCCGCCAACGCGCACAATTTCATCATGCGTTTGCCGCAGGGTTACGACACCATGATCGGAGAGCTGGGCGTCCGGCTCTCGGGCGGCGAGCGACAGCGGCTGGCGATCGCGCGGGCGCTGCTGAAAAACGCTCCCATCCTGATTCTTGACGAAGCGACCTCGTCGCTCGATTCCGACTCGGAACGGCAGGTGCAGGAGGCGCTCGAGCATCTAATCGAAAATCGTACGACGCTGGTGATCGCGCATCGGCTTTCCACGGTGCGCCGCGCCGATCAAATCGTCGTGCTGGCGCGCGGACGCATCGTCGAAACCGGCACGCACGATCAGTTGATAGCGCTGGGCCGTGAATACAGCCGCTTGCACGGTCTTCAATTCCATGACGCGCCTGAACTGGGCGGGCCCGGCGGGATCGGAAATTGAGCGACGCGCCGCAAGCCGCCCGTCCGCCGGCGGGCATTTCCGCGGGTCTGCTCGGAACCCTCTATCGCACTCTCTGGTATCCGGCGTTGCCGTTCGCGCTTTTGGCCGCGGGCGGTTCGCGCGGTCCTGATCGCCGCGAGCGGCTGGGCCGCCCGCCGATTGCCGGAACGGGCGCCGCCCGGCGGGTCTGGATGCATGCGGCTTCGGTCGGCGAAATTGAAGCGGTACGGCCGGTGGCCCGGGGTATTCGCGAACGATTTCAGGAATTCGAGTTCGTGGTGACGACGATGACGGCCGCCGGACGCGACGCCGCCCGGCGCCGGATTCCTGGAGCCGCCGCGTGCCTGCTGGCGCCGCTGGATTGTCCCGCGGCGTTGCGCGCTTTTCTCGCCCGCGTCCGGCCGGAAATCGTGCTGCTCGCCGAGACGGAACTCTGGCCTAATCTGATCGGCGAAGCGCTCCGCGCCGGCGCGCGGGTTGGAATCGTGAACGGACGCCTGTCAGAGCGTTCGCTGCGCCGTTACAAACTCGTTCATGCGCTGATCGCCGCCGCGCTCGAGCGGCTCGAAATCGTGCTGGTTCAAAGCCGGGAAGACGCGGATCGGTTTATCGAACTCGGCGCGCCCGCCAGGATCGTCACGGTCACCGGCAATACCAAGTTTGATTCGGGCGATACTCCGGCGCCGCCGAGGCTCGCGTTGCGCAATTTCGTCTCTGGAAGGCCGTTGCTGGTCGCCGGTTCGACCGCGCCGGGAGAAGAGCGCATGAGCCTGACGGCATACCGCAACCTCCGTGAGCGCTTTCCTGGATTGGCGCTCGCGTTGGCGCCGCGCCATCTCGATCGCGCCGGTGAAGTCGCAGCCGAAATTCAAGCGGCTGGTTTCAAATATGTGCGGGCGAGCGAGCTGCCCTCAGCGGATTACGATCCGTCAGCGCTCGCTCTCAAGTTCCGCGATGCGCCCGTGTTGCTGCTCGACACGATGGGCGAACTGCGGTCGCTTTACGCCTTGGCCGCAATCGCTTTCGTCGGCGGCAGTATCGCGCCGCCGCGCGGCGGACAGAACCTCGCTGAACCGGCGGCGGCGGGCGTGCCGGTGATTTTTGGCCCGCATTATGAAAATCAACGCCAGGTTGGCGATGCGCTGTTGAACGCCGGCGGCGCCCGGGTGATCGAAGGCGCCGCGGAAATGGAAATCGTTTGCGGCGAATGGCTTGCCGACGGCGACGCGCGGCGCGCGGTCGGCGCGCGCGCACGTTCGACATTTGCAAGCCTCGCCGGCGGCGCAATCGCCAC
Organism: bacterium; assembly: GCA_014896235.1. GTDB lineage: Bacteria > Desulfobacterota > Binatia > Binatales > Binataceae > JADMIL01. The sequence goes on along the minus strand of JADBKU010000005.1, from coordinate 42,558 downwards.
GCTCGATCATCTGGCTCCGCTTTTCCGGAGAATATGAACGCGCGCGACGCCGGCCGCCGTCCATTCCTTGAGCGGCTGTGGCGAACGCCCATCCCGCGGCCGCTGATTCCCCTTTGGGGCGCATTGGCCGCCGCTTCTCTTGCGTACGAATCCGCGCTGGCGGCGCGCGCGCGATATTGGAAGAATCGTTCGGCGCGTGCGCCGATTCCAATCATAAGCGTCGGCAATCTCACGGTCGGCGGAAATGGCAAAACGCCCTTTACGCTTTATCTGGCGAATCTGCTGCGCGCGCGCGGATGGCGGATCGCGATTCTCAGCCGTGGTTTCGGCGGGCGGCTTTCGCGCCGCGGCTCGGCGGCGATGGTCGCGGACGGCGGACGAATTTTCGTGTCCGCGGCGGATGCGGGCGACGAACCTGTGATGATGGCGCATCGCTTCGCCGGTCCGATCGCAATCGCGCGGCGGCGGATCGACGGCGCGCGCCTGTTGGCCGCGCATGATGCGCTCGATGCGATAATCCTTGACGACGGGTTCCAGCATCTCGGGCTTGCCCGCGTTCTTGATTTGGTTCTGATCGATGAGTCGCGAGGATTCGGCAATGGCTGGGTGCTGCCGGCGGGCCCAATGCGCGAGCCGGCGGGTGCGCTCGTCCGAGCCGACGCTATCGTTTATGTCCAACGTCCGGGCAAAGCGCCTTCGCCGCGCTTGATCGCCGCCGCGCCGCGCGAAATTCCAACCTTTCGTGCCAGGCTTTGCCCGCGCGCGCTCATTCAATCCGACCGCGGCGGATGGCGCGAGGCGCCATTGGACCTGGCTGGTCGCCGCGTGATCGCGGTCAGCGGGCTTGCCGATCCCAACAGCTTTCGCAGAACTCTTGCAGCCGAAGGCGCGGTCGTCGCGGCGAACCTGGCGTTTCCGGACCATCACGAATATTCGGATGCGGATTTGGGCGCGATCGCGGACGCCGCGCGGAATGCTGGCGCGGAGGCGGTGGTCGTGACGACGAAAGATCTGGTTAAAATCGAGCGCTTTGCCGGCGCGCTTGCGCCGCTGTACGCTCTGGAGCTTGGAGTCGCGCTTGAGCCTGGCGACGAAGAGCGGCTGTTAGCGCTTGCCGAAGCGCGGGTGCGCGGCAAATGCGCGACGCATCAGGATCAGCCTGACGGGCGCGACGGAGGTTATAGCGATGGCGATTAGCCAGGATTTACTCGATATTTTGGCTTGCCCCAAATGCAAGGGCGTTATTCATCTGACCGATGCGGGCGACGGCTTGGTGTGCGACGCATGCCGCTTGCGCTATCCGATTCGTGAAGACATCCCGATCATGCTGATCGATGAAGCCGAGGCGATCGGCTAACGGCGGACTTAGCGCGCAAACGCCTTAGCATGATGTAGGCCGCCGTTATGCGCTGGATTCGCGGTTCGCTGGGCGATCCCGGCCCGGATTTCCCGCATTTCGGAATGGGACGCAGATTGCTTTATATCCGGCGCGATCTGGCCGCTCATGCGCCGGCGATTTTCGCCGCATTACACGATCGACCTCCGCCGTCGGCGATCGGAAAAGGTAATCGGCTGAGCGGGTTTATCATTCGCCCGCAAGGCGCGTCCGAGATGTTCGTGCGCTATGGACGCCGGGGCGGCATGGCGCGGTACGTTCTGGATGACGTCTATTTCGGGCACGTAGCGCGGCCGGTGCGCGAGCTGACGGTTACGGCGGAAGCGCGGATGCGCGGAATCGCGGTCGCCGAGCCGCTGGGCGCGATGGTCGAATCGATCGCGCCGGGCTTGTATCGCGGCGCCTTTTTAACCAGGCCGATGAACGGATTTACGCTATGGGAATTTATTTGCGCTGACGACGATCCGAGCGCGCGCACACATGTCGCACAGCAGGCGCGTCGCGCGATCGATGTCATGCATCGGATGGGCCTGTTCCACGCCGATCTGAATTTGCACAATCTCTTCGTTTCCACGGCGAGCGACGATCTGCGGGTCTTCATCCTCGATCTCGACAAAGCGCGGCTTTCTCCCGAACCGGTTTCGGCGTCGCGGCGGCGCGCAAATTTCGCGCGACTGTCGCGCTCGATCAGGAAACTCGATCCGTCAGGCGAGAGAATCGAGTCCGCATTGCGGGCGATTCTGACCGGCGGTTGACTGCATCGGGCAATAACAGGGCGAGCGGCGCGCGTTTCAAACGGGCGCGCGAGGCTTTCAACTCCAGTCAAAGACGCCGCGTCGCCACGCATAGGCGAAGCCAACAAACAGAAGGGCGATATAAACCAAGACCTCGACGAAGCCGAACATCCCCAGCGAACGCAATTCCGCTGCCCAAGGGTAGAGGAAAACAACTTCAACGTCGAAGACAAGGAACAGGAGCGCGGTCAGATAAAATCGCACGGAAAATCGGCCCCATGCGCTGCCGCTGGGCGGATTCCCGCACTCGAAAGCCTCGCCCTTGACGCTCGTATGCGGCGGTCGTGGCCCAATTAAACGATTAATCGTGACCATCGTGAGCACGATAAACCCGACCAAGCCGATCGTAACCGCGATTGGAAACCAGGTGGTGAGTCCGTAATTCATCGCTTGCGTACGGTTTCGATGCCGATAATAACACTTCTATCAGACGTCGACGCCGATGCGAAGGGTGCGCATTTTCCATTGAACGACATCGTCAAGCGCAGAATCCCACGGGGGGTGCCAGTCGCGGGGCCGCAAGAGGTGCGAAGCGTATGAGTGGACTGGCGTCCTTACTAATTTTTCTGCTCGCATCCTTCGCCGCTGGTGGAATTGGCGTCTATTTCACCAATCCCGCCCTGCCGACATGGTACGCGGGATTGCAGAAACCGCGATGGACTCCTCCTAACGCGCTCTTCGGCCCGGTCTGGACGGCGCTGTACGTGATGATCGCGGTTGCCGGGTGGTTCGTGTGGCGAAATCGCGGTCATGCCGATGTGCGCGCGCCGATGGCAATTTTTATCGCGCAGCTTTTCCTCAACGCCGTGTGGGCCGTGATTTTCTTCGGAGCGCGCCGAATTGAGTTGGCTTTGATCGACATTATCCTGCTCTGGATTGCAATCTTTGGGTGCGTCGCGGAATTTTCACGTGTGAGCGTCGCGTCGGCCCTCCTGATGACGCCGTATCTGGGGTGGGTTGCCTACGCCGCGGCGCTTAATTACGCGATCTGGCGCCTGAATCCCTGAATGTTCGCGAATTTTGTCGGTTGGCGTTCGCGCCGAAATTCCATGCAGAATTTGGCTTGCTTTAGCCGCAAGCGTGATTTGAATTGATCGGATGGCGCTCTCTATCGATGAACGAGTTGGAGCTGCGGCGAATTCAAGACATTTTCGCGAAGTCAGCTCGTATCTAGTTTTCGCCGGCTATTTTGTGCTGGCGTTCGCGTTCTTCGGGCGGGGATTGATTGGCGGTTTCACCACGAAGCAATTTGGCTTTTCAAACGACCCGAAACTCCTGGACTGGATGTTCGTGTGGTGGCCGCGCGCCATCGAACATCATATCAATCCCTTCCTGACGCGCGCTTACTGGGCGCCTGTGGGTTTCAACCTGACCTGGACGACCAGCGTGCCGCTGCTCGCGATAATCGCCACGCCAATCACGAAAACGTTCGGGCCGATCGCCTCATTGAATACGCTGTGTCTCTTGAGCGTCGCGCTCGCGGCTTATTCAGGGTTCCTCCTCTGCCGGTATCTAACCGGCGATTGGCGGGCGGGTTTGATGGGCGGATTCATCTTTGGATTCAGTCCATACATGCTCGGCTCGCTGAGCTTCGGCCGGCTCCATCTGCTTTCGGTATGGCCGGTGCCGCTGGTGGTTCTCGCATCGGTCAAGCGATGGCGTTCCGAATTAAGCGCCCTCACCTATAGCGCGATAGTGGCCGCGCTGCTCGCAATCGAATTTTATTGCAGTCTCGAAATCGCAGGCACAATGACGATGTTCGGCGGTCTCGCTCTATTGCTGGCGTGGAGCTGCGGCGTTGCCGGCGGCACGAGGGCTTTTCTCAGAGTGGCGCTGCCGGCGGGAGTTGGATTTCTGTGCGGTCTCGCCGCTGCAAGTCCGCTTGTTTATTACTTTTTTTTCGGACCGCACCCCGTTAGCGGAGTTATCTGGCCGGAATCGATGATTGCCGGAGATTTCTTGAATCTTTTCGTGCCGACCATCGCGAACGAGATCGGCGAAATTCCGGCTTTGATGAAAATTTCGGGCCATTTTAATCATGGCCTGCTGGCTGAAGCGTTGATTTGGATTCCTCTGCCGCTATTGCCAATCGCTTTTTTATACGTGCGGCGGCATTGGCGCGAGCAGGCCGGCAGATATCTGTTCGACCAGCTTGTGATGATCGTTGTGCTGTCGCTTGGTCCGATACTGATGGTGGGCGGCCATGAAACGACGATCGGCCTTCCGGGAAATATCCTTTACCTCACGCCTTTGGCCAACTGCGGGCCGGCGCGCCTGTCGTTGTACGCGTTCCTTATTCTCGCGATTATGGCCTCGCGATGGCTGGTCGAATCCGCGGCGTCCACGCAAACCAAGGCATGGTCGATGGCTGCGGTCGCGATTTTCATGACGCCCAATCTCTCCGCATCGAATTGGGCGCGTCCCGTTTTCCTGCCGCGATTTTATCGGGATGGCGTCTATCGCTCGTACCTGAAGCGCGGAGAGACCGATCTGATCCTGCCCGTGATGTACCGCGACGAAACGATGCTCGCGCAGGCGCGGGCCGCGATGTACTTCAATCTGGCTGATGGATTTGGTCCGTGGCCGCAGTATGTCGAGGCTTGGCCAATCCTTGACGGCCTTGCGCTCGAGACCTGGATGCCCGAGGGGCCGCAGCAATTCTCGGCGTTTCTTGACGACCAGCGAGTTCGCCACGTTTTGATCGACGATCGCCAGATGCCGTACTGGAAACCGATCATTTCCCGCATGTGCGCGTCGAGCGAAGAGGTCGCGGGCGTAACGATCGTCAGTCCCAATCCTCAATGGGCGCCGGCGCCGCTGCCGCCGATGCTCGAGATGCGCGAGCGTTTCGACCAGATTCGCGTTTACCGTCTGGTCATTTCGATCGAGAAATACCTTTCCGGGGGCGGCGATCCCCTGCGGTTGAACGCGATCGATGCGGTGAAACTTGGGCTGATTCCGGCCGACGAGGTGGTCGGACCGCCGTTCGCGACTTCGCTCGCCGATCGTTACCATTTAGGGATTCGCGGTTTCAGCCAAAACAAAATCGAAATTCAATTGCTTGTGTACAGCTCCGACGCCGACGGAATTATCGCACCGTTGCGCCCAACCGCGCGGACGGCGGATTTCCATCTCGAACGAGGCGTGAACGGCCATCCGGCGATCGGCAAGCTTACGCTGATCTTCGACCGTGCGGGCCTCGGCCGGGCCGCCGTAATCTCGCAACAGGCGTTGCGGGAGCTTCCGTCGTTGCCAGCGGAATGTTCTGATGCCGGAACAAAAACGCTTCCAGCGTCATCAACTCACGGCTAATATCTGTCGACTGCGGGTTAGCACGGCCAAGGCCTTGAAATAAGCGCCCGATACGGCGTTGGTCGGCCGGTTTGATCTTGCTCACGCTTGGTTGTCTTTGTGTTGACAATTTGTTAGCTTAAAATCAGCGTGGCCGGGCCACCGGCGCGCAGACAGGGAAAGGGTGCGGCGATGGCGAGAGTAATGACGCTGGAAGAAGTAGCCAGCTACCTCAGGGTTCATCCCTCCACTATTTACCGCCTTCTCAAGAAGAAGCAGTTGCCTGCCTTCAAAGTGGGCAGCGACTGGCGTTTCAACCTAGAGTCGATCGACAAGTGGCGGACCCAGGCGGAGGAAGCCGGTCGCGAGCTCGAGGATTACGCCGCGGACGGCAAAGAGTAGTTTCTCTCGTCCGACCCGGCGCGCTGGGAAGCGCACCGTGCAAATACCTGCAGGACCATGCGGGGCGACGCCTTGTCGCCTCGCATTCTTTTTGCGCAAATCCCGGCGGCGCTGGCGAAAATGCTCGCGGCGTAAATTCCGGATGGCGCGGCGTTCGCCGTCGGGTGTACTCATATCTGTCATAGTCATTAGCTGTACTAATCACTTGGCGGAGCTTATCCGGTGATACTCAAAGTCGCGCGCCTTGGCCATCCCGTTATACGCACTCCGGCGCATCCGGTCGATCCCGCGCAAATCTCAACTCCGCAATTTCAGCGCCTGCTCGATGATTTGGTCGAGACGATGCGTGAGTATGAGGGCGTTGGGCTGGCCGCGCCGCAGGTTCATCTCTCGATTCAGGTCGCGGTGCTCGAGGTCGAACGTCCCGCAAATTATCCGGACGCGCCAAGCGTGCCATTGACCTTCCTGATCAATCCGGAAGTGACGATCACCGAACACGCGACGCTCGACGGATGGGAAGGGTGCCTGAGTATTCCCGAGATGCGGGGAGTCGCGCCGAGATATCGCGAATTGCGGGTCAAGGCGCTCGGTCGCTCTGGCGAACCGTTCGATTTTGTGGCTCGCGATTTTCATGCGCGAGTGATTCAGCACGAAACCGACCATTTGCGCGGCGAGGTTTATCTTGACCGGATGCGCGATCTGCGCACCTTGTCGCATCTTGCGGAATGGCGGCGGTTCGCGCTTAAGCCTGCGACCTAGTCGCAGCGAATTGGCGGCGGCGCCGCGCCGGTTTGAGTCGCCGGATTATTTGGGGGGATAGGGCAGGGCGCTTGGCGGTGGAATTTTCCCGGTCAGGCGCGCTTTCTCCAGCGCCTCGGCGAGTTCATTGTTGATCGAGGACAGGCGCTCTTCCTCGGCCTGAACTTTTTTCAATTCGGATTGAAGCTGCTCGTTTTGCGCCTGCAATTGCGTCCGCTGCTCCGTCAGCGCGGCGATTTCCGATTGGTCGGCGGCGTGAGCCGCCGCGGCGCGCGCCGCCATCCGGCTCCAGACCAGCCATCCAATCGCGATCGCTGCGATCGCGGTGATCAACGCCGTGACGACAACTCGTCCCATGCCGTTATGCAATCCGAACCGGCCCGCGGCCGTGAGCGCGCGTGCGCGCGGGCGGCGAAGCGGCTATCGAATCAGCTCGCCGGTCGATGCTGGGCCGGTCAAGGATGCCCTTTGCCAGCGTCAGACGCTCGAACGCGCGGAGCCAGCACCGGTAGTAGCCAGCGCTTCGTTCGGGCGTGGGGCGATCCCCGCTTTCGTCTGCCGGCGAAGAGTCTTCGGCGGCAATTTCCTCGATCAGGCGAGCGCGGAATTCGGCCCATTGGAAATGGCCGCGCGCCTGCAATTCAACCGCGAGCGCGAACGCGCGCGCTTCCCACGGCTCCGCAAACACGTCCGTTTCGGGCGGGAATTCGGGAATCCTTATGGCGATTCGTTCGGCCATTATTCCGCGGCGGCGCAATTCAATCCCGTTCGGCCGCGCGCGCAGCCGTATCAGGCGGATATTTTACAACGGCGGTCCCGATCATCGCGTCGCGCGTCACCAAACCCGCAAGTTCGCCTTCGCTTAGTTTTTCGGTTCCTGCGGGACGGAGCGGGAGCACCATGTAGCGCAGTTCAGCGCTGCTGTCCCATACGCGGATTTCCACGCCCGGATCGAGCTCGACGCCGAATTCGCGCAGCACGCCGCGCGGATCGGAAACCGCTCGCGAGCGATAGGCGAAACTTTTGTACCATGTCGGCGGAAGCCCGAGCACCGGCCACGGATAGCATGAGCAGAGCGTGCAGACGATCAGGTTATGCACCTCCGGCGTATTCTCGACGACCATCAGATGTTCGCCCTCGGGTCCCGACGGAATGCCCAACTCGGCGATCGCCGCGACCGCATCCGCCAGCAATCGCCGGCGAAATCGCGGATCGATCCACGCGCGCGCCACGACACGCGCGCCGATTCGCGGGCCGACCTTGTTTTCGTAGTGATCGACAATCGCGTCGAGCGCGGCCGGATCGACAAGGCCCTTTTCGACGAGCAGAGATTCAATAGCCTTGACCCGCAGCGCGGGACCGCTTTCAGGCTCATTATGATCGCGATGGTCGTGGTCGCTCATGGTTTTGCTAGCCGTCTGCGCCCGACCGCGGGCTTGGTGGTCCGGCGCTTGCCGGACGCTGAAGCGGCGCCGCGTTTCGCCGCGGCAGACTCAAGATAAGGCTCCCAAAGATCGAGCAGGACCGATTCGCCCGCGGGATGTTCGTCGCCCCACAATTCGCGGCTGTCAAACTCCACCGAATAGCAATGACACAGATCGATCGCGCCGCCATGCGCGTGCGAATCCGGCAGGATGAAAACGCCCCAATCCCGCCGGATCACACCGCGCCGCCCGCGCGCATAGCGCGGCAAGCGCGTATGATGCTCGGAATTCAGATTGCGTGCGATCACTCGATCGCCGGGTTTGAAGCGCGCCGGAACGCGGCGATGGGCGCGCGGGCGCGCGGCGCCGATCGCCGCCGGCGGCGTCGCCGCCGTCGTGCGTGGCGCGGAAAGCGGGCCAGCCGCGCCGCCGCCAAGGGCTTGCCGCGATGCCGACTCGATTTCTTCCGCGCTGGCGATATTTTTCTCCTGCAGCAAGGCGATAAACGCACGCATCCAGCGCTCATAGTATGAAGAGCGCAGATAATCGGCGGGCGGTATTTGTTCGATCGCGCGCCGGAATTCATCGACATTGAAGATGCGGCGGGCGAACGTCGCGAGCGCGATCGCGAACATTCTGCGTTCCCATCCGGCGTGAAATACCGGTTCGTTCGCTTCGCGCGGAATCGGCCCGAAGCCGTGCATGCCTCCCATGTCGTGTATTCCGTTCATCCAGATCGGCCTGCGCTGAGGATCGAGGCTAAGTCCTCGGCCACGCCACGGTCAAGCGCGCTGGCGCGCCTGCCATAAGCCGAATTTTTTACGGGCGCGCGATGCGTAATCGCGGCGCCGATCAACGCGAGCGCGCCCAGCACGATCGCATACCAGACGATGTCGTAAATGAGCATCGCGCCCGCCGCTCTCAATCCCTTTACGTAAACTCGCACGTGGCTCGGATGGAATATCATCGGGACCGTGCACAACTCGGCGCCACAGTTGCGGCATACGTGGCGGAATCCCAGGCGCATCGGCGCGCCGCATTCGGGGCATGAAAACGCGGGCCGGCCTTTGAGTTTCAGATGCGGCGGGCCGTGATAGCGCCGGGGCGCGGCGGCCAGCGGCGCCCCGCAATGTCCGCAAAAGCGCGCGCCGGAAATATCGGGCGCCGCGCCGCATCGCGGACACGCGCGCGGATCGCTCACGGTTGCGCTTCCTGCGGCAGGCACAGCCGCGGAGGATACAGCCGGACAGAGGCGGACAACACAAAATCGCGGAAAGTCCACGCCAGGCGTCGCGAGAGCACATGACGATTCTAGTCGAATTGCCCTGCGCAAGAGCAACGCCGGCAAACGATTCCACCGCAGTTAACGATGCGGCAGAGATTTGATTGGTGGCGGCGGCAGGAGTCGAACCTGCGACACTGCGGATATGAGACGGCCACGGCGTGCATCTTGGGGCATCTCCCGGCAGGAAAACGCTTGTAAATCCAGCATCCCCACCTGTCTCTAGATGCCCCGAATTGCGGTTGGAAGGTTAGCCAGAAGGTTAGCTGGCCGGCGGCGCGGATTATGTTAACTCCGAGCGCGCTCCGCCGCCCACGGCTTCGGTCCCGGCGCATCGAGCGTTTCGACCGCCGCGCGCAAATGCTGCGGGCTTAGATGCGCATAGCGGAGCGTCATCGCCGGCGTCTTATGCCCCATCAGGGTTTGCACGCGGTACAGGTCCACGCCCGCCATCGCCAGCCGCGACGCGAACGTATGGCGCAAGTCGTGAAAGCGGAACGCTTCAAGCCCGGCCCGCTTGACCGCCGCGCACCAATCGCGATTGAGATTCATCAGCGATCCGCCGTGCGCCGCCGCGAAGACGTGGCCGGCCGCCTCGAAGCGATTGACCACTTTCGCTTTGAGCCGCTTGCGCCGGCGCTCGCGTAATTCCATCAATGCCTTGTGTGCGGTTGCGCTTAACGGGATGCGCCGCCCTTCGCCGGATTTGGCCTCGCGCACCCATACGATCCCGCCGACAAAATCCACGTCGGCCCACGTGAGATTGACCAGTTCGCCCTTGCGCATCCCGGTATGAATCGCGACTAACACCAGTGGGCGCAAGTGCTCGGGAAGCGCGCCTATAAGCCGCCGCTCTTCGTCGTCGGTCAGATAGCGAATCACCTTATTGTTGGTCTTGAGCGGGCGGATATCCGGCAGGGCGGCGGCCTCGATGCGTCGCGCGCGCAAGCCGTGGCGCAGGATCGCGCGCAACAGGCACAGGTGAAGATTGACGGTCGCCGGAGCCATAGACTCCGCCAGATCGCGCCGCCATCGATCCACTTCGTCGGATGTAATCTCGCTCGCCGACAGTCCGCCGAACCGATCGAGCAAGCGCGCATATCCCACGTTGCTTGCCATCACGGCCTTGCCCTCGCGGCGCTTGGCGTCTCGATAGTCGGCAAGCAGGTCGTCGAATCGCGCCGCCGCCTGCTCCTGCTTGGGCGGCCATTCGCCCTTGCGGATGGCGGTTTTGATTTCGTGGTACAAGTCGCGCGCGTGCGTCTTGTTCGCGGCGCGCCGCCAATACTGTTTGCCCCGGTACTTGACCAGCGCCCACCACTTGCCGGAGCCTTTCGGCTTTTCGATTACGCCGATATCCCTGCCGGTTCTCCCACGCGCCATGTTCTTAACCTCGCTAGATGATCGCCCCGAGCGCGGCCAGCGCCGCGATCCCAACCGCCAGCCAGAAAACATCGACCGCCAGATCGGCCAGCGCCGCGCGCGGTCCCGCGACGTAAACGCGCACGTGATTCGGATGCAGCAGGCGCGGGACCATCACCAACCGCGCGCCGCATCGCCGGCAGACGCGGCGGAAGCCAAACCGCATCGGCTCGCCGCACTCGGGGCAGGATAGGGCGATCCGGCGCATGGCGACGTGGGAGAATCGCCCCGCCGCCGGCCTATGCCGCGCCGCCGGATCGGTTTCGGCGTCGGCCAGCGGCGCGCCGCAATGGCCGCAATAGCGTGCGCCGGGAAACAGCGCCGCCGCGTCGCATCGCGGGCATACCGCCGACGCCGGCGCGTTCACGGTTTCAGCCCCGCCCGTTCAAAGTGGAATTCGTACAAGTCGCGCGGCTCCATCCGGCGCGGCGTTTCGCGCCTTCCGTCGCGACGCGCCACGGCGATCAGGCCGGGCGGCGGTTGGACGCGGCCGGCGCGCGCCGCCAGCTTCTCGCGCAATTCCTCGATCGTGCCCGTTCCCTTGAGCGTGTTGCACGTCCGGCACGCCGGAACCAGGTTGCCGCTCAGGTCGGTTCCGCCGCGATTGCGGGGTATGACGTGATCGATCGTGAAGTCGGCGCTTGCGGCGACTAACGGCAGTCCGCAGTACCAACACCGGCCGCCGCCCTTGGTCAACGCCGCTTGCACGGCCGCGGCAGGCAGGGGCATCGTCAAAGCTCGCGACGGAAATAGTCGTCCGGCACTCGGTAGAGACCATCGCGATCGACCGTCTCATCCGCGTCGTCGATATGGTCAGCGCTAGACGTTTGCGGTACGAGTCGGCGATCCGCGCCGCGTCCGCGCACCGCGTACAGCACGAGGCACCGATCGCACGCCCGCGCACCGGGGACATACCCGGCCTCAGCCCATCGAATCAGTCCGCCGCACGAACACGGCACATCGGTCGTACCGCCCCAAAAGTCATCAAGGGCGACTTGTGGAATCAGGATAGCGTCCATGTCATTTACCGCGCGGCCGACGCCGCGCCCTCCTCTGGCCGATCGTCCATCGTCCCGGCGTCGTTCGCTTCCACCGCTTACCGCTTAGGTTGATGATTGTCAACCTTCCGCGCCCGCTTGCGCCGCGCCGCCGCCGCGCGCCGGCCGCGCTTCTGATGCGATTTCGACACCTCGAAAGCGGCGACGCTGGCCGGATCGAAGCGCAACACCTCGCGCGTCACCGGGATTTTCCGGCCGCGCAACCGCCCGCTTTCGACGGCCTTGTAAATCGCCGCCCGCGACAGCCCGAGCCGCCGCATCACGGCCGCTATGTCCAACCAGTCCGTCTCTTTGCGTTTCGCCATCGGGCGCACCTTAACACCTGTCCACCAAAGACCGCCAATCGAGCGCGCCGCGCGGTGGATGGCGGGCGCGTTCGCGGTCCGGTCAGCGCGCCATCGCTTCGCGCCGGGAATCCTGCCACGCGATCAGGTCCGCGAGCCGATAGCCGACGCCGCGCTTGCCGGTTCGGATCACCGGCAGTTCGCCGCGCGATGTCATGTGGCGCACCGTATTGAGCGACATTCCCAAAAATTCGGCGGCTTCCTCAGCGCTCAACAGCCGATACAACTCTTCGACCTTGGCCGCGCCGCCGGTCGCGCGCAGCACGTCGCGCACGGCGCGCAGCGGGTCCGCGCCCGCGATCGTCTTTCGCCTGATGCCCATGTTCACCCCTCTTCGCTCCGCCCGTCCGATCCCTGCCGCGCGCCGCCCCGGCCGCCGCCGATCGCCCGCAGCGCCGGGCGGACCGTCCGCCGGCGCAAGTCCTGGTATGCGCGCCGGACGTAGCGCGTGCGCCCGGCATGGTCGGTCAACGCCACGCCCACGGTCGCCCGCCCGCGATGGACGATCACGCCCGCCCGCCACGCTCCGCGATACTCGATCCAGCACGGCGCGCCCTCGCGCGCGGTCCACCAGGTGAAACGGAAGCCGTCCGCCGCCGCCGGTCCAAGCCCCGGCAACGCCATCTGCCCGCCGATTAGTCGAATCCCGGTCATCGTCCGACCTCCGCCGGGAGCGCACGAGCGGCGCGGGCCAACGTTGCGATCGCGGTTGCCGCGTCGATCAGCCGCGACGGATCGCATCGCAAAGCGCGCATCGATTCGCGCCCGCACGCGGCCCATCCGTGCGCGGTCAAGGCGCGCCCGAGCAGGGCACTAGCCCGCGCGCACTCTTCGGGCGTCAATATCAGCCAGCCGGTTTCCGGCCTCCAGGTCGGCTCGTTGCTATACTCGAATCGAGCTTTGGTCCCGCGCCGCACGACCCTGATGAAGGGCGCGCCGCGTAAAACGCAGCCCCGATAAAATGCGGCACGCACCTTGCTGTCGGCGCGCTCTTCGGCCAGAAAGCCGCATCGCATGGCCGCCGCCAGCGCGGTCCGTTGGTTAGCCGTCAATCTTGTTTCGCCCATTCTTCGCCGTCCCGTTTCGCCCATTTTCCGCCTCGCTCCAAAGGTGCTCATCACCCCCAAAGGCGCTCAACCGCTTGAGCATCACTTTCCCCTTCTCTCCCAAGGGTTTGGTCCAAAGGCGCTCATTTTCCCGGTGAGCCGGGGGGCTCTCCGCCAAAGGCGCTCATGAGCATCTGAGCGCCTTTGGACCAAACCCTTGGCGGAGAACGACTTCGGCACAGCCGGGTATAGGGTCAAACGGTTGACCTTGAGCATCTTGAACTTGAGCACCTTAAGCGCTTAATTCGCAGTTTCTTCGCCATCAGCGTCGTCTCCTTCGCCGCCCGGCAGGCGCAACCACCAACCGCCGGCATCGCCCCGCCCGCGTTTGAAGGCCTCGATGCCGAGCGCCTCTCGCGCACGCCTCAGCGTCATCTTGCTGATACCGCGCTCGCCGGCGCGATCCCTGATCTCGCGGCTCGGACGCGGGCCGTCCTTGAGCGCCTCTGACAGGAAGCGGCAGGCGTCGTCTAGCTTCGTGTCCCTGGCTCCGCCGCCGTCGCCTAACAATTCCTCCGCGCCGATGTTCAGCTCCTCGAAACTCCACTCGACCCGCGCGCTTTCGCCCGCCTCACCCGGCTTCAGCCAGAAACCGCGCGGCTTCGGCAGCGGCGCGAGGTTATTCTTGATCGGCACGATCGCGCGTAGGCCGGACGGCTCGTCGGGCACGCGCCCGACCAGATAGGCGGCGCGCGCCGCCGCGACCACGCCGATCGAGCCGCCCGCGCGATACATCGCCTTTTGCCCCGACCCCTTGTTCAGGTGGCGCACCAAAAGCACGGCCGCGCCCGTGTTGGTGGCCATGTCCGCCAGCGCGGCCAGCACGCGCCGCACGTCATGATCGCTGTTGGCGTCAACCTCGCCCGCAAGAAACGAACTCAGCGGATCGATCACCACCAAGCGGGCTTGCAGCTTGCGCACGGCGTCGGCGATCTCGGGAATATCGGCGGGCAGAGTAAGCAGCCGCGGCCCGGCCTCACCGTCCGGTTGCGCGCACGTGATAATCTGGATGCGGGACAGATCGGCCTCGGCGGCCTTGAGCCTCGGCACTATCGTGTCGTCGGCGTCGTCTTCGCCGGTCAGCAACACCACACCGCCTTGCGGGGCCTGCGTCCCATCCACGAAGCGCCCGCCGGTGGTGACGCGCGCCGCCAGGTCTAGCGTCAAGGTCGATTTGCCTTCGCCCGGATCGCCCGAAAACACGCTCAGCTTCGATAGCGGCAGGTATCCCTGCCAAAGCCATTCCACCTTGCGCGGACGTATGGAGTCGGCCCGCTGGCCGATCAGTGGCGTAAGCGCATAGTTGACGGCCGCCTTAACCGCCGCGTCCAGCTCGTCGGCGGAGACGCCCTTCGGCCGCGCGTACTTGCTCATGAGCGGGCTTCCATCCAGCGGTTCATCGCACGCTCGGTATAGAAATGCCGTGACGGCGGCGCGCTCGTATTTCACGCCTGCGGCAAGGTTGACCGCCAGCGGTATGAGGCTCGCGGCCCAATGCTGCTTATCGACCGGCCGTTGATCGCTCACGCCGTTAGCCGCCATCGGCCTTCCGCCGCCGTCTTCATTGTCCATGCTGGATACTCACTTGGTAGTCACTTGCTATTCTCAGGTTGATTCGTGTTGGTCGGACTCGGTATCGGCGCGCGGCGACGGCCTCGGGCGAACGGCGCGGAAGGCTTGGCGCTTTGGGCCTCAACGCCCCGGCTTTCCGAGTACTCCATCCCGAAGCCGTTCCAGACGAAGCCCGGAAGCCAGCGCGCGCCGGCGACTCCGCCGCGCCGCCGCCGGCTCGCCGGCCACGGCGGAAAGTGCTTACGCAGCATCCGGCGATGATGCGCCGCCAGCCTTAACCCCTCGCCCTTCAGCTTGCGCCGCTCTTCGGCCAGGTCGTCGCTGATTGGCGTTATCTGGGCGTTCAGGCTATAAGGATTCATCTCCGTTCCCCGTCTCGCGCCGCGTCGGCCTGCCAGCCCTCGCGGCGCACCTGTTTTGCAAGGTCTTACCCCACTCGCCGATCGTCGTTGTGCGATGAGTCGGCTTCGGCAATTTCGTGGCGTTGCAGGTATCTCCGCAGGTCAAGCGGAGCGATGCGGATCACGCTACGCACCTTGAACGCGCGCAGTTCTCCGGAGCGGATCAGCTTGCGGACCGTGTGTTTTCCGGTGCCAAGCCGCCGCGCCGCGTCGGCCAGATCGATCAGCCCTTCACCATCGTGCATGGTCCCAACTCCCAGCGCCCGTTGCGCCACGGGAGCGAAACCTAACAATGGCTGAAGCAGAAGTAAGAAAGGGGACAGATTTCAGGAAGCAGACTTGATGCCGACGCGCGGATAAATCTTTCTCGCCCTTCGCCCGGGTTTAAATTCGACGGCCGACATCGCACGCGCGGTCAGCGGATACCGCGCAAGCCAACAGGCGCGCCAGCCGTCACTCATTTTGCTCCCGGGATTCAGTGCACCGTAAACGTTCTTGCATATGCGCCGGCGCGCTTTCTTCCACGAGTCGCAATTGCCGGGCAATGGCGCACCATTCGCTAGCATGTAGGCATGTATCCCGGCGTCCACCATGGTGATTCTGAAGGGCGAGAGGCTTTTCCACCAAACCCCAATGCTGATAGCCACGTCGCGCGGCTTATGCTTCTCAAACTGGCGCGATCCCCGTTGGAGCGACGTGAGCTCGTCGTATTGCTTCACCGCAGAGCCAAACCAGCGCTTTCCCTGTTCGCCGATGAGCAGCGCAACAGCACGCGCCGCTGGCCGTCCGGCGGCAAATCGACTGATGCTTTGGTCGAACGCGCGCGCCGCGTCTGTGATCGGATCGATGCCAGCCTGCCGCTGAAGAGGCTCTATCGATGAGACGGCCGGAAGCGCGCCCGCCCCGCGCCGCTTGCGCGGGATGTTTTGCGGGCGGGATTCTGGTAGGTTCTGATTGTTCGACATGACAACCCGATGCTTCACCGCGTCGGGGTTGAACGCAAGCGGCCGGCGATCCCGGCCGCTTTGCTTTTATCCACTACTCAGTGTGGACAGCGGCCATTATGAACAGGCGGGTTGAGCGCGGTCATACCCGATGCGGATTCCGCCGTTCATTTCGGCCGCAACCGCCCGTCTCGGGGTTTTTCCGACCTCGCGCGGTCGAATCCTCAAGCGCCGCCCGAAAACGGCTCAGGGCGTCGATTCCGCGCGAACGCGGCGGCCTGCCGGCGCGTCGGCCATCGGAAGCGAATAGCCGCCTAGCCGGATGATCCAGCGGCCGGACCTCGCCCGAACCCCGCCGCCTCGGGACGAAAGCGGCCAGGCGCGCGGAGCGCCGGCGCGCGCCGTAGCCGCGATCGCCAGGTCAACCGCTTGAGCGCTTCCAGGCCGATCGTCGGCGGTTGCGCCCTCGATGCGCCCCGCGCCAGCACGGCCGGTCAGCGCCTGCCGGTATGCTTCCGTCGGCCAGCCCGACGCCGGGGAGCTCGCGGCGGCCGGCCAGCTCGGGCGGCGCATCGCAGCGGCGCGCGGCGGACCGGCGCGCGCGATCGAGCGCGCGGCCGGCGATCCGGCGGTCGCGCCTGGACGTTGAGATTAGGTAGTCGGTCGTCTCAGTCGATGCGCCGCGCCGGCGCACGTCGGCGGAATCGACGGGCAAGGCAGTCCGGCAACCGCGCGCACTCGCAACGGCGCGGTTCGGCCAGCCGTCCAGTCACACGCCAACCATAGTGCAACATCACGTCTACGATACGTGAATCCCATATCTGACGTATGGTTCAGGAAAAATTGCGTCCGGCCTCGGTCCTTAGATTTCTTGAAAAGAATGCGTCCTACGCGACCCCCCTGCCCGGCACGGACGGGGATAGTCCCGGTCGCGGGGAAATTCTCCGCCGACGCGCCGCCGATCCCGTCCCGCGCCGTTTCCGCTTCCACGCCCGAGCGGCGTTTCTTCGATCCGCCCGGCGGTTCTCAGCCGCGCCGCGACGGCCCGCAAGCGACGCCTTGGCCGCGCCGCTCCATGCCCGCGATATGCGGACCGCCAGCCGCCGCGCGCTCCGCATCGACGCCCTACGCCGGCCGCTTCCGTCGCGCGTTCGCTTCGCTGGGAAGCGCCGCGCTCAGGCTTGCGCCGCTTGGTTTGCGCGCCACCGCATCCAGCGGATCGCGTTGAGCCGCCGCGCCAGATCGCTTCGCTCCGCCGCGCTCAGTCCGCCCCAGGTCGCGGAACCGCGCTCGCGATTCAGCGCCGATCGCTCTTCGGCCGTGAGCCGCGCCCAGCGCGTCCGGTTCGCCTTGCCGTTGCGGGCGCTCCGCTCCGCCGGCGTCATCGCGGCGATCCGCGCCAAGCCCAGGCGCGCGCGGTCGGCGCGATTCGGATAGCGCCCCGGCGGCCGGCGATACGCCGCCGCGTACTCTTCCAGGCGGCGCGCGTTCAGCTTGCGTTGCACCGTCGCGAACTTCGGATCGCGCGGGCAGGGCGGCCGATGCGTATAGAGCCAGCGCGGCCGGTAGAGCATCAGCCGGATATCGCGCGCCCGCGCTTCGGCCTCGACGCCGGCGACGATATCGCAGTACACAAGCCGCGCCTCGATTGGCCAATCGCGCACGGCGGCCAGCTCGGGCGTGGACGCGAGCAGGGTTCGCTCGTATGCCAGCCGCTCGCAATCCCGCGCGGTCGCCCGCCGCGCGCAGCGCAGCACCACGATCCGGCGCGGCAGCACAATCACGGCGTGCGCGCGCGGCCGGTTCTCCGCATAAGCGGCGCGCATCATCGCGTCGGCGTCGGCGGGCATCTCTGGCAGCGGTCCGATCCGCATCCACGCCTCGTGCGGATAGGTCCGGTAATAGCCGGCCAGGTGCGCATCGATCATCGCGGCCACGGTTGGATAGACGCTCAGGTCCGCCCCATGCGGGAATAATTCACGCCGGTTCATGCGAAAAGTGTAGCCGGAAGGTTAGCCAAAAGGTTAGTCGGCCAAACGGATCGCCGCGCCGGTTGCGCGGCGACTTTCACTTTCTCATTCTCTGCGTTGGGGATTATGTGGTGGCGGCGGCAGGAGTCGAACCTGCGACACTGCGGATATGAGCCGCATGCTCTAACCAACTGAGCTACGCCGCCATCGAGCGGTTTAGAATAACCGTATCGGGTCGCCTACGGAAGACTCTCCGGCGCGCCGGTTAGCGTACGGCGATTGCCTGTTTCTTGACCTGGCGGCTGCCGCGCGCCACCTGATAAGCGACGCCCTCGGTGAATTCAAGGCAGGTCAGCTTGCCGCCATAGACGAGTCCGGTATCGATGCCGAGCTTGTACGGCAGATCGACCATAACAGCGCGCATCGGCGTATGGCCGAAAACCACGGTCGCGTCGAGCGGATGGGCGTTAAAGATGAATTCCTGACGAATCCACAGCATATCCTCGACGTCCTGTTCTTCCAGCGAGCGGGCCGGCTGGATTCCCGCATGGACGAAAAGGTAGGGCGGACGGAAGTAACTGGTCGCGAGCCCTTTGAGAAATTCCAGATGGGCCGCCGGCAGCATCTCGGGCGTTCCCTCCAGCGCCGCTGCGCCGATGCCGTAGCTTTCAAGCGTCTGGGCGCCGCCGTTAAACAGGAAGGACTCGCCGTAATGGCCGGGGAAGCCCATGAACGAGAGCATCATGTCTTCATGATTGCCCTTGAGAAACACGGTCTCGGCGGAACTGTTGGCCATTGCCAGCAACGTATCGATTACGTCGCGGGCGGAAGGGCCGCGATCGACGTAGTCGCCGACGAAGACGACGGTATCGCCCTGCGTCGGAGCGATCGATTTCAGCAGGGCGTTCAGTTCGTCGGGACATCCGTGAATGTCGCCAATCGCGAAGAGCCGTCCGTCATGATGCCGTTTGCGCCCCAAGCTCATCGTTTGCGGCTCACTCTCCTTCCGCGCGGCCGGCTCCGAGCAACTCGCCCAACGCCGACCGATCTTCGATAATTCGGCGCGACGCGCTGTACGGATTGATCGCGCCGTCACGAATCTGCTCGGCGATCTTCGCCGCACCCGGCGCGCCGTCGCGCAGGCCGCGCTCCGCACGTTCTTCGAGTTCCGAGGTTAGAACTTCCACAAATTCGCGCATCCTGCGTTCGCGATCGCGTGCGGCGTCGTGATGCGCGCGGAGATATTCATCATGGCGGGCGATCGCGGCCATCAGCGCGTCGATACCGACATCGTTAGCCGCCTGCGTCATCACCACGAGCGGCCGCCAGCGGCCGTCCGAGGGACGCAGGTGAACGTTCAGCTCCAATTCCATCTTGATTCGATCGGCGCCATCGCGATCGGCCTTGTTGACCACGAAGACGTCGGCGATTTCGTTCAGTCCCGCCTTCATCACCTGCACGCCGTCGCCGCCCTCGGGCACGGTCACCACGATCGTGGTGTCGGCGAGGTCCATCACGCTCAATTCCGTCTGGCCGACGCCCACGGTCTCGATGATGATCACGTCATGGCCGTATGCGTCGAGCAATTTCACGATCTCGCGCGCCGCGCGGCTCAGCCCGCCGTGATGGCCGCGGGTCGAGAGGCTGCGGATATAAACGCCCGGATCGCGATAATGGTCGGTCATCCGCACCCGATCGCCAAGCACGGCGCCGCCGGAAAACGGGCTTGACGGATCGATCGCGAGCACCGCCACCATCTTGTTCTGTGCGCGGTATTTCGCGACCAGCCGGTTCACCAGCGTCGATTTTCCAGCGCCGGGCGCGCCCGTGACGCCCAGAATCGTCGCGCGCCCGGTGCGCGAGTAAATTCGCTCCATCACCGCGCTGACTTCGGCCGACCGATTTTCGACGAGCGTGATCAGGCGCGCGAGCGCGAGACGATCCTGCCGGACAAAGCGCTCAAGCAATGCGTTAAGTTTGGAATCGATCATCAACTTTCCGGCGGCCGGCCGCAGGTCGGCCGCTGTTCTAACCTTTGTCGCCGTAATGCTCGTCGAGCCGCGCGATGGCGCGAAAGACCCACAGGTTTCCACCAAACTCGCGTCGCGCCGCCTGCTCCAGATTTTCCCGCGCGACCAATTCAGCGAGCTTCCGTCAGCGCTGTTAATGATAGCCGTGTGGTTCGCGATCGGGCAATCTCCGCCGTGCGCCGCTCGATACGTTGTGTTCCTCGATTTTGGCGCCTAACCTAGATCGCACGACGGGATGAAACCGCCAGATGTTTATCGCGATTGGCGAGTGGTCGTGGGACTCGCTCTGCTCGTGCTGGGCGCCGGAAACTGGTTCGTCGGATGGCAGCGCACGCAGGATTATCACGCGATAATCGCGAGCGAAGCGGATCAGCAACCCGCGCGCGCGGACGCGGTGAGCGGAGCGTTCGACGAACTCAACGCCGCCGACGCCGATGGCGCCGTGCTGGAGCCGTTCAATCGGGAGCAAAGCCGGGTCTCATACGCGAGCGCGCGGATGGACTTCTATCATGCGACATTTCTGACCGGGCAGGTGCTCGCCATCCTCGGCCTGATTCTGACGTTTATCGGATTTATCGGATTGATTCGCGACGACGCGCGGCGCGCGCATAGCCATACACGTCCGGCGGCGCGATAAGCGGAACCGCTTTGCCCGATAGAGCTTCGGCGAGCGAACTGCATGGTCAAACTGCTCAGCGCCTTCGCTCCGGCCAAGCTTAACCTGTTTCTTCGGATTGTCGGCCGCCGCGACGACGGTTATCACGAACTGGATTCGCTGTTCGTTCCAATAACGCTCGGCGACCGAGTCGCGATCGAGGTGCGCGACGGTCGTCCTGGCGCCGTTTCGATCCGCGGCAAGCTCGGCTCCGCTCCGGCCGACGACCGCAATCTTGCCGTGCGCGCCGCTCGGGCGTTTGTCGATGAATTCGGATTCGAGCGCGAAATCGTGATCGAATTGGATAAAAGCGTCCCGTCCGGGGCCGGCCTCGGCGGCGGTTCGAGCGACGCGGGCGCCGTGCTTCGGATGCTCGCGGCGACGGCGCGACTGCCCGGTTTGGCGCCGCCGACGTCCTCGGACAGGCTGATCAAGATAGCCGCGACGCTTGGCGCCGACGTACCGTTTTTTCTCCATCCGACTCCTGCGCGAGTGCGCGGCATCGGCGAGAAGATAGTTCCTGTGGCGTTCGCGGACGATCCGCCCCTCGTCGTGGCCGTGCCTCCGATCGAAGCGCCAACGGCGCTCGTCTATCGCGACTTAAAGCCGTCCGATTGGAGTGGCCGTGTCGCCGACGGTGCGCTCGCCTTATTGCTGGCGGGCGACTATCGCCCTGACCATCTGGTCAATGATCTGGCTAAGCCTGCGATCGCGCGCTGGCCGGAAATCGGCAGGTTGAAGTCGCGGCTTGAGCGGTTGAAAGCGCGGGCGGCCGCGATGACCGGCAGCGGCGCCGGCGTTTTCGCAATTTTTAGGACGTTTGATGAAGCATCGGCGGCGGCGGCTGAATTGCGCCGTCTGGAGCCAGACGCGCGCGTATTCACCGCCACGATTTGGCGCCAGTAAGCCTGCCGGAACATATAAAGCGGGCAGGCTTGCTATCCCCAGCGCCGATTGACAGTCCGCGAACGTGAAAATAACATCGCCGGTTGCGTCTCTGGCTGCGATCGCGAATCGCGAAAAGACGTGCGGCGGCGCGCCGATGGCGCCCGCGCCGGACGATTGATGATATAGTCAGGAAGCTGCCCGCCAGAAAACCTTGGCGGGCGGCGCGCGTTTGCGGTTTAGCCGATGGGCCGGGAACGGCGATCGCCGGACCGTCGCAAGCTCGCTGGGCGGTCGCCAAGCTGGTAAGGCACCAGGCTTTGGACCTGGCATTCGAAGGTTCGAGTCCTTCCCGCCCAGCCATCCGCTTTTGCCTGATGAGCGGCAGCAAGTATCGCCAAGGAACGGCGGGCGCGGCTTTGGAATCGGCAAGACGGCGGATCAAGGCGGGAGAAGGAAGCATCGACTGAGATGTCGGAACGGGTCAAGGATCAACTCGAAGTCTTCACGGGCACGTCTAATCCCGCGCTGGCGCGCGAGGTTTGCGAACACCTCGGCGTCAAGCTTGGCGAAGCCGAAGTTGGCCGGTTCCCCGACGGCGAAGTGATGATCGAAGTGCGCGAAAACGTGCGCGGCGGAGATTGCTTCGTCATCCAATCGACCTGTTCGCCGCCCAATGAAAGCCTGATGGAGTTGCTGTTGCTGACGGACGCGTTGCGCCGCGCGTCGGCCGGCCGCATCACCGCCGTCATCCCGTATTTTGGTTACGCCCGGCAGGACCGCAAAGTCGCGCCGCGTGTGCCGATCAGCGCCAAGCTGGTGGCCGACCTGATCACCACCGCCGGCGCCTCGCGCGTGCTGACCGTCGATCTGCACGCCGGACAGATTCAGGGTTTTTTCAATATCCCCGTGGACAACCTTTACGCGATGCCGGTTCTGGTCAGTTACCTGCGCAAACGGGTTGACGACCAGAAGGTGTCGGTGGTCTCGCCCGACGCGGGCGGCGTGGAACGGGCGCGCGCATTCGCCCGGCGCCTCAACGCGAATCTCGCGATTATCGACAAGCGCCGCCAGCGCGCCAGCGAGGTCGCCGAGATGCAACTGGTCGGCGAGGTGCGCGATTCGATCGCCCTGCTGGTGGACGACATGATCGACACCGCCGGCACGATTACCGAGGCGGCGCGCACCGTGATGACGGCTGGCGCGAGCGCGGTTATCGCCTGCGCGACCCATCCGATACTTTCCGATCCGGCGTGCGACCGCATCAGCCGTTCGGTGATCACGGAGGTTGTGACCACCAACACGATTCCGCTGAAAGCCAAGGCTCAGGGGCAGCTCGCCAATCTCAAAGTATTGTCGGTCGGCGGCCTGCTGGCGGAAGCGATTAACCGCATTCATAATGAAGAGTCGGTCAGCTCGCTCTTCAACTAGCGATCGCGAGCGCCCGCGGCGCGGGCATCGGCCGGCGCGAGGAATTGATGGAAACCGTCGAACTTGGATGTGAAATCAGGCAGACGCGGCCCAAGGGCCTCGTCAATCGAATTCGCCGCGAGGGCAAAATTCCCGCGGTCATCTACGGCAACAATAGTACGGCCACAGCTGTCGCGGTTGTGGGCGATGAGCTCAAGGCGCGCGTTTCAAGCGCGTCGCGCCAGCGCATCCTGCGGCTTAAATCGGCGTCGCCGCAACTCAACGACAAGCATGTGATTCTGAAAGACCTGCAAAAAACGCCGGTCTCGGGTCGCATCCTGCACGCCGATTTCTACGAGGTCGATCTGGCGAAGCCGCTGCGCGTGGCCGTGCCGCTGCGCTTCGTGGGCCGCGCCGCGGGTTTGGCCGATGGCGGGATCCTCTCGCCGCTCGAACGCCAAGTCGAGGTCGAGTGCCTGCCGCTCGAAATTCCTGAGGCGATCGACGTTGATGTCACGCCGCTGAAGATTCACGACGTCCTGCACGTTTCCGCATTGACCTTCAGCGGCAACGTGCGGCCGATCTTCGACACCGATTATCCGATCGTCACCGTTCTGCCGCCGACCGTCGCCGAGGCGCCTGCCGCCGCGGCCGCCCCGGCCGAGGGCGCTGTGGCCGAAGGCGCCGCAGCCGCGCCCGCCGCCGGTGAGAAGGCGGGAGAAAAGGCCGCCGAAGCGCCCGCCAAGGAAGCCGCGGGCAAGAAAGCGTAAAGCAGCTTTCCGCAAATCTAGAGCTTACAAGCGCCGGAGCCTCGGTTCCGGCGCTGTTTTTTGGCGATTCCCGGCGTCTCGCGCAAAAAAATCCACAGGCGTAGCGGGCCGATTTGTGGGCGAATAGCGCGCGCCTGTGAAATCGTGGCGCCGCCGGCCGATCCGGCGCGCTGACGGCCGCGCTATAATCTCTCGCGGAAAATCCGCGCGGCCGCGTCGGCGGGGCGGATTTGGATGCGCGCGGGAGGATCGGATTGCGCGATGAGTTTTGTCCATCTGCACGTTCATACCCAGTACAGCCTGCTCGACGGCGCCAACAAAATCGGCCCGCTGATCGAGCATGCGAAGAAGTCCGGGATGCCCGCGCTGGCGATCACCGATCACGGCAATATGTTCGGCGCGGTCGAATTCTTTTCCAAGGCGCGCGCCGCCGGAATCAAGCCGATCATTGGATGCGAAGCCTATCTCGCGCCGGGCAAGCGCTCGGACCGATCGCAGACCGCGCGCGGCGACGATTTCGAGGCCGGCGGCAATTTCCATCTGATTCTGCTGGCGCAGAACCGCGCCGGCTACCGCAATCTGTGCCGCTTGCTGACGGCGGCCTATAAGGAAGGCCTTTACTACAAGCCGCGGATCGACAAGGAAATCCTCGCCGAATGTTCCGAGGGGCTGTTGGTTCTGTCCGGATGCCTTTCGGGCGAAATCGCGCGCGCTCTCAGGGCGGGGCGGATGGACCGCGCGCGGGAAGCGGCGGAATGGTACGCACGCGTTTTTCCTGATCGCTTTTATCTCGAATTGCAGGACAACCGCCTGCACGGTCCGTTCAACGACGCGCTGCGCGAGATCGGCCGCCAGGTCGGACTGCCGCTGGTTGCGACCAACGACTGCCATTATCTCCATCGCGACGACGCCAAGGCCCATGAAGTTTTGCTGTGCATCCAGACCGGCAAGACGATGGCCGACGAGACGCGCTGGCGTTTCGACACCGACGAGCTTTACGTCAAAACGCCGGAGGAGATGGCGGCCGCGTTCGGCGCCGATTCGGAGCCGATTCGCAACAGCGTCGCGATCGCCGAGCGCGTGGATTTCGAGTTTGAATCCGGCAAATTCCACTTTCCGGTTTATCGTTCGCCCGGCCGGCGCGAGGATTTGAGCGACACGGAGTTGGCCGCGATGCTCGAAGAGCGCGTGCGTGCGGGCCTCGCAGAACGGTTGGAAGAGCTGCGCGCGCGGCGCGGCGAATTCGACGAAACGCCCTATCGCGAACGGCTCGAGCGCGAAATGCCGGTAATCCGCGAGATGGGCTTTTCCGGCTACATGCTGATCGTCGCGGATTTTATCGGCCATGCGCGCTCGCTCGGCATCCCGGTCGGTCCCGGCCGCGGCTCGGTCGTCGGCAGCCTGGTTTCATACGCGCTGCGCATCACCGAAGTCGATCCGATCGAGCACAAGCTGTTGTTCGAGCGCTGGTTGAATCCGGGCCGGCGTTCGATGCCGGATATCGACGTCGATTTCTGCTTCGAGCGGCGCGACGAAGTGATCAGCTACGTGCGCCAGAAGTACGGCGACGACCGGGTCGCGCAAATCATCACGTTCGGCACGATCAAGGGCAAGCAGGCGATTCGCGACGTCGGCCGCGTGCTGGGGCTTTCGTTCGCCGAGACCGACCGCATCGTCAAGCTTTATCCCGCGCCGAAACAGGGCCGCGATTTTCCGCTCAAGGACGCGCTCGAGATGGAGCCGCGGCTCAAGGCCGAGCGCGAAAAATATCCCGAACTGTTCGAGTACGCCTTCAAGCTCGAAGGCTTGCTGCGCCACGCCTCGCGCCACGCCGCCGGCGTCGTGATTTCCGATTCGCCGCTGACCGATCTAGTTCCGCTTTACGTCGATAAGGAAAAGGCCGAAGACGCGGTCTCGATCACGCAGTATTCGATGAAGGGCGTCGAGGAGATCGGGCTGATCAAGTTCGACTTCCTCGCGCTCAAGAACCTGACGCTGATCGCCAACACGCTCGATCTGATCCGCCAGAGCGGCGCCGAGCCGCCCGACCTGAATAAGCTCAACCTCGACGATCCCGAGAGCTACCGGCTGCTCGCGCGCGGCGATACGGTCGGCGTTTTCCAGATGGAAGGCTCGGGGATGCGGCGCTTCCTGACGGAACTGAAGCCGTCGTCGTTCGAGGACGTGATCGCGGCGATTTCGCTGTTCCGGCCGGGCACGCTCGACGCCGGGATGGTCGAGCCGTTTATCCATCGCAAGCACGGCAAGGAGCCGGTCGAATACGACCATCCGCTGCTCGAGCCGGTGCTGCGCGACACCTACGGCGTCATCATCTACCAGGAGCAGGTGATGCGCGCGGCGCAGGCGCTCGCGGGCTACACGCTCGAAGAAGCGGATATCCTGCGCGCGGCGATGGGCAAGAAGCAGCTTGCGGTGATGGAGCGCGAGCGGGAGCGGTTCGTCAACGGCGCGGTCAGAAATGGCGTCGCGAAAGCGCTGGCGGAATCGATTTTCGAAAAAATCCAGACCTTCGCGTCGTACGGATTCAACCGCTCGCACGCCGCCGCCTACGCGCTTACGACCTACACCACGGCCTACCTGAAGGCGCACTATCCGCGCGAGTTCATGGCGGCGCTGATGTCGCTCGACATGGACGACGCCGGCAAGACCTACAAAAATATCGCGGCGCTGCGCGAGATGCGGATCGCGATTCTGCCGCCCGACGTAAACCACAGCCGGGTGAAATTTACTGTCTCCGGCGAGGCGATTCGCTTCGGTCTCGGCGCGATTCGCGGCGTCGGCGCCAAAACCGCCGAAGAGATTATCGCGGTGCGCGAACGCTCGGGCGAGTTCAAAGGCGTCGCCGATTTTTGCGCCCGCGTGGGCACGCAGATCGTCAATCGCCGCGTGCTCGAAGCGCTGATCAAAGCGGGCGCTTTCGATTTCACCGGCCTCGGCCGCGCCGCGATGAGCGCGACGGTGGAGGACGCGCTCAAGCTCGCGCAGCGGGCCGAGGCCGACGCCGCGCGCAATCAGATCGGGCTGTTCGGCAAAGCCGCCGAAACCCCCGCGCTGCAGCCGCGCGAGCCGGTTCCCGACTGGCCGCAAAAGGAGATGCTCAAGTACGAGAAGGAGACGCTCGGCTTCTACATCACCGCGCATCCGCTGGACAAGTACGATCGCGAGTTGCGCCGGATCGGCAAGCTTACGACGGCGGATTTGCCCGCCGCGCCGGACGGCGGGCAGGTGCGTATCGCGGGCGTGGTCCAGGCGGTCAAACTCAAAAACAACAAGTCAGGCAAACGCTATGCGACCTTCACGCTCGAAGATCGCGACGGCGTGGTCGAGTGTATCGCCTGGCCCGAGACCTACCAGAAATTCGAGACGCTAATCATGGGCGACGAACCGGTGGTCGCCAAGGGCAAGCTCGACGTTGACGACGAGCGCGCGCAGATAATCCTCGACGAGTTGCGCCCGCTCGGCGCGGCGCTGACCGACGCCGTGCGCGAAGTGCGGATTCATGCGCCGCGCGATTTGCTGATCAATGGCGAGATGGAGCGGCTCAAGGACCTGCTGCGCCGCTACAACGGCAACTCGATCACCTATCTTCATCTGGACTTTGACGACGGCCGCGAAGCGGTCTTTCTGTTGGGCGACGGGTTTCGCGTCGCGCCGACCGAAGCGTTCGTCGCCGAAGTCGCGGAGTTGCTCCCGTCAGGCTCCGTCCAGTTGCGCTAGCAAATACAGATCATCGGATCGCCGTCACACAATCCCGCATGCACGGATTCTGCGAGGGCAGTTTGAAAGAGACATTTAAATGTTCGCCTGTGCAGCTGTCGCACGCCAATCAGCAAGCGCCTCATCTAACTGATCGGCATTGTAGGTCCGCACGTTTTCGCCATTTATATGCAGCTGAAATTCTGGTTCCTCGCCTGCTTGTTTGATGTAGCAAACGAATTCTGCGTTAATTAAAGGAGTTTTGATCGCCGAATATGTGTCGATCCAAAACCAATCCGGGTCATTCCGTTTACGCCCGATCTTTTTACCTCCGGCTTCAGTATACGACGTCCGCCGGTTACCATTGACCGCTGCCGCAATATCGCTGAAGGGCTTCATTGCGACACAAACGCTCTCTTGATTCCATTTTAAGGTTCGATATTCGCGGCGGGTTGCCGCACCTCGCCGATCCAGTTCGATTACCACTGCTGTGGCTATAGCAAGATTTCCACGTGTCAGGAGGTTCGTAAGCAGGGTCTTTAATTCCTGTGGCGTTAGCTTGGAATAGTCGATTTCCATCCGTGTTTCTCCCCATGAATTCAAATATCACCACACCGAAGCGTTCGTCGCCGAAGTCGCGGAGTTGCTCCCATCCGGCTCGGTGCAGT
Organism: bacterium; assembly: GCA_014896235.1. GTDB lineage: Bacteria > Desulfobacterota > Binatia > Binatales > Binataceae > JADMIL01. The sequence continues at coordinate 14,258 of JADBKU010000005.1, read as the reverse complement.
TGCGCTGACCAGTTAAAATCATTTTGCCGTGGGCGATTATCGTTGCTACGCCGCGTGCGGCGGCAGCTTGCGCAAAATCAGCATTATGCAATACGAGGCGCGGCCGTAATCGTGAGCGATATCCCAGCTAATCATGCGTTGAACGGCGCGCAGAGCAGGATGATTGTAGCGGCCGGTTTTGTAGAACGGCCACGCCAGCCATCCCCCCAAGGGAAGCAAAAACAGGCCTCCGTAGCGGGTGGTTTTTCGTGGGCGAAACCAAGGCCCGCGAGGCCTAGCAGTTCAGCTTCGCGAAAATGATCGTGCCACTTGACGCCATTGGCATAAGCCGCATCGCGCCGCCCCAGGCTGATCAAGCGGCGATAAAGGCGCGGAAACCGGAAGCGTAAATTGTCGGGGTCGAGGAACGAAAATGCGCCCGCATGAGGGCATCGGAGAATTAATCTCCCGCCGACCTTCAGCACGCGCCGCATCTCGGCGAGCGCGGATGCGCGATCGGCCGCCGGAACGTGCTCCAGAACTTCGATGCAGGTGACGGCGTCGAAGACTTCATCCGCGAACGGCAGCCGCGGTCGGTCGATCACGCGAATGTCGGCGCGCGGAACCGCCTGGCGCGCCCGTTCTACTGCAACTGGATTGATGTCAACGCCGGCCAGCCGCAGGTTGGGAAAATGTGCGGCCACGTCGGCCAGCGCTTCGCCGACATTGCACCCGTAGTCGAGCAGGCTTTGCGCGGCGGAATCAATCCACCACGCGCCGTCCATCGGGGTGTGCGGCATGCGGAAGTCAGAATATCCGCGGAGCGTCGTGAAGCGAAGCGCGCCGCTTCAGGTTCAGGGCTTCTTGCCGATGATCGTGTTGGTGACGAGATTGCCAGCGCCGACCGTCCGGCCCTGCTTGTCGTAGGTGCGATCGAACGCTCTGTCGTAGCGGCCGGTGTACTGCCGTTTTTCGTTATACGCGCGCTCGGTCTTGCCGTCGTCATCGATAGATCCGATGATCCTGCCGAAGATATCCTTGAGCGTTTTGTGTGCCATACGCTGCCACACTCCATGAATTTGTGAATAAAATAGTTAACGCGTGATTCACGTTGTATCAGATCGGCGAAAAGCGCGCGACGGCGCCGAAAATTGCCGCTCCGCCGCCAGCCTTGCGAACGTCGTCGTTTAGGCCGTCGCTTTGATTTGCTAGAGTAAGGATAACTTGAGATGCAGGGAGATTGCCTCTGGCGTTAACAGGGACTCCGTCGTTCGAGCAGGCTGAGCGCGCGATTCTGGTCGGCGTCGAGCTGGGCGCGCCCAACTCTATCGCCAGCGACGATTCGCTGAGCGAACTCGGCGCGTTGGCTGAAAGCGCCGGCGCAACGGTGGCCGGCACGATCCAGCAGCGGCTCAAAAGCGTCGATCCGCGCACCTTCATCGGCCGCGGCAAGACCGCGGAAGTGCGGGAGATGGCGTCGCAGCTCGGCGCCACGCTCGCAATCTTCGACGATGCGCTCAGTCCCGCGCAGGCCCGCAATCTTGAAAGCGAGCTCAAACTGCGCGTCATCGATCGCAGCCAGCTCATTCTCGACATTTTCGCGCAACGCGCCCGGACGCTCGAAGGCAAACTGCAGGTCGAAATCGCGCAGCTCAGCTATTTGCAACCGCGACTGACGCGCCAGTGGGGCCATCTCTCGCGCCAGACCGCCGGTTCGGGCGCCGGAGGCGGCCGGATTGGCACGCGCGGTCCCGGAGAAACCCAGCTTGAAGTCGATCGCCGCCGTCTGCGCGAACGCCTGACGCGGCTGCGCGCGCGGCTCGGCGAGGTCGAGCGCACCCGCTCGATTCAACGCCGGCGCCGGCTTGAAGTGCCGTACCCCACGGTCGCACTGGTCGGCTATACGAATTCCGGAAAATCCACGCTGATGAACGCGCTGACTGACGCCGGCGTCGAGGCGGCCGACCGGCCGTTCTCGACCCTCGATCCGACGATTCGGCGGCTGGCGCTGCCCGGACGGATGTCGGTGATGCTTGCCGACACGGTCGGCTTTATCCATCGCCTGCCGCATCTGCTGGTCGAGGCTTTCAAAGCGACGCTCGAAGAGGTGCGCACGGCCGACCTGCTGCTGCACGTCGTCGATGCAAGCTCGCCGCTGATGGCCGAGCGAATCGAGGTGGTCGATCGCGTGCTGCGCGAGATCGGCGCGGGCAATACGCCACGCCTCGTGGTGATGAACAAAATCGACCTGCTGGAGTTTCCGCCGCGGATCGCCAATGGATTCGAAACGGTCGCCGTGTCCGCGCGCCGGGGCGTTGGTCTGGATCGGCTGCTCGCAGCGATCGGCCGCGCTTTCGATGGACTCCGGCAGGAAGTCGCGGTGACGCTGGCCGCCGATCGCGGGGATTTGATCGCGATGGCGCGGCGCGACGGCGAGGTGCTGAGCGAAGAATATCGCGACGGCGTGGTTGCGATGCGCGCGCGGGTCAGCGCTCCGGTCGCCGGACGCTTGCGCAAGGCCGCGCTGGCGGGCGCATGAAGCGGAGCCGGCGGGCCATCCGGATTTGCGATCGATGATCAATCCATCGTCCAGCCCATCGCCTTTGCGGCAGTTCGGCGGCGGTCCAGCCCTGGTGCAGTTGCTTAACCTGCCGAATTTGCTCACGCTGCTGCGGATATTCGCGATTCCGATCTTTCTCGCGCTTCTTACCAAGCATCATTACCGCGATGCGCTGCTGCTGTTCGCGATGTGCGCGTTGACCGACGCGCTCGACGGCACGGTGGCGCGATGGTTCGACGCGCGCACCGAACTCGGCGCCTTCCTCGATCCGTTCGCCGACAAGCTTTTGCTGGTCAGCGCGTTCGTCGTGCTGACGATCGAAGCGGCGATACCGGCGTGGCTGTTGGGGGTCGTGATTATCCGCGACGTCGTGATCGTCTCGGGTTATTTCATGCTCGCGTTTTTCACCGGAGAGCGCGTGCCGGTCCGCCCCACTTATCTTGGCAAGGCGAGCACCTTCATGCAGATCGCGTGCGTGATTGGCGCGCTGGCGCGACTCGGATCGGTGGCCGAGCGCTATTGGTACGGGGTGCTTTACCTGACGCTGGCAGTCACGGCGCTGTCTGGCGTGCATTATGCCTGGCGCGGATTGATCTGGCTGAGTTCACGCGAGCCTGCGATGTTCGAATAGAACGCCGCCACGCCTCATTGGGGCTGCGCGTGCTCGATTTTCGCCAATAATTCGATCAGCTCGCCCATCGTGCGCATCACGTAATGCGCCGGATATTCCGGATGGGACGCGAGCTGATGCAGAGTCGCGGGACCGGTTGCGACCGCGATGCGCGCGCCATAGCCCGCGTTGATCGCCGCCATCATGTCGCGCGGTTCGTCGCCGACGTAAACGCATTGGTGCGGTGCGACACCCGCCCGCGCAGCCGCGTCGGCCAAGCTCGCGGACTTATCCAGCGCCCGCATCGAAAAGCTGCTCTGCGTGATTATCTGGTCGAAATAGCGCGCCAGACCGACGCGTGCGAGCTTTTCGATCAGACGCGCGGCGTCGCCCGGTCGGCTGGTGATGATCGCGGTTGCGTAATCGCGCCGCTTCAGTTCGGCGAGCGTCTCCGGAACGTGCGCCAGAACCGTTGGGGCGTCCATCCGTTCGACTTCGAGCACGAGGTTCAGATAGGCGAGGCGCATATAAGCGTCGCGCTGATCGTCGGGCAGGCCAAGGTAGAAATCGCCGTTCGCGATCGCGTCTCGATAGCGTTCGCGCGTTAGCGGCGGGGCATGGCCGATCTGCTCCAGCGCGGCGCGCGCGGCGTTGAATAGCGGACCATGGATATCGACGATCGTTCCGTCGAGATCGAAGAAAACCGCCTTGAATCGATTTGCGGAAGGTGAATTGGCCATTCGCGCTTTGGCGCGGTTCGCGCCGCGAGGTCAATGGTCGCACGCCGCGGCGCGCGACGCCACGTTTCGGAGAGCATCGGCGCGGGATTTGAAAAAACGCGGTCTATCCGAGATGGGGGGCACGGTGCGCCCCCCATTCGGCCCTCAATCTACTCAGTCTGGGATTGCGACTTGAGCTGTTCGATCTGCTGGCGCTGCTGTTCGATTTCCTGCTGCTGCGCCTGGAGCTGCGACTGGGTTTGCTGCTGTTGGACTTCGTTGTTCTGCAACTCATTGCCCACCAGGAAGCCGGTGCCGGCGCCCAGTGCGCCGCCGATCGCGGCTCCGGCGCCCGGCGCGCCGACCGCGGCGCCGATTATCGCACCGGTGCCGGCGCCGAGCAGAGCGCCGATGCCTGTGCCTTTTTCGCGCGTTGAGAGCGGCTGTCCCGAGCATCCGACCACGCCGATCAGCATTATCGCGGCGATCGCGACTGCAGCCAGTTTATTGCTAATGGATTTCATCTTCATCTCCTCCGCCTTTTACGCCGTCGAGCTCACTGTTGAGTCTGCTGAGCCGGTTCGACCGGCAGGCCGGCGATCGTTTTCCCGCTGGCGTTGGCCAGAGCGAGGCCGGGGTCGCCGTTGACGTTCACGTGCAGTTCAGCGCGGTCACGGCCGTACTGGTCAAACAGCACCAGCGCCGGTTCGCCACTGGACGCCACACCGAGCCCAACTCTGGCGCGCCCGTTATTGGGGTCATACAGGGTCACGCTGGACTGATTGTCTTCCGCGACGGAAAAGCTGGCAAGTTGCCGCCCGGCAGTGCTGTATAGCGCGATACCATCGCGCCCGCTCGGCGTTTCGCCCACGATCACGCGCTTGGCGCCATTGGCGTCGAAGAATCCGAACGCGCCGGTGCCGTCGGAGCTGACGCGCATCTCGGTGCGCGTCCGGCCAAGTCCGTCTTGCAGCGCGATTTCAGCATAACCGCGTTGATTCACCTGGATGATTCCGCGCTGTGTTCCGTCGTGGCCAACCAGAACGAAACGCTCCGCCCTGATTTCGCGCGCCGCTCGCGCCGACGCCAGGGCGAGACTCTCGGCAGGCAGCAGTTGGCTCGAGACCGCTCCGCCAATTATTCCGCCGGCCAGCGCAAGCGCAGCATAGGTCCAGTGCTTTCGGTTCTTCATCTTCCCTTCATGCCTCCTTGCTCCCGGTTCAGGATACAACCAACAAATTATCGGTAATCATCGCTCGTTAATCATGCCAAAATCCACCGGCGTACTCGAATCCACCAGATATCTGGCGTCGGCGCGTGCTAGTGGTAGCGCGAAAACGCCTTCAGACGGCGCTTCGATAGCGAACAACGTACCGGAACGCCGCGCTGCGCAAGCGCTAGCAGCGAGAATCGCCGCGTCCGCCTGGTCGAGTGTGGTCGGCGCGGAGCCTGTTAGGCCGCTTTCGCACATCATGGCGGTTAAGATCGGTACGCGGGTCTCCATGGCCCGACGCCGTCCGGCGCGTTTTGGCGTAATTGAAGCCCCATCGGCGTGAAGCCGAAAATAAAGGTCCGGATATCCCTCGAAGCAAGCCACGGGCCATTGCGATAATGCTCGATAAAGCGCGAATCCGCCTATCATAAATCGAGTGAAGATTCTTCCAGTGCCGGATTTCTCCGATTCATGGTCACGTTTTTCCATGTACTGCGGAAACAATTCATGGGCGAATCGGACCAGGTGTGGCGGACACGACGGATCGCGTGCGTAGCGAACAAATTCCGCGCTGGGCGGCGTTGGAAACAGCCACAGACCCAACGACGGATTCGATTTCGCCCGCGCCGCCCGAATCAGTCTGACGAACGTTGCGAGGCGGGCGTCGATTAGCCGCGTATAGCTAGATTTCGCCGCGTTCCTAGCGCGAGCGGCGTCACTGCGCGGATAGCGTGGCGAATCGATCAGCACAATTGCGCCATTTCGGGTCAGTTCGGGCGCGATCGCGACGATTCGCCGGGCAAGCTCCGCGATCGCCTGACAAGGAGAATTTTCCAGCCCGGTCAATCCCATTCGTTCAAAGCGCATCCAGTGCGAATCCGCAACGGCAAAATCAAGCGCGTTCTCGCCCACGTCGATACCGACGATGGGCGCGTCGGGCGCGAGTGCGATCGCGCGCGGACGCCATCCGCACGTCGCTTCGGATGCGGACATTCGCGCGATTTGCGCGGTCGGAATCATCGCGATGCGCCGGATTGATAGAGCAGGCGGTATTCGCGCCGTCCGCCAATCACCTTCTTCACGTAGTCGCGGGTTTCGCGATAACCGATATTTTCGACCCATTCGTCGTCGTCGCCCGGATACTTTTCCGTCCATCTGGCGACGGCGTTTTCGCCGCCGTTGTACGCCGCCACGGCCTTGAACACGTCCTGATTGAACATTTCAAACAGCCCGCGCAGATAGATCGTGCCAATCCGTACGCTGAGATCGGGATCGAACAGATCGAGCGGATCGCCCGCGACGCCGGCCTGCGTCGCCCATTTTTGCGCGGTCGCCGGCATCAGTTGCATCAGGCCGCGCGCGTCCGAGACCGAGCGCGCCTCGGGATTGAAAAGGCTCTCCTGGCGGATCAATGCGAGCACCAGATAGGGATCGAGCTGGTTGCGCCGGGCCGCGGCTGAAACCACGTCCCAATAGCCGCGCGGATAGCGCATCCGCTCCGCGACGCGCGGATCAAGCTCGCCCCGTTCGGACAATCGCGTTGCGGCGACCACGCCGTCGTACCAGGCGCCTGCGGACTCGTATTCGCCCAACACGAAATTCCGCAACCCCGAATCGCCGCCCAGGTAGGGGCCGAGCGCGCGCAATTCCGGAGCTTCGAGCCGGTTCAGCCCGATCGCTTTGAGCGCAAGCGCCCGATCCAGGTGAAATTGCGCCGGACCGGCCACGGCGGACGGCGCGGGCGCGGTCGGGATGGACGCCAATGCGGCGGGAAACACGCTCGGCCGCACGCCGACCCGGCGTTCCGCCAGAGCCGGGTAATAATTGCTCTCCGTGCTGACGGCGAGCCGGACATAGATCGGGCGGGCGTCGGAACTCTCTCCGTTCTTTTCGAGCGAGCGCGCCTGCCAGTACAGAAACATATCTCGCGCCGGCGCCTCCGTACGATCGGCGCCGGCGCCGAATTCCGACGCCGCCGAATCGTAATCGCGCATCATGTAGAGCATGAAAGCGGCGCGAAAGCGTCCTTCCCCGGCGATTTCCAGATGAGGGTAATGCGCCAGCAGTCGTTGAAATGCGCTCCGCGCCGCGGCGTAATCGGCGTCGTCTTCGTAGGTTCGCCCGATTTCAAACATCGCTTGCGGCGCGAGCGAAGATTCGGGGAATTGCCGAATCAGCCGCGAAAAGTATTCTCGCGCCTGCGCAGTGTCATCGACGCGCCACCAGGAATGGGCGAGGGCGTTGAGCGCCGGCGCGGCATGCGCGCCCGATGGCTCCAGGGAGAGATAATTCTGCAGCGCAAGCCGCGCGGCTGCGGGAGCGTTCCGTTGCGCTTCGGCCTCAAGCCAGAAAAATTCCGCGCTGACGGACTTCGGCGGCGCCGTCGCGAGCGCCGCGCGAATCAAACCCATCGCGGCGGCAGATTGACCTTCACGGATCAGCAGCGCCGCTTCTTCACGCCGGTACCCGAGCGAACGGGTGTCAGCCAGTCCCGGATGGGCGGCGAGAATCGCATAGGCTAGCTTCCGCGCGGCCTTGTCATAAGGCCCGGTCGGGGCGAGACGGCGAACGATCTGCGCCTCATCGTAGGCGCCGCTGAAATCGTTGGACGCCGCGCGGGCGCGCGCCATCAGCATCCGCGCCTCCTGCTCCAAGCCCGGCTGATTCGAACGATCGGCCACCAAAGTCGCCGCGCGCAGCGCGAGGTCGGGATGGCCGAGGTCGAGTTCGACGCTTGCGTAGTCGAGTTCGGCGCGATCGGCGAATATGCTTTGCGGAAATTCGTTGGCCAGGCTCAGGTAGTTGTTCGCGGCGTCCGTCTGGTCGCCGCTATGGCGTTCCGCGCCGGCCATGTAATAGAGAGCGTAATCGGCCAGGGCGGGAACCCGCTCGCGCACCAATTGCATCCGTTCGATTACGACCGGCCAGTCCTTGCGGTTCCAGGCGTCGTAGCCCTCGGCGAAAGATTGGCGCGGGTCGAAATTTTCGACGCGATTGCGTTCGAATGGCAGCATCTGGGCCGCCGCGAGGCCGCCTGCGCCGAGTGCGGCCAGGATCCCGATCGCAAACCATAGCGACGCGCGCGGATGCGAACGATTTTGGCGCTTCAATTCCACTATGATTTGGTTAGCTGACCGGAGCGGATGCATCAATGCATCCCGTCGCGTGCGGGCTTGCGGCGGCTCATCGGGTCTGGCAACAAGTCCTCTATTTGCTTGATTCGGGTGCGGAGGAACGCGCCGGGCGCGGAGTTTTGCGGAAATGAATCGGCATGAGTTGATCCTGGCCTCAGCTTCGCCGCGGCGGCGGGAATTGCTGCGCCGCGCCGGGTACGCGTTCGAGATCGTCGAAAGCGGCGTTGACGAACTGATCCGCGCCGGCGAAGGCGGCGAAGAGTTCGCGCTGCGCATGGCGGCCGAGAAGGCGCTCGCGGTGTCCGCGATCCGGCGCGACGCGATCGTACTGGCGGCCGACACGATCGTTGAGCTGTCCGGCCGAGTGCTTGAAAAGCCCGTGGACGCGGCGGAAGCGCGCGCGATGCTCGCGGCGCTGGCCGGCGCGACCCACGTCGTGGTCACCGCGTTCGCGATCGCGCACGACGCCGCCGTGCAGGACCATCGCGCGGTCATCAGCCGGGTGACGTTCAGGGAATTGAGCGCCGCGGAAATCGAAGATTACGTCGCGAGCGGCGAACCGATGGACAAGGCGGGCGCCTACGGAATCCAGGGACGCGGCGCGGACTTTATCGTCGCGGTCGAAGGACCGCGCGACAATGTGATGGGTTTGCCGGTGGCCGAGGCGGCGGCGGCGCTGGCGCGGCACGGAATCATGCCGGAACGGCCGCGGGAATGAAGCGCGATGATCGACGCTGATGAAATCGCCCGGCGCTATCGCGAGGTGATAGAACGAATCGGGCAGGCCTGCGCGCGCGCCCGTCGCCCGGCCGAATCGGTTCGCCTGGTGCTGGCGGGCAAGACCAATCCGCCCGCGGCGCTGCGCGCCGCGTACGCCGCCGGCGCGCGCGAGTTCGGCGAAAATTACGTCCAGGAGGCGGTCGCGAAACGAACGGCGCTCGCGGATTTGAAGGACATCCGATGGCATCTGATTGGCCATTTGCAGAGCAACAAAGCGCGCACAGCGGCTGAAACCTTCGACATGATCCAAACCCTCGACCGGCCGCGGCTGGCCGCGGCGATCGCGCGCATCAGGGCGCGGCCGGCGATGCCGATGTTGATCGAGGTGAATATCGCCGGCGAACCATCCAAGAGCGGCGTGGCGCCCGAGCGCCTCGAAGCGCTGATCGAGGCGTCGCGCGGCCTTGTGGACTTGCGCGGCCTGATGGCGATTCCGCCGGCGGCGGAAGCGCCCGAGGCGGGCCGGCGATGGTTCGCCGAATTGCGCGATCTGCGCGATCGGATGCGGGCGCGCAGCGGGCTTGAGCTGCCCGAGCTTTCGATGGGCATGACGGACGATTTTGCAATCGCAATCGAGGAAGGAGCGACGATCGTGCGGGTCGGCCGCGCGGTTTTCGGCGAGCGGACGAAATGAAGAAGCTGGCGTTTATCGGCGGCGGCAATATGGCGGAGGCGCTTGCGCGCGGACTGATCGCGGGAAAAGTGTTCCGGCCGGCGGACTTGATTGTGGCGGACGTCGATCCGGCGCGGCGGCGCAAGCTGGGGCGGGCGCTGAAAATCGAAACCACCGCCGACAATCTGCAGGCGGTCCGCGCCGCGCGCGCGATCCTGTTCGCGGTAAAGCCGCAAAATATCGACGACGTGCTGGGCGAAATTCGCGCGGCGATCGCGTTGGGCGGAAAACCGCCCGCGCGCGCCAGGCCGGCCGGCGCGCCGGTTCCGATCGCGCCTCAGGCGCGCCTGTTCATTTCGATTGCGGCGGGCGTCACGATCGCGCGCTTTTCAGCCGCGCTCGGGGCCGACGCGCGAGTGATTCGCGTGATGCCCAACGCGCCCGCGATGGTCGGTCAGGGGATGGCCGCGCTAACCCGGTCGCCCGGCGCGTCGCGCGCCGACCTGAGCTTCGCGCTGCGTATCTTTCGCGCTGTTGGCGACGCGATCGCGCTCGATGACGAAGCTCTGCTCGACGCGGTCACCGCGCTCTCCGGCAGCGGTCCGGCGTATGTCTATCTGTTCGTCAAAGCGCTGGCGGACGGCGGCGTGGCCGAAGGTCTCGAACCGGCTCTGGCGACCCGGATGGCGTTGCAGACGCTGCGCGGCGCGGTGGAAACGATGAGCAAATCGAAGCTCGACGCGGCGGAATTGATTCGGATCGTGGCGTCGCCCGGAGGCACCACCGAAGCCGCGCTGCGCAAGTTCGACGAAGGGGGATTTTCCGCTATAGTGGGCGATGCTCTCCACGCCGCCGCGCAACGGTCGCGCGAATTAGGCCGCGGGTAGGGCGAAAGGCGCGAATCGCGACGTGTTTGTCTGGACCAACTTGGTGCTTTGGATAGCAAATGTTCTCCAAGGCGCGCTGAATCTCTACTTCTGGGTCGTAATTATCGCCGCCGTTCTGTCGTGGATCGAGCCGAACCCGTACAACCCGATCGTGCGCGCGATCTATGCGATTACTGAACCAGTGTTCGATTGGATTCGGGAGCATCTGCCAGTGTTGTTCGGCGGAATCGATTTTTCTCCGATCGTCGTGCTGCTGTTTATCAGCTTTCTTACCGAATATCTGATTCCAACCTTGACAAGGGTGATGGTGTTTGGATTCACCTGATGGCAAGCGGCGACGCGGGCCGATGGTTGAGCCGGAGCGGAAACCGTCTGCGTATCGAGGTGCTGGCTCGTCCAAGCGCATCGCGCAGCGGATGTCTGGGAGTCGAGGCGCGCGGCCTCGTGATGGCGCTACATGCGCCGCCCGAGGGCGGTCGCGCCAATGACGAGCTGGTCGAAATTCTGGCGCGCATCCTGAGGCTGCCGCGCGCCAGTGTGCGGATCGTGCGTGGAGCGTCGTCGCGGCGCAAGACGATAGAAATCGCGACGGCCGATCCGGATCGCGTCGCCGCGCGCGTTGAGGAATTGGCGCACGGCGGATCGAGAGCGCGGGCCGGTTCGCCCGATCGGCCGCGTTGACAAGGCAAGTCGCCATGATTACGTCTTCAGTGGGTTAGATCGGCGCCTGATAAGAATCGAACAGACCTATGCCTATTTACGAATACAATTGCGCTAAATGCGGAGTCTTTGAAGTAACTCAGCGGATCACCGAAAATCCCCTGCGGAAGTGTCCGACGTGCAAGGGCAAGGTGGAGCGGATTGTTTCGCGCACCTCGTTTATCCTGAAGGGCAGCGGATGGTACGCGACCGACTACGCGAAGTCGGGGGGCGGCGGCAAGAGCGATTCTTCCACTTCGGCGGATACGTCGTCCGCGACCGCGTCAACCTCGAATTCGACCAATGGCGCGTCCGAGGGATCGGCGGCCTCGTCCAAGCCTGCTGAAAAAAGCGCGACTGCAAAACCGGCGGATTGAAGCGAGTCTTACGCTTTTTGGCGAGAGAGCCGCGGGGTGGCAAGGCCTGCGGCTTTTCTGTTTCAATGCCTCGGCATGCGCGCCCTTTACTTCGACGGCGCTCTCGAATTGCGCGAAGATTACCCGGATCCTGCGCCGATCGCGGGTGAAAGCCTGGTTCGGGTGACGCTGGCCGGGATCTGCGGCACCGATTTGGAGCTTGCCCGCGGCTACATGGCGTTTCGCGGCGTGCCCGGACATGAATTCACGGGGCGCGTGGTTCAGTCGGCTAATCCGGCTCTGGTTGGGCGGCGCGTGGTGGGCGAGATCAACGCCGGATGCGGCCGGTGCAGGTCATGCGCCGACGGCATGGCGCGCCATTGTCCGAATCGCACCGTGCTCGGAATTCTTGGCCGCGACGGCGCGTTTGCGGATTATCTGCGGCTTCCGGACGGCAACCTCAAGCCCGTGCCCGACTCGATTGCCGACGAGGCGGCGGTGTTTGTCGAGCCGCTGGCGGCGGCCTTCGAGATTTTCGAGCAGGCCGCGCTCAAGCGTTCGGATCGAATCGCGATTCTCGGCGGGGGCCGGCTGGGCGCGATCGTGGCGATGACGCTGCGGTCGGAAGATTTCGCGCCAGTGGTTGCGGGGCGCGACCGCGCGAAGCTCGCGCGCCTCGAAAAGCTTGGCTTGACCGTCGCCGCGGCGGACACGCTCGAACCCGGCTTCGACGTCGTAATCGATTGCACCGGAAATCCAGCGGGGTTCGCCCGATCGATCGCGTTGGTCAGGCCGCGCGGCACGATTGTACTGAAGAGCACGGCGGCGGCCGGCGCGGCGATGAATCTCGCGCCGATCGTGATTAACGAAATCAGCGTGATCGGCTCGCGCTGCGGCCGCTTCGAGCCGGCGCTGCGCGCGCTGGCCGCCGGGCGCATCGATCCGCGGCCGTTAATCGATAAAATCGTTCCGCTTGCTGACGGCGCGGGCGCCTTTGCGCTGGCGGCGGACAAAGCGCATTTCAAGATTTTGCTCAGGCCCTCGTGACTCGCAAAGCGGTAAAAGCGGGGCGCCGCGGCGGCGCAGGTTCGGCGGCCGTGGTCGTCGGCATCGACACTGGCGGCACGTTCACCGATCTGGTCGCGATCGTGGGCGGCGCAGCGCGCGTTCACAAGCTGGCCTCGACGCCGCACGATCCGGCGCAGGCGGTAATCGCGGGGATCGCGGAATTGATCGGCGGCGAGGCGGCGGAAATCGTCACCTACAGCTCGACCGTGGCCACCAACGCGCTTCTCGAAGGCAAAGGGGCGCGCGTCGCGCTCTTCACCGACGCGGGATTTGAGGATCTGATCGAAATCGGCCGGCAAAACCGCGCGGATTTATACGCGCTCGCGCCGAGCCGCCCGCCGCCGCTGGTCGCGCGCTCGATGCGTTTCGGAGTTGGCGGACGCACGCTCCACGACGGAACGGTGCAAAAACCGCTGGGACGCGCCGAACTCGAGGCGATACGCAAGCTTGCCGAAAAGTCGCGCGCGGAGTCGTTCGCCGTTTGCATGTTGCACTCCTATGCGAATCCCGCGAGCGAAGAACTGATCGCTTCGGAGCTCGCGCCGGCCGGCAAGCCGCTTTCCGTATCGCATCGGATATTGGCGGAATATCGGGAGTATGAACGGCTCTCAACGACCGTCGTCAACGCCTGCGTCGCGCCGCGGATGGTCGCGCATCTGGAGCGGCTCGAAAGCGGCTTGAAGACCCGGCGGCTGCGCGTGATGCAATCCGACGGCAACGCGATCGGTCCGGGTTTGGCGCGCGCCGAACCGGTGCGCACGATTCTTTCCGGGCCGGCGGCGGGCGTCGTCGGTGCGGCGGCGCTGGCGCGCGCGATCGGCCTCGACAAGTTCATCACCTTCGACATGGGCGGCACCTCGACCGACGTTGCGCTGGTCGATGGCGCGGCGCGGGTGCGCACGCTCAGTTATCCGAACGGCTATGCGGTGCGCACGCCAGTGATCGATATCCATACGGTGGGGGCGGGCGGCGGATCGATCGCGTCGCTCGACCCCGGCGGATCGCTGCGCGTCGGTCCGGAGAGCGCGGGCGCCGATCCCGGACCGGCCTGTTATGGCCGCGGCGAGCGGCCGACCGTGACCGACGCGGATTTGATCGCGGGCCGCCTGCTTGCGGGCAATTTTCTCGGCGGCCGGATGCGGCTCGACGCCGCGCGATCGGAACGCGCGATTGCGCCGCTGGCGCGGGCGATGAAGACCGATCCGGCGGGCGCGGCGCGCGGCGTGATCCGCGTCGTCAACGCCAATATGGAACGGGCGATTCGCGTCGTGAGCGTCGAACGCGGGTTCGATCCGAGAGAGTTCGCGCTGATGGCGTTCGGCGGCGCGGGTCCGATGCATGCCTGCGAGCTGGCGCGCGAACTGGGCGTCCGCCATATCGTCCTGCCGCGCAATCCGGGCCTGCTGTGCGCATGGGGCGCGCTGGGCGCGCCGCTGGGCCGCGAATATTCCATGACCGTGCGCGACGCCGACCCGCGCTTCGCGCGGTTGCGCAAGCGCGCTGGTTCGTTGGTAGCGCGGGCGCGGGCTGAATTGACGGCGGAAAGCGGACGACCCGCATCCATTCATTATGACCTGCGCGCCGACGTGCGTTATCGCGGCCAATCGTACGAGATTGAGGTGGCGCTAAGCCCGCGTTTC
>JADBKU010000049.1 GCA_014896235.1 bacterium | reverse complement strand
CTGGTGGAACTCGGGTTGGGCCTGCTGGTGATGATCGGCTACAAGGCGCGCTGGGCGGCGATCCTGATGTTCCTGTGGTTCATCCCGGTCACCATCCTTTTCCATCTGATTCCGTGGATGGATGCGCGGGCCAAAGGCAATGCGGCGATGGCGTTGATGCAGCAGATCAACGTGCTGAAGAACATCTCGATCATGGGGGGACTGCTGATGCTCGCCGGATTCGGATCGGGGCCGTACAGCCTGGACGGCGGCGTTTAGAACGGCGCCGACGCGCGAGCCGAAGACGATAGAGACGGAGCGGCGCGCGGGCCGCTCCGTCGCGATTCGAGGGAAAAACGATCGCCCCGCCGGACGGCGGGGTTAAGCGTCAGGCCGAAGCGCCGGTCGCGCTTTTGACCATCTGTTGCAATTCGCCTGACTCGTACAGCTCGCGCACAATATCGCATCCGCCGACGAACTTGCCGTCGATGTAGACCTGCGGAATCGTCGGCCAGTTGCTGTACGCCTTGACCTGCTCGCGGACTTCGGGGTCGCTGAGCACGTCGATCGTTTCGTACGGAACGCCGAGCTCGTCGAAAACCGCGACGGTCGCGGCGGAAAATCCGCACTGCGGAAAGTTGCGATTGCCCTTCATGAAAATGAGTATTTTGTTCTGGGCGATCGCGGATTGAATGCGGTCGAGAGCGGTGGCCATCGTTGGATTACCTCCGGGACTGATACTGCGCGGGCGTGAGGGTTTTGAGCGAAAGCGCATGGACGCGCGCGCGCATCGCGTCGCCCAATGCGTTGTAAACGAGTTGATGCCGTTCGACGAGACTCTTGCCGTCGAAGCGATCGCTGACGACCAGCGCTTCGAAATGGTCGCCGCCGCCGGTAGTGTCGCGGACCTGGACGATCGCGCCGGGCAAGCCCGTCTCGATCATGCGTTGCAGTTCGTTCGGATCCATCCCCGGTATGATAGCGTCCCGTTGGCGCCCAAATCCACATGGGGTGCGGGTTGAGATGCCCGGGTCAAGCCCGGGCATGACGGGAAAAGACCGCGTGCGCGGGTCCGGTCGCGCCGAACATGCATCGCGTAAAAACGGAAAGTCATTCGCGGGCTTGACCCGCGAATCCATACCGTCGCCGCCGCGCCGTCGTGATGGATGCCCGGGTCAAGCCCGGGCATGACAGATAAAAAGACAGCCGTCGTCCATAAATCAGGAGGGCCCGGACATGATGCGCAAGAAAGCCCGGGCGTGAGGTGAGAAAGAAGAAGCGCATGGCGACCAAGAAGGCGCGGGGGTGGCGATAAAAGCCGCGGCGGGACGATCAAGGCGCCGCGAGCGAGCAGACCAAATAGCGCGCCGGTTGACATCGGCGCCGACGCCGCGCCAAGGCTAGTAGAGGAGGCGGACTTTAACCGCTATGAACTCAGGAGATCGGACGGCGGGCGGCGGCGCGGCGCGCGGATCGATCGCGCCGAGCAGGCAATACCAACCGTACATCGAAGCCGCATGGGGCTTCAAAAACGCCTGGTATCCCGCGCTTTTCAGCGCCGAACTGGCCGAGAACGCGGTCCGCGGCGTGACGATCGCGGGCCATGAGATCGCGCTCAGACGGATCAAGGGCCGTGTCCATGCGATCCAGGATCGCTGCGCCCATCGCGGCGTGCGGATGTCGCTGCGGCCGCGATGCTTCACCGACGATACGATCACCTGCTGGTATCACGGCTTCACTTACGGACTGGACGACGGCGTGCTGAAAACGATCGTCGCATCGCCGGAAGACCCGCTGATCGGGAAAGTGCGAATCCGGACGTATCCGGTCGAGGAGCGCGCCGGCATCATCTTCATATTCGTCGGCGACGAGGAATACGCGCCGGCGCCGCCGCTCGCGGCCGATTTGCCGGTACGAATCGCGGACGACGCGAATCCGGTCGCGCATATCCTCGACGACAACACCTACGTCCGCGGCGTGCATCGCCGGGTCGAGTCGAACTGGCGGCTCGGCGTCGAAAACGGCTTCGACCCCGGCCATCTGCTGATCCATTGGGACAATCAGATCGTCGCGGCGACCGATCGCCGGATGGGTCTTGGCGCGCTGCCGATTTCGGAGGACGCGATCAAAATCATCGACGAACCCAACGGCCCGAAGGGCATGATGAACATGTACAACCTGCGCGCGTACAAGTTCTTCATGGAAAACGCCGCAATCGGGATGAAGGCGCGCGGCAAAAAGCCGTACTACGCGCGCACCTCCGTGTTTCTGCCGGGACTGCTGCTGGTCGAGCACTGGCCGATACCCGGATGGGCGCAGTACGAGTGGTACGCGCCGATCGACGACAAGCGCCACGAATATTGGGAAGTGCTGGTGGGGCGCGCGTCGAACGACGCCGAACGGCGCGAAGCCGAATATCTGTATGACGCCTTTTTCGAACCGCTCGCGCTCAAGGACTTCAACGACAACGACGTTTTTGCGCGGGAAGCGATGCAGGACTTCTACGAATCGCGCGACGGCTGGAACGCGGAGACGCTGTGCGCCTTCGACGAAGCGACGATCGTATGGCGCAAGGTGGCCGCGCGCTTCAACCGGGGAATCCAGGAGCCGCCGGCGCGGCGCACGGCGCGCTGAACGGCCGCGAACCTCGCGATGGCGGCGGACGGCGATAGCGCGAACGCGCCCGGCGGCGTAAGCGTGACGCTGCGGTTCGAGGATGGCGTGGAACGGCGCATCGTGGTCGCTCCCGGCCAGTTCGTGCTCGACGCGGCGCTCGCGCAAGGCGCGCCGCTGGTTTATCAGTGCCGCTCCGGCAGTTGCTCGACCTGCGTCGCCACGCTGATCGAGGGCGAGATCGCTCCGGCGTCAGGCCGGCCGATCGCCCTGCTGGCGAGCGAAGTCGCCGACGGCCGTCGCCTGCTGTGCGTCTCGTATGCGCACGCGCCCAGCGTGATTCGCGAGCATTATCCGGCGACGCTGATCGCCGCGGCCGCGCCGCGCATTTTTTCGACGACGCTCAGCGCGATCGAGCGGCCGAATCCCAAGGTCGCGATCTTCAAGCTTGCGGTCGAAGACGAAACCTTCGCGTTCGAGAGCGGGCAGTACGTGCGAATCCGGATTCCGCACACGGATGAATGGCGATCGTATTCGATGGCGTCGGCGGCGCACGACCTGCCCGCGATGACTTTCATCGTGAAACTGATCGCCGGCGGCGCGATGTCGGAATATCTGCTGCGGCGGGCGCGGGCGGGCGATCGGCTGGAAATCGAAGGGCCGCGCGGCGCCTTTGTGCTGCGTCGATCGCGCGGTTTGCACATTTTCGTCGCCGGCGGCACGGGCCTCGCGCCGATTCTTTCCATGCTCGACGCGATCCGCCGCCGGCCCGGCCCGCGCCCGCCGATGCTGCTCAGCTTCGGATGTTCGCGCGACGCGGAGTTTTTCGCGCGCGACGAGATCGAACTGCGCCTGTGGTGGATGCCGGAGCTGCGGGCGATCTTGAGCGCCGGACGGATCGAAGGATCGGACGACGGTTTGCGGCGCGGAAATCCGGTGGACGCCCTCGACGCCGCGCCGATCGACACGGCCGATGCTTCCGCCTATCTGTGCGGACCGCCCGCGATGATCGAAGCGGCGCGGGTGCGTCTCGCCGCGCGCGGCGTGGCGCCGGAACGGATTTACGCCGAGCGCTTCGTCGCGAGTTGACGCCGGGGAGGCGCGAACGATGGAATTTGCCGCCGAACAACGCCGCCTTTACGACGCGGCCTGCGCGAAGCTCGACGCCGCGCGGCTCGGGCGCACGCTGATGGAATTGGTGAATATCCCGAGTCCGACCGGCGCCGAACGCGCGGCGATCGAGTTCGCCGCGGAACGGATGCGCGAGCGGAGCGGCGGACGCGTCGCAATTCAGCCGATCAACGGCGCGACCGCGAATTACGTTCTGCGAGATGCGCGGCGCGGGCGGCGGCGCCGCGCTGATGCTCTACGCGCCGATCGATACGCATCTGGAGGGCGACCCGGCGCGCGATTTTCCCTGGGCGGCGTCCGCGCCGCGCGCCGACCTCGCGGCCCGCGCGCGCGCCGAAGGCGATCTCATCTACGGATTGGGCGCGGCGAATCCAAAAGGGATGGTCGCGACGCTGATCGAAATCGCGGCCGCGCTGCATGAAATCGGAGCACCCTTGATTGGCGATCTGATCGTCGCGTTCGCCGGCGGCGGGATGCCGGTCAACGTCGCGGAGCGCGGCAATTATGGAATGAGCGACGGCGCCTACCATCTGCTGAGCCGCGGCGTCGCGCCTGACTTCGCGATCATCATGAAGCCGTTCGCGCGCGTGTATGCGGAGGAGCCCGGGATGTGCTGGTTCAAGATCACGGTGCGCGGCACGCTCGGCTACGCGGGAATTCCGCGCGGCGCGCCCGGCTATCGTCCTTCGATCGCGCCGGCGGCGTGGCTGATCGAGCAGCTCGAGCGCTGGCTGCCCGAGTACACCGCGCGCAACACCGCCGGCGAAATCGCGCCCGAGGGCCATATCGCGGCGATCCGCGCGGGATGGCCGGAAAAGCCGGCCTTCCCTTCGGCCGCAACCGAAATTTATCTCGACCTGCGATGCAATCCGCGCACTTCGCCGGCGGCGGTCAAGGCGCAGTTCGCGGCGGCGCTCGGCGAAATTCGGACGCGCCGCGCGGATCTCGATTTCGACTGGGAAATGACCGGCGCGTGTCCGGGCGGCATGACGGATCCGAACAACTGGATCGTTCAGTCCGCGCGGCGCGGATGGGAACTCGTGCGCGGCCGGCCGCACGGCGATCCGCCCAAACTGAGCGGCCAGACCGACGGCGCGCTGATCCGCCGCCTCGGCATTCCATGCGCGCGCGTGGGCTTTACCGCGCCGCCGCGCAAATGTCCGCCGGAGTATCGCGAGGGATTGGGCGGGATGGGCGTGGTCGATGTGAACGACCTGATCGAATGCGCGCGGATAATTTTGTACGCCGCGATCGACACGCTGACGCGGCCGCGCGCGGCGCTGGGCTTGTGAGGCGCATCGGTTCGGTCAGATGACGCCGGCGGCGCGCAACCGCGCGATCCGGCCGGCGTCATAGCCAAGCAGTTCGGCAAGCACGCCGTCGGTGTTTTCGCCGAGCGCGGGCGCGCGCGTCGCCGGTGCGCTGGCCACGCCCGCGGTCTTGAGCGGCGAGCCGGGCACGATCAGATCGGCGAACGCCGGATGATCAGCCCGCAGGATCATCCGGCGCTCGTGCAGATGCGGATTCGCGGCGACTTCGGCGACTGTCGCGATCGGCGCGGCCGGCACGTTGGCCGCTTCGAGCAATCCGAGCCAATGCGCGCGCGGCAGCGCCGCGAAATGACCCTGAAGGATTGGTTCGAGCGCGGCGTGGTTCGCGGTGCGGTCGGCGTTGGCGAGGAAGCGCGGATCGTCCTTTAATCCGGGCAGCCCGATCGCGTCGCAGAAACGCCGCCAAATCGCTTCGTTGCCGCATCCGGCGACGAAATATCCGTCGGCCGCCCTGAACTGCTGGAACGGAGTGATCGACGGATGGCGCGAGCCGATCGGTTGCGGCGCGACTCCCGTCGCCGAGAAACGCGCGAGCGCGTCTTCGAGCCACGCCACCTGGCAATCGAGCATCGCGATATCCAGATGGCGCCCGGCGCCGCTTAAATCGCGCTCGCGCAGCGCGGCGAGTATCGCGATCACGCCATAGAGCGCGGCGGCCAGATCGCCGATCGAGACGCCGCATCGCGTCGGTTCGCCGCCCGCCGGCCCGGTGATGCTCATCGTGCCGCCGAGCGCCTGCGCGACGATATCGTAGGCCGGCGCCGAGGCCATCGGCCCGCTCTGGCCGAAGCCCGAAATCGAGCACAGGATGATTCGGGGATTGGCCGCGGCGAGCCGGCCATAACCAAGCTCGAAGCGTTCCATCGTGCCGGGCGAAAAATTTTCGAGCACGACGTCGCTGCGGCGCACGAGTTCGAGCAGCAGTTCGGCGCCGGCCGGCTGGCGCAGGTCGATCGTCACGCTGCGCTTGCCGCGATTCACGCTGTAGTAGTAACCGGAGTCGTTGGAATTCGGGATGCGCGGGGCGTAGCCGCGCGCATCGTCGCCGCGGCCGGGCAGTTCGACCTTGATCACGTCGGCGCCGAGGTCGGCAAGGTTCATCGCACAGAACGGTCCAGCCAGCACCCGGCTTAGATCGAGAACGCGAATTCCACGCAGCGGTTTTTGCTCAATCATCGCTCAAAAAATTTTCCCGGCCGGGATGCGGCCTAGCGCGGCCGGCGCATCGCGGCCTGACGCGCCCGCATCGCCTCGGCCGGCGTCATGATAAGGCGCGGCTCCTCGCGGCGCTGTTCTTCTTCTTGGACGATCATCGCGCCAAGCTGCGCCCGCACCAGCGCCTGGAAAAACGGGACGCGTTTCAAGTCCGCGCCATCGCGAAGCCGCGCCGCCGCTGCGGCGGCCCATCCGGCCTGCGTCCGCCGCCCGGTCCGTGAAAGGTAGTGCGCAGTGTCCTCCAGATGGCGCCGCAGGCGCGTGCGATTTTCGCCCGTTAGCAGTTCGCCGATCGCGCGCTCGACGACCAGCAGCGCGCGTTCCTCCTGCTGGGCGCGATTGAGAACGATCACGCTGTTGCGGATATTCGCGATTTCCTCAACGTAAGGGCGGACCGCCTCAGGGCCGAAAACGAACGCTCCGACTTCCGGCTCCGCCATCAGGTCCGCGGGCGGATCGTGTTCGATTTCGCCCGCGAATTCGCGACAGATCGGATGGTCGAGTTCGGACGGCGGCGACGCCGCGACCATCTCCGCGCGCATCGCGAAGAAATTTCCCGCTTCGCGGCGTCGGGCCTCGGGCGTGCGCCGCCAGGCGTCGCAGAGAATGAAATCGGCCACGCGCCAATCCGCCTCGACCATCGGCACGCCGGCGCGCCGTTCGAGTTCCGCGCGATCCTGCCGCAGTTCTTTGCGCGTGAGCGTGGTCAGGTTCACGCCGAGCATTCCTTCGCGTTCAGACACCAATCCCCAAAGACGGCGGATTCCGCCGCCTGGACGGAATTTCAGCAGCCATGCCACGCGTGCGCCGTCGGCGTCGGCGGGGGAGAGCAGCGCGTCGAGTCCTGATTCCGCCGCCTCGGAGCGCGCAGCGGCGATTGCGCGAGCCGCCTGCGCCGCGGCGCGCGGCGGCTCGATTCCGCGCTGCCGGAGACGATAAAGCGCCCGGCGGATCTCGCGGCGGACTGCGCCGGTCGCCTGAGTTTCCATCCGCGCCAGCAACGCCGCGGCGCGCGGCGACGCGATTGCGCCGAGCGCTCTGGCGATCGCGCCGTCAGCGACGCCGGTCGAGCCGCGCAGCGCCTCGAGTTTTTCGACCGCGCGATCGGGTTCGGCCGCGGGATCGAAGCCTGCTTCGCGCAGCCGCGCGTCCTCCGCGTCGTTTGCCTTGAGGTTCGCCATCTTGCCAGCTTTCCAAACCGCTACGGATCGTGAAAGCCTATTTGGCGATTTCTCGCGCTGTCAAGCGAAGGACGGCGCAACCGGATGCGGGGCGATGCGCAATCTCGAAGCAAAATTCCGACTGATCGATCGCGCGCAGGCGGCGGCCGCGGCGGAGGCCATCGGCTATGAGCGGCGCGGCGAATTGATTCAGCGCGACACGTTTTTTCGGACGAACCACGGCAAACTCAAGCTGCGCGAGGAAAACGGCTCTGCCGCTTTGATCCATTACGCGCGCGAACGCCGCGGCGGCCTCGACGTGAGCGACTACGCGATCGCGCCAGTCGCCGACCCGGCGGCGTTACGCGCGATGCTAACCGCGGCGCTAGGCGCGATCGCGACGGTGTCGAAGGTCCGCACGCTGCTGGCGCGCCGCAACGTGCGGCTGCATCTGGATCGCGTCGAGGGTCTCGGCGAATTCGGCGAGATCGAGGCGGTCGCCAGTCCCGGCGAGAATCCCGACGATTATCGTGAAGAAGTCGCGGCGATCCTGAACGCTCTGAACGGCGCGATTGGCGAGATGCTCGCGGTTTCCTATTTCGAGATGATGCGCGGTTAGTGCGCGCGCGGATTTTCGGCGCGGACGCTGGAAAACAATTCAAGCAGCGTGAGCGTGAGATGATAGGTCAGGCCCCAGATGACCTGACCGCCATAGAAAATCGCCGGGTAGCCGCTGACTGCCCCGTCGCGATTCAACCGATACTCGCCACGGTGGCGCGTATCGCTCAGCGCGTCGAGCGGAACGGTGAATATATCCGCGACCTCGCGCGGGTCCGCCCGCAGAGCCGGCATTCCGTAAATCACGCCAACGAACGGCGTCACGTCGATGTTTGTCGCAAAGGTCCGGCGGCCGGGAAAGCTGCCAAGCACGCTGATTGCGGCCGGTTCGAGGCCAACTTCCTCATGCGTTTCACGTAGCGCCGTGGCCATCAGGTCCTTGTCGCGACGATCAAAGCCTCCGCCTGGAAACGCGACTTGTCCGCGATGGCTGGCGATGCGATCGGACCGCCGTGTGTACAGGACCTCGATCGCGCCGTTGCGCACGATCAGCGGCGCCAGTACGGCGGCGACGCGGCCGGCGCCGGTCTTTGGCGGCGGAACCGACTCGGCAGGCGTGAGCCGGCGGCGCAGCCGATCGAGATATTCGTGAAGCGGCGGAATCTGGTCGTCGATATTCATCAGGCGGCGGTTATCTTTCGATCATCGCGCCCGCGCTCTTCCAGCGCAAGCCCGATGCTGGCAAGTTAAGTCCGGCGATGAGTATGGATGAACATGGCGAAAGCTCGCCGCATGACGCGAAAGCGATCGGAGAGAAGCAAGCGCCGCGGGTGTTGATCGGGCGATGCCACGAAATCGTGCTCAAAGGCGGCAATCGATGGCGCTTCGTCGATCAGCTCAAGCACAACCTGCGCGGCGTCTTCGCCGACATCGGAATCGGGCGCGTGCGCGCGGAGGGACCGCGCATCATCGCGGAACTGCCGGCGGACGCGAGCGATGACCTGGTTCGGGAACGCGCGGCGCTGCTTTTCGGCTTGCAGAATTTCACCATCAGCCGGCCGGCGCCGCTTGAGATGGAAGCGCTCAAGCGCGAAGCGATCGCGGCCGCCCGCGCCCATCCCGCGCGCAGCTTCAGAGTGGCGACGCGGCGGGCGGAGAAGCGCTTTCCGCTGAATTCAATGGAAATCGACCGCGAGGTTGGCGGCGCGGTCGCGGCGGCGCTGGGGCTCAAAGTCGATCTCGAAAATCCTGACCTTACGATTACGATCGAAATCCTGCCGCACGGCGCCTATCTCGCCGCCGGCAAGCATCCCGGCGCCGGCGGACTGCCGGTGGGCGTCACCGGCCGCGGGACGGTCCTGCTGTCCGGCGGAATCGATTCGCCGGTCGCCGCATACCGGATGATGCGGCGCGGCATGAAGCTGGATTTCGTGCACTTCCACAGCCATCCGCTGGTCTCGACCGCGAGCCGGGAAAAAGCCTGCGATCTCGCCGCGCATCTGACGCGTTACCAGATGCGCGCGACGCTCGCGCTCGTGCCGTTCGCCGACGCCCAGCGCGAGATCGTCGCCCGCGCGCGCCGTCCGCTGCGCGTCGTGCTGTATCGGCGGATGATGCTGCGAATCGCAAGCGCGCTGGCGCGCCGCGCCGGATCGAGCGCGCTGGTGACGGGCGAGAGCCTTGGTCAAGTCGCGTCCCAGACGCTGGAAAACATGACCGTCATCGAGCAGGCGGCGGCGCTGCCGATCCTGCGTCCCTTAATCGGGATGGACAAAAATGAAATCATCGCCGAGGCGCGGAAACTCGGCACTTTTGAAACGTCGATTTTGCCCGACCAGGATTGTTGTTCGCTGTTCGTGCCGGACCATCCGGAGACTCGTGCGCGGCTGGTGGCCGTAGCTGAAGAAGAAGCGGCGTTCGACGTCGACGCGATCGTCGCGTCGGCCGTCGCGCGCGCGGAATTGGTCAGATACGAATTCCCGCCACGCGCGCAACGGGTTGGCTGACTATCCTCCCACGGCGACGATCGCGACGCCGAGCGCGAGCGTAAGCACGGTAACCGGCACGCCCACCCGCATGTATTCGTAAAAACCGATTTCAATCCGCGCGCGGCGCGCCTGCTCGATGACAATGAGGTTCGCGATCGAACCAAGCACCGTCAGGTTGCCCGCAAGCGTGCTGGATACGGCGATAATCAGCGCCTGCCGCGATCCCATCGCGAGCGAATGATACAGCGGCCGCATCAGCATCACCGCCGGCACATTGCTCACCAAATTGGAGAGCGCGGCGACGACGATCGCGAGCGTGGCCGCGCCGCGCAACCGCGCCACTCCGACCATCCGCACCAGGTCGTTCTGGAAGCCGGTCCGCTCGGCTCCAGCCACCACGACAAACAGGCCGGCGAACATCAGCAGCATCGTCCAATCGATCAGCCGATAGACGCGCGCCGGCTTGACCCGCCGCGTGAAAAGCGAAACCGCGCCCGCGCCCATCGCGACCATGTCCGTGGGCCATCCGGCGGCGAATCCGGCGAGCACGCCTGCAGCGATAATGGAAGATTTGAGGCGCAACCAGCGCAAGATGGCGCGGCGGCGCCGTGGCGGCGGCGCGAGGTCGCGGCGCAACCCGCGCAACTCGCCGCGATATAGATAGGCGATAATAGCGTAGTCGGCGGCCAGACCGGCCAGCGCCCCCGGCGCCACGCGCAGCGCGAAAGCGCCGTAACCGAGATGCGCAAAGCCGGCGACGATCATGTTCTGCGGATTGCCGGTGATCGTAGCGGCGCTGCCGATGTTGCTGGCGGTGGCTAGCGCGAGCAGAAAAGGAACTGGCGGCGCGCCGACCACCGCGGTCATTTCGATTATCAGCGGCGCCAGCGCGAGGCAGACGATATCGTTGATGAAAAACGCGGCGAGCAGGCCGGACGCTACGACGGTCATCGCAAGCATCCCGAAGGCCGATCTGCCGCGTGCGAGCAGCGCGCGCGCCGCCTCCGCAAGCGCGCCGGAAAGACGCAGATTCGCGACCACTATCATCATCCCAAACAGCAGTTCGAGCGTCCGGAAGTCGATCGCGTCGAGCGCGGCGCGCTCGCTGAGCCCGCCGACCGCGACCATCGCGACCGCTCCGGCGAAAGCGGCACCGGCGCGGTCGAGCCGCAGCCGCGGGACCTTCCCCGCCGCCATCACGAAATAAGTCAGAGCGAAGATCAGGAGCGGAGCGAAGAACGAGGCAGTCATCGGCGCTTGAGCATCATCGACGGCGCGCCATCGCCGCGCAAGCCGCCCCCGATGCGCGGCAATAATGTTCACGACCGCGCCGGTCGGCGCTATAGTTCCCGATTACCGCCGCGACGGGCCGCCGCAGGGTTGGAAAAAGTCGCTGTCCGCCGGGAGGATCGGCCTGATGAAATTCAGCGAACTCAATCACGCCAAGTGCAAGACCTACCTCGCGCTCTCTGAAAGCGCACATGCCGCGGCCCTGATCGATCCGCTCCGCGACCGCATCGAGCGTTACATCGCGTTGCTGGCGTACTTCGGATGCCGGCTGGAGATGATCATTGACACGCACACGCACGCCGACCACCGCAGCGGCGCGATCGAGTTGGGCGAGCTGACGGGCGCGCCGGTGATTATGCATCGGCGCGCGCCGGCGCCGCATGTTTCGCGGCACGTTGACGACGGCGACGTTCTGAAAGTCGGCGAAATTTCGCTGAAAGTGTTGTACACGCCCGGCCACACGCCCGACTCGATCAGCCTGTACGCCGGCGATCGGGTATTCACCGGCGACGTGCTGATGATTCACGGAACCGGGCGCTGCGATTTCGCGGGCGGCGACGCGGGAACAGGCTACGATTCGATTACCGGAAAGCTTTTCACCCTGCCCGACGACACGCTGGTGTTTCCGGCGCACGATTATCGCGGCCACACGCAATCGACGATCGGCGAGGAAAAGCGCTCGAATCCGCGCGTCGCCGGCCGCACGCGCGAGCAATATATCGACCTGATGAACCATCTCGGGTTGCCCCTGCCCGACGGAATCCAGGAGGCGCTGCAGCCGAACCAGACGGAAATCGACGCCTCGATCATGCATTTTCCCACGCTCGCCCAGCTCAATCAGGTGCGCCAGCTCGACCCCGCGGAAGTCTTCTCCCGGCTTAGCGCGCCAGACGCTCCGCTGATTCTCGACGTGCGCGAGGACGAAGAGTTCCGCGGCGATCTCGGCCATATTCCCGGCGCGACCCGCATCGCGCTGCGCCAATTGCCCGAGCGCGCCGCCGAGCTTGAGCCTTTCAAAGCAAAAGATATCGTCGTCGTATGCCGCGTGGGCGTGCGCAGCACCACCGCAGCCGCTATTCTGACAGGGCTCGGCTTCGACCACGTTTGCAATCTGAAAGGCGGGATGATCGACTGGAATGAGGCGCGCCTGCCTATCGAACATTGAAACCAGCCGCAGCAAGAGCTATGCCACTGTCCTTGAATTCGTGGAGCCATCCAGCCCGGCTATGAAGCCGCCATTCAAAACCGCCGAGCTTGATCATCTGGTGTTGCGTTGCCGCGACCAGGCCGGGATGCTCGCGTTTTACACGGATGTCATCGGCTTGAGCGAGGAACGGCGCGTTGATTCGATCGGCCTGATTCAATTGCGCGCGGGCTCCGGAATGCTCGATCTGATTCCAGCCGCCGAGCGCCCCGCCGGCGCCGCGCGCGATCTCGATCATTTCTGCCTCGGCGTCGAAATCGCCGACCTGCGCTCCGCGATCGACTATTTGCGCGGCCGCGGCGTCGAGGTTGTCGGCGAACCGGCAACGAGATACGGCGCGCGCGGCCTCGGACTGTCCATCTATATTCGCGATCCTGAGGGCAATCTTGTCGAACTCAAACAGATTCGACCTCGCGCAACCTCCTGATGCGCTCGCAAGCTCGTATCGGTCGTGTTGACAGCGGTTTTCGCTCGAAGGCGGAAAAGCCTGCGCGCCGCTCGCGTTTCGCACGGAGTATTCTTGCCGCCGTCTTCGCGGCGGCGCTCGCCGGATGCGCCCGAAACACGCCGACCAACGCGGCCGCGCGCTATCTCGCGAATCTGCGCCAGCATCGGTACGCGGCATGCTATGCAATGCTGACCGACACGGATCGGCATAATCGCACCCTGGCCGAATTTTTGACTGAAATTCCGATGGGTCCTGACGCCGATCCGCTATGGTTCCGGCAAATTCTCGACGTGACGAATTTTCAAATCGGAGCCGAACAGCGCAACGGCAATATCGCCAGCGTAACGGTCAAGGTGACCACGCCTGACCTGCCGCTATGGGAACGAACGCTCGACGCCGAGGCCGGCCCCGGCGGTTCCGGCGCCGACTTGGCCGCGGAATCGCTGAAATCGGGCAAATTTCCGACCATCACTTACGACGATCTCATTTATCTGTTCAAAGAACATCGCCGCTGGCGCGTCGTGGCCGCATTTACGCGCCGGGATCATCTGATCGACCAGCATCGCGAAGCCGCCGCCGCTTATCGCGAATACGAATTCGCCGAAGCAATCGAACAATACAAATCGATCATCGAGCAGTTGCGCGGCCTTCAGGCGACCGGCGCGATCGGCTTGGCGTATCGCTACGAGGCCGAGCTGGATCAGATCCAGTCAGCGCAGGCCGACGTCCCACAGAGCCGCAAGTACGCGGCGCGCTATCTGCATTTGAGCGACGTCGCGATGCGGATGTCGGAAGAGCGCGTGCCGGCCGTCTTCGGTTCGATCAAGAATCGCGGAACACGCGCGATCGACAATGTCCAGATCGCCGTCACCTGGTATTCCGGCCGCGGCAAGGACGCCAAGCCGGTTTTCACCGAACGCCACCCGGTGATCGTCACGCCGCTCGAATTCACCGATTTCAGCCGGCCGGTGATTCCTCTTTTGCCTGATGAAACGCGGCCGTTCGGCTTTATCCTGACCGCGCCCGTGCGGATTCAGCAGGACGCGACGCCATACGTCACGATCGGATCGATCGTTTTCACGCAGTCGTCCGCGCCCCTGCCGAAATTGCATCACGACCATCACGCTTCCGCCGAACCTCCAGCGCCGGACGCATCCGGCAGCGCGCCGCCGGCGGCCAAACCGTCCGCCGCGCCGAGGCCAACAACGCCATGAACGCGGTTGTTACGATTGCCGTGCCGACGCACAATCGCGCCCGGTTGCTCGGCCTGACGCTGGCGAGCGTCTCCGCGCTCCAAATTCCCGAGGGCGTCGATTTCGAGTGCCTGATCGTCGATAACGCTTCGACCGACGACACCCGCGACGCGGTCGAGGTTTTCGCCCGCACCGCGCCAATGGCCGTGCGCTACGTAATCGAACCGGAGCTTGGCTCAAGCCGGGCCCGCAATCGCGCGATCGCCGAGGCGCGCGGCGACTTCATCCTGTTTATCGACGACGACGCGATCGCCGAGCCGGATTGGGCGGTGCAACTGCTGCGCGAGATGGATCGGCGGGCGCTGGACGTCGTATGTGGAATCGTGCTCCCGCGATGGCAGGCGCCGCCGCCGCATTGGCTGGGGCGCAGTCTTTACGTGCGGCTGGCCGTGCACGATGAAGCGGCGCTGGCCGAAGCCCCGCCGGCGGCGCGCGATTCGATTCACAACTACTTCAGCGCGAACGTCGGCTTTCGGCGCCGCACTTTCGAATTGTTCGGCAATTTCCGCGAAGATCTGGGCGTCGTTGGCTCGAATCCCATTTCCGGCGAAGACACTGAATTGTTCGAGCGGATCATGCTGCATGGCGGCGCGATCGGATTCGCTCCGGCCGCGCGCGTGCATCATATGATCGGCCCGGAGCGGCTGACCCGGCGTTATCTGCGCCGCAAGGCCTACGCCTTCGGCTTCGGCAGCGCGATCGCCGGCGGCCGCACCCACAATCATCTCGACAAGCTTTTCCGCAACGCCCTTCGGATGGCGATGGCGGCGGCGGCCGGCGATCTCGAAACGGCCGTCTATCACGAGCTGGAATGCGCCAACTTTATCGGCTATTGGCGCGGACGGCTGGCTACGCGCCGCCGCGGCCGCTCATGACGCGTCCGCGAAATCCAGCAAACCGCGCGTCGCTATCCGCTCCAGATATGGAATCAAGCCGCGCATCGCTTTGATCTCCGCGACCGTGAGCCACCGCGCCTCGCTATGCTCGAACGGACGCAAAACCAACGGCGGAGATTCGAGCGGGATCGCGCAGGCGTAAATTAGCTGCACGTATGGCCCTTCGGTTCCCTGATTGACGCCGAGCATCCGTTCGACACGCGCCGCCAGACCGGTTTCCTCGCGGATTTCGCGCAACAGGCATTCCTCGAACGTCTCGCCGATCGCCAGATGGCCGCCCGGCAGGTCCCAATGGTCCGGCCGGTAAGCCATCGAAGCGGCGCGCCGCAACACCAGGACTTTACCCCGCGACGCGATTACGCCGTGAACGCCAATCCAGAAACGATCTTCCGCCATCAGGAACCACCGCCGCGTGAAAATTCATTGTGGACCGCGCACGGAAATGCCCCCGTTTTCGTCATCGCTTCGCCCGGCCCCATCCGCCTCCGCCCGGGGTTTCGATACGGATGCGTTCGCCCGGTTCAAGCAGCGCATTGGCTTTGGCGGCAAGCCTTCTTTTGCGGCCCGCCGCGTTGACCAGATAGTCGGCGCCACGGGCGCCAGCGCCGCCGCCGTTCAAGCCCCAAGGGTTGATTTTCCTGCGCTCGGCAAGCAGGCTGACGTTCGATTCGACCAGGCATTCGATTTCACGCACCAGTCCTTCGCCGCCGGCGAACTTGCCAGCGCCGCCCGAACCGCGGCGAATCCGATACTCCGTTACGCGCATCGGATAGTACGCCTCCAGCGCCTCGATCGGCGTGTTGAGCGTGTTGGTCATGTGCGTATGTATGCCTGAGGCGCCCGGATGGCCTTCGGCGGCGCCCGCGCCGCCCGCGATCGTTTCGTAATAGGAAAAATGGCGGCCGCGGAACGAATCGTACCCACCCACCGTAAGGTTTGACATTGAACCCGCACTGGCGGCCGGAACCCGCCTGGGCGCCGCCTGCGCCAGCGCGCGAAACAATACGTCCACGATACGCTGCGAGGTCTCGACATTGCCGACCGCGACGGCTGCGGGCGGCTGCGCGTTCACGATCGTTCCCGGCGGCGCGACCAGCGTTATCGGCCGCATCAGGCCCTCGTTCGAGGGCGTTTCGCCGGCCGCCATGCACTTCATCACGTAAAAGGTCGCGGAGAGCGTGATCGCATAGTTGGCGTTGATCGAGCCGCGCGCCTGCGGAGCCGAGCCGGTGAAATCCACCAGCGCGCGCCCGCCGCCAATCTTGATCTTGACCCGCAACGGAATCGGCCGGTCGCTGAATCCGTCGCCGTCCATCGCATCTTCGGCGCGGTACGTTCCGTTCGGAATTTCGCGCAGCGCCGACCGCATCAGCCGTTCCGCATAATCCTTCAGGGCGGCCATCGCGGCGGCGACCTCCGCGCGTCCCGCCGTCTCAACCATCGCGCGCATCCGCGCGGCGCCGACTTCCAAAGCCGCGATTTGAGCGCGCAGATCGCCTTCGCGCTCCTCGCGCACGCGCGTGTTGGCCAGAAACAATTCAAAAACGTCACGCGCCGGCGCGCCCGCGGCCACCAGCTTCACCGGCGGAAGCCGCAGCCCTTCCTGATAGATTTCCGTCGCCAACGCCATCGATCCCGGCGCCATCCCGCCGATATCCGCGTGATGCGCGCGATTGGCGGCGTATGCGAACGGCTTGCGCTCGCCGGGCAGGTAGATCGGCGCGACCAGCGTCACGTCCGGCAGATGCGTGCCGCCGGCGAATGGATCGTTGAGCGCCGCGACGTCGCCGGGCGCCAAGTCGAGCCGCGCGATCGCGGCGCGCACCGAAAGCGGCGTCGAGCCGAGATGGACCGGAATATGCGCCGCCTGCGCGACCAGCTCTCCGGCGCCGTCGAACAGGGCGCAGGAATAGTCGCGGCGCTCTTTGATATTCGGCGAAAACGCGGTCTGCCCCAGCACGACGCCCATCTCCTCGGCGATCGCCGCCATCCGGCTGTTCATAACCGCCAGCGTCACCGGATCGACAAGAGAGCGGACCGATTTCGCGCGCTTCATCGCGCCTCCAGATGCAGATTGCCGAATTGGTCGCAACGCAGGTCGAACTCGGGCGCCACATAGGTCGTCGCGCTAAGCTCGGCGACGATCGCGGGACCGGTGATTCGCGCGCCGGCGCCGAACGCCTCGCGTTGATAGACCGGCGCAGAAACCATGGCGCCATCGATTGCGATTCGCGCGCGTCCGCCGGGAGACGGCCGGCCGGCCGGGCGCAAGACGCGGCGGGATCCGCGGTGCGGCCCTTCAGCCCACGCGCGAAGACGCAGATTGACGACCTCGATCGGCGCGTCTGGCGCGCTATGGCCGAAGGCGCGGTGATGCGCCGCGTGGAACTCCGCCGCGAAACGCGGGCTTAGCGC